>JBBRPD010000129.1:0-2633 GCA_038228575.1 Chitinophagales bacterium | reverse complement strand
TTATCCTAACCCGGCCAACGACGAGCTGACCATCCAGATACAGGAAGGAACGTATACTGCATTCACTATAACAAACAGCATTGGTGTTACCGCAGTAACCCGCAATATAGACCAGGTTAAAACCCACGTTGACATAAAGCAACTACCCGCAGGCATATATTACATTATGCTTAGGGGAGAAAACGGCACAACTGTGAAAAATTTCGTGAAACTTTAATGTATAAAGAAACGCCCGATAAGGAACGTTGACGAAATAAAGTCTACCAAGTGACGACTTGTTTTTCTTTTATGCGAGGCGAATCCCGAATGCTCTCGGGAGCGAATAGCAAGCTGCTTTTTCAACGAAGCTGAGATGTAAAAGAACAAGGCAGATGGTGGGCTTTATTTTGTTATCGTTCCTAATTGCTGAATGGGATAATAAACCATGCGATTAAAGTAGTATGAAAAAATTAGTTTTTAATAATTCATATGCATATATTTACGAGGAAATTGACACCTTTAAAAAATATGACTACGCTATGAAACGTATACTTTACCTTATTGCATTTTTGTTGCCGTTTATATCCCATGCACAATCAGGCAACGTTTATACACATGCAGGCGGTGGTTCGTCAACTGCTGACGGAATACCCGCTACCTCTGCTAAATTGATCAGGACAACGGGACTTGGCGAAGATGGGCACGGTAACATTTATTTTGCTGATGAGGCAAAATATATAATCCGGAGAGTGGATGCGGTTTCTGGCCTTATACAGACGATTGCCGGTAATGGCACTATGGGATATTCAGGTGATGCCGGGCCTGCCACAAACGCTAAGATTGCCAGTGTATCTGGTATTTGTTCAGATATTTACGGCAATGTATTTATTGCAGATAGTAACCGCATCCGTTTTGTAAATAATGCCACAGGTATTATTACTACCGTTGCGGGTGGGGGTAGCTCAACAGCAAATGGAGTACCTGCAACAGCGGCAAAAATAGGGACGCAAAGATGTGTAGCTGTCGATCTTTCAGGCAACATTTATTGTTCTGGCATCAATTGTATCAGGAAGGTGAATACTTCAACGGGACTTATCTCAACAATTGCAGGTGGTGGCTCCTCAACAGCCAACTGGATACCCGCTACCGCAGCTTCTTTAACTGGAGGTGCAAGAAACATGGTGGTCGACGGAGCTGGAAACGTTTATTTTATTGATAGCGCCAATGTTTATTTACGAAAGATTGAAGCTGGAACCGGGCTCATTCATACGGTGTCGTCGTCTAGTGGCTTCGGTGGTTTTGGTGTGGACCCAGCCGGAAATATATTCAGTGGTGACTGGGCTAGTGGGCAAGTAAGGAGAACGGATGTATTTAATGGTAGCATGGTGGTGGTTGCAGGTGGCGGCTCGTCATATGCGGACAGCACTCCTGCCACAAGTGCAAATATAAAATCACGCCAAATATTGGTTAGCCCGGTGTCAGGTAACGTATATTATACCACTGATAGCGGTAGAGTAAGGAAATTTTCTTACAACCCTATTTTGGGTGGGCTTGCATGGGGCTCTGATAGCTTTAGCATTTACTTTAATGAAATGTGCAGCGGGCCACAAATATATATGTATACAAATCACTACGCTGCGGGTACTACAATCAAACTTTACTTCGGTGATGGTACAGATACAACTGTTGCTCTTTTTGCCGGTTATGGTTTCACACTTGGCTTCGCCAACTTGCCACATATTTATCCGGCTTCCGGTTCTTATACTATAAAAAGTGTTATGTATCATGGTTCAACGGTCGTTGATTCTATCACATCTACTTACAATTACGTTTTCTGTTCATCAATTCCTGTACATTTTTACAGGGAACTTAATGGGAATTGCGTTGTAGATAGCGGGGAAACACCAATGAGCAGATCTTTTTTAACAGAGGTTGATTCCAATGGTGTTGTAGTGGATACCATATCTGCAATGAGTGGTTTTTATTATACCGCCTACGGGAATGCAGGTGACTATTATCAGTTCAGGGTTATCGCTCCGCCGGGTGGTTATAGTTTTTCCTGCCCTTCATCTGGTATAATAACCGATACGTTAAGATCTGGCTTGTTTAACTCCGGTGTATTTAACATGGGTTTTGCATGTAGTTCAACGAGCTTTGACATTGAAGGTAATTCATTGACTTCGGCACGAGCGAGTTCACAGACCGGGATAATAGTGGTGCAAAATAATTACTGTACTCCTGTTAATGGCACCGCTACCCTTACCTTCAGCCCGAAATATTCCCATGTTACTTCAACAACCGACACTCCAACCATTTTGGGTAATACTATGGTATGGAATTTTACGGGTGTATATTATAACAACCCTGTCTATTTTTATTATATGGTTGAACATGGTGGGTCTTTGCCGGCTGGTGATACTGTACAGACAAAAATAAGGTTATCACCACTTGCTGGCGATGCAGATACCTCAAACAACGAAGAGGTGAGGGTAGATACTATAAGAGCCTCTGCTGATCCTAATTTTATTGAAGTAACACCTGGCGGCCATATCTCTGCGGGCAGCAAACTTACTTATACCACGCATTTTGAAAATACGGGGAATGATACGGCACTGAATATTTTCGTGCTTGATACTTTGTCCGATTTTCTTGAC
>JBBRPD010000128.1:0-2859 GCA_038228575.1 Chitinophagales bacterium | reverse complement strand
GGAGCGATTGCCCAACGGCGTAAGCCCTCATTGAGTCCATTAAAAGACAAACATTACCGAAATAAAGTGCCGCTTTTTTTGGTTCTTTTTTTGCGGCAGCACAAAAAAAGAACATGGAGACGCGATGACAACAACCAGTAAGGAGGCCGGACAAAAGCTGGATAGAATATAATAAAAATCCGCTGTAATGCTTGCTGGCGCTACATTTTAGTCGATAATTACTTTTTTTGCCGGACAACAGTGATTTGAATTTTCGATTTGAATTTTTGACTTTGACTTTTGGAGTTTGTGATTTGCAATTTGACTTTTGAACTTTTAATTATGCCACTCTATCTTATTCCTTCACCAATTGGCAATCTCGGCGATATCACCTATCGTGCGGTAGAGCTATTGAAGCATGTGGAGTGCATTTTGTGCGAAGATACCCGTACTAGTTCGGTATTAGTGAAGCACTACAATATACAAAAGCCGCTTACACCTTACCACCAGCATAACGAACATAAGGTAGTGCCGCACCTCATTGACCAGATGAACGCCGGCAAAACGTTTGCACTCATCACCGATGCGGGCACCCCCGGCATATCAGACCCCGGTTTTTTGCTGGTGCGGGAATGTATCAAGAACAATATTAAAGTAGAGTGCCTGCCCGGTGCTACTGCGTTTGTACCCGCATTGGTGCAATCGGGCATTCCATCCAATAGATTTGTATTCGAGGGCTTCCTGCCGCCTAAAAAGGGCCGACAAACAATGCTCAAGAAGCTGGCAGAAGAAGAGCGCACCATTATCCTTTACGAATCGCCGCACAGGCTGGCAAAATCGCTGGAGGAGTTTGCTACCTACTTTGGCCCGGAGCGCCAGGCCGCCGTTTGCCGCGAGCTGACCAAGATGTTTGAAGAGACCAATAAAGCCACGCTTGCCGAACTTGCCGCATATTACGAAGCCCACCCACCCAAGGGAGAAATTGTTGTGGTTATAGCAGGCAAGGAGTAAGTATTATTTGCCTATTCAGTAATGGTAAAGTCAAGCGGCGCCAGCTCGTTATTACAATATTTTGAAAGGTTTTTATATGTGATATTTTCAAGCAGTATTTTGTCTCCTTTTTGGAGTGATTGCAGCATGTTGGCAACATCCTTATCATCGCTGAACCTGACCCCGCTACCATTGCTGAGTTTTCTATTGATCAGCACCTCATTGCCTCTTTTTACCGTTATGGTAAAACTGGTAATCACATTGTTGGGCATATTTGCGCAATCGCCAGTATATGCGGTTGGTCCGCCAATTTTGCGCATAGCCCCGGCACTTATTGTCCCACCGTTTTTATAGCCAAGATGGGCATCGGGTGCCGGCACGCACCGTGCATGGAATACACTGATGCCTAATTGCTTTATCCCGGTATCGGTTTTCGCACTTATAGCCAGCGCAAGACTTTCAGGGCGTTCCGGGTTTAAAATGTAATGTCCAGTGCTGCCGGTGATCGTTCCGTTTTTTGTGGTAACAATCAACGCATCGCAAGCATAGCCTTCAACTACTATAGTAATGGGGTTATCTATGCCAACATAAACAATGTCATATTTGTCAATTCGGGCAGCAATAAGTTGTGCTGATGCATTTAACCGTGCAATAGTGAATAAGAGTAGGAGCAGCGGGTACTTCATCGGTGAAATTTTATCAAATATAGCAGGTATAAGCCTGATGTTTCACAAAACAGCATTGCTTATATTTACACTGGTAATTCTTACGGTATGAAACAGATAGTTATTGCACTTTTATTATTGTTTGGCTCGCAGGTATATGCCCAGGCGCAGCCTGCCGTGAGGCCGCTTGCGATAGGGCAGAGGGCACCTGAATTAAAGTTGCCTAACCCGGCAGGTAAGGTGCTGAAACTTTCCGAGATCAATAAAGGCAGGTATGTGTTGCTCGATTTCTGGTCGTCATGGTGCATACCGTGCAGGGCATCAAGCCCCCGGCTCGTTCAGATGAATACCGATTATTCCGGGAAGAAACTGAAGGGTGCAACTAAAGCTTTTACCGTAGTTAGTTACTCCTTCGATCTGGATACCGAACGCTGGGAGGCTGCAATAAAAAAGGATGGCCTGGTGTGGGAATATCACTTCAGCGATTTCAAGGGCTGGAATTCACCTGTATGTAAACTCTACGGTGTAGAGCGTATTCCGCAGGCATTTTTATTAGACCCCAATGGCAAAATTATTGGCAGATATGCCAATGTTGAGGATGCAGAAAGGGATATTGTAAAGTATGTGGAATAAGGAAGAGATTAGTCTGTAATTGTTACCATTATAGGCGCTAGATTATTACCACAGTCAGTATGTGCTGGGTTAAGATGTGGTGGGCAAGAGTAGGTCATATCTTCCAGTTTCAAACTATCTCCTGGTTGTAGCGACATGATCATTTTTCGCGTGGCATCATCGTCCGAGAACCTTACGCCACTTTCATTGCGCACGATGTTGTTATACACCTCTCTATTATTTCTGATCACAATTACTGTCATTTTTTTGATGATGACACGACTATCAAATTCAAAACCATCATACTGAGCAGTGGGGCCCGCGGCAGCATGTATTGTTCGTGTGCTAATGTAACCGCTGGATTTACCTAATAATTTGGAGATAGGCGGACTAATGCATTTTGCCCTAAAGGTACTTATGCCTATTTCTTTTACCTGTTGTCCTGTCTTTGTTTTGATATGAACAAGCATCATAGGGAATTCGAATAAATAAAGTACACCAAAATAATTTGTAGTATTGTAGAACTAATGGGTTTTACGATGAGAGATTTCTATTCGGAAGAAGTAGAGGCGCTGATGACAACGTACTACAAGAGTTTATCAGAAAAAGACAG
>JBBRPD010000127.1:0-4764 GCA_038228575.1 Chitinophagales bacterium | reverse complement strand
CATAATAAACCGGCAGGGTTGCGATTGTTGTGTACCTACCGGCACACGGTTTATTTAATTGGTTAGCAACTACAAACCTTTTGCACTTACCAGCGCAATGACATGATTTTAGCGCCGTATTTTGATGTATAAATGGTATTATTAGTATCCGGTTGCCATTCACCAATGTTTTTCACAACCAGGTCATCGTAGGTAAGTTTGGTTCTGAACAACATCTGAAAGTTAAACGCCATATTGGAATCGGGGCTGTCAATTACACCTGAAACCTGTTGTATGCTATAGCACAGGTTCATCGCAATAAAAAACAGACACAGCGTAATGAAGCTGGTCTTCACTATCCATGTGCGTTCCGATATGTATTTGAAAAATGCGGTGAGTGGTATGGCCAGTAATGGATACAAATGTATCATAGGCCTTGAACCAAGTCCGTTAATATAGTAGTAGCAATACCACGAATAGATAATGTATACGTAAAGTGAAAATAAGATAATGATGCACCATTCCCATTTCAAGAGTTGTTTATAGAAGGCCAACCCAACGATAGAAAATATCATGATAGGCGAGTAGGGGAACCAGCCGTTAGAAAAATAGAACAAACCTTCTATTATTTTCGGGTCGCGGAAATTGAAGGATTGATCGCCATAGCTATAGGCAACCAAGCCGCCTGTTATGGCTTTCCAGTACAGCAATTGCGGTATGATAGGTATAATGAACGCGATGATCATATACCCGATAGCTATTTTGTGTTGTTTTAAAAATGCTATTTTACTGGTAATAGCGGCTTTGTTGTTTACTTCATAGAGCAGGGGTATGAGCAGGCAAATTATATCGGTGGGGCGTATAAGTGTTATAACACCTGCTACCAACCCCAAACCCATAAATAATATGGTTTTGGGTGCAGCGTGTAATTTGATGGTAAGCCATATTAGCAATGCATAAAGAAAGAACAGCGGCACGTGCGCCATGCCCGACTGGAAGATGGCAAACCAGAAAAGATTGGTGCACAGGAAGATGCCGTCTATACCCAACAATGATAGCGTAGCGTTGAAATAGCGCCGGAGTATTTTGTAGGTAATGATGAGCCCCAGTAGTGCGTAAACCAGTGTGCCGGTTTTAATAAGGATATTGTAGGTTTCGGAAAAACCATTGGCATCCATACCCTTTATTTTTTCATAGCCATGCGCTAAAAAAAAGAATGGCGATTCCATTAGCGCTATACCATAGGTGTACTGATTCAGGTAAAAGCCTTTTTCATTTTGTGCGCCCTTAATTACTCCAAAGCACCACTTGATGCCATCGCTAATATTTTTGTCAGGGGTGTTGAATGGGGTTTTTATATTATGGTGAATAACGGTTGACGGCAAATAGATGTAGTAACCAAATGCGTCTCCGTAAAATGTATTTTTTGCGTTGCCATAATTATAAAGGAACACCGCCGCAATAACGACAGTAAAAACTATGATGAAAGCGTTAATGATGCGGCGACTCATGCTTGTAATATTAGAATAAGTTGGGCAGGTAATCAAATTAGAGTAGTGGAATTAAGCATACTGATCTTTTACAAAATCTATGTAGCATTCCAGTTCTACCTTGAATTGTTCCTGGGCGTAAAAATGCAATACGTCCAGCATGTCGGGATATTGTTCTCTGCGTATTGGTTCGGCCAGAAATTCCATTGCCACATATTGGCAAACTTCTTCCATTGTATGGTTTACGCTTAGCATCTGCCAAGGTACTTTATTGCCCCATTCTAGTGTACCACTGGTTACAAATGCATCGTAAATTAAGAACACATTTTCAAGGCTGGCTATCATAAAGAAATAGTAGCAGAGTTGGTGCAGATGATGATTGTACCGTATGGCCGCGAGGCTCTTCATTTCTTCATGGAAAAGAGCCTTAATGAGGGTATTGTCCTCTGCCGAAAAATCGGAAAGGAGTTGCTCTATTATTTCAGTTCTGAAGTCTGAATTAATATCAAAAGTTGCGTCGTCAACTGGTTCAGATGGCCGGAACGCAAAAAGGGAAATGACATCATCTGGTATGTTTTTTTGAGCATTAAAGCGCACCTGAACTATTAATTTAATAGCATCAGCTTTCATGAATTTCGTTCTATCCGTATCAATGATATATGGCATGCCTGAAAAATCGCGGATGCATTTAAGGAACATCTCGGGGCCCGGTGTAAGGTCGGATATCCTGATGTGAACAGAGTTTGTAGTTGAGGTTGCAAATCTAATGGCGAGTGACAATATTCCGCCACTACTCTTTAGAGTTGTCAATCTCTCTATCCGTTGCCATGGTATGAATTTTCGCTCAATTAAAATGCCTTTATCGTCAATTGTAACGAACATTTCATTTGTAAAAGTGTAAAGCCAGCCTTGCACCGCTAAATATCCTGAAAAAAGCAACCATGCAATAAAAATTGTTACCTTGTAATTGTTTGAAGAACCGCCATTCGCTCCAATGGCGTTTATGGCGAAATACGTGTTGAACGTGCCGATGATCGCCTGTTGCAGGTAGTGCCGCTTTGACTTTGTAAACTTTACGGGCTCTTGTAGTTTATCCTTGCTAGTTTTTTGTTGAATTTTAGGAGATAGTATTAAAGACGCTACCATAACCACCACAGCAATTATACCAATTTTAGTGGTGTCGGTCCAAATTGCCTGCCCAGTACCATTAATTGCAATAAAATACAGTATTAAAATAAAGGCCAGCACTGCCCCCGCAAACAATTTAGTGTTTTGGCGTGTTGTTTCTTTTTCGTCTTTATTGTCACTATCTGCATGCCATTGGTTTACGTCCTGCTGGGGATGGTTGATCACCGGTTCAATTTTTCCGGGCACGAATGAAAATACAGGTGGCGGGTTATAGGTGCGGCTTACCTCAACAACATCTACGCCTCGCATCTGCTGCCGAAGCCGACCGGCAAACGCGGTAATCTGCAAGTCCGTGCAATTATTCTGTAAGAAATTCAATTCATCATTAATACCCGGGAAACGCCTTACAAGCCTGCTATCCCTGCTGAGTTGGTTGCGCACGTAATTTACTATTTCCGTTACGGGAAGCCCTAGCGTTAGCATCTCCCATTCTATCGATGCGCCGGTTTCCAGACGACTGCCGAATTTGGCTTCATACAAGAGAAAGAAGTCTTGCGGTTGCTGTAACTCAAAAAGAAAGAAACACAGCGTGTATAGGTTGTGGTGTGTTTGGGTTGCTTTTTCGCATTTCAGTTCCTCCTCAAGAAGCAATCTTATCAGCGAAATGTCCTTTATTGAAAAATCGGCGAGTAGGAGTTCCGTTATTTCAGTTCTAAGTAACAGGTTTGCATCTGTAATAATTTCGATCTTGTTGCCACTCGTGGCGTCCATCCGGCTTTGGTTAATGATATCGCGGGCTTTCAGGTAGCCATGTTTGCGGGAGTGGGCTATTTGTGGTCGGGTAATATCGTTAAGCCGGTCTTTGCAGGTGTAGTAATAGTTGGGGAGGTCAAAATTGCGATAACGGGTAATATCGTCGTCTGTGTAGTTTTCTGCGTATTCAGCTAGTCGTTTTGGTAGTGCCTTGTGCTGCAATTCCATTGCTACATTCTGTGCGATCTGCGTTTTTACATAACAAATAACTTCGTTTATGGGGTGGCCTACGGTAATTAGCTGCCAATCGAGGTATTGTCCCGAAACGGTATATTTTGAATTGAATTTGGCATCGTTAATCAGGAAAACATCCTCTAGCCGGCCCAATGAAAACAGATACGAACACAGCAGCCTCAGATTGTCGAAATTGCCGGTACTGTTACCGGTATTTACCTCCTCATTCAGTAACTGTCTGATAAGATTGATATCATCGATTGAAAAATTAAGGAGTAGTGATGCTATAATCTCGGTCTTTAGCTCATTGTCAAGATTTTCGGTCACGTTTTTACGCTGTTGGGGCATAAAAGCAAAGCTGGCCGCTATTGCTTTGTCAATTTCGGCAGGATATAATGCGCGGGTGTTGTGTAGTATTTCTTCGGCGGTCATGTGGGCATTTTTTTGAGCGATTTTTTATATTGTTACATGATGCACGCCATTGTCAATTAAATTTGTATTGGTATTTAAGTGTATGATGCAGCTGCGTAAATGTCCCGCATCAGTATTAAGGTCGCCGAAGTCAATGATTTTAGATAGCCGCCTGTCAAAAGTATTCAAATGAAGCAATTCTTTATCACCACCGTCTTCATAAGACGTTATCTTTATACAAAAGCTTTCCAGTTCGTTCCAGGCTATCAAGCCTCCCCTATAAGCAAACCCATTATGGCTTATCTCTATGTAATTTCGGTTAGCAACATGCCTGAACCATGACTTAAGAAATAAGTAAACTAAGCTCTCCATCGCTAGAATGATACCACAAACCCACAGCAGGTTTTCCCATGAAAGACTATCTCCTTTTAATATTGCAACCGGCAACACAATGAAGGCGGTTGAAGCAACCAATATACCCGAGATATATTTTTTCTCAGAAAGGCCTATTCGTACAACATCAACGATGTCGGGCATCGGTTTAAAAAGCTGGAAATTGTAGAAGTTTACCGGGATCGACATTGGGGTAGTATTTATGCGAAAGTAGAGGCATATGCGGTCTTACAGTAGCTACCCCTTACCCAAATTTTGTATTCATAATGAGATAGGTTTCGGTTGCATCGTGTAATCTCCGGTAGCCAATCCATATTGCTTTAAGTCCGGGTGGTCCATCTGATTTTCTACCTAAATGACCACCTAACCTCCCTAT
>JBBRPD010000126.1:0-4800 GCA_038228575.1 Chitinophagales bacterium | reverse complement strand
TCTTACGCATGTCAGTAACAGGCTGGCAAAGCCAGTAACGACAACTATGGGACAATTGAAGCATCTCTATACTGATTTGTCAATCAGCAATATTAGAAAACACCCCAGCTGTCTGCAAGATGTACTTGCCGGGATGGATACAGTGTGGCTGACTGACTTTTTCAGCGTTTTATCGCATAACTTTGCACCCGCAATAAAAATAATATCATGACAGAAGTGCTGCACAAGGTGGTTGATGAGTTGAGGCAGGGCGAGGCATATTTGCCATTCAGGGATGATCCAAACGCTTACTCCAAAAAGTTTTATATAGAAAGTTATGGCTGTGCGATGAATTTCAGCGACAGTGAAATCGTTGCATCCATATTACATACCGAAGGTTTTGGTGCAACCCGCAACCTTGAAGAAGCGGATCTCATTTTCCTCAATACCTGCTCTATCCGCGAAAAGGCCGAGCAAACTGTACGCGCGCGCCTGCACACTTTTAAGAAACTAAAGACTGAAAAACCCGGGATGCTGATAGGTGTACTGGGTTGTATGGCGGAACGTTTGAAAGCCAAATTACTGGACGAAGAAAAGCTGGTGGATATTGTTGTTGGTCCCGATGCCTACCGTAGTCTGCCTACTCTAATAACGGAAACGGAAGGTGGCCAGAAGAGTGTGAACGTATTACTGAGCCGCGACGAGACCTATGCCGATATTTCTCCGGTGCGCTTAGATAGTAATGGCATTGCCGGTTATGTGAGTATAATGCGGGGGTGTAATAACATGTGTACCTTTTGTGTAGTGCCCTTTACCCGTGGCCGCGAACGCAGCCGCGACGCAGTAAGTATAGTTGCGGAAAGTCAGAATTTATTTGATGCCGGCTACCGGGAAGTAACCCTGCTGGGGCAGAATGTGGATAGCTACAACTATACATCGCCCGAAGGCGAAGAGGTGCGGTTTGAACACCTGCTGGAGCGTGTTGCGCAGATATCGCCATTGTTGCGAGTGCGTTTCAGCACATCGCACCCTAAAGATATTACTGACGATGTGCTGCACACCATGGCCAAATACCACAACATCTGTAAATACATACACCTGCCGGTACAAAGCGGAAACACGCGCATACTCGCGCACATGAACCGCACCTACACCCGCGAATGGTATCTGCATAAAGTAAAAAGGATCAGGGCTATTATGCCCGATTGCGGTATCAGCACCGATATTATTACGGGCTTTTGTTCCGAAACAGAAGAAGAGCACCAGGATACACTTTCGTTAATGGATCTGTGCCGGTTTGATATGGCATATATGTATTCTTACAGCGAGCGCCCAGGCACCCTTGCCGCCAAGCGTTATGAAGATGATGTAGCCGAAGACGTTAAGAAAAGAAGGCTGACCGAAATAATAGACCTGCAGCACAGCCACCAGCGCGTAAGCTACCAGGCCGACCTTGGCAAAACATTTGAAGTGATGATAGAAGGCAATAGCAAACGCAGCGAAAATGACTGGAGCGGCCGCAGCACCCAAAACAAAGTAGTGGTCTTCCCTAAAAACGACCAACCACTTAAAAAGGGTGACTACGTTAACGTAAAGATCAGCAGCGCAACCTCCGCCACATTAATAGGGGAGATGGTGTAAGTACACCAATCGTCTTTCCTGCACATTAATGCGGCGTATGCTGTAACATTGCCCCTAATGCCAATGTTATTGAATAAAATGAATTACAACCCAGAATGGGTGGTATGATTATAGGAAGCAGGCTATAAAATTGAAGAAACCCTGAAGGGGTGACATAAGTCACAACCTTAGCTTAATAAGGTTTTTCCATTCCCCAAATAGCCCGAAGGGCTTAAACAATAATAGCCGTGGGCGCAGCCCACGGTAACCGTCGCCACCCATCCAACCCTGAAAGGGTGATATGATTATAGAAAGCAGGCTATAAAATGGAAAAAACCCTGAAGGGGTGAGATAAGTCACAACCTTAGCTTAATAAGATTTTTCCAATCCTCCAATAGCCCGAAGGGCTTAAATAATAATAGCCGTGGGCGCAGCCCGCGGTAACAGTCGCCACCCGTCCAACCCTGAAAGGGTGATATGATTATAGAAAGCAGGCTATAAAATGGAAAAACCCTGAAGGTGTGACATAAGTCACAATCTTTGTTATTGAATAAAATGAATTACAACCCAGAATGGGTGGTATGATTGTAGAAAGCAGGCTATAAAATGGAGAAAACCCTGAAGGGGTGACATAAGTCACAACCTTAGCTTAATAAGATTTTTCCATTCCCCCAATAGCCCGAAGGGCTTAAACAATAATAGCCGTGGGCGTAGCCCGCGGTAGCAGTTGTCACCCATCCAACCCTGAAAGGGTTGAACTACAACCATGGCACGATTCCCAATAACCCAACCTCATCGGTCACCGTATTTTTAGTAGTTTTGATCCCGCACCCACAGGGTGCCAGATAAATTTAATTTATGAAACGATACGTCGCCTTCCTCAGAGGTATAAATGTTAGCGGGCAAAAACTCATTAAAATGGATGCCCTGAAAAACATGTTCACTGCCCTGGGCTTTATCAATGTTGTCACCTACATACAAAGTGGCAATGTAATATTCGATGCCAAAACAACGGATACCGACAAACTACGCAGCACAATAGAAAAACATTTGCTTGCAGAATTAGGCTATGACGTAACCACCATTATAAGAAGCTTAACTGAGCTAGAAGATATTATAAAGGGAAGCCCATTTACCACCGTACCCATTGGCGATACCCGTAAACAGCATGTAACCATGCTCTCGGCCGAGGCCGATATGTCAAAATTACCCCTGCTAACCGCGGTTTTATTGGAAGACGAGGAAATATACCTCATGGGCCGCGAGTGCTACATGCTCACAGACAGCTATGGCAATACCAAACTCTCCAATACATTCATCGAAAAAAAACTGGGACTTTCCGCTACTACGCGCAACTGGGCTACCATGAATAAGGTAATTAAATTGTAAGGAACGTTGACGAAATAAAGTGTACCATGGACGGGGTAGAGAATGGAGGATAGCGGTCATGATACTTATGCGGCGCTATTTTTTCATAACCACCACACAATCATATCCTTACCACAACAAAAAATAAAAACCATTTGCACTTAACTGCAAATGGTTTTCACTTAGCTACACATCATTTTACTTTCTTTTTTTTGTAGCTGCAAAGTGATGCATTTTTGTGCCTATGCAAAGCCCGGCTACAATACAAAGCAAAAGAGTCCCCCAAAAAATTGCGAAACAAAGCCTTTTCTCTTTTTTTGAAAACGTGTGACGCCAGCTAACAAGGGATTAACATCTACAGTCATTCTGCTAGGTCAGCAAAATATGAGGATGAAATGGGTATGTTATAGCATACAAGTTATAGGAAGGGTAAAAACTACAAACCCAGTCAGAAAGCCTGCTTGAATCGATGGCTCTATGGTAATGCTCCAGAGGAGCTACCGCTTTGTAGATGTTGATATTGTTATTTTGACAATGCTCCAGAGGAGCTACCCAATATGATACAACCAGCAGACAGTTGAAAGGAGTTACACTAACATGCAATCACTTAAAGAAATCTGCTGCACCATTCATTCCGTTTGCATACAACGCCTTTTTCTGTTGCAGGGTTATATGGCGCACTTTTGGGCTAACATTGCCATTGCTGATGTAAATGGTGTGTGGCGATTCAATGGCGTAGGGTAGCGACCTGCCTAATTGCTCAATGGTTACGTTATACAGTGCACCTACATAATTCTTAAACGAAGCAATATGATACGGTGCCAGGCCCTTGTTGGCAGCATAGTAAGGTATCTGCTCAGGCCGGTCGAGTTTAAGCCCGAGGGTATGGGCGTTAATGCGGCCACTATCACCAGCTTCATTAAAAATGGTAATCGGGTAATTAGCCAGCAAACCACCATCGGCAAAAACATTGTAATTGTGGCTGGTGTCGGGTTTGTAAGCATAGTGGCCGGCACTGTCAATGAACACAGCGCCATAATATAGCGGTATCGATGCGCTTGCCCTAACAGCTATGGTTATAGGCAGGTCAGGGTAGGTTGCTGCACTGAAAATTTCAAGCCTTTGCCGGGTTAAATTGGTTGCGGTTACATACAGGTCTTTGTACTTTTTGTCTTTCAGCGAAAGCTCGTGTAGCTGCCGGAAGGTGATGTGGTTATTGCCTGTCTTTTCTTTGATGCGGTCGCCCAGCCATGCCTCTAACCTGCGGCCTTTATACCAGCCATATCTTTTACGCATCCGTTTCTGGCCGCCGATAAAGAACCATTGCCCGTCATTGAAGGTTTTTATGTCCAGGTCGTACATAATGGCCTCAATTTCATGAGCCGTATAACCCACACTGAAGAGCGCACCAACAATAGCACCAACAGAAGTGCCTGCAACCTTTTCTATGCTGGGTGTTACATTATGTTGTTCCAATACCTGCAACGCGCCGCAGTAAGCTATACCACGTATGCCACCACCCTTCATTACAAGATATTTATAGTGCTGTGCACCAAGCGGAGTGGCTACAAAAAGTAGCAGGAAGAGAAGGTATCGGGGCATAAAAGCATTTAGTTCCAAAAGTACCGCAAAATTGAATGGCTCTCACAATACCCCTGTGGCACGCCGCAGACATAGAACGTCCTCTCTATGAGCTACCCCTTACCCAAATTTTCAGACGTGGATTTATATTTGTTATAAATATCAAAGATGCATAAATTAACGGTAGAGGATTTTCCCGGTATTGACTTTGGCGATAGCCGCCGTAATGATCGCTTTGTATCGATCATAAAC
>JBBRPD010000125.1:0-4851 GCA_038228575.1 Chitinophagales bacterium | reverse complement strand
ACTTCTTCCGAATAGAAATCTCTCATCGTAAAACCCATTAGTTCTACAATACTACAAATTATTTTGGTGTACTTTATTTATTCGAATTCCCTATGAGGAGATGACAGCAGCTAATACAAGGCAAAACAGCAGTATAAAAAATCGCTACTTCGGGGTTTAACCATATCACACACATTGATTTTCTATAATAATGTCATCCCTTCGGGATTTTACCGTTAGCTTAAGTAGCTATGAGGAGATAACAGCAGCTAATACAAGGCAAAACAGCAGTATAAAAAATCGCTACTTCGGGGTTTAACCATATTACACACATTGATTTTCTATAATAATGTCATGCCTTCGGGATTTTACCGTTGGCTTAAAGTAGCTATGAGGGGATGACAGCAGCTAATACAAGGCAAAACAGCAGTATAAAAAATCGCTACTTCGGGGTTTAACCATATTACACACATCGATTTTCTATAATAATGTCATGCCTTCGGGATTTTACCGTTGGCTTAAAGTAGCTATGAGGAGATGACAGCAGCCAGCAGAGAAACCGGACAAAAGCAATATAAAAAATTATAAACCGATTTGGAATGCCTGGTAACATTACATTTTACGCTGCGATTACTTTTTTTGCCGGACAACAGTGATTTTCTTCTTACCTTTCCCTAATGGATGAGCAAGGCGCAATATTGAAAAATGATCTTATGGAACATAAGTTCGTGTCCAAACTAATTGTGGATATTTTCAATTTTTATTCGAGCCAAAAGCTTGACTCACCCATCTATAAGTACTGCAAAAATGTGCAGCATCGCCTTACCAAGGTGAAAAGTATTTTGGAAACATTGCAACTTATTCGCCTGCTGGTTGCCGAAAAACATCCGTCAATCTATTCGGGCAATGAAGTAGTAGACCGCGAAACCATTCTTGCCTATCATGTTGACAATTATTTTACCCGCCTCAATAGTTACAAGCCCGATATTATTTGCCTGATAGCTGCTGTTTACGAATGGAAAATAGCCGACGGTGATGGTGCTGCAAAACAGCTACTGTCCTATGCAAAAAACGAAGGCGTTACCGGCATAAATGACGTAATACATACTATTGACGAGCTACTAGAGCGCGCCACGCCGGTAAAGAGCGATATTACCGAAAGCACAGGCATGTCGGCAGCCGATATTTCGCTGATAGAGTCGGTGAAGGAAGCCGAAAACCTTATCAAGCATTCGCTGGGCGCTCAGGATAGTTATGAGGAAGACAAAGACGAATATTATATAACCAGTGTAGCGAACAATCTTGATGAAATGACCAATATTGAAGCTGCCATGTACACTAACTTTATTACCGTTCTCAATTCGCTTTACAAAACCTATGCCGCAAAAGTACCCGATGCTATTGAATAGCCCGCCATTACCTACCCAGCCATTGCATGGCATTTTTGTATAGCAGTTGTTCCTTTATTTTAGCATGATAACCCATGCTTTCTATAAGCAAACCGGGATGGTGTTCGCCAAGCGGGAAAGGATAATCGCTACCCATGCATATTTTATCGCTACCCATTATATCTACAATGAAGTCGAGCGCCTTTGGGTCATGCACCAGTGCGTCTATCCAGAACTTGCCAATATAGTCGCGCGGATTTTTAGCATTGTCTATGGCACAGAGGTCCGGGCGCACATTGAACCCGTGCTCAATACGGCCTATGGTAAGCGGAAAGCTACCACCACCATGTGCGAAGGCCACTCTCAGTTTAGGGAATTTTTCAAATACACCACCAAATATCATGGAGCAAATTGCACGGCTTGTTTCTGCGGGCATACCTACCAACCAGGGCAGCCAATAGCGGCTCATATCGTTTTCGCCCATCATTTCCCACGGATGCACAAAAATGCTGCAACCCAGCTCTTCGGCTGCCTGCCAAAAGGGGTCGAATGATGGGTCACTCAGGTTTTTATTATTGATGTTGGAGCCAATTTCCAGACCCGGCATTTTCAGCTCTTTTACGCAACGCTCCATCTCCTTTATTGCCGTATCAATATCCTGCATAGGAACGGTGCCTATCCCTATAAAACGGTCAGGATGATGGTCTACACATTGTGCCAGGTGATCGTTGAAAAAACGAGATGTTTCCAGCGCATGCTCCGGCTTTGCAAAATAGTTGAACAGTACCGGGATTGTAGAGAGCACCTGCACCCCTACTTCGGTCATATCCATTTCTTTCATCCGCACCTTTGGGTCCCAGCAATTGGCTTCTATTTCGCGGAATACCTTATCGCCCTTTATCATTTTGGCGCAGCATGGCTTATGGTGCTCCAGCCTGATAAATTCGCCATAACCGAACTTCTGAAACCAGTTCGGGATATGCTCGGGCATTATGTGGGTGTGGATGTCGATTTTTTTAAGTCGTAAGTCGTGAGTCATAAGAAGTGAGTCTAAAGTAGAAAGTAGAAAGTAGAAAGTAGAAAGCTGTTTTAGTAGTTAGTATTTAGTACTTAGTATTTAGTAGCGAGTATTTAGTAGAAAGCTGTCTTTTAGTATTTAGTATTTAGTACTTAGTAGATAGTACCCGGTGTAGAATTTATGTGCTGTAACACGGGCTTTGCGTTCCTTTGCGTTATCTCTGCGTACTTTGCGTTAAAATGAAAAGCTCAGATCGCCAAAAAGTACTTATCAAAACTACAACGCCCACATATGAAATGCGGGCGCTGCAGTTATCGTTCAATTATTAATCTGCCTGATGAAACGGATACTTGTAATCGGTAACCGGAACCAGCGTTTCTTTTATGGTTCGTGGGCTTAACCAACGGTATAGGTTAAGGATAGAGCCAGCTTTATCATTTGTACCTGATGCCCTTGCGCCGCCAAATGGCTGCTGGCCAACAACTGCACCGGTAGGTTTATCGTTAATGTAGAAGTTACCGGCACTGTTTACCAACGCCTTTGCCATATACTCTATAGCGAACCTGTCTTGCGCGAAAATAGCGCCGGTAAGGGCATAAGGAGATGTATTATCTAACACCTCCAGGAAGTGCATCCATTGTTCGGCTGCGTAAACATAAATGGTCAAAACCGGCCCGAATATTTCTTCGCACATGGTAACGTAAGATGCATCTGTAGTTACAATAACCGTAGGCTCAATAAAGTAACCTTTCTTCTTATCGTACTTGCCACCACACAGTATCTTGGCATCGCCATTGCTATTCTTTACATTATCAATGTACTTGGTAATACTATTGAATGCCTTTTCGTCAATAACCGCATTAATGAAGTTGGTAAAATCATCAACCGGCCCCATTTTCATGGTCTTGAGGTCAGCAACTAATCTCGCCAATATTTGTTTTGATAAGTTTGATGGGATATACGCACGTGAAGCAGCAGAGCATTTCTGACCTTGATACTCAAATGCTCCCCTTGCAAGGCCCACGGCAACCGCATCAGGATTAGCTGAAGGATGCGCGAAAACGAAATCTTTACCACCCGTTTCACCCACTATGCGCGGATAAGAACGATAGCGGGAGATGTTGTTGCCGATACTCTTCCACATGCTCTGAAATACTCCGGTAGAACCCGTAAAGTGAACACCTGCAAAGTCAGGATGTGCATAACAAATCTCGCCAACTGTAGGGCCTGACGGATAGATAAGATTAATGACACCAGCAGGCAAGCCAGCTTCTATCAGAATTTCCATAAACACGCTTGCAGAATAGATCTGTGTGTTAGCAGGCTTCCATACAATTACGTTACCGCACATAGCTGGTGCTGTTGGCAGGTTACCACCAATGGCCGTAAAATTGAATGGTGTTACCGCAAGTATAAACCCTTCCAGTGCACGGTATTCCATACGGTTGTGCACACCCGGAGACGATACGGGCTGCTGCCTGTATATCTGGGTAAGGAAATGTACATTGAACCTTAAAAAGTCAATCAGTTCGCATGCACTGTCAATTTCAGCCTGGTAAGCGTTTTTGCTCTGGCCCAGCATGGTTGCAGCATTCATTCTGAACCTGTACTTGGTTGCGAGTAATTCCGCAGCTTTCAGGAAGATGGCAGCCCTGTGCTCCCACTCCATTTCAGCCCAGCTTTCCCTTACGTTAAGGGCCGCATCAATTGCCATGTGCACATGCTCTTCTTCCGAGGCATGGAAATGGCCCAATAAATGCGCTATTTCATGCGGCGGACGTATTTCCACCTTTCTATCACTGCGAACTTCTTCACCGTCGATATACATAGGTATATCGCGTTTTTTAGCTTTCAGTTCAGCTAGTGCTTTCTGTAGTTCTTTCCTTTCATTGCTTCCCGGCGCGTAGCTTAGAACCGGTTCGTTCTTGGGTTCCGCGAAATCGAAATATGCGTTATTCATGCTAATGCTTTATATGTTTTTTATCAAAGTTAAATTGTGGTCCCGTAAGGTTTTGCAAAGGTAGTTTTTTTGAGGGAAAGGAGGTAAAGAGAGGAATCGCAGTTTCGTGCACAGCTTCCTTACACATGTTCCATAATTTAACCAGAGTGGACTTTTGTATAGATAACCCCTCTTCGTGAAGCCAGATTTGACAACTTTTTAGAAAGTTGTCAAATCGGATTGTCTGAACCATGATTTTTTTGATTTTTATGAAAGTCAGGCGTTTTGCTGAATATCGGATTATTTCGCTTTGACAACTTTCTCAGAAGTTGTCAAAGCTAACACCGACGCAGGTCACAAAACAATGAACAAGTTACAGATTTGACAACTTTTTGGAAAGTTGTCAAATCGGATTGCACGTATCATGTAAGCTTCATTATTTCGCTTTGACAACTTTCTCAGAAGTTGTCAAAGCTACCACCGCCCCACGTCACAAAACAACGAACAAGTTGCAGATTTGACAACTT
>JBBRPD010000124.1:0-6114 GCA_038228575.1 Chitinophagales bacterium | reverse complement strand
CTTGAAAGAATACACAACAGGAATTAAAATAGATAAATCGGAAGTCGATCCCAAACGTATATCTTACCATTGCAAACTACCTGAACTCAATTACAGAATTTATCCTTAATGGTGTACTTTATTTAATTAGCTTCACTTAGTAGTAGGTTTATCAGGTCTGATGATATAATGTCCCTTCTCCCCTGTTATGGTGCCATTGTCAGTAGTTAAAAAGATAGAATTGCACGAATATCCCTCTACCGCAACCGTGACTGCATTGTCTATTCCTAACCATAAAGTATTTTCATTGTCTATTTGTATGGCTGCAATCTGGGCATAAGTTTGGTCTAGGCAAATAACAGTGATGACGAAATAGAAGAGGTATTTCATTCAAATTTATTTGAAATAAAGATACGCAAGAAAAATAGTAGAGGGCCATTGATTTTGAGTTTCGTGGGCATTGTGGATTCCTTCAGGATTACAGCATCAGAAACGTATTACACGTCGGGTTTACACTAACTGCCATTGTTGTTTTGCCCTTCAGGGTACTCTGTCCGCGTATTCAGACTGGTTGTATTTATGTGACGATGGAACCTTCACGGGTAGGTTACCCATGCGATATATTCTCGTCATTAAAACCATCACACACAGCCATAACAAAAACAGTCCCGATATGCTCGGGACTGTTTTTCCATATAAAAATCTTACTTTGTTAGATCTTGAAGTGAGAGAACGCTTTGTTGGCTTCAGCCATACGGTGCGTATCTTCTTTTTTCTTGAACGCACCACCTTCACCCTTAGCTGCTGCTATTATTTCGTTAGCCAGTTTGTCGGAGATAGTTTTACCGTTTCTTTCGCGTGAAAAACGGATCAACCATTTCATGCTCAAAGATATTTTACGGTCAGGGCGTACTTCTGAAGGAATCTGGAAAGTAGCACCACCAATACGGCGGCTACGAACTTCAACCGCAGGAGTTACGTTCTGTAAAGCGCGTTTCCACACTTCGTAACCTTCTTCACTTGAAATTTTTGTTACTTTATCCAATGCATCATAAAATGCACTTAATACTACTGTTTTGTTACCACCCCACATAAGGCAGTTAACGAAACGGGTAACCAGTTTGTCGTTGAATTTTGGATCCGGTGCTAACGGAAGCTTTTTGGCTTGTGCCTTTCTCATTGCTTACTATTAATGAAATTAGTTAGAATTATTTTTTACCAGCTGGTTTAGCGCCACCTGCTTTCGCCTTTTCTTTCTTAGTACCGTATTTAGAGCGGCTTTGTTTACGGTCTTTTACGCCCGCAGTATCTAAAGCTCCACGCACAATATGGTAACGTACACCCGGAAGATCCTTAACACGACCACCACGTATCAATACAATGGAGTGCTCTTGCAAGTTGTGACCCTCACCTGGAATGTAGGCGATAACCTCAAGTTTGTTGGTAAGACGAACCTTTGCTACTTTACGAAGCGCAGAGTTTGGCTTTTTAGGAGTAGTTGTGTAAACACGGGTACAAACACCACGGCGTTGAGGACAAGCGTCCAAAGCGCGGCTTTTAGATTTCGTCCGCATTATCTCGCGGCCCTTGCGTACTAGTTGATTTATGGTTGGCATTGCTTGCTTTAAGTAAAAAATTAAATGGAGTGCAAAGGTAAGGGATAATTTTAAAACAAAAAAGAAAAAATTGAAAAAATATTCTGAAAAAGCGTTTTATTAGTGCAATTACTCCCTTTTCAGGTGCAATATTACGAAAAATACCACTCAATTATCTGTTTCTGTTCCTTATTTATAGTATTTTCACTTATTAATTTACCTGTAAATGGAGCAAGATAGCTACCCGAAGATATATTTATACAAGCGTATTGTGCAGGCGAAATTGTTCATTGACAATAATTTCTGTGCTGTAATAAATCTGGATGATGTTGCGGGTGAAGCCAGTTTTTCAAGGTTTCATTTTCTCAGGTTGTTCAAGAACGCCTATGGTAAAACCCCGCACCAATACCTCACTTACAAGCGTATAGAACATGCCCGGCAATTATTAAAGAATGGAAGCTCTATTTCTGATGTTTGTTACCATTGTGGCTTTGAAAGTCTTGGGTCATTTTCCGCACTCTTTAAAAAAGTGGTTGGGTTAACGCCTACAGCCTACCAATTTCAGCAGCAACAAGCGAGCGCGGCAATGCATAGCAGCCCCATTCATTTTGTACCGGGCTGTTTTGCCAGGGCCATATTGGGTTAGCACGCACGAACAACAAAATAGCAATTTTGGATAAATGGCTGTTGCAGTTATTCCCCATCTTTGTTGCACTAAAAACAACAAGATATGATAACAAGGCTGTCGCATACCTGCGTGTATGTTTTGAACCAGGATAGTGCATATGATTTTTATGTAAACAAGCTGGGCTTTAAAGTGCATACTGACGTACCTATGGGGCCTGACGCCCGCTGGCTAACGGTAACGCCACCCGAGCAGCCCGAACTGGAGATGACATTGATGCCTATAATGGAAGGCAATATGTTTAGCAAGGAGACGGCCGAGCAAATGAGAAACCTCGTAAAGGCAGGTTCGTTCGGCCCGGGTGTATTTGAGTGCAAAGACATTTATGCCACTTTTGAAGAGTTGAAAAGTAAGGGTGTGGTGTTTGTAAAAGAGCCCAAGCAAGAATTTTACGGTATTGAAGCGCTTTTCAAAGATGATTCCGGCAACTGGTTTTCGCTTGGGCAGAAGGGGTAGTTTCAGGAAGGGTTTATAAAAAAAAGTGTGTCACAATTTCAAGGTGTGGCACACTTTTTTTAAACCAGAATTTTATGTTCTATATCAGGCTTTCGAATTTGAATTTGCTTTCGAAATTCAGGCCTTTTGAAGTTTGAATTTTGGGCTTTAAAACTTGGAATTTTAATGCTGCTCATCCTTCTTTTTCTCATTCATCATATCCATTAGCTTCAGTCCCATAAGCCCGTTCATGCTGCCCTCAGTTCCGTTGCCACCGTTTATGATGATGTCTGGTATTACCTTTATTTTGTTCACGCCTATTTCTTCGGTTATTTTAAAGCGGGTAAAGTTATCGCCACCCATTGCACTAACCTGTAGCTGGTAAGCTTCTGCGGTACTTTTACCTATTGCCAGTATTTTTTCGGCTTCCGCATTACCGGTTTTTGATATCCTTTCCGCATCGGCCGATGCATTTAATTTGGTGGACTCTGCCTGTGCGCCAGCCCTTAATTTTGTAGCTTCCGCTTCCGCAGTTGCTCTCATTTTTGTAGCTTCTGCTTCTGCGTTTACTTGTAGTTTCAGGCTGGTAGCATCACCTTCTGCTTTCTTTACTACCGAATCAGCGGTGCGTTGCGATATTTCCACACTCTGTTGTGCTTTTACTATTTCGCGTTGCATATCGGCAATGGCGGTTTCTTTTTCCATACCCTGCCTTTTTTCCTGCGCCATACGTTGGGTCTCGTAAGTTTTTTCTTCTTCCTGCGCTATTTTACGGTCCGTGAGCGTCTTCATTAACGCTTCGGGCGGCACAATGTCACCTATCAAAGTATCCACCGCATTTACATTGTATTCTTCCAGCACTGCGCGGATGTGCGCCCTTGCAGATTCCTGCCTTTCCTTTCTGGTAGTAAGGAAGGAGATCACATCACTGTCTTGTGCGGAGTTACGGAAATAGTTACCTATGGTAGGTTCCAGTACTTGCGATACCAGGTTGTTCATGCTACCGAAACGCGCTATTACTTTCGGTGCTTCATTAGCAGGGATATGTATGATCTGTGAAACATCGAGATTGAACGGGAAACCATCTTTTGACCGCACTGTTATTGTGGAAAGGTTTTTATCGAGCGCATGTGCTTCGCTGCGTGCGTTGGCCCAGTTGAGCACCAGGTTGGTAGTTGGCACCTGTTCTATGCGCATGGTGTATCTGTTCAGTGCATACTTACCCGGTCCGAATGGTTCCACCCACACACCGCGCTGGCCACGACTAACAATGTTGCCATGCTTAAACGATTCGCCGGTAACGTCAACACCATCATCGCCAATAAAGCTGATCACCACGCCTACGTAGCCTATCGGTACTTCGGTCATATATGCCTCTTCTATCTGCACGGCCCATGTGTTGATGTAGTAAGAACCCGCGAGTATTACCTGTGGTTGTAAACCCCTGCTGCCACCGTTTTTCAGAAAGGTATCGATATCCTGGAAGTTGTTGTGGCCTTGCACCATCGGGCCTGCGATCTGGCCCTGTACAAGCGGCTCTCCGTCCATCGATGTTATTATCCCTACCATGCTTTCTTTGATCAGGGTTTGGTCCACAAGATTTATCTCAAACAGATACCTGTTGATACGGTACGAACCCGCTGTAATGAAGGCGGTTTGTCTGCCTCGTTGGCCGCCGTTATCCAGAAAGGCCACCGCATCCTGAAAGTTGTCGCACTCTACCTTACGTGCCAGTATTCTACCTGTGGGTATCTCATTACCATCCTTTGAAAGTACCAGGCCTATCATGCCTTCTGGTATTACTGTGAATGGAGAAAGATTGACACTGTATTGCCAAGGCCACATGAACCAATACAGGCCAGGGGCAAGTGTTTTAGCCTGGAACCCGGCTTCGTTTTTTGTTGCCAGAATTCTACCGTCAGGCATACGGTTTTCGGAGGATAGTGTAAATTTTTTAGTGACAAGGCCGAGGCTGCTTTCCGGCACTATGATCATGCCGAAGAAAACACGAAGGATAAACTTGTACAGTACAAGGGCAAGAATGCAAAGGATTATCCACCCGTAGTGGATCATGAAATCTGTAAATGTCATTTGATTTGTTTTTTTGTTTTGGGTTAAAATGAATATAGGAAGGACAGTTCACTGCCAGTTGGCA
Organism: Chitinophagales bacterium; assembly: GCA_038228575.1. Lineage (GTDB taxonomy): Bacteria > Bacteroidota > Bacteroidia > Chitinophagales > Chitinophagaceae > Flavipsychrobacter. The sequence goes on along the minus strand of JBBRPD010000124.1, from coordinate 1,265 downwards.
GTAAATAGAGCAGGCATACAACAGCACTGCCGGGCAGGCTGCGTTATGCTAAATGATCAGCGGCAGGGTGGGTGGACCATCTTATGGTAGTTCACCATGTTTTCGCTAACATGGAAGCAGATTGATGTAGATACTGGCTTAACTTTTGCAGAGCGGAATTCTGTAAAAAAGAAGGCGGGTAGAGCGGGTATTCTGTGTGGGATAGTTCCCATATTGTCGTCGGTTAAATGACGATGTAAAATTACTATTAGCGTTGATATTTCTAAATTTCAGGTGCCGGTTGGTATCCGAGTTAACATATATTTAGCAAATGATGTGTTGCTTAAAAAAATAAAGCGGGCTGCTTTTGGCAACCCGCTTTACGTGTATTGTAAATCCTATTCCGTTAGTTCATTTTCACAAACTTGTCGGTTTTTATCAGTGTGTTGTTAGTGTCATAGACCATGATCATGTACATGGCGTTTGGCAGGTTGCTGACGTCGATGGTTGTGGCATCTTTAATGGTGGTGATGATCTTGCCATCCATAGTAAACACGGACACATTCACCTTTACGGGAGCCTCGATGGTGATGATCTCGGAAGCGGGGTTGGGGAACATTTTAATGTCGGCAGCTGTTACAACGGAACCAACCTCGTTGACACCTGAGGTAACGGTATAGCCTGCAGAAGTTACGGAGCAGCCATGTCCGTCAGTCACCCGAACGGTATAGATACCTGTTGTGCTGTAGGTATAGGTGCTGGTTGTTGCGCCCGGTATCATGATGCCGTTACGGTACCACTGGTAAGCCGCAAACGAGCCTGTAGCCAGCGTATTGGAGCCGACCAGGGATATAAGCGGTGCCGGCGGATTAACGACCGCCACAGGGCCCGCAGTATCGGTAGCGCAGCCATTGGTGAGCACTACCGAGTAGTTGCCTGCAACACCCGCGCTGTAGGTAACGGAAGTGGCACCGCTGATGAGTACGCCATTCCTGTACCACTGGTAAGCAAGTCCGGTAGCCGAAGAGGTAACCGTCATTACCACCGGGCTGCCACCACAAAGGGTAGCACCACCCGGAGCAATAGAAGCAGTTATAGTGCCACCGGATACAACGGTATAGGTAGCAAAAGCAGTACAGCCCGCGGCATTGGTAACGGTATAGGTAATGGTAACGGTTCCTGAAGTGATACCGGTTACCACACCCGCACTGCTCACCGAAGCGATAGCCGGATTAGATGTTGTCCAGGCACCACCACTCACCGTTTCTGTAAGCGTTATTGCCGAG
>JBBRPD010000123.1:0-6149 GCA_038228575.1 Chitinophagales bacterium | reverse complement strand
AGCGGGTAGTAAAGGAGTAGTCGAGAGCTTCCATGTACGGAGTTTTTAGTAAATAGTATAAATAGCATTGTGTAACCTACAAGGGCTCATAATTTTGCAGAGATTGATGAAGAAGGTATTATACATATTGATATTATTGCTGCTGCCGGTGTTTGGTTTGGGGCAAATAATAACTACCTATGCTGGTGGCGGAAGCGGGGGGCTAGGTGATGGAGGGCAAGCTTCAGATGCGCAGCTAGGATATTTTCAATCGATAGCGACCGACCGGTTAGGAAATTTATATATTTCTGATGTGCATAACAACAGGATAAGGAAAGTAGATGCAAGCGGCATAATTACCACATTTGCCGGAAACGGTACGAGTGGTTTTAGCGGTGATGGCGGACCCGCGACAGCTGCGCAATTTGGGTTTAGCTTATACGGTTTCTTAGCTACCGATAAGGATAATAATTTGTTTATTTCGGATTGCGTTAATTACAGGATCAGGAAAGTAAGTGCTATCACTGGTATCGTTAACACCATAGCAGGAAACGGAGTAAACTTACATCTTGGCGATGGTGGACCTGCAACTGCAGCATCTTTTAGTTTTGGTGCAACAATTGCGACCGACAAGCTGAGCAATCTATATGTAGTTGATAGTCAGACGTGGGTGCGAAAAATTGATACGTCAGGAATCATTACAAATTATGTAGGTAATGGGATACAAGCGAGCGGTGGCGATGGGGGCGCAGCGACTGCTGCCGATTTGATATGTGTGGGAGGAATAACGTGCGATTTTAATAATAATTTGTTTACTTCCAGCAGCACCAAAATACGGAAGGTGAATTTTTCAAATCGTATTATAACGACAGTTGCGGGTAATGGCAGTTCCTCTGCTTACGCTGATGGAGTTTTGGCACTCTCTTCATCTGTACAGGGATGGTTTTCAATTGTTGACCCATGGGGGAGAATCTATCTTTCGGAATATGGTGGTACACAAAACAAAATACGGAAAGTAGATACCAATGGTATTATCAGCACGGTTGTTGGTACAGGCGCGTTTGGGTTTGGTGGTGATGGTGGTGCAGCTACCGCAGCAAAGGTTGCTTATCCTGCTGGTTTGGCTTTTGACCCATGTGGTAATTTATTTATTGCCGATGAACAAAATCAGCGAGTTCGTAAGGTTATGATACCTTCTCCGCCATTTATTTCGTTAACGGGCATACAAACCGCGGCGATTGGAGCTACAGTGACGGTGAACGCTAATGTAGCGAGTGCCGGAGTTGCATATTCTGTTAAATGGATGAACCGCGGTTTTGTTTTCGCTACTACAACTGTACCCTATACAACGTATACCAAAACCATGTCTGTTGACTCAATTACAGCGAGAGTAATAACGACTTCTTGCGGTGGCAACGATTCAAATACGTCATTGGTGCATGTTGTAAGAAATAATGTTCAGGTTGGGTCACTTACTATAAATGATGTGGTAACCTGCTATCCCAACCCCGTAACTGCCGATTTGGTTATTAATGCATCAGGCAGTAAAGTCAGTGATGTTGCTGTATTCAACCTTTTAGGCGAAGTTGTTTTTAAACAAACTTACAACGATGAAAAACAAGTGAAAGTAAATATGGCTGATCTTGCAAAAGGGTTGTATTTTATTAGGGTGAATGGGGTTTATGTGCAGCGGGTAGTAAAGGAGTAGTCGAGAGCTTCCAGGCACGAAGTTTTTAAGAAATAAGTATAAATACCTATTGTTTACCGTACAATGGGTTCGTAATTTTACAGATAGTGATGAAACAGGCATTATACATATTAGTGTTGTTACTGTTGCCTGCGTTGGGTATGGGGCAGATAATAACAACGTTTGCTGGTACAGGTGGAAGTGGGTCAAGTGGAGACGGAGGTCACGCTACCGCAGCTACAATATCAGATCCTAACGGCGGAATCTTTGATAAATATGGCAATTATTTTTTTGTAGAAGATTTGGGAAACAAAGTTAGAAGAATTGATACTAACAATATTATTACAACCATAGCAGGAACAGGAGTTGCAGGTTATAGTGGCGATGGCTCCGCGGCGACCTCGGCAAAACTTAATACACCTAGAGCCGTTGCATTGGATACTTTTGGAAATATTTTTATTGCAGATGGGGGAAATCGTGTGATTAGGAGGGTTGATGCCTCAACAGGAAATATTAATACAATTGCAGGGAATGGTTCATATGGATATGGGGGTGATGGAGGACCTGCAACTGCGGCATTATTCCGTACACCCCAAGACATCTGTTTTGACAAACTAAATAATCTATACATTGCTGACTATAATGACAGCAGAGTCCGAAAAGTTAGTACTTCAGGTATAGTTACGACTATTGCTGGGGATGGGTCGTTTGGTTTTAGCGGTGATGGCTACACTGCAACAAGTGCAAAATTGAATGGCCCTTGGGGATTGTGCGTTGATTCATTTTGTAGATTATTTATTGCTGACTATGCTAATAGTCGGGTCAGAATAATTGATACTAGCGGAATAATAAATACTATTGCGGGAAATGGTGTACACGTTTTTATTAGTGATAGCATACCTGCGACGAGTTCACAAATTGACCCGGTAAAAATATGTATTGATCAAAGTAATAATTTACTAATTGCAGATATTTACAACCAAAGAGTTCATAGGGTAAATGCTTCAGGTATTATCTATACAATAGCAGGCACGGGTGTAGCAGGCTATAGTGGAGACGGAGGCAGGGCAGATACAGCTAAAATTAATAGGCCAGGTGGTGTTTCTGTCGATGGATGTGGTAATTTGTTTATTGCCGAAGTTGGTAATGCACGTATAAGAAAAGTTACATTTTTTTCCTCTCTTACAGATACCCCTTCCCTTTTTTTAACCGCAAGCCCATCCGATACAATATGTGCAGGCACAACAGTTACATACACGGCCACCCATGTGCACGGCGGCAGTTATAGTACCTACCAATGGTTTGTTGATACTATTGCGGTTAGTGGGGCTACAGATAGTTTCTATACCTACACCCCAGCCAATGGCGATAGTGTAAAATGCATAATAACTACATGGAACCGGTGTAGCAGTAATTCGTATGCTGCCAGTAACACTATCCATATGGTGGTAAACCCGTTAGTTACACCAACAATTATCATAACCGTTAGCCCCGGCGATACTGTCTGCGCAGGTACGTCAGTTACCTATACAGCCAGCATAACTGTTGGAGGAACAGCACCTGCTTACCAATGGAAAGTAAATGGCACTAATGTAGGTTCTGGAACAAGTACTTATACTTATGCACCATCCAATGGAGATTCAGTCCGTTGCGAGTTAACAAGTAATGCATACTGTGCCAGCCCTGCTACAGTAAGCAGCAATACCATAAATATGGAGGTTGCACCACTTATGCATCCTACAGTCACCTTGTCAGGCAGTACGGTTGTACCAATTGGCAGCCCGGTTACCATTACTGCCACTATAAGCGGTGCTGGCAGCAGCTATGTTTTGCACTGGTTCAATTACAGCATCCCATTTGCCACCACAACCATACCATCTGTAACCTACACCAAGGTGCTTGCAACCGATTCCGTAACTGCAAAACTGGTGTCAGATGATTTTTGCTATGACAGCACTGTAAGTGCAGTACACATTGTTACAGAAAATGTAGGGGTGGCCTCCCCCGTCCCCTCCAATAGAGGGGTGACGTGTTATCCGAACCCGGTGGGGGATGTGTTATATGTAGAGTCTGCGACGGTAATGAAGTCGGTTGCTATCACAAATATCCTTGGGCAGGTAGTATTTAAGGTAGAGAGTTGGGAAGTGAGTGCTGTTGTTCAGTTAGGCTGGTTGCCGGCAGGTGTTTATATTTTGGAAGTTGTTACCGAAAATGGCACTACTTACCGAAACAAAATAGTTAAAGAATAACTGCATTGTTAACTATTTCACACCCCCGCTTACTTTATTGCTTGCTTTGCTTTCATTCCACAAGCGGTCGAGGGCGGTAACAACATAAGTATAGGGCTTACCCTTGGTGGTAGCATCAACATATTCTGTGCCTTGTTGTACTGATATTATCCTGTCGGCACGTTGAAGATTTACGGGCTCATTGCCTGCGAAGCGGTATACGGCAAAGCGCAACTTCTCTTTTTTAGGGTTCGTGGCCTGCCATTGCAAACTGTTTCCTTTCGCATCAACTTTTATGGCCAGTGCTGGTGCGGCTGGCGCAACACTATCTATCCAGGGCATAGCAGGCGGGAAGGCCGGGTATTGGGCTATATGCTCGCTGATGCTATCTTTCACCGATGCCTTTATCTTATCGAAGCACGAAGCACTGTAGAAGGCATAGCCCGAGTTTTCGGGGCAGCCTTTACGGATGTCCCTGAGTTGCCATAGCAGTTCTTTACCACCTGCCCAAACACCGCCGCTCGTTTCTGTCATTCTGTATACCCCCAGGCCGTAATAAACGTGCCTTTTATAACAATGGCCATACCACCAGGGCATCAGCACATCGAAGGCCGCGGCATGGTGTTTATGTTCCCAGTAAAGCTGCGGCAGCAGGTAATCTATCCATCCTTTTTGCATCCATAGCAGCACATCGCTGTACAGGTCATCGTAACAACTGGTGCCTGCTGTGGTGTTCGATCCATCAGGGTCTTTCTTGCTGTTTCGCCAAACCCCAAACGGACTGATACCAAACTTTACATAAGATTTGGTTTGCTTAATGCGGCCTGCCAGCGATTGTATAAACTGGTTCACATTATTGCGGCGCCAGTCGTCAATATTCATTCCGGCGGGCTTTACGGTCCGGGCATAACTCTTGCCATCTCCAAAACCCTGACCGGCAACTTTATAAGGGTAGAAGTAGTCATCAAGATGCACGGCATCAATATCGTAGCGTTTTACAACATCGTTAATTACTTCCACCACATAATCGCGTGCTTTTTCATTGCCGGGGTCCAGGTACGATTTGCCCCCGTAAGCGATGACCCAATCAGGATGGGTGCGGGTAACGTGGTTTTTAGGGTTAGGGTTTTTCTTGCTATCCATAAGTGCCCTGAAAGGGTTAAACCATGCATGAAACTCCATGTTTCGCTTATGGGTTTCCTCTATCATAAACACCAGCGGGTCGTAATAAGGGGTAGGCGGTTCGCCCTGCACACCCGTTAGGTAGTGGCTCCAGGGCTCCAGTTTACTATCGTAAAAAGCATCGCATGCCGGGCGCAGCTGCACTATGGCAACATTGCAACCAAGGGCCTGCAACCCGTCGAGCCGTTTTATAAATTCCTGCCGCTGTTCTTCGGCAGGCAAGCCCTGTTTCGAAGGCCAATCAATATTAGCCACAGTGGCTATCCATGCCGCCCTAAACTCCCGTTTGGGTTGCTGTGCGAAGCATGTAAAGGCCAGCAGGCTGAAAATGAAAAAGGTTATGATGCGCATTGTAGAAATAATACTACAAAAATACGGTTTTTGAACGGGGCCGGAATGGAATAGGAAAGAAATCTGCCCAGATTTACCATCCATTTGTGTGAAAATTGTAAATTTGTTTTGTGGGAAACCAAAATCACATACTGCAACGTATTAAAGATTCGATGGGCGTTGCCCATCGCTGATATATTTTGCCCCTTCAGGGCGTGACCAGCCTCATTAGCGAATCTACTCCCGTCATTTTTTACTTGCTCAACAGGTATCATAGCCTATCATTCCATCAAAAAAATCATAGTTCAGACAAACCTTTCAAGGCATTACCGGTTTAAACAACAAAATGATCAAGGGGTGAAGCCCCGAAATATGATAGCGATGGGCAACGCCCATCGGAAGACGCAGGGCGCGTTTCATGTTCGTTTCGATGGGCGTTGCCCATCGCTGACATATTTTGCCCCTTCAGGGCGTGACCAACATCATTAGCAAATCTACTCCCGTCATTTTTTACTTGCTCAACAGGCAATCATAGCCTATCATTCCATCAAAAAAATCATAGTTCAGACAAACCTTTCAGTGCGTTACCGTTTTCTACAACAAAATGAGCAAGGGGTGAAGCCCCGAAATATGATAGCGATGGGCAACGCCCATCGGAAGACGCAGGGCGCGTTTCATGTTCGTTTCGATGGGCTGCCCATCGCTGCCATATTTTGCCCCTTCAGGGCGTGACCAACATCATT
>JBBRPD010000122.1:0-7672 GCA_038228575.1 Chitinophagales bacterium | reverse complement strand
TCAGAACACTTGATGATTTATCCGATGCACTTATGGCTACCGTCAACAAACTCGAATCTCAAATAGTTATATCAATAACTTCTTACGATTATTACATGGACGCCTTTAATGCCGTTTTTTAAAGTATAAATGGTATAATTCCTTATAATGACGGAATTGGAGAGGCAATTGGTATTATGCAGTGCTTTATAACTCACATAGCTATTTTTATGAAGCATTTAACAGAAATACGGGGCATTCTACCACTTAGGGTGACAGGGGACGCATACAATTGTATTAATTTTAACGCTTGTTGGGCTATTGGCAGGTTTCGTGCAAGATAGAATGGTTTTACCGCTATCTTTGCGCCGCCTTAGCAATACCGGCACATTACTATACTTTCTATATTACCGCAATTTAATGAAACAGAATTTTACCATTTTAAAAGGCGCAGGCTTCCTGGCTATCATCCTATTCCTACTATCTGCCACATCGGCATTTGCGCAATCGGGTGCAATAAAGGGTTTCGTTTATGACAAAAAAAGCGGTGAACCGCTCATTGGTGTAAACGTTATGGTCGCTAACAGCAGAAGTGGTGTGCAGACGGATGATAACGGTTATTTCTCCCTTACACTAAGTGCGGGCTCGTACTCATTAACTGTTTCCAGCGTTGGTTACGATAGCATTAACTTCACGGCTAATCTGTTGCCCGATGCTATCATTAACAAGAAATTCTACCTGATCACCAAAAACACGGAACTGAAAGATGTGGTTGTTTCCGGCAGAAAGGTGGAAAAAATAACCCGCACCAATGTTGCGGTAACCAAAATAACCCCAATGGAAATGAAGAAATTGCCAAGTGCGGGCGGCGAGCCTGACCTTGCGCAGTACCTACAGGTAATTCCGGGTGTTGTCTTCACAGGCGATCAGGGCGGTCAGTTATACATACGTGGTGGTTCCCCTGCACAAACCGGTATTTATATTGATGGTGTTACTATTTACAATCCGTTCCACTCTATTGGCTTGTTCTCCGTTTTTGAAACGGAAGCTGTGCGTAGTGTCGATGTATATTCGGCTGGCTATGGCGCACAATATGGCAACAGAACATCTGCCATTGTTGATGTGCACTATAAAGATGGCAACAAAAATAACCTTGCGGGTATAGTTTCTGTGTCGCCCGTAATGTCAAGAATAATGCTGGAAGGTCCGTTAGTTAAATCAAAAAAAGAAGATAACGGCTCGGGTATCACCTTCCTGGTAAGCGGTAAAACCAGTTATCTTGATCAGACCTCTAAATCAGTGTATGGCGGTTTCGGCGATGTTTTTAAATATGGTTTGCCTTACAAGTTTACCGATGTATATGGTAAAGTAACATTCAATGGCGATAACGGCAGCAAACTGAATCTGTTTGCCTTCAATTTCGATGATCAGGCGAGCCTGCTTAACGACGCCACACATAAATCGGACGGAGATTACCACTGGAAGAATTTCGGTACCGGGGCTACATTCGTAGTATCACAGTCTAACTCCACCGCTCTTATTGATGGTAAATTCGCTTACAGCAATTACGACATTAGCCTTGCGCAGATTGGCCACCCTATTGATACCATACCTAGCACCAGCACCATTAACGGCTTTGAGTCTGCAATTAACTTTACTTACTTCCTGCCGCATTACAGCCAGATAAAGTATGGTGTTGAAGTAACCGGCACCCATACGGCACTTAACTATTACAGCGCAGCAGGTGTAAGCACAACGCTGGATCGCCAGAGTACCACGGCATCCATATATTTTATGTACAGGCAGATATTCAATGGCAAATTCATTTTTGAACCGAGCATGCGTGTACAGTATTATTCTGAGTTGAATAAAATATCACCTCAGCCAAGGCTAGGCATTAAGTATAACCTGAGCGATAATGTGCGCCTGAAGGCTGCAACCGGCATTTATGCCCAGAACATCATCAGTACTAAGAACGACCGCGATATCGTTAACCTGTTCACCGGCTTCCTTTTAAGCCCTGATGAGCAACTTAAAAACCCTGATAAGCAAGCGGTAAAGACCAATTTGCAAACTGCCTTCCATGCCGTTGCAGGTATTGAAGTTGACATTAATAAGGTAGAACTGAACTTTGAGCCATGGTTGAAAACTTTCGGCCAGATAGATGAATTGAACAGGAGCAGGTTATCGCCTACGGAAGCTAGCTTTGTAGCAGCATCGGGCAAGGCATTTGGTGCCGACCTTTCCGCCAAATACAACCATGACAGGATATACCTGTGGGGTGCAATGGGCTACCAGGAAGTGTACTACACCAGCCTTGATATTAATGGCAACAAACAAACTTACCCTACCCCGTTCGATACCCGTTTCAATGCCAATGCATTAGTATCGTACACTGCGGGCAAGAAGAAAAACTGGGATTTTTCTGCACGATACAATATTCACTCCCCGTTTCCGTTTACCCAAACACAGGGGTTCTTTGAAAATGCACCCGTTAGCCTGAGCGGCAACCCTATCAATACACCGGGTTCCCTTTCTATAATCTATGACGAAAAAATTAACGGAGGCCGCCTTTCATGGTATCACCGTTTAGACCTTTCGAGCAAGAAACATTTCGCACTCAGGAACAAAACAAGTATAGATGCCACATTTGCGTTGACCAATGCATACAACAGGCAGAATATTTTTTATGTGAACCGCACCACCAACGTAAGGGTATACCAGCTTCCGTTATTTCCGAGTATCAATGTTACCTGGAACTTTTAATGTATTGTAAAGCAACTGAATGACAGGGCAAAAAAGTAAAAGGCAGGGATTTTCACTGGTAGTTGCAGCACTGGGTGTGGCACTGAGCTTTAACAGCTTTAGCCAAACCCTATACCCTGACCAACCGGCTAACAGGAGTATGGTGCTGGCCGAAGAACAATTCAGGCAGGAACATTATTCACTGGCGGCGCAATCTGCACGGCTTTTCCTGGCTGAAAAGCAGGATAAAGTAAATACAGAACAGCACCTGGTAATTGAAAAAGCCAAGTACCTTATTGTAATAGCCGATATTAAGACCAATGAACCAGGCTGCATGGCCCGGGCCACGGATTTTACAGAAAGCACCCGGAACGAGGCATACAAACAGCGCATTAATTTTACCATTGCCCAGCATTATTTTAAGCATAACCTGCTGGCCAAGGCCATTCCTTATTATGAAAACAGCGGCCTTGAAAACCTTACGAATGCTGAAATAGCTGATGTAAAATTTGAGCTGGCTTATTGCTATTTTAACAACAAGCAATTTGATAAGGCTTCCCCGCTTTTCGCCTCGATAAAAGAACTGAAAGATGGTAAGTATTATCTTGCCGGCAACTACTACTATGGCCTGCTGGCTTACAACCAGGATAATTATAAAGATGCCGTTGTAAGTTTTGAGCGTATACGCGACAATAAGGAATACAGCAAGATAGTACCCTACTATATTGCAGAGATATACTACTTTATGGGCGACAGGGCCAAAGCCCTTGCAGAAGCCAAAACCATTATTGCAGGTAGAGATAAAAGCTATTATGATAATGATGTGCATATGCTGGCAGCACAATGCCTTTTTGAAGACCAGAAGTATGCCGATGCCAAGCCGTATTTTGAATATTACTACGACCACACCAGTAAAATAAGAAAGGAAGACATTTATAAAATTGGCTACTGCTACTACCGCCTTAACGAATGGAAAAACGCAGTTGAAAAATTTAAGATCCTGCATAATGCGGGCGATTCACTGGGCCAATCATCCATGTACCTGCTGGGCGATTGTTACCTGAAAACCGGTGAAAGGCAGAGTGCCCGTAACGCCTTCGGCATTTGTGCAGATATGGCTTATAATAAGGGGCAACAGGAAGCCGCCATGATACTGTATGCCCGCCTCAGCTACGAAGAGGGCTACAATGATGAAGCACTGGAACAATTACGCACCCTGCTAAAAACATTCCCTTCATCGCCATACTTTGATGAGGCTAATACCCTGCTATCGGGCTTGCTGCTTGCCACGAATGATTTTGCAGGTGCGCTGAAATATCTTGATGTGGTTACCAGTAAAGACAAAGGCTACTGGCAGTTTTACCAAAAGGCCAACTATGGCTATGCCGTGCAACTCTTCCGCCAGGGCGAATTGGCGAATGCCTATACCTATTTTGGCAATTCTGTAACCCATCCTATCGATGTTAATTACGAATGTGCGGCCTTCTTCTGGAAAGGTGAACTGGCCTACAGGTTGCATAGATATAATGAAGCGATCAGTAATTCGCAAGAGTTCGTTAACCGTAAAGCCAATAAAACACTATTAGCAACCATAAGCCCGCAAGCAACCCTGCAACATGCCTATATGAATATGGGTTTCGCTGCCATGGAGAGCCAGAACTATAGCGGTGCACAAACCTATTTTAATAAGGCACAGCAAAGTAATGGCGAAGATGGCTATTCCGGCATGGTAGCAAGCCTCCGCGAAGCGGATGCGGTATTCATGCAGCAGAACTACGCAAAAGCCATTTCCCTTTACGACAAAATAATTAATACCGATACTGCCAATGCCGATTATTCCCGCTACCAGAAGAGTATAATACTAGGCTTACAGGGTAAAAACAATGAAAAAATAAAAGTGCTGCAAACACTGGTTGGCCGCACACCACCATCAGTATACGACATTACCGGCCGTTACGAGATGGCAGTAACTTATATTGAGCTGGATAAATATCCGCAGGCATTGGGTGAGTTACAATTCATAACCGATACCGCACAAGATAAAAGTGCCGCGCCTAAAGCATGGATGAAAATAGGCTTCATTCAACAGCAAAATAACGACGTTAACAAGGCTATTGCAGCATACAAGCACGTAGTTACCGACTTTCCGGCATCTGACGAGCGCATAGCTGCACTCGATGCACTGAAGAGCCTTTATATACAGAGCAACCAACCCGGTTTGTATGCCCAGGTACTGAAGGAAAATAATCTTCCATCAGCAGAAAACAGTTCATTAGATTCTACCTACTATGCGGCAGCCGAATCGCAGATAGCTTCGGGCAAATGGGAAAGTGCATTGAAATCGCTGGGTGATTACCTTAAAGAATATCCGAATGGTGTATTTGCCATAAAGGCGCACTACTACCGGGGCGAAAGCTATTACCAACTCAGAAAATACAAGGAAGCACAGGAAGACTTCGATGTGGTACTGGCTACCAAGTGGAACGACTTTTCGGAAAACAGTGCCCGCCATGCGGCGGATATTGCCTTCGAAAATAAGAACTATGCCGCTGCATACGACTATTACCTGAAGTTGCGCAGCAATGCCGCTACCAATAACCAAACAACACAGGTTGCGCTGGAAGGCTTAGTGAAGAGTGGCTTTAATGCAGGTAAGTACGAACAAACCGGCCTGTACGCTGATACCTTACTGAAAACACCGGGGCTTACGGCCGACATGATCAATAGCGCATTGCTCTTCAAAGCAAAATCGGCACAGCATTTTAACAAGAGTGACAGTGCCATTGCATTGTACAAGCAACTGAGCGAAAATAAGAACGGAGAAATAGCGGCGGAATCGCGCTACCATATTGCGGAAATATTAACGCAGCAGGATAGCCTGAAAGACGCTGAAGAAGCCGCAGGAGAAACCATTCGCCTTTCACCGGGTTATGACTACTGGATAGTAAAATCATACATTTTATTGGCTGATATTTTTACTAAGGAGAAGGACTACTTTAATGCCAAAGCGACGCTTACCAGTGTTGTAAAACGCACGAAGAACCCGGAATTAAAGCAAGAAGCGCAGAAGAAACTGGCTGACGTAAAAACGCTTGAAAAGCACCAGAGCAAACTTAAAGAAGACTAATTTATTTACAACATGAAGTTGAGGCATATACTAATAGCGGCATTACTTGTTACCATAGCCCCAAAGGCCATGGGTCAGCATGCTGCCGGCGATACTGTATTGAAAGGCTCAACCATTGAAGTGATACAATCATACAAGCCAGTTGTAAAAAAGGCCCCCAAACCCGAATGGATGCCACAACTGCCCCCCGCTGATACTACAAGGCCATCGTTAACTTTCGAAGTGCCGCAGCAAACCCTTTATTACTCTTACACATCGGGCCAACTGAGGCCGCTGGCGTTGGGCAAAGATTCGTTGAAAATACCATTCCCAAATTATATAAAAGCAGGGGCCGGTAATTTATCAACACTGTTTCTTGATGCCGGGTTGGGTAACATAAAAGGTAAGAACTTTGCTACCGGCATTCACCTGCACCACCTATCGCAAACCGGTGGTATTAAGGCGCAACAAACCGCATTGAGCGGGCTGGAAGCGGAAGGTTTATACTACCAGAAAGATAAGTTATGGCATGCATCGGTTGCCGCTGAACGCAACCAGAATTTCTTTTACGGTTACAATCACGACCAGTTCAGCTACCCTACCGATTCTGTGAAGCAGACCTATACGGGCGTGAAGGTTTCCGCTGACATGAAGAGTAAGTTCATGATAAATGACCACGAAGTCGCTTATCACCCTGAAATAAACGCATCTATTTATGATGCACGCTACAATACATCGGAAACGCAATTCGGCTTTAGTGCACCATTCAATTATTGGTTCGATAGTAGCCTGGAAGCACAGGTAACCCTTTCTGCATCGCTTACGCACCTTAAACTGGCTGGCAACTCGGTAAACAACAACCTCGCAACATTAAACCCGGGTGTTATACTACACCAGGGCACAATAACCGGCCATGGCTTTATTGGCTTCGCATTGGGTAAAGATGGCAAGGCATCGGTGCTGCCAGATATACTTGCCAACTACCGTATTGCGGCTACCCTGCTCACCCTCAGCGGCGGTTGGCAGGCTTCTATAAGAAAGAACACGTACGAACAACTGACCACTGAAAATCCCTTCCTGTTCAATAATTATCTGGTAAAACAATCGAGGAGAGATGAATTGTTCGCTAATGTAAGCGGCAGTTACAAATCGCACGTTACCTATACCCTGAGGGCAAGCTGGTGGAATTTCACTAACCTGCCTACCTATATCAATCTGGCACCGGACTATAAGCAGTTTGGTGTTCTTTACGATGATGTGAGTGCGTTCTCCATTCGTGGTGCAGTGCGGTATACCGAATCGAGCAAGTGGTCGGCAGGTGTGTCAACAGAATTTTATTCTTTCTACCAGGGCTCATTGCCGTACGTATGGCATGAACCAACCTTTAAATTCCGTGGCGACATTTCTGTAAAGCCCATACAACAGCTCACTATAATCGGCTATGCAGCCGTGCTTGCCGGCATGAATGCACTAACGCCCGCTAACAACGTAATTACGCTCAACCCGAATATTGATCTTGGCCTTGGTGCCGAGTACCAGCTGGTGAGCCGATTAAGTGCTTTTGCCCAGGGCAATAACCTGCTCAACAGCAAGTATGAGCGCTGGTTAGGGTACCAGGCTTATGGGTTGAATGTGTACGGTGGGGTGCGGCTGAAGTTTTAGTGGTTCTTCAAAGGATGTGTTTCCATTTCTGGAATGATCCTTATACCATTTATACATAATAAACCGGCAGGGTTGCGATTGTTGTGTACCTACCGGCACACGGTTTATTTAATTGGTTAGCAACTACAAACCTTTTGCACTTACCAGCGCAATGACATGATTTTAGCGCCGTATTTTGAT
>JBBRPD010000121.1:0-8180 GCA_038228575.1 Chitinophagales bacterium | reverse complement strand
CTTGAAAGAATACACAACAGGAATTAAAATAGATAAATCGGAAGTCGATCCCAAACGTATATCTTACCATTGCAAACTACCTGAACTCAATTACAGAATTTATCCTTAATGGTGTACTTTATTTAATTAGCTTCACTTAGGGTGCTGCGCCTGCGCCATGGCATTGCAGCAACACATGCTAACCAACGCCACGGTTAAAGAGAACTTTATCATCTCATAAAAATAGCATTTTCCCGTTAATATATAATATCAGCTTAAGTAGTAGCCGTGCCCGCCGCGGGAAACCGCAAGTCTACCCGTCTACGTCATAGTGTGGGTCGATCTCCTGATTAACGAATAACCACATTGTGTACTCATAATAAACCTGGATAATTTATTTACGCCAATGGTGTCGATTAGCAACCCGTAGTGACGGAGTTGTGGAGACTTCCCCAAACTGGACTTTGTGCTTTTCATGTTCCGTTGGTGCTAAAGAATCTACCGAAAAGCTATTGAACATAAATTCCATGAAGTTCTAAAATCCGCATTGAAGGATCTATAACGACAATTATATTTGGATTACTGTTGTCATTGGTGTAATAAAATAGGACTTCATTATTATCTTTATAAAATTGCGTATCAGGCGCCCCCATAATACTTAACATATTTTTTTTGCTAATACATTTTATCAGCCCCTTGGATTTTGCAATATGCCATCTCCCCACTCTTGCATCATGGCTTAAGTATCTGTCGTAACAGATACAAACAAATGCAGAAAAAATCAGGCATAAAAACAATACAATCAGATACTTGAAAACAAACCTAAAACTCTTCATATAATTATTTTTTAAATAATTAACCTCTTTGATTGTGCCTAAAGTGCAGTACCTGGTATTTATAATAACAGAACCTTAAACCCATTTACGCTATCAAGCAATTTAGCCATTCCATCAAAAATCCGTATTCTGCAAAGCATGCCGACCTAAAAACCTCATCACCAACGAACTTTACAATGCTGGGAGAGTCTGATATCGAAACAATCATAGCTTTTCATATCATCGAGTGAATCGTATCTGTACCAAAAATTGTGGATGTCATTATAGTTTATTGAAAATCCAGTTATTCATTAAAATACAACAGTATTCACATCATCACAAACTCAACGAAAAATACCAAATTGGCTTCTTTGTAAACGTGCCCGGCCATGCCAGCTCCAATTTAAGCGGATATCCAGCCAAAGTTGTTCGTGCTCCCAAGCCATACGACCACAACGACTTTGCCCTCGCTGGCAACCACGTTTCTCTAGCTGTTCCTACATCTGCAAAAGTGCTTAGCTGTAAATTGTTGATAAAAGACAGCGGTGTTACCAAAGGGATCAGAGTCTTAAA
Source organism: Chitinophagales bacterium (assembly GCA_038228575.1). Classification (GTDB taxonomy): domain Bacteria; phylum Bacteroidota; class Bacteroidia; order Chitinophagales; family Chitinophagaceae; genus Flavipsychrobacter. Next base: position 6,813 of record JBBRPD010000121.1, on the reverse strand, counting down.
AACCGGGAAATAAACGTCTGCATTAAATAACAAATATTCATTACCGTAGAGACTGTTTTGATAGTACCCCCGGAATGGTGTTACCAGTGTTTGAAAAGCATAAGGCGCATTCTGGGCAAAATGAATTGAGGTATCAACCATCGGAGTTAAATTATTGTCAGTGCCCCCCATATTATACAATATTTTTTCATCACCGCCACTATATGCAAGGTGCAATTGCGTAACAAGCGTTATAAATTTAAATATCGGCCGGTGGTAAGTCAAGTGCGCCGAAACACCAAAAACAAAAGCTTCATCTCGGTCGAAACCCTTAAAAAGATCAGTAAATGCGACCACCTTAAACCCTTTATGGAGGCTGGGCAAAGTTGCTTGCAATCTATTCAGCAGATAAGAAAAAGTACTGATGGACCATGCACTTTGTATAGGCAAAAAATCCAGACTATATTTATCGGTGGCCAAAAAAATAGTTTTATCTTGCCTTAGTGCCGTTTGAAAACCGGCGTAGCTATTGTAAGTAATCGGGTATTTTATGAATAACTCATAGTTATGAGTTTTCCCTTTAGCATCGCCAGGATATTTATTCCCGTTTTCATCAACCCAGTTCCGCTTAGGGTCGGGTTTGAGCGCTTCCACCTTCCTGAAATAAGAAAGCCCCCAGTCAACCTTGCGCTCTGTGTTTTCATAACGAACAAAAAAATCGCTGCCCTCTGTCGCTGCTGGTAGTTTGTAGGCAATTGTAAAATGATGGTTTTCTAAAAGATCGGTGAACCCACCCTTAGTAATTCCCCCAACTTCAGGAAACTTAAATTGCCCCTGGTAATTCAGGTAGGGCTGATATCGGTTAATAAAATAGTCATTATTTACCTGTGCAGTAAAATAGGCACTGTGCAACTGCAATATGTAGGGTTCTACATTTGGGTCGCCATAATATACACTTTTCTTTTTGCTGCCTTTTTTGCCTTTTATCTTTACACTATCCCGTCGTGAGGCAAATACATTGTCAAGAAAATAGTGAGTAGTGTCCCTAGCCCGCTTCAGCAATGAATCTTCCTTCGCCTGTGCTGCTTCCATGCGCTTAAAATCATCCAGCCATGCGCTCCTCCCTGGCATCACAGTGTTTTTAGCATATGCTAACCAGTTTGAAAGTGGCTCAATGGCGATGGAGATAGAATCTTGGGTAGTACGATAGGTAGCTATTTCATGCGAATTTTGCAGATATTGAAATGTGGAATAAGCCCCTAAATTTGTAGTTGAACCTGTTACGTAATTCAACAGCATACTTTGTTCAAAGCCTTCCTTGGTTGTAGTAACCAAAACTTCACTATCATTCAACAAAACAGGCTTATCCCAATGTATATAAGCAACCGAATCAACGGCTATCGCATGTAACAGTTTATCCTTAATAGTGTAGATACCTTGCTTCAGTGTGTCATGTTTATAACCTACACCTATTAAGTAAGTTTTACGGTCCTCTAACTGTTCAGGACGTTCTGAAACAAATAGAACCTCTTTCCCCTTTCCCGTAAATAATGGGTGGGTATCATCATAACTATCATCTGTATAGACTATATATCGCTCATGATTATCATCATAGCTAACAATATCACTCTGCCCCCTTCTATACGCGGAAAGCAAAAAATCCCGATCTGATAACACCTGGAAACTGGTTAACCCATCAACACCTACCAATACAGTGCGTTCCAGCAGTGAGCCGTCTAACAAAAATCTACCTATAGTTATCTTTCCTTTTCGCGGCATCGCGGCATACAATTGCTTTCCGTCGCCACTCCATTGCAATAAAGGATAGTGATCTTTGCTGTGGTCATCTATCCACGGTGGCATTTTATAATTAGCAATTTTGCTTGTCGCCTTTGTTACGGTGTCAAATATATAAATGCTCCTGTTTCCTTTGTGCAATAATAAGTAAGCAACAGTACTGCCTTTTGCATTAACCATAACCGCTTGCACTATTCCCTTGCCATGCTCAATCAAAATATTTCTCCTTTCCGCATTGTCAATTTCCGTTTTATGGTGCCCATTGTATCTTTCATAATAATATTGGTAACAGTCTGCATAAAGGGTATTCAAATCCTTTTTTGCAACCAACCTTATACCCCTTGCTAAAGAATTTTTCTTTTTCACCTGAAAGAAAACCTGTGCAACTACTTTAGCATAATACTGTTGTGTAAGGAAGTAACAGAATGCCTGCCCGCCAAGCCGTGGCTCATACTCCAGTAGTTGTTGGTAATCTGTAAAATTATTTTTTTCAAAACTGCGTCTTAATTTATCTTCATCAGTTATTGTCCACCCTTTTGCAAAAAAGCGGATAGTGCCTTCCTTGAACCAGAAAGGTATTTCGTCACTTGCATTTTGAGCACCACTGACTGCTGTTTTTTTCACTTTAGCATTAGGGTCTTCTGCTCCGGTATTCCTTATTTGCGACTCCCATAGCGCTCGAGCAAGACCCTCGTATAATTGCAATCGCAATTCCGCATAACTGCCATCATACGCCACAACAACCCGCGTCCCTTTAAAAACAAAGGTCGGGTAAGTAAATTGATGTGTTTCAAAAGCACCAATATTGGTTTCGTATAATTGGTCAGCAGAAGGGTAAATAATGATGTTGATGTTTTTCGGTAGCTCCTTTAACGTTGCCTTTTTTATAACGGTTAAGGCTTCGGTTGTTTCGCTCGCTACAAACCTATAAAGGCTATCGGCCGCCTTGGCCGGAAAATAAACATGAAAGCCCTTTCCATGAAAAACCTTCCATGTATACTTATGGTACTGAAAGCGGTTGTATCGTGCAGTTTCCTGTGCTTTTACCGGTGAGCTATACAATACCATTGCCAGCAACAATGCACACAACCAAAATTTGAAATAAAACTCACAGATACGCATAAGAGGGTATAAAAAATTCTTAAACAAAAGTGCCGTTTTTTATTGAATTATGACGTACTTTATACTGTATTCTATAAATGAATTTTATGCCGCCCTACTCAGTAAAAACCCTACCATCCGTTTTGTTCGGCTTACTTTTTTCAGCACCCGGATTGCTGTATGCACAAGCCAGCGTATGGGGCAACAACAGTACCACTAAAACACTGTCAGGCAAAACCAAAGAAACCAAACACAAATTCAAAGATTTTAAAGAACATTTGCAGAACTGGGGCTTAGATACCAGCTACAAACATGCATTCCTTATAGGTGGCAAATTAAATACTGACGGTTGGAGTGGCACAATGCAATTTGTAAAACACAAGACTAACAAAGACCCCATCTGGCAATTAGGTTTCTCGGAAATAAAACACGAAAAGCAAACCAAACAAAAAGGCAGCAACAAAACGTATCCGCAACTGGGCAACCCCACCCCATACGTTTACGGAAAAATAAACAACCTCTATACGCTCCAAATTGGCTATGGACGGGAAAAACTCCTTCTGCCTAGCATTATGGAAGGCAACATATCCGTAAGCTATCGCTACAATGCAGGGTTCAGTTTAGGAATGTTGAAACCTTACTTCCTCAAAATGATGCTCGTTGACTATACCACTAACACCGCCAGCATACTCGAAGATAAATACACCAGAACTGACAGCACACAATTTTTAAACGAAAAACTCATTCTCGGTGCCAGTGTCTTTACTAAAAGTATTCCACAAACCACCTTTATACCGGGCGCTTACCTTGAAACAGCAGTAGCCATAATGCCCAGTAAACACAAAACATTTATACAAGTAATAACCCTGGGCTGCAATGCATCCATTTACGCCAAAGAATTACCTATTATGCAAGGGCAAAAAGCGTATCCGTTTCAGGTTAATTTATTTGCAGGGGTGGGGATTGGGAAGAGATGGAAATGAGGGATGTTTGCCTAAAAACAATATACATATCATCTTATCCCTTCTCCTATGGATACCAAAAAATTTCCTCATCACTATAATCAGTAGGATCAGTAGAATCATATCTTCCTAAACTCGTCTCTAGTATGTCGAGAGGGCAGCGGTATACTCCGAAGCCAAAAGCGTTAATAAGATACTCGTTTCCTCCAATGTCTCTTATTGAAAATATTTTATATCCATGTTCATATGTAAATTCCATCTCACGTATTCTAAACCCATTAAACTCCTCTGGGCCTGGCGAATACAAAGAAATTTCAACTCCCTTCAAAGTCGCGGGAATGAACAAATTCTTAACCCCTCCAAACTGTATGTCGATATTGTAATTCCTTATTTTATTGCGCATACTTCTAATTAATAATCGTCTGTGACTACATGAATAATCAAGTAATTTAAATTCATTTGCCAAACTGCTTAATATTACCATAATATTTATTTTAAGGATGGATTGTAAAAATACCGGAGCCTACATAGGAATTACCTCCATGATAAAATGTGGTGTTTTCAAATGCTGGTCGTTGATATAGTTGATTAAGTTCCCAATTAACACTGCCTCTTCCCCAGTGTATTAATCATATTCATCGGAGGTTCATCAATACCGTGTCAATGAAAAATGAATATTTATATTGACAGGGCAGCACATAACATAAATCAGAATACGCTATTCTACAACTACTTTAGTCGTTAACCTCTCCTCGCTGGTAATTGCGGTAACAAAATAAATACCCGGCAATACATTCAGTTGAATCTGTTTTGCTGTATTTGATGGCACCGTCAACTCTTGTACTTTTTGGCCGATCATATTCGTAACTATCACCGTTGCATTTCCACCAGAAAAGGAAGAAACATGGAATGTAAATAAACCATCGTTAGGATTGGGAAAGACGCTTAGAAGCGGCGTAGGGGTAGTAATGTTTTCCACTCCTGTACCGCGCACTAACTTCATAACCGTAGCTTTATAACCGTTTGCAACATCGCAGAAAGCTACAAACAATGTCCCGCTTGAGTCCATTGCGATTGTAGTATTTTTGGCAACTCCGGCCGAAAATCCAGGGGATCCAACGCTTACCCATGTGCCTCCGGTGCACGTCATTACGCTAGCTTTATATCCCTGATTGTATTCCGAAAGCACCACTAGCGGCGACCCTCTCCGATCCATTATAATATCCGGATAAACGATATCAGGAGTGCAGAATCCTGGACTTCCAACATTTACCCAGCTACCACCTGTATAATTCATAACTGTCCCGCCTACTAAACTCATACCTCTATCCACATACGCCACATATGGTGTTCCTGCTCCGTCTATGGTAATTACCATCCCGACCGCAATGCCATAAGAGAAACCAGGGCTCCCGACATTTACCCATGACGTGCCATTGAACTTCATCACTGTAATTCTTTGTCCGTTATACAAGTCCTTATATGCTACAAATGGCGTACCAGTTGAATCAAGTGCCAGACTAGTATAAAAAGCAGCTCCTGCAGAAAATCCCGGACTGCCTACTGCAACCCAATTACTACCATCAAATTTCATTACTGTAGCCGCATCTCCTGTACTTAAATCCCTATAGGCCACATATGGTTTCCCCGTTTTGTCTATAGCCAATGAAACTTCGAAAACCATCGACAATGAAAATCCGGCAATGCCCACAGTTACCCAACTACTGCCGTTGTATTTTTTTACTGTCATTTTCCCTCCCTTAGCGCCATCACTAAACGCTACATATGGGGTATCGTTTTTACCCATGGCCATTGTAGTGTAGAACGTTTCCCCAGTAGAAAGCGTGCTCCCAACCATTACCCAACTGGTACCGTTAAATTTCATGACCGTAGCTTTCCTGCCGTTAACCGTATCTGCATATACTATATAAGGAGTTCCGCTCCTGTCAAGCGCCAGTTTTATATGCTCAATTGGCCCTACTGAGATCCCAGGGCTACCTACTGGATTCCAGGATTGAGCCTGTAAAGTTTCACTTGCCACAAAAATAGCCGCTAATAATATTAGCATTTGGGTTCCAAACATAGTAATCATAACATTAATAAAATTTAAAATAAATAATTTAAATAAAGATAGAACTAAAAAATTTTAGTCGACAACTCAAAACAGAATGGATCTCCAATGTGGTATTTCTATCTCCTAAGTGTAACGTTTTGTGCAAATTTTAAAAATTGAGTTAATGAACGAACTTTTCGCCTAGTATCATGTCAATCACAAATTGTCGGATAAAGTCTTTTTAGTTTTACCCTTGCTTTATCATTTGTAAATTGCCAATTGATAGTTGCCTCTTTATTGTTGCGATCCTGCTGCCATGCTTCTACTTCTTTACGCATAGTTTCCATATCGCCTATTCTTCTATTGAGGCATTGCCGCATCAAAACATTCAGCTCTATTTCCGCCATGTTTAGCCAACTCCCATGTTTTGGAGTATGAATAAATTCAAACCTGTCCCAGATTCGTTTAGCTTCTTCTAGTTTAAATGTATCATATAGAGCTGCCGACTTGTGTGTTGATAGATTGTCACTTACCAACCTGATTTTTTCTGCGTTAGGATAATGCTTGTCGGCTATATCCTTCATTAACATAGCCCAATCTTTTTTAGTTTTCGTTTCTGTAACCGATACAAACCGTTTTCCCGACAACGGTTCACCATGAAAATATTGGCAACTCCGCATCTTTCATATTCAAAATCCTCCCTTGCATCGACCCCTGGCTTCCTTTCTTCAGGCAAACGAATTTCTTTTATCAACTGCTTCGGTGATTCATCCATGCAAACGTATCCATCCCGGCAAGTACATCTTGCAGACAGCTGGGGTGTTTTCTAATATTGCTGATTGACAAATCAGTATAGAGATGCTTCAATTGTCCCATAGTTGTCGTTACTGGCTTTGCCAGCCTGTTACTGACATGCGTAAG
>JBBRPD010000120.1:0-8954 GCA_038228575.1 Chitinophagales bacterium | reverse complement strand
TATCTGAACTATGATTGGGTATGAATAAAGTGATGGGCAATGATTGCTGCTGCGCACTCAAACTGAGAAAAATCGCAGTCCATTACGAAATTGTCTGAACTATGATTTATTGGATTCAATGATAGACTATGATTGCCGCTGTTTACTCAAACTGAGAAAAATCGCAGTCCATTACGAAATTGTCTGAACTATGATTGGGTATGAGTAAAGTGATGGGCAATGATTGCCGCTGTTTACTCAGACTGAGAAAAATCATAGCACATCATAAAAAATCAAATAAATCATAGTTCAAGACAAAATGATGGGCAATGATTACCGCTGCGTACTCACACTGAGAAAAATCACAGCCCATCATAAAAAATCAAATAAATCATAGTTCAAGACAAAATAATTAACCTTCTTTCCTGGTAAGGGAGCAATCGATTGCGGCTTCTATTTTATGCAGGTCTTTGTCCAGAGGGGCGAGAGAGCCGTCTTTGCGGTATAAATAATAGGCAGTTTTGTCGGGCACGTCGCTATCTAAAATGATCAATACGCCAACTTTTGGGTCATAGAGGCGCACCCATTCTCCCTTTACGAGCGATTTCATATCCATACCCTGATGGCCAATGTACTTATCCCGAAGGGCATACTCGCCTGATGTGTCGGTACCGTATTTTAATTCCAGTTCTGTTTCTATGATCTTGCAATCTGCACAGGGTGCTTTACCCGCATAGGTTCCTGAAAAAAGAGGCGTGGGCGGGGTGTCCTGAGCTTTGGCCGCACAAGATGCAGCCAGGCAGAAAAGCAATGCAAATAACTTCCTCATAATAAAAAGGTCAGTGAAGTTGATTAAATAAAGTGCCAGAGGAATTGCCTTACAAATATCGTATAGAAAAAGGATTATATCATCGCAGGCATAACAAAAAATATTCGGGGAGGTTGCACTGCGCGGGCGCAATGATCAAAATCATGTTACCTGAACGTGCAAAAACCTTAAATTTGCACTTTCTCACTAAAAATAAGGAAGGTACACCATGCCAGTGCTACACAACCGCATCAATAATGAGGAGCTGAAGCAATTGATGCTTGCCGAGACAGAACCTCGCACTACAGTTTCCTTTTACAAGTATTTCCACATTGCCGACCCGGTAACATTCCGAAATGAGCTGTACGTAAAATTCTTTGAGCTGAAGGTTTTCGGCAGGATATACGTGGCCAATGAGGGCATTAATGGCCAGGTAAGCGTACCTGCCAGCAATTATGAACTGTTTAAGGCGGCCTTATACCAATCGGCCCCTGAACTTGACGGTATAAGAATGAACATTGCGCTCGATGACGATGGGAAATCGTTCTGGGCATTGCGCCTGAAGGTGCGCAGCAAAATAGTGGCCGACGGCATTGACGATGCCAGTTTCGACCCTGCCAAAACCGGCAAATACCTCAAGGCGAAAGAATACAATGAGCTTTCGGAAAAACCCGATACCATTATTGTAGATATGCGTAACCACTACGAATATGAAGTGGGCCATTTCAAAAATGCCATAGAGATACCTTCCGATACTTTTCGCGATCAACTGCCCATGGCCGCTGATATGCTGAAGGACAAAAAAGATAAAAACATTATTATGTATTGCACTGGCGGCATTCGTTGCGAAAAAGCCAGCGCTTATATGTTACATAACGGGTTTAAAAACGTATTTCACGTTGAAGGTGGTATTATAGAATATGCCCGTAAAGCAAAAGAAGAAAACCTGCCTTTACAATTCATTGGCAAGAACTTCGTGTTTGACGAACGCCTGGGCGAACGCATTACCGACGACATTATTGCTGAATGCCACATTTGCGGCAAGCCCAGCGATACGCATACCAACTGCATGAACGATGGCTGCCACCTGCTGTTCATACAATGCGAAGATTGTGCCGCTCAATACGAAGGCTGTTGCAGCACGTCTTGCATGGAAGAAAAAAACATGTCGCCCGAAGAGCAAAAAGCACTGCGTGCAGGCCGCGAAAATGGCATGATGATCTTTAATAAATCAAAGCAACATCCGCTGCGCAAGCATCGGGACGAATGGAAGAAGGAGCAGGAAAAAAAGGGTTAAACGGTTCTGCTTAATTCCAGCAACCTGGTTATCGCTTCGGGGCGTGGGCTCAACAGATCCTGCGCGGCCTGGCGAAGCATTTTATTTTCCTGACGGAAGGTATTTACCACACCATCAACGTAGGCCAGTTGCGCCTCGGCTGCATGGGTGTAAGAATATTTGTCAGTAAGTTTTTGATGTACAGTTTTATTCATTTAAGTGAGTTTGAAATAAAAACGACAAAGCAGCTCTTTTATTGTTTTCAAATCAAAAATTTTAGTTAAAGCCGCCATTTGCCCATTTATTTTGTGTAACATTTGCCACTAATATTATTACTATGAGCACAATTGGCATTATTGGCGGCACCGGGTTCGTTGGTTCGCACCTTTCTCAACTACTTGTAAATGAAGGGCATAGTGTAATTATTTTTAGCCGTAAACCGAAAACCAGCAACACAAACGGCATTACTTACGCCCAGCTTGACTACGTTAAAAAATTGTGCGATACTAATGCCTTGAAACAACTGCATGCCGTAGTTAACCTGGCAGGGGCGGGAGTAGCTGATAAAAGATGGACCAAAGAACGAAAAGAAGAAATTGTAAGCAGCCGGATAGATAACACCAACTACCTGCTTGGCCAAGTTAAGGCGCATGCACCCAATTGCAAAACATTTGTTGCCGCATCGGCCACCGGCTATTATGGGCCTGACAGAGCCGAAAACCAGCCATTTCATGAAGATGTGCAACCCTACAACGATTTCCTTGCCGAAACCTGCCAGCAATGGGAAGCGGCATCGCTGAAAGGGGCTTCTTTTATGCGCACTACTGTTTTGCGGTTTGGCATTGTATTGGGTAAAGAAAGTGGTGCGTTCCCGCAATTTATACAGCCCATGCAGTTTGGCATTATGCCCATACTGGGTAGCGGCAAACAAATGGTAAGCTGGATAGAAGTTGACGACCTGGCCCGTATGATAGCATTTGCACTGAACAACCCGGCTATACAGGGCATTTACAACGCTGTAGCACCCCAGCCCGTTACCAATAAACACCTTATGCAGGCCATAGCGGCAGTTATGGGCGGTATAAAAATACCAATTCCGGCACCAGCATTTGCACTAAAAATAGCTTTGGGCGATATGAGTATTGAAGTACTGAAAAGCTGCAACGTAAGCTGCCAGAAAATAGCCAATGCTGGCTTCACTTTTCAATATCCTGATATTTCGGCTGCGGCCAAAGCCATACTGGGCAAATAATAGCGTTGTTTTAAAAAAATCGTTTTCGTAAGAGCCCACAAAACAAAAATGCGGCCAATATTGCCGGGCCTATTAGTTAATAATAATTAATTGCTTATGTTTACCCGATTCATTACAGCATAAAAAGTATTAACCGCCGGTAAGATTAGGTGGTTGGAAATATTTTTGTATCATTATACTGGTAAATGGAAACAATAGGCATTATAGGTGGCACAGGCTTTATAGGTTCAAACCTAACTGGCCTTTTAATAGACCAGGGCTATGATGTAGTTATTTTCACCAGAACTGAGAACAAAGTAAGCACCAACAAACGTATTATCTACGCCTATTACAACATTGAAAAAGGTATTTGCGACGTGAATGCATTGCGCAGAATTGATGCTGCCGTAATGCTGGCCGGCGAGGGTATCTCCGATAAAAAGTGGACCCAGCAACGTAAAAAAGAAATCATCAACAGCCGCATTAAAGGCACCGATTTTATTGTAAAGCAGCTGCGGGCGCACGGCAAATTCTGCAAATCATTTATTTCAGCGTCTTCCATCTCCTATTACGGGCCTGACACCCCGGAAACAACCGCTTTTACTGAAGATTGCGCACCCTATACCGACTTTCTGGGGGAGATGTGCCAGAATTGGGAAGACCAATCGTTTAAGGGCATCAGCTTTATGCGCACCACTATTTTAAGGATAGGTATTGTATTGGGTAAAAATGGTGGTGTTTTGCCACAGTACAGCCAGCACATGGACTTCGGCATAATGCCGGTACTGGGCTTCGGCAACCAGGTGATCAGTTGGATAGAAGTGGGCGACCTCTGCCGCATGATATTATTCACGTTGCGAAACGAATCGGTAGCGGGCATTTACAATGCCGTAGCCCCAACACCCGTCACCCATAAGCAGTTGATGAAATTAATTGGCAGCGCAAAAGGCGGCGTAAAAACGCCCTCGCCTGCACCTGCCTTCCTGCTAAAAATATTGTTAGGGGAATTGAGCGTGGAAGTGCTGAAAAGCTGCACCGTAAGTGCCCGGAAAATAATGGATGAAGGTTTCACTTTTAACCAGCCTGATGTGGAGCAAGCCGTGCGGTTAAATATCGCTTAGGCAGTAAAATTCGCATGAAGTTTTTTGACCTTATAAGGCTTTGACTTTTCGCTTTCTATCGATGGGCATCGCCCATCGCTGATGTATTATGCCCCTTCAGGGCGTGACCAGTTTATACAATAAAATGGGCAAGGGGCAACGCCCCGGAATATAATAGCGATGGGCATCGCCCATCGGAAGACGCGGGTTGCATTTCATGTTCTGTTCGATGGGCATTGCCCATCGCTGATGTATTATGCCCTTTCAGGGCGTGACCAGTTTATACAATAAAATGAGCAAGGGGTGAAGCCCCGAAATAAGATAGCGATGGGCAACGCCCATCGGAAGACGCGGGGCGCGTTTCATGTTCGTTTCGATGGGCGTTGCCCATCGCTGATGTATTATGCCCTTTCAAGGGCTTTGAACTTTCGCTTTAGGTTTTGCATATGTTTTCCAGAATATTTCCCGCATTCCACTTACCTCCAGCGGCCACCACCGCCGCCAGCACGTCTTTGCTCCTTGCGCTCTTGCAGGCGTTTCATTAATATTTGCTTGAACTCGCGCTCGGCCTTATTCAGTTCTGCAACCTGTTGCGCAGAAATCACCTTTAAAAAACGGTCGTTATACTTACGCTTGAGCTCTATAACCTTTTGCTGATAATCGAGGTTATCGTCAACATATTGCATAGAAGTGGCATCGTCAGCATTTTCAACATCCATGCCTTTGTATTTTTGCAGGTATAACTTTCTGTTATACTTCATTTCCTCCTCATAGTCTCTGTAAACAGGAATAAACCCGGAAGATTGTTCCGCACTCAGGTTCAGTCTATCGGCAATATAGGCCATCTTGGCTGCATGAATCCTTTCCATAGCCTCTCTGCGGGGCGCACCTAGGCGTTGTCCGTACCCCTGTAGGGTAACTGAAACGCACAACAATAAAAACAACAATACTCTTTTCATAAACTCAATTATTTCAACGTCACTTTTCAAACTTAGATTGGCATTTCAGGCATCCTGGTTATGCGCCTTCTGCCTCTACGCTTACCTCTGTTAATCCCAACCTGTTTCATTCAGGTAGGCTTCAATATCTTTATAATCCACATTCAGATTATTGAATTGGTTACTGTTCACCACTCTAGCCGCATCGAAACCGTAACTATGTTTTATATAGGCACTGATCTCATTTTTAGGCACGGCAGCAAGCAGGGAATCAGATGCGGTTTGGGTATGGGTTGAAAAAACCATTACAGTCCCTACCCCGATTACAATCGCTAGTACAGCAGCAGCAGCCCACCTTAACCGCGGCACAAATAAAATAGTTTGCGGCTTTTTCACTCCGGCCTGCCCGTCTGCTTTTGCCATTTCCAAAACCATCTCGGGCAATGCTGCAAAATAATCAGCGGGCACTTCGTAAGGCATTTGCCTTCCAAAATCAGGAAGTGCATCCTCCTGCATTCTCGCTTTGGCAACTATATTATCTGCCAATTGATTGAAATAACCTGCAGGCACAGCATAAGGAATCTGCCGTGGCAAACCCGCCAAAGAGCTACCCATGCTATTCAGTTCCTGTTGTATGTTATCTGCTTCGTTCATTGCTATTTTAAGACGTTCGTTTTCGTTTAAGGTTTAATGATTCAATAAAGATGCTTCCACTTTTTTTACCGCGTGATGGTAACTGGCTTTTAGCGCCCCTGCACTGGTATCAAGCATTTTGGCCATTTGGTCATAAGGCATCTCATCATAGTAGCGCAGGTTAAACACCAGTCGTTGCCGCTCCGGCAATGTTAGTATTGCCTGCTGCAATTTCCACTCTATTTTATTGGGGTCATAGTCTTTCTGGGCTACCAGTTTTTGTGCAAAGATATTTTCATCTCCCGAAATAGATACCGATGCATGCCGCTTTTTTTGCTCTATCCACGTGAGTGTTTCATTAGTGGCAATGCGGTATAACCAGGTATACAAATTTGATTCTTCGCGAAAATCAGCCAGATTGCGCCACACTTTTATAAACACGTTCTGCAAAATATCATTGGTATCTTCATGCTCTACCACCATTCGGCGAATGTGCCAATACAACCGCTCCTGGTACTTGCGTACCAGTTGGGTATAAGATGCTTCCTTTAATTTTTCGTTTTTAAAAGAAGCAACCAACATAGAATCATTCACCTGTTCTACAACATCGGGCATTAGGTCAATTGCAATTTGTGTTTTGACTTACCACTATGGCAATAGTTTAAAGATAAGACTATTTAATTTTATGCTAAATAGCGCCTTTGCCACGGGTCGGTTAACAGTAACTTCTTATTAGTTAGCTATATTTGCGAACATGTTACATAAAACGAAAATCATAGCTACGGTAGGTCCGGCTTCTAATACTTACGAAAAACTACTGGCGCTCGTGCATGCGGGTGTAAATGTTTTCCGCCTCAATTTTTCGCATGGCACACACGAGCAGCACCTTGCCGTTATCAGGCATATTGAAAAGATCAACGAAACCTTCCCCTTCAACATTGCCATATTAGCCGATCTGCAAGGGCCTAAATTGCGCGTAGGCGAAATAGAGAATAATGCACTGGACTTAAAACAGGGTGATACTTTCTACTTCACTAACGAAAAATGCGTTGGCAACGCAGAGCAGGTATATATTTCTTACCCCAACTTTTACAATGACGTAAAAGTGGGCGAAAAAATAATGATAGATGATGGTAAAATAGAGGTGCTGGTGCGCGAAATTGGTACCGACCACCGTGTTAAAGTTGAAGTGTTAACGCCGGGTATTCTGTCTTCCAAAAAAGGCATTAACCTGCCTGACACTAAAATATCGCTTACTTCACTTTCAGAGAAAGACCTCAACGACATTGACTTTATTGTGGGCCAGGCTATTGACTGGGTTGCCCTTTCATTTGTGCGCCACCAGGGCGATATCATAACCCTGAAAACCATTCTTAACAGCAAGGGCAGTACCGCAAAGATCATAGCCAAAATTGAAAAGCCGGAAGCTATTGAAAACCTGCGGGAAATTATTCTGGCATCGGATGCCGTTATGGTTGCCCGTGGCGACCTTGGTGTAGAACTACCCTTAGAGCTGATACCCATGATACAGAAAAACATTGTGCGCAAGTGCATACACAGGGCAAAACCTGTTATTATAGCCACGCAAATGATGGAAAGCATGATAGACCGCACCCGCCCCAACAGAAGCGAAATTACTGACGTTGCGAACGCGGTAATGGAAGGTGCTGATGCGGTAATGCTGAGCGGAGAAACTGCTATGGGCCAATACCCCGAACTGGTTATTAAAACCATGGTGAATATTATACGCGAAGTGGAAAAAGAAGAGGAAGTTTACAACCGTAATCTGGTGCCACAGCCCCACTCCCCTTCCTTCCTGAGTGATGCACTTTGTTACAACGCCTGCGAAATAGCGAAGGATGTAAAAGCTAATGCTTTAATTGGCATGACACAATCTGGCTATACCGGATTCATGCTGAGCAGCTTCCGCCCAAGGGCACCGTTGTATGTATTTACAAAAACGCACTCGCTGGTAAACCAGCTTAGCTTAAGTTGGGGTGTAACCGCTTTCTATTATGATAAAGAAGAAAGTATGGATGGTATTATTAATGACCAGATAGCGCTGCTTAAAGAAAAGGGATTGCTCAAAAAAGATGATGTTGTTATTAATACAGGCAGTACCCCGGTATCGGAACACCTGCCTACTAATATGCTTAAAATAACTGTGGTAAATTAATACCAGCCACAACACACTTATAAAAACAGCGATGCCGCAAGTGACTTACTTGCGGCATCGCTGTTTTCTGTTTTAGTTAGGCGAAGTAAAGGAATACCTCGTCCTCTTTTCAATATTGAAGGTATTTTTCGAGTTTGCGCATGGGCAAACAAATTTGCTTTTATGCAAAACCCGAAATGCTTAACGCAGCAGGGTTACGTTACCATGTTTTTTAAACAGCTTACCCGTTTTGGTAACCGCTTCTACATCATAAACATACACACCCAGTGGCTGTTGTGCACCCTTAAAAGTGCCATCCCAGCCGTCGCTTACATTGGCTGTTTCAAACACCACCTGCCCCCAACGGTTAAAGATGCGGAAGTGGTTCAAGGTAGCTTCGCCACGTTTTATAATGGAGAATTTATTGTTCACTCCGGTGCCGGGGGTAAATGCATTCGGCAGCGTTAGCAATGATTCGGGGCTTATAATAACGTCGATAGAGTCTACCGCTTCGCAACCATCGGCCGTTGTGCCATGCACAAAGTAGCGGGTAGTAATATCCGGGTTCGCTACAGGGTCCGATACCGTAGCGCTGCTCAGGCCTGCCGGAGGAAACCACAGGAAGGTATTGCAGTTGGTAACAGGGCTGAGTTGTACCGTTTCGCCGGGATAAAGGGTTACGGAATCATCCAACGTTATTAATGCTGCGGGATGCACCGTTACATGCACACTAACGGTATCGTGGCAACCTACAGCACTGGTTACTACCAGGTGGTAGGTAATATCGCTTATGGCTTTAACCCATGGTGTTGCGCTGTTACTGTCGCTCAGGTA
>JBBRPD010000119.1:0-8982 GCA_038228575.1 Chitinophagales bacterium | reverse complement strand
TGTTACCCCTGGTTTTACCAGGGGCTATTCATATTAAAGTCCTCCGGACTTTTCACCAAACGGATACGTAGCAACCACAAGCCCTAAGGGCTTGAACAAAAATAGCTGAAGCGGTTCAACGCCCTTCGGGGTTGGCTACATTTGGTATTGTTACCCCTGGTTTTACCAGGGGCTATTCATATTAAAGTCCTTCGGACTTTTCACAAAACGGAAGCGTGGCAACCACTAGCCCCAAGGGCTTGAACAAAAATAGCCGGGAGCGGTTCAACGCCCTTCGGGGTTGGCTCTTTTTGTTGTTGTTACCCCCTGGTTTTACCAGGGGCTATTCATGTTAAAGTCCTCCGGACTTTTCACCACTTGGATGCGCAACATCCACAAGCCCAAGGGCTTGAACAAAAATAGCCGGGAGTGAAACTCCCGGAATGCAAAGAAATAAGACGAAGCCCGAAGGGCTTCAACACGAATATAATGAGGCTACTAAACCAACTTGTTATGCTGAGCCTAAATTGGGGTTTCCTCAATAGAGCAGGAATAACAACGGCACGGCTGAAGCGGTTCAACGCCCTTCGGGGTTGGCTACTTTTATTATTGTTACCCCTGGTTTTACCAGAGGCTATTCATATGAAAGTCCTCCGGATTTTTCACCAAACGAAAGCACAAAATCCGCAAGCCCGAAGGGCTTGAATAAAAATAGCCGGGAGTGAAACTCCCGGAATGCGAAAAAACAGGACGAAGCCCCAAGGGCTTCAATACGAATATAATGAGGCAGCTAAACACACTTGCCCCGCTGTGCCTGACTTGGGTTTCCACAATAGAGCAGGAATAACAATCGGTGCGGCTGAAGCGGTTCAACGCCCTTCGGGGTTGGCTCCTTTTGTTATTGTTACCCCTGGTTTTACCAGGGGCTATTCATATTAAAGTCCTCCGGATTTTTCACCAAACGAAAGCACAAAATCCGCAAGCCCGAAGGGCTTGAATAAAAATAGCCGGGAGTGAAACTCCCGGAATGCAAAGAAATAAGACGAAGCCCGAAGGGCTTCAACAGGAGTACAATTGGGCCACCAAGCTAACATGTCCTACTGACGCAAAAAGCATCTTGCATAACGGCAAGGGGCTATTTCGCAGATCGGAGGTGAAACCTCAACCGAACAACAGGTTATCTACGGCCTATTCTTTTACGAATTTGCTGACACCTTTTTCTCCGGTATACCTGTCTGTAATCTGCAGCGAGTAAATGCCGCTTTTAAGCATTGCTACATCTATATTTTCTTTAGCCGACGACATATCAAAGCGTGAAATTAAACGACCAACAATATCGAAAAACAAAACCTCACAATCCTTAGCACCCTCAATTGTAATTTCATTCATTGCGGGGTTCGGGTAAACTCGAAGATTGCCCGGTGTAAACTGCAAATTGCTAACGGAAACGCGCCCCACCCATACTGTAACTGTATCGTAAGTAATAGTACCGCACAGGTCCATCATCACAACATACGTGGTGGTGCTATCAGGATGTACATAAATAGTGCCACCGCTATCTATCGGAGCGGTAACACCGAGCTTGTACCACCAGCAAGGCATACCGTCACCGTTTATTCCTGACCCCAACCTTACTGTATCTCCGGCGTGAATGCTTGTTGTATCATGCCCTGCATAGGCATTTGCATTACTCTCTATTACGCTTACATCGTCTATCAAGTAAATCCCTACATTTGAGGGTATAGTACCATCGTTAATATGAATGGTATGGCTAGTATCGAAAAAAACACCTATTGTAATGAACTTTTCTGTGCCATTAGCTATAAAACTACCCTGTATCTTAGTCCAGCTTAAGGTGTCATAAATTACTGCTGTCTCTAGTATCTGGGGGGTATATTGCGTCTGGGGCTTTGCTGCTTTTAATAATGTATTGGCAGTATCTATACTGCCGTCGTCTAAATAAGCACCAATATTATTATTAGAATATTGGCTATACGGTTCTTTTAGAACATAAAATGTAACACAATAAGATTTTCCAGCAGTGAGGTTATTCAATAATCTACCCTGTGTATAGTTATAAGCCCAATAGCCAGAGCTGTTAATATACGCAAGGTCGTAATACATAATATTTTCCACCATAGCTTTTCCCGTCCTGGCATAATGATAAAAATATACATTATTGGGTACACTGCAAATTCTGCTAGTATCGCACTCATTCATATAATCAGGGAGGCAATTTTGATACCCAAATACATAAGCAGAATCCCCATATACATAATTTGTATCTATTCCATTCCAGTAATGCGCGCGTCTTATCTGGTCATAGTCACTGGGGCAGGTATCATGCTGCTCAAAACTGGGATTTCGAACTAAGTTAAGTTGGCAAAATGATGGGATTGTAATAAAAAGGAAAACGAGCGTAAGAATACAACGATTCATCATTGTGTTTGGGTAAGATTGAATCAAATATACTAAAAAAGCGGCAGACAAAAAAGCAGGCCGTTGTAAACAGTTTGCCGTAAGGTTGCTTCGGCGTGGAGCCTCGCAATTACCCTGTTATTAAAACAAAAAAATGAGGGTCTTTGCGAACGCAGTGAAGCAATCACACATGCCGTTCTTTGTTCGTTCATTGTCAGGTTGCTTCGGCGAAGGGCCTCGCAATGACCCGGTTTTTTTGGGTGGTTTGTGGTAGCATAGGGTGGTTCCTTCCTGCGTCAGGATGACAAATTTGGTGTGGTGCTTTTTGCAAGAACGCGCCGTCAGGTTGCTTCGGCAAAGGGCCTGCCAATGACCATGTTTTTTGTAGGGCAATGCAAATGGGACAGCAGGTTTCTATCCAGCTTAAAGCTACCGTTTAAAATGCTCTACGCTATCCGTTGATGAGCTCGCCTTCCAGTTCTTTGAAATAGTCAACGGCCTGCAGCATACGGCTGCCATACCAGCTGAACATTTCGCCGTCAACAAGTTTAACCTCAACATTGGGGAGTGCGGCCTTAATTTCCGCGATGTGTTGTTCTTTAAAGGGGAAAGGCTCAGAAGAAAGGAGTATCAGGTCCACATCGAGTGCGGCTATTTCTTCAATTGATAAATGGGGATAGCGGAACCTGTTTTCCAGTACGTTTACCCAGCCCATGCGGCTTATCATATCGCTTATAAAGGTATCTCCGCCTACCGACATCCATGGGTCGCGCCAAATGAAGTAAGCTACCTTTCTTTGGCGGCGGCTTTTGGCAATGTTGCGGTAAGTGCTTTTCAATACGCGGTCCAGCTCTATGGCATTGGTCATGGTGCCGGTGAGTACGCCCACGTTGCGTATCATGCACATGGCATCTTTCACCGTTTTTATATCTGATATCCAGACCGGGAACGACCGGGCCAGTTCTTCAATTTGTTCCTGGTTATTTTCTTCTTTATTAGCCAGTATCAGGTCCGGCCTCATGCCTTTTATAATATCCAGGTGCAGCGATTTGGTGCCGCCTACCCTTTTCTTTTCACGAAACCATTTTTCCGGGTGCACGCAAAACTTGGTTATACCCACCACTTCATCTTGCAGCCCCAGGTAATACAATAGCTCTGTTTGCGACGGTACAAGCGATACTATCCTTTGAGGTGAAAGACTCACCTCAACTGCCCTGCCGGTCATATCAATAACCGAACGCTGCATTACCTGAACCTTTTAAAATAGAACATAATAAAAAAGCAAAAAAGCAAATCGATAATAAAAAGCGGGCTTTCGTAAGGGTGCCGCACAGCGTGCGAATAGTCCATGTACCACGCTACAATATTGGCAGTCGTCATTAAAATATAACCTATGGCCCCCCACTTACGCAAATCGGCGGTGGCTACCCAGAATACGGTATAACCCACCATGCAAAGCGCAGCTATAATAGTAGCAGGAGCGGTAACCTGCACCAGATTCATGACCGACATAGTGAGCCACACTAAATGAAACACGGCAACCAACGGAAATAAAACCGGTGGCTTCCTGAAAATATCGGTAACAAATGTTTTTAGGTCGCGCAAATGATATGGGTCTTTAATCTTGTTGTCAGCAGTCTGAACGGATAAAAATAACATGATTTAACTTAACGGCATAGTATACTATTAAATAAATAATAAGCACGTACCTACGCCAAAATCAATCATTAACCTTTCGAAAACGCATTCAAAATGTCATACTTTGTAAGAATGTTGTATTGGCCGCTTTCATCGCGTACCAGCACCGCACCATTGTCTTTATTTATGTAGTGTGTAAGGCGCTCCAATGCAGTATCCATATCTACCTCCGGCAGTTTGTGCTCCATAACATCGCCCACCAACTGGTCGCGCACATCTACTATTTCAATCAGTTTTTTAAACAGACCTGCTTGGGTTAATGAACCTGTCACTTCGTTGTTCAGCATTACCGGCAACTGCTCAATGTCGTACTTCTTCATCAGTTCCAGCGCATCAGTAACCTTGCTGTTCTGGTCAATGGTAACCAGCCTTCTGCGGCCCAGGCCACTCAGCAACTCCCTTACGGTCTTTACTTCCAGAAAGCCCCTGTCCAGCATCCACTCGTCATTGTAAATCTTGCCTACATAGCGGCTGCCGTGGTCGTGGAAAATTACCACCACCAGGTCGTCCTTTTTCAACTGGTCTTTCATCTGGCGTAGCCCGGCAATAACCGAACCGGCAGAATAACCTATGAAAATGCCTTCTTCTTTAGTTATTCGGCGGGCCATAACAGCACCATCCTTATCGGTAACTTTTTCAAAATGGTCAATTGCGTTGCGGTCGTAGTTTTCCGGCAAAAAATCTTCGCCAAAACCTTCTGATATGTAAGGGTGCACCTCGTTCATATCCAGTTCCCCGGTTTCGTGCCATTTTTTCAATAGGCTACCATAGGTATCAATAGCCCATACTTTAATGTTTGGGTTCTGTTCTTTCAAATACCTGCCGGTGCCTACTACAGTACCACCGGTGCCAGATGCCACCACTAAGTGCGTTATTTTACCTTCCGTTTGCTCCCATATTTCAGGGCCTGTTTGCTCGTAATGTGCCTGGCGGTTAGCAAGATTGTCATACTGGTTTACGTACCATGAATTAGGTATTTCGGTTTGTAGCCTGCGTGCTACCTGGTAGTAAGACCGGGGGTCTTCCGGGTCAACATTAGTAGGGCAAACAATTACTTCGGCACCGTGCGCTTTCAGTATATCAGCCTTTTCCTTGCTTTGTTTATCGGTAGTTGCAAAAATGCATTTGTACCCTTTTATAATAGCCGCAAGCGCGAGGCCCATACCGGTATTACCACTGGTGCCTTCAATAATAGTACCGCCTGGCTTAATTTTACCTTCTTTTTCGGCTGTTTCCAGCATTTTCAGGGCCATACGGTCCTTTATGCTGTTTCCAGGATTGAACGTTTCAACCTTTGCATATACTTTACATGGCAAGTCAGCAACTACCCTGTTCAGGCGCACAAGTGGTGTGTTACCAATAGTTTGCAATATATTGTCATAGACGCGATTTGCCATAAAAGTTATTTTTATTCGGCGGCGAAGATAATAAATAAAGCTTACGGCACTTGTCTATAACGTGTTAAAAAGAGTGCCCGGACAGAAAACACAGCTGCTTAAAAACACTTCCGGGCACTTTTAACCAATCACACACTGCACATTTAAAATACCCCAACGTCAATTCGGGCTTTAAACTTCTTTATTCAATTACTTGCCAATTATTATGCTGTTGCCTTTTCCAGCTGCTTTTCGGTGCCGCTATCCGCGTTTTCACCATGCTGCCATAAAACTGCCTCTTCATTGTAAAAATGCACTTTGCCCGTAGCAATATCATACATAGCGGGTATTATACCCACCTGGCCAGACCTTACCAGTTCGCGTATAATGCTGCTGCTGTTTACAATTTCTTTTACTGACTGCTTTACATGCAACCTTGCCACACTATTCACAAATTCAGGGTTACTGCCGGTGCGGTTGTGCTTGGTTGTACCTTCTTTATGAATGGAAGGCTCAATTTTTTCGAGCAAGCCGGTAAGGTTGCCGAGCTTAACGTTGTTGCAGGCACCGCCAATTGCCCCGCAATTGGTATGCCCCAGGGCCACTATGAGTTTTGAACCCGCTACACCTGCGGCATATTCCAGCGAACCCAGTATGTCTGGCGAAATAACATTGCCGGCTATACGTATACTGAATATGTCGCCGAAGCCCTGGTCAAAAATCAGTTCTGCCGAAGTACGGGAATCCATGCAGCTTACAATGGCCGCAAATGGACTCTGACCATCCTTGGTCTGGTCAACGGTTAAAAGGTGGTCGCGTTCTATACCTATATTATTAATGAACCTGAAATTGCCGTGTTTCAATAATTGCAGGGCCATGGCAGGGGTAAGCGTTTCGTATGGTTGATTGAAAGTTCTCATTGTTGTTTATTTTGAAGGGATGTTTACGGAATGATGATGAAATTATTTTGATGCTGCCGGTGCTGCTTTCCGCAGCAGGCCCAGCAATTTTTCGTAACCGCCGGCTGTGCGCTGCGGCACCTCATTCACATTCACAAAGTCAGATACGATCTCCGACTCGGTAAAGGTTTGTGGCAGGTTATATGTGTCCTTAAAGCCTACCAGCGACATTTTTATATTGCGTTCTGGCGCCTTGGTTTTACTAAAGTCTTTAATAATATCCAGCACATCAAAGTCAATATACTTGGTGTTGCCTGCATCCAGTATCACGCTGCAGTTGCCGGGCAGGTTGTCTAAGGTTTCTTTAATACTTGCTTTGTTCAGGAACGACACTTCTTCAGCCAGCGATATTTTTATCAATTCGCCATTGCTGAAGGTACTGCGCTGAAAATAATAAGGGATCCGCATATTCTGGCGCAAAATGTAGAAAATACTGATCAGCAAGCCAAGGCCAACACCTTTTAAAAGATCGAGCGATACAACGGCGACAACGGTTGCTACGAAGGGTACGAACTGTGTCCAGCCACCCTTCCACATGTGTACAAATACCGCGGGTTTGCATAATTTATAACCCGTAAATATCAGTATTGCTGCAAGCGATGCTTTCGGTATCATGTTCAGGACCATAGGTATTGATGCTGCACAAACCAGCAGCAGCGCACCATGAATAATAGTAGAGAATTTTGATTGTGCACCGGCATTTACGTTAGCCGATGAACGTACTATAACCGAGGTCATAGGTAAGCCACCTACAAGGCCGCTCACCATATTACCTATACCCTGCGCTATCAATTCGCGGTTGGTCGATGTGTTGCGCTTATGCGGGTCCAGCTTATCGGTTGCTTCAATACAAAGCAGTGTTTCAATGGATGCTACTATGGCTATTACAAAACCGGTCTCCCACACCAGCGGATTCTTAAAACCCTCTATATTAGGTAATGTGAACTGGCCTATAAATTCGCTGAACGAATGCGCGATCGGTAAACTTACCAGGAAGTTGCTTTCCAGCATCATTGGGGAACTATTCATCCTGAATACTTCATTAATTGCCACGCCAACCAATACTACAATAAGGCCCGCAGGTATCATTTGTAGTTTCTTGAACAGTTTGGTCTGCCACATAATAAGTATAACCAGCCCTATTGCTGCAATAATAAGCGCAGCTGGCTCTATATGCCTGAACAGCCTGCCGAAATTACTGGCCAGGAAGCCATCGTCAGCATCCGTCATACCGCCGCCTTCTATTACAGCCTGCTTTAAAAAGCCTACCGCATCGGGCACTTGCTTAATAATAATGGTTAAACCAATACCCGCCAGCATACCTTCAATTACGCTGGAAGGAATAAAATTGGCAATACCACCCGCTTTTACAAAGCCGAGCAGCATTTGCACTGCCCCTGCAATAATTACAGAACACAGAAAAATATCGAACGCATTAAGTTTGGTAATGGCAGCCAGCACAATTGCAGTAAGCCCCGCAGCAGGGCCTGATACGCTCAGCTGTGAGCCGCTCATATAACCAATAATGATACCACCTATAATACCGCTAACTACGCCGGCAAATAATGGGGCATGCGATGCCTGGGCAATACCCAGGCATAAAGGAAGGGCTACTAAAAAAACTATCAAGCCCGAAAAGAAATCTTTTTTAAAGTTAAATGACGTTGGAGTTGGCATAGAATGACTATGTAATATGGCCGTGCCATAACCGTGAGTTGTGCGTTTGGCGCACAAGCAGCAAGGCGAAAACACATACCTGGTTAATGAATAAATAGCGTGTGCAGCATGGGATGCTGAAGCTAAAAAAGGGTGGAATTGATTGTGAAAGCGCACGAAAATGCACAAGTGCATGGTTGAGTGCTACTACACGTAATTCCCAAAAATGGAATTATTCATTAACAAACGTCGGGGGGAGGCGTGGGAATGCTGGCGACGAAGTGATCGGGCAATACAGAGGCCTGATGTATGGCAACCTGAACCTTATGGTTAAATGACTGCACCGCAGTTACTATGCCATGGCTTATAAATTCGGTGAAGGGATCTACTTCTTTTTTTATTTTGCACATGCCATCATCATCGCCACCGGGGCAATCGTCAGCATGTACCTCTTCAGTAGTTTGCGCCTTACCCAATAACTTACCCAATTCCCGTAGCGGAGCTATGGACAACAGGAGCGTTAGTATAAAGAATAAGGCGATTAGTTTTTTCACTGCTACAAAGAAAGGGGAAACTTATTAAGTTTCCCCTTTTTACGCGATAAAAAATTGTTAATTGAATACACTGTTGTCTGGCAAAAAAGTAATCATCGACTGAAATGTAGCGCTAGCAAGCATTACAGCGGATTTTCATTATATTCTACCCTGCTTTTGTCCGGCCTCTTTACTGGTTTTTGTCATCCCGTCTGCATGTTCTTTTTTTGTGCTGCCGCAAAAAAAGAACCAAAAAAAGCGGCACTTTGGGCAATCGCTCCGCTGCCCAAAGGAGCCCTGCGGCGTGTTTTGCTGAAGCTTGTTACTCTAATGTCTGCGCCGGGACGGCGGCGCAGGTGTTAC
>JBBRPD010000118.1:0-9218 GCA_038228575.1 Chitinophagales bacterium | reverse complement strand
ATAGACTAATGACCTTGGCAAATGAAACCGGATTAAAAATTATTGTGTGCCACTACCCACCATATTGCTCGAAATGGAATCCTATTGAACATCGCTTGTTTAGTCAAGTGCATAAAGCAATGGGTGATGTAGTCTTTTCAAATTATGAAACGGTCAAACAACTAATTGAGCAAACCTCAACCCATTCTGGACTTTCTGTAATAGTCCGGCTCAACTTGAAAGAATACACAACAGGAATTAAAATAGATAAATCGGAAGTCGATCCCAAACGTATATCTTACCATTGCAAACTACCTGAACTCAATTACAGAATTTATCCTTTATGGTGTACTTTATTTAATTAGCTTCACTAAGTCAATTCTCGAAGACTGATAATTGAGTAATCACTACAAATTCATTTTGATCGCCACCTCATAAATTTTCACCAAATCATCCCATATCAGGTTCGACAATTCCCCTGTCAATTCTATGAATAAAAAGCAATCATGAAAATGGTTGCCTTTTGTGTGTCGAGACAAAATACTATTGTCAAATGTAAAGCGGTGCTAATACGCTAACCAGCATCTGCATTTTGTCGTTCAACGTTCGACAGTCTTTTATGCTTAAAGACCGCTATAGTCAGCACACCCCAAACGGTTATTAAAAAGCCCATATAGTTTACGGTGCTGGTGTTGGCAAAGTCTGCCGTAAATGCAATGTCTATTGTTGAATGAAAAACAGCGCAGATCAGTATACTTCCTTTTGAAGAGTTATAAAGCCATGTAAGCAAAAGGCTGCCTGTGAGCAAACTGAACAGCCAACCTGATATTCCCACAACACCCATGGAAGTATAACCTGGGCGATAAAAAAATAAAGGTATATGCCACAATGCCCAAAATACTGTCAGGGTCACGCTTGCTTTCAACGAACTTGAATTTTGCTGTAGCCGAGGTAATGCAAAGCCACGCCAACCCACTTCTTCTCCAAAACCAAAGAACGCCAGATTATATGTGAAAAAAATCAGCAGGTTGAGGCCGGGAAATTCTTTTGTTGTGAATAGTTCTGTAAGCGATATGGGTGTTTTGTTGACAAAGTAACTGATCACAGATGCAATAATTGCCAGTAGGAAGGGGCTAAAAAGTGCGATAATGAGATAGATGAACGGTTTTACCTTAAAACATTTTCTTAAAAGTATTTTAAGTCCTTCCTTTTTAAAAAATATTCCAGTTGTCAGGAAAGATGCGAGCAAAGGTCCAAGCCCACCGATTGCGTGCTGAAAAGGCAATCTGGGCCAATTGGCTTGCCCGAAAATGTGCGCATATAAAGGCAACCATATTATCCATGATATGAGGTAAGCAAGTGCAAAAAACATTGCCAGTTGTTTCATGGCCATAATGAATAAAGCAAAGGTATCATCTCCGCAAGTTATGTAACATTCCTTGCCACGTAGGGATTATTAATCGAACAAATTACTTACGTACTTACTTACAGCACTCTTTTCTCATTATCGTTTATAGCCTTAGTTCCTGCGCAACCTCATAAATTTCCGCCAATTCTTCCCATATCTGGTTCGACATTTCCCCTGTCCTCGCTACACTTTACGAAACCCTTGCCAAGAAAGGGTTTCGGTTTTTTTCAACATTGCAAAATAGAATCTTTTTATGTTTTTTTGATGTAAGAAACAGTACAACTTTTAGTTATGAATCCAATTTTAGTATTTTGTGCTAAAAGATAAAATTGTGGTTCTTGCAAATAGGCAGATAGGAATAAATAATCCGACCGACCTTGATTTAAGTTACATTGATTCTGAAGTTCGGGACAACAAACACGTCATCGTTCAGTTTTCCGATGACATTTATACGGATGGGCTGCTGACAATATTAAATGGGCTTTGCGAAACTTATGATGAACGTTTTGCTATTCGCTTTTACGGGCATCAAACCAGGACGTTTGATTTCAAAACCTTATTAAAAATCCCGAAAGTAAAGAGTTTATATGTCGATTGTTTGACTCACGCAGACAATATTTTGGCTCTTGCTGAACTATCAGAATTAAAATTGTTGTCTCTGGGTGTTTTTGAATTAAAGGAAACTGAAATCCTAAAATTGATAAACTCAAAGAGACTCTCCACTCTAATATTAACTGAAACAAGGAGTAAAGCAATTAATCTGGAGTACATCGCAGACTATAAAAAATTACAATCAGTACTTATTGGCAATCACTCAAAAAACATCGACGCAGTTGGAGAATTGTCAAATTTGGAATTCTTATCACTGAATTCTATAAAAAAGACTCCGGTAAACTTTGTAAACAAATTAAAAAATCTGAACACATTAAACTTTCTCTTCGGCGGAAGAGAAAATATAGACGAGATTGAAGAGAATGAAATAGAAAACCTTAATATTACTTGGGTTAGGGGATTTAATAGCTTCAAGGACATTTCTAGGTTTAAAAAATTAAAAACACTTTTGATCACAGATAATATTCAGCTACAAGAGATTTATTTTAACAAAAGACAGCCGCACTTAACGGACTTAAAAATACTGAATTGCAAAACGCTTACTTCTTTGAGAGGACTTGAAAATTTGCCTTTATTAACTCAGCTTAGGATATTTAGAACAAACCTCGACGTAGATAATATTATCAACCAAAAGTTGTCACCAAATCTAAAGACTTTCGCATTTTATACTAGCAAAAATAAAATTGATGCTGAAATAAAAAAGATGTTACAAAACAAAGGATACAACGAATGGTAAAAAAGACCAATTGCTTTACAAATGATCCCACAGCCTTAATTTCAATTTCGATACTACAAAGTAAATCCGCTAAATCTTAAAATACAAGGTTCTATATTTCCAGCTCGCTCTACCCGCAATAGGAACTGCAATATCTATTGTAGTTGATCGCTGAAACCATTGACGGTCCTGCCTTAAAGCGGAAATTGTCTAGTTTCGAATCCATGTACAAAAAATATTGTAGCGATAAATACCGAAGCAATAAAAATAAACCTGTGTATGAATAAGGGGAAAAAACTACGTTTAATATTAGGAGATCAACTCAATAGTCAGCATACCTGGTTTACCACGTGTGATGATTGCACCACTTATGTATTGATGGAAATTAGGAGCGAAACCGACTATGCTACACACCACATACAGAAAGTAACCGGCTTCTTTGCTGCAATGAGGTACTTTGAGAAAGAGTTGGCAGAAAGGGGCCACAGGATAATCTATTTTTGCATTAACGATGAAAATAACCTGCAGGCTTTCGATAAAAATATTGCTGCGCTTATGGAGCAGGGCCAATACACCTGTTTTGAATATCAACAGCCTGACGAATACAGGGTAGATGAACATTTGAAAGCGTTTTGCAGCACACTTGCTATAGCCACTAAAGTTTACGACACAGAGCACTTTTTTAGTACGCGCAGTGAATTAGGCAATTTTTTTGCTGGTAAAAAAAACTTCTTGATGGAAAGTTTTTACAGGGGCATGCGAATAAAGCACAACATCCTGATGGATGGCCGCATGCCTGTTACAGGGCAATGGAATTATGATAAAGATAACCGCAAAAAGCTGCCAGTAAACCATGTGTGTGTAAACCCATTAGTTTTCAACAATAACGTCTCTGAGATAGTTGCCGACATTAAAAAAGCGGAAATAAAAACACTGGGGCACATTGATGCTAATGATTTTTTGTGGCCTGTAAGCAGAAAGCAATCACTGGCACTTCTAGATTTTTTCTTGCAAGAATGCCTACCACTATTCGGAACCTATGAAGACGCCATGACCCCAACCGGATGGTCACTTTATCATTCCCGCTTATCATTCTCGCTGAACGTTAAGTTACTTTCGCCAAAAGAGGTGATTGACCGTGCGGTTGATGAATGGCGGAAACGCCCAAACGAGGTAGAGATAAATCAGCTGGAAGGTTTTATAAGGCAGATACTAGGCTGGCGAGAATACATGCGTGGTATCTACTGGCTTAAAATGCCGGAGTTTGCAAGTATGAATTTCTTCGGTCATCAGAACAAATTACCTGAATGGTATTGGACGGGTGACACAAAAATGCGCTGTTTAAGTCATTCCATAAAACAATCGCTCCATTATGCTTATGCCCACCACATACAGCGCCTTATGATAACTGGCAGCTTTGCACTTTTAGCAGGCGTTCATCCTGACGAAGTAGATAAATGGTACTTGGGTATATACATTGATGCGCTGGAATGGGTGGAGATAACCAATACGCGAGGTATGAGTCAGTTTGCAGATGGTGGCATAATAGGCACAAAACCATACGTGAGCAGTGCTAACTATATAGATAAAATGAGCCACTATTGCGGCACTTGTTACTACAACAAGAGTAAAAAGGTGGGTGATAAGGCTTGTCCGTTCAACAGTTTGTATTGGAACTTTTATGATCAGCATGAAAAGAAATTAGGTTCAAATGCGCGCAATGGCATGATTTACAAACTGTGGCAGCGGATGGATTCAAATGAAAAAGGAGAGATATTGCAACAAGCCGATACCTATTTGAAAAACATAAACAACTTATAATGAGCACATCAATTGTATGGTTCAAAAATGATTTGCGACTGAATGACAATGAAACATTTTTTCGTGCTATCGCAAATAGCGATGTTGTATTGCCGGTTTACTGTTTTGAAGACAAGCATTATAAAACAAGCGAATTCGGTTTTGCAAGAACCGGCAACTTCAGAGCGCAGTTTCTGCTGGAGTCGCTACAGAATCTGGATTCACAATTAAGAATACTGGGCTCCGGATTGATCATATTAACTGGTGATGCGATAAAAGAGCTGACAACAGTAGCTTCCCGGTTTGGCGCGCAAACAGTATATGCAATGGAAGAAGTTGCTGGCTTTGAAAAAAATACTCAACAACAACTGGATAAAAAGCTGAAAGAAATAGGCTGTGTTCTGGAAACATTTAGGACAGATACATTGTATCAAGAAGCTGATTTGCCATTTGCCATAAAAGATATTCCCGAGGTATTTACTGTCTTCAGGAAAAAAGTAGAAAAAGAAGCCGCCATCCGGCCCATTTTTAATACTCCCATACAAGCCAATTCTCCTGAAATAAAGTCTCTCGAGTTACCAGCCTTTGGGCAATTAGCGCTGAGCGAACCCAATATTGACATTCGCAGAGCTATTAGCTTTACAGGAGGCGCAAACGAAGGGCATAAACGATTACAACATTACTTTAGCGAAATAGGGGCCATATCTACCTATAAAGAAACACGAAATGGCTTGGTAGGAGCAGATTATTCCACTAAATTTTCTCCATGGCTTGCCAATGGCTCCTTATCATCCCGGGAAATTTACCATGAGTTAAAAAAGTATGAGGCAACGTTTGGCGCAAATGAATCAACCTATTGGTTAACGTTTGAGTTACTATGGCGCGATTATTTTCGATTCATCATGCAAAAACACGGCAATAAATTATTTTTGCAGGGAGGTATAAAAAGCAAAACAGCCCATTCGCAACTGCACGATCCGGCAAAACTTAGCCGATGGGTAAACGGACAAACAGGAGTTGATTTCGTAGATGCCAATATGCTTGAACTGAAACATAGCGGGTTTATGAGCAACCGTGGCAGGCAAAACGTAGCCAGTTATTTAATCAACGATTTGCAGATAGACTGGCGATACGGTGCTGCATACTTTGAACAGCAATTGATTGATTATGATGTATTCAGTAATTGGGGTAACTGGTCTTATTTGGCTGGCGTTGGTAATGACCCACGCGGACAGCGATATTTCAATGTAGAAAAGCAGGCAGAATATTATGATGCCGATAGAAGCTACCGAAGTTTATGGCTTGATCAATAACTTTATAAAGCTAGCCTCGTCGTTACCTCATAAATTTTCAACAAAGTGCAGTTCATTAAAACGATGCAACAATAACAACAAATAACAATTTTGTGTACATTTAATGAACCTAAAAAAATAGATCGCATGAAAAATTTGTTACAAATTGGTGCAATAGCTGCACTACTTGCTTGCTCCTACAATGCCAGTGCGCAAACAGAGCTTACCTATTATACCAGCATGGGCAATTTTAAAGTTGCGCTTACTGATACGCGTACACCACGCACTGTGGATAGCTTTAAGGCACGCGTGCTGCACAAGTTTTACGATGGCCTGATATTTCACCGGGTTATAGCCGGCTTTGTAATACAGGGTGGCGACCCGCTTGGCACCGGTTATGGTGGCCCGGGCTATACAACGCCCGACGAATTTGATACTTCATTAAAAAATGTAACCGGCTCTATTGCTATGGCCAATTCAGGCCCTAATACCAATGGCAGCCAGTTCTATTTTAACCTCGTGAACAACGCATCACTAAACGGCGGCTATACTGTTTTCGGCATGGTTACAACAGGCTTATCGGTAGTGCAGAATATTGGCCTGGTGCCGGTAAACAGTGCCGACAAACCCCTTACCGATGTGGTTATTGATAGTATAAGGATCACAAAATATCCTGCTGCGGTGGCTGCCGTAGCAAACGAGCTAAATGTAGCTGTTTACCCAAATCCGTGCCGCGGCTCATTTAACATTGACCTACCTGAAGTTGCTACCAAGGTAGAGGTGCTCAGCGTAAGCGGACAGCTGGTATATACAACCGCCGGAAAGGGCACCCTGAAAATTGACCTGCGCAACCAACCTGCAGGCTTATACATGGTGCGCGGCAGCAATGCCAATGGCAGCTTTGAACGCAAAGTAATTGTGCAATAAAAAAGGTGTATTCGCGATAGGCTGATGCCAATAAAATTTTTACAAAAGAAAAGAGGTTGCCTCCAAAATGGGGCAACCTCTTTCTAATTATATCGAAGCTTTTACGCGTTTTCCGGTATGCGCTTCAATGTCTCTAACAAATACTTCCAGAATTTTTGCACTGATGATATCTGGGTGCGCTCATCGGGCGAGTGTGCGCCATAGATATTCGGGCCGAAGGATATCATTTGTATATCAGGGTAATTTTTACCCAGTATGCCGCATTCCAAACCTGCATGTACTGCGTTTACGTGTGCAGGGGCATCGAACATCTCCTGATACAGATTGCTCATCAACTTTATAATGGCGGCTTCTGGTCGGGGTGCCCAGCCTGGGTAACCACCGCTTAAAGTTATGGTTGCGCTCATCAGCTCGAAGGTGCTGGTAATAGCATCGGCGAGGTCGTCTTTTTCACTATCTACCGAACTGCGGGTAAGGCACTGCATATTATAGCTGCCATCTTTCACCAAAATGCGCGCAAGGTTATTAGAACTTTGCACCAATCCCTTTATTTCCGGGCTCATGCGGTAAATGCCGTTAGGGCATGCATATACCGACCGCAGCAATTGCTGCTGGAAAGCAATATCCATAACGCTTTCAGGCATTGCTGCAGCTGCTATGCTTACCGCAAGTGCAGGGTCAGTTACTTTATATTCTTCTTTTAAAATAACAGCCAGTTCATTAACCGCAGCTGTTGCAGCTGCAACCTCACCTTCACTGGCAACAATTACGGCAACAGATTCGCGCGGAATAGCATTACGCAGGCTGCCACCGTTTATTGATGCGATGCTGATGTTATGATCTTTGGTTAATTTCAGCAGCATACGGTTCATGAGTTTATTGGCATTGCCGCGACCCAAATGTATATCGCCACCGGAGTGGCCACCCGTTAACCCTTTTACAGTTATTTGCAAAGCACTGCCACCCTGTGGCTTGCTTTGGCTGTAAGTGCCAGTAGCCGTAATATCAATACCCCCTGCGCAACCAATGGTCAGTTCATTGTCTTCCTCGGTATCGAGGTTCAGCATTATTTTGCCATCAAGCAAACCACCTTTCAGAGATAGTGCGCCCGTCATGCCGGTTTCTTCATCAATAGTAAAAAGTGCTTCCAGTGCGGGGTGTGCAATGTCGGTAGCTGACAGCAGTGACATGATAGATGCCACACCAATGCCATTGTCGGCGCCAAGTGTAGTACCCTTAGCCTTTACCCAGTCGCCATCAACATACATTTCAATGCCCTGTGTATCAAAGTCAAAAACAGTATCGCTGTTTTTTTGGTGCACCATATCCAGGTGGCTTTGCAATACTACGGTCTGGCGGTTTTCCATGCCAGCCGTTGCAGGTTTTTTAATAATAACATTACCCACTTCATCAACAATAGTTGGCAGGTTCAGGCTTTCGCCGAATGCCTTTACAAAGGCTATTACCCTACCCTCTTTTTTCGATGGGCGGGGCACTGCATTCAGGTCTGCAAAATGGTTCCACAAAGCCGTGGGGGCTAACTGGCGAATTTGTTCATTCATATTTCTGTTGCTTTAAGCGATTGCTAAAGTAAGCATCTTTAGGGAATGCAATTGCGTGATGGTTTTTGGAGTGGTTTACACTAGCCGATTGGGTAACTCCTACGGAGTATGGTTCATATTGGTGTGCCTCTTGCTACAAAGCGGTAGCACCTACGGCGCAGTGCAGTTACAACAAGCAACCAACAAAACCGGTCATTGCGAGTTTTTATCAGCGCACTGCAATCCACCTGCAATGACAATCAACATGGCAGATGCGGTTCAACACCTTCGGCGTTGGCCCCTTTTGTTATTGTTACCCCCTGGTTTCACCAGGGGCTATTCATGTTAAAGTCCTCCGGACTTTTCTCAAACTGACGCACAACATCCACAAGCCCAAAAGGCTTGAACAATAATAGCCGGGAGTGAAACTCCCGGAATGAAAAAAAACACGACGAAGCCTGAAAGGCTTCAACACATATAAAATGAAGCTACAAAACACACTTGTCATTGGCAGGCCCTTTCGCCGAAACAACCTAACAACACGTTCTTGCAGAAAAATAAACCCAACCACCTTTGTCATCCTGACGCAGGAAGGATCTAACCTAAGCAACCAAAAACGATTGGGTAACTCCTACGGAGTATGGTTGATATTGTATACATCTGGCTACAAAGCGGTAGCACCTACGGCGCAGTACAGTTACAACAAGCAACCAACAAAAACCAAGTCCTTGCTAGTCCTTTCGCCGAAGCAACCTCACAACACGTTCTTGCAAAAAAATACACCCACCCAACTTTGTCATCCTGACGCAGGAAGGATCTAACTTAAGCAACCAAAAACGGGTCAATGCGAGTTTTTATTCAGCGCACTGCAATGACAATCAACATGGCAGATGCGGTTCAACACCCTTCGGGGTTGGCCCCTTTTGTTATAGTTACCCCTGGTT
>JBBRPD010000117.1:0-9471 GCA_038228575.1 Chitinophagales bacterium | reverse complement strand
TGTGCTGCCGCAAAAAAAAAACCAAAAAAAGCGGCATCCCGAATGCTTTCGGGACAATCGCTGCCGCGGGCAAAAGGAGCCCTGCGGCGTGTTTTGCTGAAGCTTGTTACTCTAATGTCTGCGCCGGGACGGCGGCGCAGGTGTAGTTACTTTTACAAATAATATTTTAATCGGACAGTAGTGATTTAAAATCTATTGTCCATTGCAAATGTACCTCAAAGCCTTGAAAAGTTCTCGGGATTGCCGCCCTATATCAATAAAAAATAAACAATTTAATACGAAGCCCCTATCAAGATCAACTACTTGCGTTCAATTTAAGGGTTGCTACTGCATAGTGTCACGCATCATTTGCAAATCGTGAGTTATAACGTACAGTTTACTTACAAAACTGCTGCATAAAGGGCTGTGCATCTCCATTACCCAGACTGGCCCCCTTGTTCCAGTCTTCGCAGGCTCCGGCTGTATCTTGCAAGCTTAGTTTTACCATTCCCCGGTCTACATAAGCTCTGGCATCGTTTGGCACCCGCTTCAAGAAAGCTGAATAGTCTTCCAATGCGCCCGGGAAATTACCCGAACCCGCCTTCAGCGATGCCCGGTTATAAATTGGCCTTGGGTTCGCGGGATTGAGCGCTGCCGCCTTGCCAAAATCGCTAATTGCGGCCTGCACATCGTTGGTTTGCGTATAAGCTATGGCTCTGCTGTCGTAGGCCTCCACGAAATCGGGCTTTTGCGTAATGGCAATATTAAAGTCGGCAATAGCCTCTTTAATGGCACCATTGGTCGTTTTGTTGGTCCCTCTCAGCCAGTAGTAGTAGGAAATATCGGCTACATCCTGGTTGGTCTCAATCAGGTCGGTTAACAGGGTTTCGCTATCTTTCCATACCCCTATGCGGTTCCAGGTAAGCACACAACACAATGCCATAAATACAGCAAAACTAGTTGCACATTGTCGGCTGTAATTGCCTTTTAAAGCCCCGTCTAACACCTCGCCAATGATCAGGAACAGCCCAATATAGGCAACATAGGTATATCGCTCTGATGCAAAAGCCGCCCCAACCGGTATAAACTGTAACATAACAGACAGGCAGACTATGAAAAACACTAACCCGAACACAACAACCTTTCGATATGCGCCAGCCTTTTTTATACCGAGATATGCCACCAATAATAGAAATGGCAGCGATAAATAATAGGGGACAGGCAGCAATCCTCCATTTGGCGCAGGGAAACCATGTAGCAGCGAAAGGTGAACCGGCACAAAAAGCCGGTAAATATAAAATGCAGGGCCAGATGTAAAGATGAACATATTATTTACCACGCTGTAAGGCAAGCTAATAATAGCACCGGCACTTTCCTGGGCCTTTATATTAACCACGCCCATAATAACAGATAGCAGTAGCAGGGGCACTTTTTCAAACAACAACTTAGTGGTAAACTGCCGGCCTTTATAATAATCGATCGCCAGCAACACCAACGGAAAGGTTACTGCTGCCGGTTTCGATAGTAACGACGCCACGAAAAGCAGTACAACAAGTGCGTACTTTTTTACATTAAAAGCATTGCTTTCTATAAAATTAAGGTAGCCGTGTAAAGCGAGTATATAAAACAAGCCATACATAACGTCCTTGCGCTCTGAGACCCATGCAACAGATTCCACATGCATAGGATGCAGCGCAAATAACAATGCCACTACCGCCGCTACCAGTGCTTTACCTGAGAGCTTTTCAATAAATTTATATACCACAAATACACAGGCCAGGTGCAGCAACACATTCACCACATGGTACCCCATGGGTTGCTCGTCAAAAACCTGAAATTCGAAAAAATAGGTAAGCGTGGTAAGCGGGTGGTAATTAGCGCTGTAAAAGGAAGAAAATATTGCGGCAACACCTTTAAGGCTGAAATCCCTTAAAAACGGATTTTTATTGATGTAGTAATCGTCGTCGAAATTGGTAAGGCCGTTGGTAACCGACCGGAAATAGATAATTGCAGTAAGCAATACTATTGCCCAGGGCGTCCAGCCCGGGAGTTGCATGCCACCATTTGCAGTGCCGACTGCATTATTAGTTGGCGATGGCGGTGACACCGCTTTATTTGAGTTTGACTTGCCTTGCATGTGCTGAACCTGATTATAACATTGCCAGTCTATGCCCGCTCACTGAGCTTACACCTTGCATAAAAGGCAGCTCAAATATAATTTTATATTTGAAATCAACATCCATTTATTATACAATGCCCTTTCAATAGGCTGGCTGTTTTAGCACTGCCCGAACAGCCATTTACCAGCACGAGAAATTTTTGGGGAAAAATCATTTACTTTGAACTACTTTTTAGAGACACGATACAAAAACAATCGGCAAGCCCGATTACTATACCCCAAACAAAACAGCTTTAAACTCGTTATGATAAAGTCCCTACTTAATAATAAAGCACTCGTAATTGCCGCAATATGCGTTATAACTTTTATTTGCTTCAGGTATACCCTGAACAACCAATTTACGAATTGGGACGATGATTACTATGTTACCAACGACCCCTACATTAAAGCCCTTACGCCCCATAACCTGAAGGTGATTTTTACCGAAGACATTACCAAGAACAATTACCATCCGTTTTGTATGCTCTCGTTGGCCATCAATTATTACTTTGCCCAGCTTAACCCAACTACCTACTACCTTACCAATATACTCATACACATTATTAACGTACTGCTGGTCTTCTTTCTGTTTTTGCAATTGTGCCGTAAACTTAAAGTAGAAGAAAACATGGGGCTTTTTGTAGCCGCTATAGGGTCGTTATGGTTTGGCGTACACCCCATGCACGTGGAATCGGTAGCATGGATAGCAGAACGTAAAGATGTGCTCTATGGCATGTTCTATATAATGGGGCTCATCACCTATATAAAGTTCCTGAACAGCGCAGAAAAAAAATGGTATTGGTTAACCTTTTTACTTTTTGTTTTCTCATGCCTGTCCAAGCCCATGGCGGTTGTATTCCCTATGTCGCTGCTGTGTTTCGATTTTCTTTTCGGCCGCGAACTGAGTAAAAAGCTGGTAATTGAAAAGATCATATTCTTTGGCACATCGCTGCTCTTCGGCCTTATGGCTTTCTACACGCAAAACAAAACAGGTGCCGTGGCTGCATTCGGCGTACTTACCTTGCAAGAACGTTTTATGTATGCCGCCTATGGCTTCGTAATGTATGTTTCTAAGTTCTTTAACCCAACATATCTGTCTACTTTCTACCCCTACCCTTTCAGGTATATGAATGTTGATAACCCCGACCAACCGGGTTACCTGCACACTATTTTTTATGCCTCACCTTTTATAGCGCTGGCCATTTTGCTGGTGCCATCGGTAATTGCTTACAAAAGAAAAAGCAAGTACTTCCGGGTAATCGTTTTTGGCACCGGCTTCCTTATTGTCAACCTTATTTTTGTATTACAATTCATATCTGTGGGTGCCGCTATTATGGCAGACAGGTATTCGTATGTTGCCTATATCGGGTTAATATTTTTAGTGGTGTATCTGTTGCAGGAACTGTTCGTTAACAGGCCCAATTACCGCAATGGCATTATTGGCGCTGTGCTCATTTTCAGCATAGGTTTAAGCTACTTGTGCTACCACCGTACCTATGCCTGGCATGATGCGCGGGCATTGCTGAGCGACGCTATTGAAAAGTATCCTTTCAAAAAAGAACCCGGCAACACTTATGACAAGAAGAACAGCGGCATAGCAATGCTTTCTTACAAATGGCTGGGTAATTATTATTTTGACAGAGGCCAGTTTGATAGCGCACTCGACAATTACAATATACTGGTTACACTGCGATCGGCCGATGAAAAGGTAGAAGGTAAAATAGCCCGCATCAACATGATAAAAAGTGGAGGGGGCGATATGATGCAGCAAGGCATGGGGCAGGCGGCTGACCCTAACACACCACAAGGTGCCAACCCTGCAATGGGCCAAATGATGTCTGCAATGCCGCAGGGGCAGTTACCCAAAGGCGACTTTAAATTATACCTGGATAGTTCGTATGCCTACCTGAGGGCCGGCGATTCACTTAAAGCGTTCCGGTGCTACATAATGGCGTTCCGGTTTAACCCCGGTGTGGAGAAACTATATGCAGAAAGTAGTTTTAGCGCAGTGCAAAACAAACAGTATGATGATGCCATAAAACAGTATGGTATATTGCTGAAACTGAATACAGGTAACCCCTACTACTACTTTTACAGAGGGGTGGCGCAGTTCAGTAAAAATAATTTAAAAAGCGCCATTGCCGACTGGGAAACTGCCATGAAAACTAACACTAAAGAAATGCAAGTGCAGCAGTCGGCATCTTACAATCTTTGTGTGGCTTACGATACGCTGGGCAAAGATTCATTGGCATGGTACTATGTGCAAAAAGCAAGGCAAGTGGGCTATAAAGTGAATGATGATTTCTATGCGAAACTGAAACGCAAATGGGATAATCATAAGCGGTAAATTCAAGCTCAAATTCTAAATTTAGAAACACTGTTGTCCGGCAAAAAAAGTAATCATCGACTGAAATGTAGCACCAGCAAACATTACAGCGGATTTTTATTATATTCTACCCTGCTTTTGTCCGGCCTATTTACTGGTTGTTGTCATCGCGTCTCCATGTTCTTTTTTTGTGCCGCCGCAAAAAAAGAACCAAAAAAAGCGGCACTTTGGGCAATCGCTCCGCTGCCCAAAGAGCACTGCGGCGTGTTTTGGTGAAGCTTGTTACTCTAATGTCTGCGCCGGGACGGCGG
The DNA here is from genome assembly GCA_038228575.1 of Chitinophagales bacterium. Taxonomy (GTDB): domain Bacteria; phylum Bacteroidota; class Bacteroidia; order Chitinophagales; family Chitinophagaceae; genus Flavipsychrobacter. Next base: position 4,697 of record JBBRPD010000117.1, on the reverse strand, counting down.
CGCAGGTGTTACGTACTTTTACAAATAATATTTTAATCGGACAGTAGTGTTTCTAAATTTAAACAAGCAAATAGCAAAGCCCAAACTGCGCAATTTTTTGGCAACCTCAATAATAAAACACAAGGCCATCAGTAGTTGCTGATGGCCTTAATACTATGTTTGCTGGTTGATGAAACCGTTATAATGCGACCTTGGTTTTATCAAGTACATACGACTGTATGCGGCGCACATAATCGAAGTAGCTTTTCTCCAGATTAAAACGGAATACCGAAAATGTTATAATGCCTATGGCTAACACCAGCGCGCTTGCAATATGCTCCTTTAAAAAAAACAAAACAACTGCAGCCACTACAAGCAATGAGCATAATATAACCATGAGGATAGGCCCGCCGGCATCTAGTTTGCGTATGTGCGATGTGATTTTTATCTGCGTGTTGCCACTGCTCTCGTCCAGTTCCACATACGTAATAGGCAGTGTTCTTATCTCGTCAATTTGCTCGGCATGAGGAATGATGCGCAGCTTGTCTTCATTCTTTTCCATGATCTCAAAGTCGAGGTTATGGATGTTTACATGGTTTCCGATCAGCCTGTTTTTCAATGATGCTTTTGACATCGAGGTTTGGCATGAAAAAGTTCTGGTGAACATAGTTGTAAGTTTTAAGGTTTAACTATAGGTTGTAGTGGCGTATATTCAAAAAAAACGTTGTTTTAGTATTACGCAAAATACTACTGAGTGCCGAAGCAAAACTGCTCTGCAGCGTTACCCATATCCCATACATACGAAGTTTCGGTAGCATTAGTTGCATAGTTGTGTAAACAATTTTGCCCGTTGCCTTTATGGTAAACAATTTCAGAATCGGAAAAATGCGATGGCTTTGAAACGGAACCTAACCACGTAGGCGGTTCATCTGTACGCTGTAATAATTGCAATTGCAATGCCGCTAGTTGATACGTATTCATAAGACAGAACTTTAAAGATCAGGAATGAGGGTTTCATCATCTTGCTGCCAATGCGGGTATGGCATTTTTACTGGCAGCCCAACAACTTGATATAAAGTTAGTATCACCTTAAACCCTGTTCCAAATTAACTTCACTAACGGTCGTTTTATTTCATTAACGGCAAAAAAGAGGCATTTTTTATTAACAAATACTGTCGCTACAATACAACCTTGAGTAAGAAAAAAAGCAACAACCCACAAAACGCAATAAGTAGTAACAGAGAAAAAATGGCCGAAGCCCCTATCCTGTCGCAGCAGCCACTCAAACATTTTTTCACCATCAGCAAAAGCAATTATTAAAGAAGTATGCGGTTAGTCATTAACAATTCTGTACTAAATTCATGGGGAGTCATCTCGTTTATTTCTATATTCATCTTCATACTCACCTATACTTCATTAAAATTCATTGTTAAGCAATTGGTGATTCGCCAGCAGGTATTTAAGCCGCTGATAGAACGAAAGACCAAAGAGATACACCGCAAAAATGAAGCCCTGGAAAAGAGCAATCTGATTCAAACGCGGCTCATTTCCATTATAAGCCATGATCTTATCAGTCCGTTGCGCTTTATTCACCTTACCAGCAAGCACATTATTGAAAACCCGGATGAAATGTCGCAAGACCTGCAGGATGAAATGATGCATGAAATATCAAATGCAGCCAAAGAACTGGAGTTACTTTCCACCAACATCATGAATTGGATAAAGTACCAGAATGAAAACCGCCGGTTGATCAAAGAAGAGTTTGACCTGCATCAGCTTGGCAACCAGATCTTCAGTATTTTTCAGGGACTGGCTCGCCAAAAACGCATCATGTTCGTAAACGAAATTCACACAGGCGTTATATTATATCAATATATGGAACCAATAAAAATAGTACTCTACAACCTGATATTGAATGCGATCAACTTTACTGAAAAAGGGAACATTACCATATCAGGCGGCAAGACGGAAAAGGGCATTCTTATTAAAGTGAAAGACGATGGTATGGGTATGACTCCCGGCCAGATTGACAATATCGTGTCAGAAGAACATTTTATTGTCTCATCGGCAACAGTGGATAAAAGGAGAGGTAACGGATTAGGTTACCTTATTATCAAAGATATGCTGCGCCTTGTGAACGCGAAATTTGGAATAAAAAGTAAAAAAGACAAAGGCACCAGTGTTGCTATTTTCTTCCCTGTATAAATGCCTTTTTCAATTGACTACAGGCAATGCTACTCCCCACCTTCAATAGTCAGTTTATTCTCTTTTGCGAATTCATTCTGCGCGCTGGTTACTTCGCTTTTCAATTCATCTTCTTTGCGTGCCAGGTCGTCTAGTTTATCTGCTGCGGCCTTTATCTGGTCATCTGTTGCAGTGGCCTTCAGCTTCTCAAAGGGCGCATAGCCATTGGTAATCATTTGCTTTTCGTAAGCAAGTAACGCCAGAACGCCAGCCCTGTATCTGTTGGATTCGAATACATCTTTCATCTTCTTCAGCGTGGCCGTTTCTTTATCCACCACAGCATCCAGATGCGCTCTTAGCGTTTTTAATTCTTCAAAGTGCTTATTGCCGTCTTTAAACTCGGCCATTTTTTCGCGCCAGTCGCCTGAAATTGCAACAACACTATCTACCACTGCGGCCAACTTTGTGTTCACTTCGGCTGCCGATTGTGCAAAAGCTTTACCAGCCATCAAAAATGCAATAACTATAAAAACAATAAAACGCTTATTCATATAATGTTTTTCAGACGACGAAAATAAGTATTAGTTGGTTAATATTCATCTCTGTATGCCAAATAGTTTTGCCATACCCTGAAATCCATTACCAGCAGTGTTATAGCGGATTTTATATTTTCACACGCTACTTTTATCATTACCACATATAGCAGTAAAGGGTGCCAGTCATCGTCTCTTAGCTACTTTATACCAATTGCATCTCAAATTCCGTGACTATACGGTATAACGCAAAGTACGCAGAGGGTTCGCAAAGATAGCGCAAAGGCACTCAGCTCAATGCCGCCTTTTGACGGTTAGTTGGTATTATCTACCGTGATTGATTCTGTGTTAACTACCCTGTATCTAAAACATAACGCACTTTTCGGGGAAGCTGGCAGCGTGGCGGAGAATAAGGTTGCGGATAAAATCATTATCCTGAATGGGTTCCAGCGACTGTTGCAGAATATCAATGGTTTTGAGTTGCTCTTTTTTATCGGTGAGATAACCCATGCCGAAAAAATTGCCTTCCATTACCAGTATGCAACTATGCTCATTATCTTCAATGCCTTTATCTACCAATGCAAAAGTTGGCAGGTTCTTGCGCATCCAGTTTAGCGCATGCTCTGCCTTTTCGTTATAGACTTCCGGGGCATCGTGGGTTTCGCACAGGCAGTCGGTAGAAAGATTGCACAGTCGGTTACACAAACCAAATTCAGCAATGAGTTGCCTCAATTGGTGCTGGCCTTCCATAATGGTATTGAAGGTATAAACCGGCTTAGCCGCTTGCCTGTTCTTTTCAATGGCGAAACGTTTATAGCCGCTCCTGTCCTCATATACAAACAGGCCAAACTGCGGCAAATACCCTCGCTGGCTGCGATTATGAATGGGCCACAACCTGCGTATCTCACTGCTTTCCAGTATATGCGCCATCAATTCTGTAGCGCATTGCTTGTAGCTGATCTTTTGCGTTTCTTTTAAAAAATCTTGTTTCTGACGGTTTACTTTATTGTTGCTGAAATGGCTTTTTACACGCTTGCGAATGTTAACGGCCTTGCCCACATAAATGACTTTGCCGGCAGCATTATAAAAATAGTAAACACCCGGTGCACCCGGCAGTTTCGATATTTCATCTACAGGCAAATGCGGTGGCAAATACTGTTCACCAGTTTTCACCCGCAACATCTTTTCAATGTCGCCCTTATCGTCTCTTTCCACAATCATGGCGAGCAGGTCGGCTGTGGCAAGTGCATCGCCGCCGGCGCGATGCCGCATGGTATGCGTAATACCTAATTGATGCGTGAGCTTACCCAAACTATACCCGTTAAGCCCCGGTATTACTTTGCGGGCCAACCGCACGGTGCATAGCTTTTTGCTGTTCAGTTCGTAGCCAGCACTATCCAGGTGGTGCTTAACAAAGGAGTAATCGAAGTTTACATTATGGGCCACAAAAACTTTATCCTGCAACAGCTCATAGACCTGCCCGGCAATTTCCTCGAACGATGGCGCATTAACCACCATGCTGTTAGTGATACCCGTGAGCCGTTCAATAAAATAAGGAATAGGCACGTGGGGGTTAACCAGGCTCTCATAAAAATTGAGCACCTGCTTACCATCGTGTATCACTATGGCAATTTCGGTTATGCCGTTGGCTGCGGCATAACTTCCGGTGGTTTCAATATCAACAACTGCATATAGCATCGGGATGCTAAAGTTACGGGATATGCCATAAACGCAACGGCTTGTTTATTAAGTAAACCACTGTTGTCCGGCAAAAAAGTAATCATCGACTGAAATGTAGCGCCAGCAAGCATTACAGCGGATTTTTATTATATTCTATCCTGCTTTTGTCGGGCCTCCTTGCTGGTTGTTGTCATCGCGTCTCCATGTTCTTTTTTTGTGCTGCCGCAAAGTATTAGATAAGCGGATGATGTTTCCGTAAATGCAACATGAGTATTTTTGTAAAACAAAAGTTCTTTGCAGCTAAAACCGTTTCTTTTAATG
>JBBRPD010000116.1:0-9601 GCA_038228575.1 Chitinophagales bacterium | reverse complement strand
CACGTCATTTCAGGTCGCACGTAGAAGATGCTTCCTGCGTCAGCATGACAAAGTTTAGCGTAAATGCGAGGAGTTCCTATAACCATATTACCCATGCTGGGTTGGACGCTCGCGAAAACAAAACATAAATATGAAAACAGCACACCCTACTAATACACCAACCCGCTTACACTTTCATTGCCCTGCAAACCGCCGGTATGGATGCACAGTATTTTATCGGTGGGTTTGAAGTGGTCGGTATAAATGAGTTCGCGGAGGCCGTACATCATTTTTGAGGTGTAGATGATATCGAGCGGGATATTGTTGGTGTTGTAAAAGTCGTTCATAAAACTAATAAGGTCAGTATTCCATTTGCCAAAGCCGCCAAAGTGCCAGCTATCAAATAATTGCCAGTTCTCGTTTTTACCGGGGTTGAGGTGGGTTGCAATGTATTCGCGCAGGTAACCGCCCTGCTTCATGGGCACAAAACCCAACAAGCATTGTTCTGCAGGCAGGCTATTGCGTAAACCTGCCAATGTGGTGCCCGTGCCCACCGAAACGGCAATGTGTGTGTAGTTATTAGTTACAAAACGGTTAATGAGCCCAGCGCCTTTGCGGCCGGGTTCGTTAGCACCACCTTCAGGTATAATGTATATTTCGTCAAAATGGCGGGCAAGGTCGTTTATCCATTCCTTGTCTTCCTTCTGGTTATAATCTTCCCTGGTTACGAACACCAGCTGCATGCCTTCCTGCTGGCAAGCAATGAGTGTTGGTGTCAACTTATCGTACTTTCCGCGCACTATGCCTACGCTGCCGAGACCAGCCTTTTTTGCCGCACATGCGGTAGCAATGAGGTGGTTGGAATAACCGCCGCCAAAAGTAACCAGTGTTTTAAAATTATGTTCCTGTGCATACAGAATATTCAGCCGCAGCTTGTACCATTTGTTGCCCGATATTACGGGGTGCAACAGATCGAGCCGCAACATATCGAGGGCTGCAACCTGGCCACCATACCATGCAGCATATAGTGGCTGTATCTTTACACTGCGCTCATCAATTGTATCCATACTCCCGAAGGTGGTTTTCATTATCGCGCCAGTGCGGCCTCACCTTTACAAAAAGTTCCAGGTGCACCTTCTTTTGCAAAAACTCCTCTATTGACTTACGGGAATTGATGCCCAATTGCTTTATCATGCTGCCGCCCTTGCCTAGCAGAATCATTTTCTGGGTTTCACGGCTTACAATAATGTCGGCCTTAATAACATTAAGGGTAGTTTTTTCTTCGAATGCCTGTATAAACACCGCTGCATGATAAGGTATCTCATCTTGATACAGCGCATATATCTGTTCCCGCACCAGCTCACTTACAAAGAAGCGTTCGTTCCTGTCGCTGATGCTGTCATCGGGGTAGAAAGGCTCTGCTTCCGGCAAATGCTTCAGTATAAGGGGCAAAATCTTATCCGTATTCGTTTTGGTTTTGGCAGATATAGTGAGTATTTCCCAACCAGGGTATTGGGCTGCATATTGTGCAACTACTTCATCGAGCACCAGGGCACTATCCAGCTTATCAATCTTATTGAGGAAAAGCAGGGCAGGCACTTTAAGTTTAAGCGAATCGGTAACCGGCGTAAGGGTATCAATAGGTTTATTAATGTCGTGCATTATTATAGCCACATCAGCATCTTCAAGCGCACTTTTTACATGGCCCATCATTTTTTCGTGCAGCTTATACTTCGCCTCAATTATACCCGGGGTATCAGAAAATACGATCTGGTAGGCCGGCTCAGTGAGTATGCCCAATATACGGTGGCGGGTGGTCTGTACTTTAGAAGAGGTAATAACAAGGCGCTCGCCCAGTAATAAATTAAGCAATGTAGACTTACCGGCATTGGGGGCGCCGAAAATATTTACAAAACCCGATTGGAATTTTTTCTGCATTTCACTGCAAAAGTAGGACAATTGTTAAACGCAACAAAACATTAGTATTATGCATAAGTTTTACGGCTGTAATACCATTTCAACTATAAAATTAGCATTGCAGCTATGGTAGCCCTCCTCCTTGCGGGAGTGTCAGCTCATTTATACGTACCCATCAGCGATGCATCCTGTCATCACCTCATGGGTACTTTCTTTTTTCGTAGCGAAAAAGAAAGTACCGCAAAGAAAAGCGCCACTTTGCCCAAACGCTCCGCTGGGCAAAGAAGCTAGGCGACGCGCTATGCTGAAGCTTGTTATTCTAATGACTGCGCCGGGACGGCGGCGCAGGTGTTTTCCATCTACGTTGGTATAATAAAGATGTGTCAAAATAATATCCACGGAAGCTGAAGGAGAAAGGACTTATCCATTTTCATGCAGCCTTTCAATTTTTATATGGTACTAGTTAAAGCAGCCTAAATATGAAGCTCGTGGAAAAGAAAAACAACTTCGCTATATAGTACAGTTTATTTCGTCAACGTTCCAGCAGAAAAAATCTGTTAAACAGTTTACCTGTGAATGTACCCGTACCGAGGCCTATAAGCGCACCGCAAACCACATCGAGCGGATAATGCACACCAACATATACCTGTGCATAAGAAACCAGTAATGCCCAAAACACCGCAACAGGCCAAACCCACTTAAAGTGCCGGCTAAGGGTTACAGCGCTGAAAACACCTATAGAAAAATGATTGGCCGCATGAGATGACGGAAAACCATAAAGCCCGCCACAAGGCACCAAACTATGTATTATACCAGTGAGCGCAGGGTTATTGCACGGCCGCAGTCGCTCAAAATAAGGTTTGAGCAATGATGCAGTTATTTGATCGGAAATAACAAAGGATATAAAAAACCCAAGACACCAGAACCAGCCCAGTTTGCGGTAGCGCTGCGGCATAGCCAGCAGCAGAAAAAAGTAAAGGGGGGCCCAGAACCACTGATTCCTCACGAATGGCATTACCGCATCGAGAAACGCATTGTGCCACTGATAGTTGAGATAGTACCAGGCAATGTGATCGTAATACAATATGGCTTCGAGTGTGTCCTTTAGCATTACATCTTTTTAAAGACCATCACCATTCTTGGCGACTGCTGCGCGTCGTAAGCATTGAGTTTATAATCGCCAAATGTTTCCGTTAACTGCATGCCGGCATCACCAAACATCTTTTCAAAATCAGCAACTGAAAACATGGCAACGCTTTCGGCATAATGGCGTTCTTTACCATCCGCATCAACAAAATTAATGTCCTTTACAATATGGTTATTCTCAATTTTCTTGGTGGTTTTAAACTTATAGCTGCCGCGTTCTATAATGCAATCTTTCACCAAGTGGTCGGTAACGTGGTTGCCATTCAGGTAGTCTATAACCAATATACCCCCTGTTCTCAGGCCAGCGGCAAATGACCGCGCAGCCTCTTTATGGTTGCGCAGCGACTTAAAATACCCAAAACTGGTAAAGAAATTAAAAGAATAATCGAAATAATTGATGTAGAAAGTGTAGCGCATGTCCTGCACAAAAAATTGCAGATTCTCTTGTTCATTTGCTTTAGCCGCTTCAATGCTGGCATGCGAAATATCAATACCGGTAACATCGTAACCATGCTCAGCCAGTTGTTTTGCGTGGCGGCCTTCGCCACAGGCAATATCCAGCATTTTGCAGCCCGCTGCTGGTTTCAAATAACATAAAAGATTCTCAATAAACTCCTGTGCCTCCTGATCGTCCCTGTTCTGGTACAGTATTTTGTAAAACGGGGAACCAAACCAATTTTCGTACCAATCCATTGTATTATTGAGCTCTTTTGTTGTATTAAAAATGTCGTTTTTCCTGCGGTATTATCGGGCAAAGGTAGCGTATACGCTTACACTCTGATTGATAAGTTATTGCAAAATTCACAATTCCCGCGCCAAACAGGTAATGCACTGGCAAAATTAAGGTATATTTGCTCCCCAATTTAGAATATGAATTTCAGACATCTTTTAGTTAAAAACCGTATACCTGTTGCGGTAATATTAATTGCCCTTGGCTTTTTATGCGGTTTTAAAGTTTCCCATGGCTGGTGGATAGCGTGGTTGCCCTTCCTGATAGGCATTTTGATGATAGTAGCTTACTTCATGCTTGGCCCTATGACCCTGATACAGGGCTATATGGAGAGCGGCGATATGGAAGGCGCTCAAAAATTATTGGCTAAAATTAAATACCCGCAGTTGCTTTACAAGCCTATCCGCTCATCGTACTACATGCTGCAATCCAATTTTTCTACCATGGGCGATGATCTGGATAAAGCGGAAGAACAATTGCGCATGGGCCTTGCAAGCGGCATGCCCGAAAAGGAATATGAGGGCACTGCTTACTTTCAGTTAGGCACTATAGCCCTTAAGAAAGGCAACATGAAAGAGGCTACCGAGAACCTGAAAAAAGCCATACAGATAGGCTTGCAGGATAAAGACAGTGAGTCTGCCGCTTATTTATATTTGAGCCAGATAACCATTCAGCGCCGCGATTATAAAAATGCCAAAGTGTACTTTAATAAGGCCAAGAATGCGAAGCCAACCAACCCGCAGATAATCGCCCAACTGAAAGAATTGGGAACTTATATTGCAAGAATGCCTGGCTAAGGAACTATAACAAGTTATTCAGTAGAAATCCATCGCAAATTGTGATGGATTTTTTTCGAATATACAACCCCGCTTTTTTGTCTGCAATATTCATGAAATTGTTGAGCATCATTTCGGACTGGCTTAACTCCTGATATATCCTGCATTCTTGCTTGATCACGCTGAATTACAACCAAGAATTATACCACTTATACATAATAAACCGGCACAGTTACGATTGTTGTGTACCTACCGGCAAACGGTTTAGTTAATTGGTTACCAGCTACAAACCTTTTGCACTTACCAGCGCAATGATATGATTTTGGTGCCGTATTTTGATGCATAAAGGGTACTAGCCTATTAACGCAGGCACATTTCTGCTATTAGAAACAGTGAATGTAAAGGTGGCTCCGTCAGGCGGTGTTGAGGCTACAGAAATAGTGCCGCCAATTTTTTCCACCAGTCGCTTTACTACCGAAAGGCCAATACCCGTGCCTTCTTTTTTACCATGGCTTTCTTTAAGACGCTCAAAGAGATCGAACATTTTTTCCTGATCGCGTTCAGAAATGCCCGGGCCGTTATCCCTTATATGGAACGTAGCCTGTTCAGGTGTTTGCTCGTAAGTTATATGCACCTCCGCGTGCTCTTTATCATTATACTTAATGGCATTATTCACCAGGTTAAGTAAAATTTGTGTAAGGGCTATTCTGTTGGTAAATACTTTAATATCATCTTGCTGCCAAATAATATTAAATCCTTCGGGTAATTGCAACAATGCAACCAATTCTCTTATAAATTCGGCAACTGGTATCAATTCTTTCTTTTCCACCAGCAATTGCGATGATTTGGAATATTCAAGGATACCATCGATAATGTGCGACAACTGAAAAGCAGACGTATTAATGAGAGCCAGATACTCTTTAGCATCGGCTGATAGCTCGTTGCCAGCAATGTCGTCAATAAGGTAAGCGAGGGAAACAATATTGCTTAACGGGCTTTTAAGATCATGCGATGCCATGTAGGCGAATTTTTCAAGATCGTCATAAGCACCCTTGAGTTCAAATTGGCTTTGGTTTAGCTGGCTCAATGTGCGTTTCAGTTCCAGCAAGGCTACTATTTGCCGGCCTAGCGATTCCAACGTCCTGAGCTGTTCTTTATCAAGATTGTTAGGCTTATGGTCAATAACGCATAGCGCCCCCAACACAAAACCCTGCGGATTTACCAATGGTATGCCGCCGTAAAAAGCAACATTAGGCTCCCCTACTACCAGTGGATTATCGGCAAAACGCTCGTCCTTAGAAGCATCATTTACAATAAAAGGTTTCTCTGCATCTAATATAGTGTACCCGCAAAAGGCTTGTTCCCGTGGTGTTTGCGCTACATCGAGTCCGTACTTTGATTTGAACCATTGCCTGTTCTGATCCAGTAACGTAACCAGCGAAATAGGCATGCCACATACATGCGAGGCTATGCGGGTAATATCATCAAACTCAGCTTCAGGGAGGGTATCCAGTATGTTATACTCTTCCAGAGCATTTAATCTTTCCGTTTCATTAACAGGTAATGGCGCCGATATCATATTGTTTGGAAGAGTTGTTTTATGAACTGCAACAAATGTACTGATTGCGTTCGAAATTTCTGCTTAAAATTGAACAGACATAGCAACGCCAATTTTATACTTACGTAATGTTTGCGAATTGAGTTTTGCCGTGTATCTTTGCCGTCCCTCAACCGCGGCGATGGCGAAATTGGTAGACGCACTACTTTGAGGTGGTAGCGCCTGTAACGGGCGTGGGAGTTCGAATCTCCTTTGCCGCACAGAAGGAGACAAACAGGAATCAACCCCTGTTTGTCTTTTTTCATTTTGACCTGAAATGCTTGTCAGGCTTGCGATTAGCTCAAATATTGAATTTACTCTTTCGGTTCGAAATGCACCTTTTTTCTTATCATAAACAATTCCTTCAGGGAATACCAGTTTTTGTAGCTTTTCTTTCCTGTCAACATCACCGAACTCCCACTCTGTAGCCAGTCCCACGGATAAATCAATTGCTTTTTCTATTGTTGCTATTGGGTTCGAAATGCCACTTGTCAATTGGGACATCTTTTTGATTACGTCCTTACGTTCTGTTTCAAACCTTGAATAGAACTTATCGTAGGTTTCTTTGTTCATATCCTTAGTGACGTAGTAGCTTTCTTCGATGTTCTCTATTTTGCCATTTACTTCTGAAAGTTGCTTTTTATAGTTTTGTTCCATCTCATAGCTTTCTTTGTTTATTTCGATCCATTTTTGTTCCATTTTTCGCAACAGAGGTTCCTTTAGTTCCTCCTTTACATTGTAACGGTCAAGCAACTCCATAAACATTTTGTTCATCTCCTTTGCGCTCTTATTACATTTACAGCCTTTAGTACGACATTTGTAATACCATAATCCTTTCGCTTTTACAACGTATCCTGTAAATGGCTCATTACAATCGTTGCACCGGATGAATACTTTTAGTGGCACAGCATCCTGCTGCTTTTTATGCGGTACTCCATAGCCGGAATTACTTTGATGTATTTCGTTCACCTTTAAGAATAACTCTTTTGAAATAAGTTTTTCATGCTCGCCTTCGACAACTTCCCCTTCCAGCATATTATGACTGAGCAGCCCACAATAAAACGGATTTTTTAAGAGCTTAGTCAGATGTTGCTTATTAAGCCTAACACCCATACTTCTTAGCTTGTCCAAAATACATTCGTTTTTCATGCCTTCACTTTTCCATATAAATGCTTTCTTGATCTTCTTGCCGATTTCATTTACTTTAATACTTCTTACGCCATTTATTTTGACTACATCATAACCAATAGGTGGCTTTGCCACCCAAATGCCTCTTTTAAACTTCTCTCTCATTCCGGCTACGGAACGTTGCTTTCTCAGTTCGTTATCATATTGAGAGAAGATAAATTGAATGGATTGTTGCAAAACTCCACTTGGGTTAGATGTATCTGTAGGCTGGGTTACAGCAAATACTTCAATACCATATTTCTCTCTTAACTCCTGCGCAATCTTAATAGCTCCGCCACCAGTGCGGCTAAAGCGATCTAGCATATAAACAAGGACGTGTGAAATCTTGCCTTTGTTTTTCTTGATAAAATCCAACATTCGTTGAAACTCTTTTCGCCCGTCAGACTTGGCACTTTCATAAGTGCCACCGAAATAGTCTGCTATTCTTATGTTGTTTCTTTGAGCATACTCCTCAATTGCTTTTCGCTGGTATTCCAATGATAGGTTGGTATCAGCCTGCTCTTTGCTTGACACCCTGGTATAAACAACTGCCATTTTTGCCTCGGATAGCCGAAGTGTTTTATCATTAGTTTTACCAAAACGGGCGAAAGATGATAATGTATTCATGCTGCTATTTTTTGTTGTTTTTCTTGTGGATGTAAATATACAACACATTGATTATCAATGTGGTGTATATTTTGTGAAGCATTTCCTAAAAGTATGGTTGCCAATGTATCAAGACTGTTCAGTACCGCCATTGCCTCTTCATCCGAATAGTGTTCGCAACCTTTAAATGAACGTAACCATTCAGGTGTATCCATACAAGGTAACGATTTTACGTTGTTCTTATTCTCTCCTATATTCAGCTCCATAATTCAAGCTGATTACTTTTCCTAATATTCTGCCAGACTGATCATTAGTTTTTACAGCAAATTTATTGTTGTCGGAAAGATCGCTTTCCAGGTTTAAGTTGAGTGCTGCCGAGTTATGTGGAAACTCGCTGAGTTGTGCAGAATGCTGCTGAATTATGATCATCAGTAGTAATAATCAGCTTGAATTAAGAGCTGACAGATCGAGACAATGACACTTACGTATGAATTGTTCATATGCACTCATGCTATTCTGTTTACATATAGTACATCAATTATCACACCTGAAAAACAGGCTTTTTTGACAAATTTTCCTGTTCAAATGAAATCTAATTCTCCTCTAATTTGGGGCAAATCGCAGGTAAATCGCGGTCAAATGGTGAAAAATATATTTATTTTATTGTTGTCAAAAAGGCGTGTGGCGTCTCTGTCTTAGTCATGAAAAGATGGCAGTTTTCTACCAGTATGATGTTAGAAACAAGACCACTGTTTTGTAAAAGTTGGCAATGGTATTGAGGCTCATATTAGCGCATTTATATGGTTAGTAGAGTTGATACGGAACTGGATTGCTTTATTTAAAACCTGATACTTAGCCGGTCAAATTACACTCAGTGAAAGATTGGAAATCCGACACTGCTATATGACCGAAATTCACCGTGATTTGCGCCCGAGTTAATTTCCTATGCTGAATAATTAGATTATCCCTAGATTTGATATGCCCTTATTCGGCACCGGATTAACCGCTATACGGAAACATGGACAAAAACATTGAAAAAGAGACGTTCCATTTGGAATTTACTATCAAGAAGCTCAAAAAGAAGCTGGAGGACAGGCAAAAAGAGCTTAATGAAGTGACTTTGCAATTGAATCAGGCATTATCGGAGAATGAAAAACTGAAAAGAAAGATTAGTAAACATGAAAAGCCGAAAGATGAATATGATTATAGCTGGAGCTGGATCAGTAAAATAGTTTTTACGGTTGCGCAAGCGAAGAAACCACTACGTTCAGCCGAAATTATTTCGGTGCTGCGGGTACGTGAGCCAGACCTGAATTTAAAGGCAAGCAAAGAAAAATTCCTTTCAGCGTTTCTGAATGTAGCAATGCAGCATCAAAGGTTGATACCGCATAAATTGAAAGGCGTAAGGGGTAATTATTATTGCCTGCCGGAGTGGATTAATGAAGATGGTGAACTTTTGCCTGAAATGAGGAAAGTAATTTACTAAGTTAAGTTAAACGATACTGTTACGTTACACGCTACGGTTTTTAGCAATACGTTTATGGGAGTGTATTTTAAACTGTGTCAACCCACCCTGTGTGTCCAGCCTGCCCCCGCGGGGGCAGGCTGGACACACAGGGTGAAATTTTTTATAGCGTCTGCGGCATCCTCTCCCCAAATATTATTATTAGCTGTAGTGAGGTT
>JBBRPD010000115.1:0-10119 GCA_038228575.1 Chitinophagales bacterium | reverse complement strand
GACCGTGCAGCAATTAAATATTATATTTGAGGGGAGGATGCAGCAGATGCGATAAAAATTTTCACCCTATGTGTCCTGCCCGCCCCCGCGGGGGCGGGCAGGACACATAGGGTGGTTGACACAGTTCATTTTACACTCCCCGAGGCACAAGTAAAAACGGTAATGGCTGCTAACAGCCAGATGCTATTGCTGTATTGGCAACTCGGCAACATCATTATCCAAAATCAGGAGCAAAAGGGTTGGGGAGCCAATATCATCAATCAATTATCTGAAGACCTGGGCAAGGCATATCCCAAGCTAAAGGGGTTTTCGCCGCGCAATCTGCTGTATATGAAACAGTTTGCAGCTGCTTACAGTACCGGCATTATAGCCCGTTTTATTGAGATAGAGCAGGAGCTGAAAACCCAGGATGTAATTTCGCAACAGGTTGTTGCGAAATTGCTGAATGTACCCGATACCAAATTTCTAATTTCGCAACACCCTGTTGCGAAATTGATCAATTCAAATAATGATAATAAATCAATAGCAGCAAGCAATACAGCGGACGATACAGATAATTTATTTTTACAATCCGTCCTTTCGCGTATCAGTTGGACGCACCATGTGCTGCTGCAAAGCAAGGTAAAAAACCTGGGCGAACGCCTGTGGTACATGCTCCATACCATAGAGCATGGCAGCAGCCGCAATGTGCTGGCTATGCAGATAGAATCTGGCTTATTTAAAAGACAGATAAAGACGAAGAAAATAAACAACTTTCAGCACACACTACCCGGACCGCAAACAGACTTTGCCAACTACCTGCTGAAAGATCCGTACATCTTCGACTTTGTGCAGGCAAAAGAAACCGCTGATGAACGGAATATAGAAGAACAGCTAAGTACCCACATCACAAAATTTTTATTAGAATTAGGGCAGGGTTTTGCCTTTATAGGCAGGCAGGTACACTTTGAGGTAGGTGCATCTGATTTTTATGCCGACCTGTTGTTTTATCATACCCGGCTACACGCCTATGTGGTGGTAGAGTTGAAATCGCGGCCATTTGAGCCGGGCGATGCTGGCAAGCTTAATTTCTACATCAATGTAATAAACGATAAGCTGAAAAGCAGTACCGATAACAACACCATAGGCATACTGCTGTGCAAGGGCAAAAATGATGTGATGGCCGAATATGCCCTGAAAGGCTATAACCAGCCAATGGGCGTTTCAGATTATCAACTGGCTAAGGCTGTGCCGGAGGAACTGAAATCGCAATTACCCGCCATAGATGAGCTGGAACAGATATTGGAACAGGAGTGATTAATTTCGCAACAGCCTGTTGCGAAATTGGGGAAAAAGCCAGTAAAATCAATAGTTTCGACCATTTTCCTGACATCAGGAAAATGGTCGAAGGCAAGTAACAATGATCATTTCGTGATATCACGAAAATGGTATAAAAGAACAAGAAATTATGAAGTGGAAATCAGAAAAGTTGGGAGATATATGTACGATAAGTAGCGGTGGAACGCCAAGTCGAAACAATTCGACCTACTTTGAAGGAACAATTCCATGGGCAAAAATTAGTGATATTGAAAATGCAAACGGCTACATTTCGAATACAGAAGAATACATAACGAAAGAAGCCCTAAAAAGCATTAATAACAGAATTTTCCCACCTAATACATTGCTATTAGCCATTTATGGATCTGTTGGGAAAGTGGCAATCACAATGGTTGAAATGTCTACGAATCAAGCTATTCTTGGTATTCGACCATTGGCAAGTTCGAAAATTGACCTACAATATTTAAAGCACTATTTTTCGACAATCAAAGAAAGACTATTAGATAGAGCTGTTGGAGGGACGCTTCAAAATATTTCATTAGGAATTGTAAAACAATTAGACATCCCCCTCCCCCCACTCCCTATACAGCAAAAAATAGCCGCCATACTGGATGAAGCCGATGCCCTGCGCCGCAAGGATAAAGCCCTGCTGGCTAAGTATGATGAACTGCTACAGGCTGTGTTTTATGATATGTTTGGCGATCCGGTGAAGAATGAGAAGGGATGGGAGGTGAGGAAGCTGTCAAATATTGCAGAATCACGCCTAGGGAAAATGCTTGATGGGAAAAAAATAATTGGAAATAATCTAAAACCGTACTTGAGAAATTCAAACGTTCAATGGTTTACGCTTAGACTTGATGACCTGTTGGAGATGGACTTTGATGAAAAAGATAAAATCGAATTTAAGTTAGAGTATGGCGATATATTGATGTGTGAAGGCGGGGAAATTGGGAGATGTACAATTTGGCGAAACGATTTAGAGGAATGCTATTTTCAAAAAGCAATTCATAGGATACGACTGAATGAAAAGTCGGCACTTCCCGAGTACTTTGTTTATATGTTCTATCAATATGCAAAAAGCGGTGGTCTAAACCAATTTATGGGAGCGGCAACCATATCCCATTTAACGGGAGAGAAACTAAAAAAGATGATTTTACCATTTCCTCCAATTAAGTTGCAAAAACAATTTGAAGCTACAGCTAAGAATATCAATTTGCAAAAATCTCAAATCATCCAACAACAAACCCATTCCGAAAACCTTTTTCAGTCGCTGATGCAGCGGGCATTTAAGGGGGAGCTGGTAAATTAATGCGCAATGGTGTGGGCACTCTTACTTTGTCCTGCTGACGCAGGAAGCATCTCTACAAGCCGCTTTTGCTCCATAAGCAACCCGGCAAGTCAGCATGCAACAATTACAGGTAACCTGAAAAACTACAACAATATGGGAATAGACCCGAATCCGATAGGGAATCATAAATTGAACACCACCAGCATAGCCACCCTGGCGCAAGACCTTTCAAAAATACTGGATGCTGAGGTAACTTATGGCTATCAGGGCTACGAAGAACCGTACGATGATGTGGTACTGGGCATAGTGGGTGCAGGCAAAAGCAAGCAGGTACGGCTATTGGAAAATGATTATTTACATAAGGAGCGGGGGGAGGCGGGAGACGAAGAAGGTTTGCAATACGAATGCTCTGGTTTTAACGATGGCTATGGGTGCAACACCTGGATAAATATATACAAAGACTGCTTTGACCCTCCCTACTACTTCGCTGGTCGCTGGTATTTTTACCAGCGTATTTTTATAGGCGAGTGCGATGATTGGGCACACATGTTTGCGTACCGGCGAAAGATATTTGAAGAAATACAACTTTTCGGCGGTGATGCTGTATTGATACATGCCGATTCTTCATCGCCGAATGTATTGGAAGACGACCCGTATATTATCCCTTTTAATCGAATCGTCGAAAATGTAAAAACGCATCCCGGCTTCCTCGATGTTTCGGTATGGCTACGCGATGATGCCGCCCCCTTTATGGAAAACCCTTTGATATTCTTTGATGATTTCAGCTATTGGCCCTCGCCGGAGCAAATGATAGAACGGGCACTGCGTGCAGGCAAGCTAAAAGGATAATATCCGCAACTTAAATTTTTCATTTCGAAAACCATTTTCAGTCGCTGATGCAGCGGGCATTTAAGGGGGAGCTGGTGGGGTAAAGTGCGAGCTATCATGATTCACCCGATATGCAGGATGGAGAAGATATATTCAACACACGGCAAACAATTATAAAAATTAAAGCAAGCTTTTGCCGCCTGCTTTAATTTTTTCAACTCACTTAAAATTGCTATAACGACACCTTAAGAGGTTCCAGATTATCCAGCATTGAAGCACTATAATTAGTGAAATTTTGGCCGTCGCTACTTACCTCCAGCTTGCAACCCTTAACAGCTGTTTTTTGGGTTTGCCTCAACCATTCGCCGAGTTCGAGTGCACTCATAAGATCAGGAAAGCAAATCTCAGTTCTCTTGTTATAATAGTTCATATACAGCCTCTGACTATGGGCATTATCGCAAGTAATGAAATAGACATCGGTTTTCATTTCATTGGCTTTAACAATATCGAAACTGATTGGATCAATTTGTCTGTCATCAACTATGAAGTAATCTACTTTATCATCAGACTCCCTCACGGTATTTTTTCCCTCATACACACGTCGGTACACGAACTTGTAAGTAAGCGTCGCGTTAATATTGTTAGATATTTGAGCGTAGGTCAGGTAGCCCTTTTTAACAGATATTTTGCTGTCATCTATGACGGGTGCATCTTCAATTGAAAAAAGGCCTTTAATAATGAAATAGTTCCTTGTCAACTCAGCTTTAGGCTTTAAAAAAAACTCAACATTAATATTGTCATTAAGGTCCTGATTTGGTGCCCCATGCTGATACATCGTAAACTCATTTTTTGCCATTGACCCCTTCATGGAAACAACACTGTTCTTTATTGCTATCTGCTGAGCGATTGTTTTGTTAAGTGAGTATCCTACTCCTATGTTAGAGGTTGTGCTTGTTCCCGCTACATTAGTCAGGCCCGATGTATTTCCGTTTGTCAAAGTATTGAATTCGTCTGGCTTGGTGGTACTAGATAAGTTATCACCTGATGTGGTGGTCGTACTTCCCGTGCCTCCAAGATTCAAACCTCCATTAATAGTGAAACCGCGGGTTTTGCTAACGCTCAACGTTCCGAAATCTGTAGAAATGTACTTTGTGGTAAGGTTGTTGAATCCAACGAATTCTACTGGGGCATTGTCATCTAACGTAACAGTAACCTCCAGTTCTGCAATACGATCACAAGTAAGGTTTTTCTCATTAGACACCACGATTTCTAATTTTTTAAGATAGTCTGCGGTTTTGATAAGTAAAGATGGCTGGTCCCCGCTTTTAGGCTCTAATGTGGTGGGGAGACTTCCAATAAGAGCTTTAGCATCAGCAGATTTCGCGTTCAGAGCTTCGATATAAGCCTTTTGCCCCTTCTCACTCAGATTAAAAATGTTTCGCTTCGTAGCTACAGAGGGTGGCGCATATACAGTTGGCTTAGGATTATTACCGACCGACAACTTTACATATTTATTTGTACTGGCTTTATCGTAAAGCTCCCAAACTCCATATATTTTCTTTTGATACTTATCGAGTTCGTTTTGGGCATACGTCTTGCTCGCTAAAATTAAAAGAGCGAAAATGATAATTTTTTTCATTTAAATTGATTTAAAGTTATTAAAAAACAAAAACTGTCCCAACTCCCATAGCTCCTGTAACTGCATGCCTTATGCTTATGTGTCCTAAATTCCTGGCAAGTGGAACCACCGGATGGTTTAGAACATTGCTATAAATTACCGGGGTAGGTATAGGTAGTGCATGAAATGAACGGTCGATTACGTGCCAATTACCTGAGATGGGATCTGCGCCCACTACAATAATGTAAGTCATAATTTCTTTGTTTGGTGAATGTAAACCAATTAATTTTATAAATGTAAATACAAGCTACTTAGACTAAATAGATATATATATTTTAAACTCAAAGTAAAGATAGTAACCAGATTGATAATAAAATAGGGTATTTTTACCCTATTTCCGATAAATAATATTTATTTTTTGCTACTTACCTAACTTATGCAAATACATTGCACAACCCAATACGATATTTACCAATAAATATACACCATTAGAGGGCAGTCAAAATTGCCGAATTACCAAATTATCAAATTGCCGAATTATCTTTAACCACCATGCCCACTAACTTCTCCTTCCTTACGCATGAATTTGCCCCTTTGTATGATGATATACAAAGGGTGGAGGAGCACGTATTTACAGACCCCATGTATAGCGCCATACTCTGTCGCAAGGGGCTGGAAGGGTTGGTGAAATGGCTTTATGATAATGATAAGGACCTGGAACTGCCGTATGATACCACGCTCAACTCGCTGATGCATGAGCAATCTTTTCAGCAGGTAATGCCGCCTACATTATTGCGCAATATCAATCTGCTGCGCAAAATTGGTAATAATGCGGTTCATAGTTCTCAAAAGACCACAAGTGCCGAATCATTATCTGCCCTGCGCATATTGTTCGATTTTTCGCTTTGGGTGGTGCGTATTTATAGCACGTCTCAAACACCTGTAGTGGCGTTTGATGAAAGCATATTACCCACCGGTAGCGCCATAAAGCGTAACAGGGCTGAAACCGAAATACTACAGCAACAATATGAAGATACCCGCCAGCAACTGGAACGCGCCAATAAAGAGCTAAAGCACAATGAAAGCCTGATGCAGGAGCTACAGGCAAGGCTGGACGCAGTGCATGTAGTAAAAGAGGCTCATAAAGATACAGTAACAGCATCTGTAAGCATTACAGAGGTAGAGACCCGCAAACTCTATATAGATACATTACTGAAAGAGGCTGGTTGGGATACTACATCGCCCGGTATAGTAGAATATCTGGTAAAAGGAATGCCTCACAATACGGGAGATGGTAGAGCTGATTATGTGCTATGGGGAGACGATGGCAAGCCACTGGCCGTAATAGAGGCTAAACGCACCATTGCCGATGCTAGAAAGGGACAACGACAGGCAGAGCTATATGCCCGTTGCCTGGAACAAATGACTGGGCAACGCCCAATCATATTTTACACCAACGGCTTTGAAACCCATATATGGGACGATGCAGCAGGTTATCCTCCAAGAATCGTGCATGGTTTTTATAGCAAGGATGAACTGCAATTGGCGATCAACAGGCGCACGCTCAGGCAACCGCTCACCAAGCAGCCATCTAACAAGGAGATTGCAGGATATTATTATCAGCAGCTAGCTATAACAGCGGTATCTGAGCGGCTACAAGCTAAAAACAGGGGTGCATTGTTGGTGATGGCCACCGGCACCGGCAAGACCCGCACCGCCATTGCACTGGTTGACCTGTTAACCAAGGCTGGCTGGGCCAAGAAAATACTTTTTCTTGCCGATAGAAATGCCCTTGTAACACAGGCAAAAAAGAACTTTAATAAGCATCTGCCAAACCTAACGGCAATAGACCTGACGAAAGAAGAGGAAGACACTGCCAGCCGCATAGTATTCAGCACTTATCCTACTATGATGAACCGCATAGATAGTGTAAAGAGCGAAGGGCACAGGTATTACGGAGTGGGGCATTTTGATCTGGTAATAATAGATGAAGCACACAGGAGTGTGTACCAAAAATACAGGGCAATATTTGAGTATTTTGACGCGATATATATAGGACTCACAGCTACACCAAAGGCAGATAGCGATAAAGACACTTACGAACTGTTTGGGCTGGAGCCGCACAACCCTACTTATGCCTATGAATTGACGCAAGCCGTAGGCGATGGTTATCTCAATGAGCCTAAAACACTAAAAGTGCCCTTGAAGTTTCCACGACTTGGCGTGAAGTACGACGACCTGAGCGAAGCGGAAAAGGCAGAATATGAAAAAGAGTTCCTTGAAAATTTTGGCGCGATTCCCAAAGAAGTAAACAGTAGTGCGATTAATAACTGGCTGTTTAATAAAAATACTGCCGACCAGGTACTTGATCTGCTCATGACGCATGGGATTAAAATTGAGGGCGGTGATAAGCTCGGCAAAACCATCATCTTTGCCCGCAATCATGACCATGCTGTTTTTATAGAGGATTGTTTTAATAAACGCTATGCCGACAAAGCTGGAAAAATGCTGCGTATCATAGACAATCAAACAAAATTTGCACAGAATGCGATTGATGAGTTCTCTCAAAGAGATAATACGGAATTCCTGATCGCAGTATCTGTGGATATGCTTGATACCGGAATTGACATTCCCGAAATACTCAATCTTGTATTCTTTAAGCCGGTAATGTCCAAAGCGAAATTCTGGCAAATGGTGGGTCGCGGTACGCGGCTTTGTCCTGATCTGTTTGGTCCCGGCGAAGACAAGACGTTTTTCCGCATACTTGACATTTGCGGTAACGTAGAATTTTTTAGCGCCGGTATAAAAGAGACCGAAGCTCCAATGCATGGCACATTGAGCCAGCAGATATTTAATGCACGGTTGCAAGTCACATGGTTGCTGCAAAATACCGCTACTGCCACTGATGAAGACAAAGTGATAGCGGGGCAGTATGCCGACATACTGCATGGCATTATAGATGGTTATAGCGAAGAAGATTTTCGTGTGAGATTGCATTTGCGTTATGTTGTAAAATATCGCGACCGTTCTATATGGAATGCACTATCACAATCTGATGTACTGGATATTCAGCAGCACCTGGCGCATCTGTATACCGATGAACAATCTGCTGAACTTACGCGCCGTTTCGATCTTACAGTTTTACGATTGATGATCTGCATATTAGAAGGAGCCAATACTAAATACTATATTGAAAAGATAAAGACTTCGGTAAGCGGCTTGCTTAGAAAAATGAACATTCCTGATGTTAAGCGACAGGAAACTCTCATACGCCGCATACTGGACGATGAATACTGGCAGTGTATATCGGTATGTGGTATGGAATCAATGCGATTAGCATTAAGAGAATTGATGCAGTATGTGGAGCAAGAGCAAAAGCGAGTACTCTATACCAACTTTACAGATGAAATGTCTGGCAGAGTTGAAGAAGCGGAAATAATAGGGGGATATTTTAACCTCCCTGCCTATAAAAAACGTGTGGAAAAATTTATTCGAGAAAACGAACACAATATTACTATTCACCGTATCCGCAACAATGTGCCTATAACAAAGGCGGAACTGGATGAGTTAGAACGTATGTTGTTCAGTATCGATGAGAATGCTGATAGAGATATGCTAAATAAGGCTGTAGAAGGTCAGCCACTGGGAAAGTTTATTAGGAGCATATTAGGGCTGGATATTAATGCAGCAAAATCCGCCTTTGCTGATTTCCTGAATGATCAGAACTTAAACTCATCACAGATAAACTTCATTAACACACTAATTGATTATTTGTGTCAAAACGGAACTATTGATAAGGACATGCTTTTCGATAAACCTTTTACCAACATTAATGATCAGGGGGTCGCAGGTGTGTTTCCACAACATGCGGGTAAGATTATCTCAATAATTGATGGGATTAATGCGAATGCTATTCAAGTGGCGTAAATGTTTAAACACCTGTGCAAATAGACTGCACAGTTAGATACGACCTTTACAATGAATTAATTATTTACTCATGACTAGACCAGATATTGAATGGCAGATCCTCTCTGGAAAATAAAAATTTCGAAAGAAGAGTATTTAGCGATAAAACAATATTATAATTTATGGACTAAAAACTAATAGAGGGAGTTTTGATACTTCCCTTCAAAAGTATGCTGCTTTATATTATTCATTATGGTGGCAAAAGGAGTACAAAGGCAGGATCCCAGCAAAAGAAGCTGTAATGCAATCGCTTGGCGTACAAAACAAAACTGATGAATTGTACAAGTTGGCGAAGAAAGGACTCATCAATAGCGCCGGTGGGTGTGTTGGCCCTATAGACTGGTCGCCAAGTTCCAATTTCGATATGGATGACGTAACAGTGGATTTTAATTAATATTACATTCATCGCTATTCCGGAGTGTTTTGAAAATGATGCACTCCGGAATTATTTTTAGTTATTTTTGATAGTCATCTTAAAATAGTTATACCATGAAGAAGTCAATTTTAATAGGGTTTATATGTGCTTTGGCGAGCATATCCTACAGTCAAATCATAGCAACCTATGCTGGAACTGGGGTAGCAGGATATACAGGCGATGGTGGACAGGCGACAAATGCTGCTTTGAGTAATCCAAGGGGTATATGTTTAGATGCATCGGGTAGTGTGTATTTTGTTGATTCACACAATAGTGTTGTTCGTAAGATCAATTCTTCGGGCATAATAACAACTATAGCTGGGACGGGAACGGCGGGTGATGGTGGAACTAATGTAGTGGCTAGTTCCACACCGCTCTTCGATCCAAGAGGAATTACCTGCGACAAGGCTGGAAATCTTTATATTGCAGATTATATAAAAATCCGTAAGATAAATACTGCGGGTATCATGACCACAATTGCCGGTACCAGTGTACAGGGCTACAGTGGTGATGGCGGCCTGGCGACAGCAGCAAATTTGAGAGGCACTAGTGTCATGTCATCTATACTTTGACGTATAAATTTTATATCTTTACCATCCAAAACGACTATGGTAAAGTACAAGGTTACATTGACGCAACAAGAAAAGGATGAATTAATGTCCATAACCAAAGGCGGAACTCATACTT
>JBBRPD010000114.1:0-11215 GCA_038228575.1 Chitinophagales bacterium | reverse complement strand
TCCGTCATGTTGGTCATAAATTGTCCCGTCATTGCCATAGGAATTTTTATAGCAAGATAATATGGCAAAAAGGCCAAAGCAGAGTACTTGAAGGTTCAGGAAGGGAAGCTTTCGCCAGTTATTCGGGCTTTATGTTATCGCAGACGTATTTAACGACTGCCTGAAGTGCCTTTTCAACTACTTCAATATTTTTAACTGTAGCTAGATTGGAAAGCTCTGATTTGTTGAGGTTCTGCCGGATGGTGTCAGCACTATAACCTGTAAGGATTGAAAATGCCTGTCCGGCTTCTTTATTGTTCAGGAATTCATCGGAGAAAATAACCCGGGTTTCCCGCAGGCAGTAAATGAGTAGTGCAGTTTGTTCCTGATTGAGCAGCGTTACTTTATCATCCCGCTGGCGTTTGGGTCTGCCTTTTGTCCGGGCTTCCATCGTGCCGGATAAGGCTGAATCCTTTTCTCTTTCAGCTATCCATTCATTTATGGTATCTCTTATTTCCGGTTCGAGCAATCTGCTATGTTTGCGTAAGGTCAGTTTGAGAAAACGGATAAAATCTACGGTATCAGTACCCGTGTAGTTTCCATGAAAATAATTCAGGACATCATCCATTATCAACAGGTCTGTCTGACGGAGCTTATAAGCAAAGAACAGGTCGTACATGTCGTTATCCTGAGTAATTTCATCGATATCCCATAAATCAAACCATCCCCATATGCCTTCATTTTCTTCTCCCCCTGCCTTGGGGTATATGGTATCTCTCTTAAACCTATTGGGAAATTTGGTCTCTATTGGATGCATTCCCTGATTGCCACGCTCCCATTCCTTCTGTATGTCAGGGTTATCCTTAAATGCCTCGATGATCTCGTCTTCCAGTATTTGTTTTTTCTGCTTGCGGAACATAAATGTAACAGCATCGCAATAATCCGAAAAAGTATCAGGATAATAAATGTGCTCCCGTATGCTGAGGTCTATTATCCTGATACTGTATCGGCTGTCTTCCATATTTTATTTTATTTAGCAGGCTGCTTCAATCCGGGGTGCTTTGAGCATGGGTAATGCCTTTATGGTAGTTTTCTTCCTGTTATCTCTTACATGGGTATAAACCATTGTGGACTGTATGCTTTTATGTCCTAATAATTTTGATACCGTCCACAAGTCTCCATCGGGGCAATTCTCCAGTACATTAGTTGCAAAGGTATGGCGGGAACTGTGAAAATGCATCTTCTTGGGGTCAAGACCTGCCGCTTTTGCCCATTTTTTCAGATAATAGTTGACCAGTTTGGCTATTTTGCGGTCGGGAGTATCTTTTGCTGCCGGAAATACGTACCTGCTTTTTTCGTTATTTTCCGCCTGTTCCCTTTCCCTGTCCTTGAGTATCGCAATCCCTTGGGGTGATATCGGCAGGTATTCTATGTCCTCTGTCTTCTCCTGTTCGAAATACAGATACCATTCTTCTTGTCCGTCTATTGTCTTGCGGATGATTTCAGACCATTGCAGGGGATTGACATCACTCCACCTCAGTCCCGTAAAACAGGAGAAGATATAGGCTTGCCTGAATTGCGGTTCCATTTTGCAGGGGGTATCTGTCAATAGCTGCAATTCTTCCAGCGTAAATGCGTTTCTGAAAATCTGCTTACGCCTTATGCGGTCGCCCTTGGGTATTTTGACAAACGGATTTACCGCAATGATTTCCTGCCTTACTGCCATGTCAAGACCTGAGCAGAGATTTTTCAGGTAGTCTTTTGTTGTGTTGTTACTTACGTTGGCAAGTAAGTACTTTGTAAAGCCCTGTATCCATTCAGGCGTTACTGCATTAAAGGGCACTTGCCTGCCATCCGTATACCTTTGCAGATATAATAACGTGGAAAGGTTGTGGCTGTAATTGACATCCCTGCCTCTTGTATACTTTGTGAACCATTCTACAAAATCTGCCTTGCGTTTTGATTTGTCGGTAAGGTCGTTATCCCGTACAATTAACTCATTTTCCCTTTTGGCTCTTATTTCCGTTGCCAGTCTCTTTTTATCCTTGTCCTGTGCTGTCGGACGACCCTTGTTAATATGGATATCAAGAAACTCGTACCACCTTTTTTTGTTGTGGTAGATGTCAAGGTAAAAGGATACCTGTCCGTTTTCCAACTTCTTTTCTCTTAAATGAACTCCCATTGTTTTCGTTTTTAAATTGTTACAATTACCTCTCCTTATACAAAATTAGTATGGCGAAGAGGCGTACCTTCGGTACATGATGGTTCGTGAACCTTTGGTCAATTGCCGGGTAACAAGGGAGTAACAAAAACAACATAAACAGACCTGAAAGAACCTGTTTAAAGCTAAATTCACTTTTGCATAACTGCTTGATTATTAATGTTTATTTAGGTTGGATTAGGTGCAGTTCGGTTTCCTGACATCTTTCCAAAAAGTTGTCAAATCTGTAACTTGTTCATTGTTTTGTGACCACCGTCTGTGGGAGCTTTGACAACTTCTGAGAAAGTTGTCAAAGCGAAATACTTCGATATTCAGAAAAAATCATGGCTTTCAAAAAAATCATGGTTCAGACAATGCGCTTTGACAACTTTCCAAAAAGTTGTCAAAGCTAACCACCGCAACCAATCCCCCTTATTTTAAATTACCTGGTTCCTCAGCAGGTCTTCAAACACATCGGCCCTGCGTATAAGCGTTGCCTTGCCATCCTTTATCATTACTTCAGCGGGCTTCAGGCGGCTGTTAAAATTGCTGCTCATTTCAAAACCATAGGCACCTGCGTTATGGAAAACAAGATAATCGCCTTCGCGCACTTCGTTCAATACGCGGTCCCATGCAAAGGTGTCGGTTTCACAAATGTTACCTACAACTGTGTATATGCGTTCTACACCATTCGGATTGCTGATGTTACTAATGCGGTGGTACGCCTCATAAAACATAGGCCTTATCAGGTGGTTAAAGCCCGAATTGACCCCAACAAATACGGTAGCTGTCGTTTGCTTAATAACATTTGCCTTTACCACGAAAAAGCCACATTCACTCACCAGGTATTTGCCCGGCTCAAACCATATTTCCAGCTTGCGGTTATTTTCCGCTTCAAATTTTTCTACTGCGGCGGTCATCTTTGCGCCCAGTTTGTTCACATCAGTATCTTTTTCATCTTCCTTATATGCCACTTTAAAGCCGCTGCCAAGGTCAATAAAATCAATGCCGGGGAAGCGCAATGCGATATCAAACATCACATCAAGCCCCTGTAAAAACACTTCAATATCCTTTATTTCGCTGCCGGTGTGCATGTGCAACCCTTCTACATGTAAACCCGTTGTTTTCACAACCCGCTCTATGTGCCGGAGTTGGTGAATGGAGATACCGAACTTGCTATCAATATGCCCCGTTGATATTTTGTAATTGCCCCCGGCAACAATGTGCGGATTGATGCGGATGCAAACGGGATAGCTGCTACCGAACCGGTTACCAAACTGCTCCAGTATAGAGATGTTATCAAGATTGATGCGTACACCTAATTGGGTGGCATCTACTATCTCGTTAAAGTCAACACAATTGGGTGTAAACAATATTTGCTCTGGCATATAGCCAGCCAGCAAACCTAATTTCACTTCATTAATACTCACGCAGTCCAGCAAGGCACCCAGGCTGTGCAGGTGTTTAAGAATGTTCACATTGGTTAGCGCCTTACATGCGTAATAAAATTTTGTAGGGTGCTGCTTAAAAGCTTTAGTAAGCTTGTTATACTGTTCGGTAATTTTTGCGGTATCATAAATATATACCGGCGAGCCAAACTCATTGGCTATGTCAATTAACTGCTCGTTGGCGATTGGTGAAAACATGGGCGCAAATGTAGGGGTTTAATTGAAACATTCTTTGTTTATCTTATCAGATTATTATTTTATTTTTACTAATACACATTTGTTTATTTTATTATTTAATTAAAAAAAGCGAAAAACTAAACTTATACTGGGCTTAAAGGGTGTCCAAATGAATAATTTCCCTAATAACCACTACCCTTCCGGAAAATATCGCGCACAAAAATTTCATTTTCTTTAACCATTTGCCCCTGAGCAACTGCCAGTAAGAGGCATCAGAAAAAATATTTAACTCAACAGAATAATAAGGTGGCCATGCTACAATTATCAGTTAAAACCGGAAGCTTGAAAAGTTTAATGAGAATATTTTTTTCACAAAAAAATAACACTTTGGCACGAATGTTGCAGGTTACAAATCGAACCCAATTACGGAACCCTAAATCAAAATGAATGAAAAAAGTAGTCTTTGCCTCCATCAATGTTGCGCTATTCTTTGCCGCATCGTGCTCCAAACCGAAAGAACACATTTCCAACAGCTACAGTTCGTTAGCGACCGCACTTTACGATGTGGCACCAGCATCTAAAATTACTATTATAGATGCCGGTACCGGTGGTTCGTTCTACGGCAACTCAGGCATACGGTATGTATTTCCGCCCAACAGTTTCAGAACTGCGACCGGGGGCGTTGTTACCGGATCCGTATCCATACAAACGGCGGGATTTTTAACCAAATCAGACATGATACTGTCGGAAGTACTACCCATTAGCAATGGAGAGCCCTTAATTTCGGCAGGAGAAAGCTACATAAAAGCCACACAGGGTAATACAGAAGTGTTTATGGCTACCGGGAAAAATTACACCATCAACTTCCCACAGAAAGGCACACCTGTTGCAGGTATGGGGCTCTTCCTATCGCCCGGCGACCCTGCTTCAACAGCACAGGTAAATTGGGCAGCAAGCATAGATAGTGCACACGGAGCAATTATTTACAACGGCGACACTATTGCTATATTCTCAGATTCCATGCACTTTGTAAATGCTGATCGATTCCTTGCTACCCCAAATTATCAATCATTCACGGTAATTCCGAAAGTGGATGGCAAAACAATAACAGCGCAAACTCTCGCCTATGCAAGCTTTGATACCTACAATAGTGTCTGGAAAATGAAAACCATAACTAACGGCATTATTGGCGAGACCCATGTACCCGACATACCCGTACATTTCGTAGTAATGGCGAATGTTGATAACGGCTTCTACGCCGGAGTATTAGCTGCAACGCCAAAAAACGGCACCGTTTATTCTATTCCCCTTACCCAAATGACACCTGCTGCGTTCAAGCAATTGCTGGACGCGCTTTAAAGAGCTTATGATATATACCTACCTCTAAAAAAAAACGATGCAATCGGCGGACTGCATCGTTTTTGTTTTTGTAAAACTAATCTTTCAATGCTTTCGCAATGTTCCGTTCCGGGATGATCCACATTATAGCAACAGCGGCAAATAAGCAACCAGAAATAGCCGTATGCACAAATGCCAATGGTATAGAACAACTATAACAGATAACCGATACTATGCCCTTGCGTTTTACTGCAGCGAATGCCTCTTTCAATTCGTGGCTGAGTTCATTACTCTTTTCAATGGTGGTTTGTAACAGGGTGTAAGATATCCCGCATAACAACAACAAAACAGCATATAAGATAACCGTATTGCGGGCGAAATGATTTTCACCCATCCAGTTGGTTGCCAGGGGAATAAGAGACAGCCAGAACAACAAATGCATATTGGCCCATATAATACCCGGTGACACCACCTTTACAGTATGCACCAAATGGTGATGGTTACCCCAGTAAATACCTACAAATGCAAAGCTAAGGGCATAACAAATAAATACACTGTGCAGTGCCAGGAGTGAATCCCAGTCTGCACTATGAGGCATTTTAATTTCAAGCACCATTATAGTAATAATAATGGCTAACACGCCATCACTAAAGGCTTCCAGTCTTGTTTTATTCATATCAGCAATATTATGGGTAACGATACTGTTCTTTTCAAAAAATGTATAAAAAACCGAACCAAAGCTATAATTAAATTTTACTTTTACTGCACGGCAAATGTCATAATATGAAGGTTAGCGCAGAAAATACAAAATCCATCGATGTTTTAAATATAGGCCTCATCATCCTGTCACTCATCATTGCGTTTAAAATACCTTTTGAATTATTTCTTTTCTCCTATGCTGTTTTAGGCCCACTGCACTACCTCACCGAAATAAACTGGCTGAACGATAAAAATTATTTCGTCAAAGAAAAAAAATGGATGTGGTTGTTTGTTGTTATTGCGGTGCTGCTCACCATACCGGTAATATTACTACTACCGGCTTTTAAATCAATGAACGGAGTGCAGCTAGTGAGAAGCATGTATAACTACAGTACCGATTTTTTCTTTTCTTTCTTCTTCGTTACGTTCCTGTTTGCCATATCGCTGGTCTACCTAAAAAAATGGCAGCACATCCTCATTTCCATAGCAGCCGTAATAGCAGGTACGGTAGCCATTTTAAAGTACAAACTCTTTTCTATAGCCTTTTTGGGTATGTTTTTACCTACCATACTGCATGTGTATTTGTTCACCTGGCTATTCATGATATATGGCACCTTAAAAACGAGGAACAAAGCGGGTATTATCAGCTGCGTGCTGTTGTTGCTATGCCCCATAGTTATTTTTACCAGCAATATAAATGCCGCAAGCTATCACATTTCAGATGC
The DNA here is from genome assembly GCA_038228575.1 of Chitinophagales bacterium. Taxonomy (GTDB): domain Bacteria; phylum Bacteroidota; class Bacteroidia; order Chitinophagales; family Chitinophagaceae; genus Flavipsychrobacter. The sequence continues at coordinate 4,649 of JBBRPD010000114.1, read as the reverse complement.
CGTACAAAGTAATTTTTTGAAGAGCGACTTCCAGAATGTAAGCAGTTACATTGCGCAATTATTTGGCGTTCTCAACGACGATGGTAAATTTCACCTCATGTCGGAGGCCGGCATCAAAATACAGATCTTTATCGCTTTCTGCTACACATACCATTATCTCAACTGGTTCTCCAAAACATCCATCATAGGTTGGAATAAGAACTTGACCAAACCTAAATTTTTCGTAGTGCTGGCCTTGTGGCTTGCTGCTTTGGGGCTATACTGGTACGATTACAAAATAGGCTTCGCCGCTTTATTTACTATCAGCCTGATACACGTTTTCTTTGAATTTCCGCTGAATGTGGTTTGTGTGCAAGGTATATTTCAAGGTATTTTCGGCAAAGCGAAAACAGCAAAACAGTAAACACAAGTAAAGGTACGAGGCGCATCCCCCACAAAATCACCCTTGCCCAAAAGAGTGTTTTCATAGCTACATAATATCTTTGGTGGTAATCACCATCAACCAATAGCCTATGAAAACATTGTTAGCCAGTTTTCTTTTGTTGTTCATTGCCTCATCAACAGTAATCAGTAAACCCAAACTGAAATACCAGCCGTACAAAAAAGTATTTACGCTAGGTGTTATTGATGAAGTAGCCTCTGAAGAACTTGCTGAAAAACGCACCTTGAATATTTACCTGCCAGAAGGTTACGACACCGCTGTTAAAAAGAAGTATCCGGTAATATACCTGCTCGATGGTTCGGCAAACGAAGACTTTGTGCATGTGTGTGGCCTGGTGCAATTTTTAACCATGATAGAAGCTATGCCGCAAACTATTGTAGTAGGCATAGCTAATGTAGACAGGCGAAGAGACTTCACCTTTCCCACCACAGTGGCTAAAGACAAGGCCGACTACCCTACTACCGGCAGTTCAGAAAAATTCATCCGTTTTATTGAAAATGACCTGCAACCATTCATAGCGCGCAAATACCGAACTAACCACACTACGACCATAATAGGGCAATCGCTCGGGGGCTTGCTGGCAGCGGAAATACTACTCAAAAAGCCTACCCTTTTCAGCAACTATATTATTGTTAGCCCCAGCCTGTGGTGGGATAATGAATCGCTGCTGGCGAAAGCCCATGCGCTGCTGAAAGCATTGCCTGACAACGATATGAAAATATATCTTTCCGTAGGTAGCGAAGGTGATAAAATGGAAGGCGATGCTGCGAAATTCAGAGATTTGCTGCTTGCCCAAAACAAGAAAAATATACAGGTAATGTTCAACCCAATGCCTAAAGAAAACCACCTCACTATTCTACATAACAGTTTGTATGAAGCTTTTCAAAAGCTACATGCAACAAAATAATTTTCACCGATCATGCATGAAAAATACGCCACCGACAGATTACTGATCCACTCCCTTAGCAGCAATGATGCCGGCTTTATCCTGGCCCTTACCAACAGCCCGGGCTGGCTGCAATTCATTGGAGACCGCAATATTCATTCCACAGAAGATGCTGAAAAATACATTGATAAAATACGTAGCAATGCCGCGGTAACCTATGGTGTAGTGCGGTTGAAAGATGGCGATATACCTATCGGCCTCATAACACTCATTAAGCGTAATTACCTGGACTATCCCGACTTTGGTTTTGCTTTCCTGCCGCAATACAACAACCAGGGTTATGCAACGGAAGCAGCTTCCAAAGTGCTGCTGGCACTGGCAAGTGAGTTCCCGGTACTTGTTGCTCTAACGCTCAGAGCAAATACCGCATCCATTCATTTACTGGAAAAACTGGGATTTGTTTTTGAAAAGGAAGCTGCCGATGATGGTGAAATTTTAATGCAATACACCATAACCTATGATGCAGTTTTTATTAACCACCTCACGCAACAATTCTACAACGCCTTTACCAATATCCATGGCAGAAAACCGCACCTGCAAACCATTTACGATTATTGCATACCTGAAACAACTATCGTAAAAAAAACCGGCAACCAACAGGAAGTATACAACCTGCCATCGTTTATTGCGCCACGGCAATTACTGCTGACCAACGGTACACTGCAGCATTTTCAGGAAAAAGAAACCGCACAAAACACAGTGGTGCTGGGCAATATTGCACAGCGGCAATCCCGCTACTTTAAAACAGGAATTTTAAACGGCGAGCGTTTTGAACAGTATGGCAATAAACTATTGCAGTACATTAAAACAGCTAACGGCTGGCGGATAAGTGCAGTAGTTTGGGAGATACCGATAACTAATACGGCTTTGTGCAATAGTATTTTACACAATTTTATTTCACCTTTTTCGTTTTGAAGAAATGAAAAACGAACCGAATGATTTTATAAAAATTATTTTCGACCCCGAGCCTAAAAAACATCTTTTTGCTTTGCTCTTCTACTGTGGCACCGGAATATTCATTAACTTCTTTGCCATGCAAGTTTTTTGTATGGCCGTAGCATACGCAGCAATTATGTGTATCGCTTTCTTCATTGCTATCGCATCATTTCCATTTATAAAATCGAAAATCATAAAGGGCATTGCATATTTTCTTCTTGGCACTGGTGTACCCATCTCCCTGTATTGTATAGTATTTCTGGCAGACCCATATTCTGGCTTTACGAACTACATCTATTTTACGCTTGAAATTTTACTCGCTGGCCTTGGCCTTATGGCATACATACCATTCTACCTACTCATTCAAATTTTTCTTTACTTCCGTTCCGCAAAAACATCTGGAAAATTACTCGTTGCTGCCGGCGCAATCATCCCCTTCATTGCACTGTATGTATATCTCTTTAACTTAAAAATCTATATAGGCCAGGTCGCTGAAATCGCGAAAACAGTACACTCCAAAGATGAATTTTATAGTAAACTACCTCGAAACCACTATACAGAACGACTATTAGGCCTTGATTGGAAATACCACACGCGCCTGTGCTACATCTGCGATGGGTGGAGGCCGCCATTAAACGACCCATTCCTTATTATAGGGTTATGGTGCGAGCCACTCATGGCAGCGCATCATAAAAACGAACCCACAAATAAGTACATGCGAGCATCACTTAGCGAAAGTATTTATTACTATAAAAAACTATTCCCGCATCAACCCTTAAAAGTAAAATGCCCATGTTCCTATAACAGCAGTGGAAAGGAATATTTGTCAGTGAACATGGATAGTCTTCAGCACTAAATAGAGTACACCTGCTACTTCGTCGCCACCTTCATAAACCGCTCTATAGTGTACGTTGTCAATTGGCCGCTGGGGCCATTGAGCGTATAGTCGCAGCCGTGTGTGCCCCAGGGTATAGAAAGGAAATAATATTTCGCACCAACCTTCTGCATTTGGTCAATTAATCTCGGGCTGTGCTCGTAGGCCACCAGCGGGTCAATTTCGCCATGAATGATAAGTGTGGGCGGTATTGCAGCGGTAACGAGTTCCACAGGTGAACTTTCGGCATATTTTTGCGGCACCTGCTGGTACGTACCGCCCAGAAAATCTTCCATCACTTTGCAGGAATTCATCACCAGCGGATTGTTAGGGTGCTTATAACCCCATATCATATCCGCAGGTCCGTAAATATTGATGACGCCCTTAATTTCCGCATGGCCGGGAAGGTAGCCAGCAACACTGGCTATCTGCGCGCCTGCCGACCTGCCCAGCAAAACAATTTTCGAAGTATCTATCATCAGCTCCTGCGCATGAAGTTTAAGAAATGCAATGGCATCAAATACATCTTCCACGGGTGCCGGGCTGGTAAACTTGGGCGCAAGCCTGTAATTAATGGAAACCACATTATAACCCGCCTTTGCCAGGTAGCCATTAAGTTCGGGCAACTGCCTGCTATCTCCACCGGCCCACGAGCCACCATGCACCACCAGCAGGCAGGGCCTCAGGCCCGCTGCCTGAGCTTTATAATAGTCCAGTGTAATTGCTGTGCCATCAACCGTTTTGTAGTTCTTTACCACATAATTATCAGGGGCTTTGTTAATGCGGGTTATCATGCCCAAAAAACTAAATGGAACGCGGTCCGTTCTGTCATCCAGCCTGGCCGTTCCCGCACCAAAAGCTGCTTCAAAGCCACTGTTTACTTTGGCTGAAAGGAGGTAAGCTCTTATAATTGGTGTAAGAAAAAGTATAAATGCAACACAACCAATTACCGTACCTGCAAAGCTGTATGGTTTGCTTTTAATACCCAACAAGGTAACTAAAGTAGTTAACCCTATAAAGATGAGCGGAAATTCAGTTACCATTATGGCGAGATACCACAAGTAAAATGCAGGAGCCCTGAAAACGCATAACAGCGACATTAATAACAACAAGATCAAGAGAATCAATCGGAGCATGGTGCCTGGTAAAATTTGAAAAAACCGATTGAAGGTAGGGCAAATTTGTATTGCCTGACACAGACCGGAAATTTTCAGGTGTTGCAAAAACTGAATAAACTGTATCACTGTTGTCCGACTAAAGAATTATGGTTTCTTTTTTAGCCGATTAGGGCTTAAAACCCAATGACTGCCGCCGCGAAAGCGGACGTATTGAGTAACAAGCTTCAACAAAACACGCCGCAGGGCTCCTTTTAGCCGCGGAGCGATGGCTAAAAGTGGCGTTTTTCTTTGTTACTTTCTTTTTCGCCACGAAAAAAGAAAGTAATGGAGACG
>JBBRPD010000113.1:0-11761 GCA_038228575.1 Chitinophagales bacterium | reverse complement strand
TTTTTTTGTGCTGCCGCAAAAAAAGAACCAAAAAAAGCGGCACTTTGGGCAATCGCTCCGCTGCCCAAAGGAGCCCTGCGGCGTGTTTTGCTGAAGCTTGTTACTCTAATGTCTGCGCCGGGACGGCGGCGCAGGTGTTACTCACTTTTACAAATAATATTTTAATCGGACAGCAGTGATTATTTTAAAAATGCTGGACTAGCAAAATACTCAACAAAATATCAATCTCCTTATCACAGCGTAATCTTTTATCTTGCACCCACTATGAACATAGCCATTATAGGTGCTGGTGCATCGGGTTGTTTTGCGGCGGCTAATATACCCTTTAAAGAGGGTGTGGAAGTTGCTGTTTTTGAAAAACAAGGTAAGGCGTTACAAAAAGTAAAGGCTTCGGGTGGTGGCAGGTGCAATGTTACCCATGAGTGTTTTGAGGTGCCAGAATTGCTTACCCGTTACCCGCGCGGCAAGCAGCTATTACGTAAATCGCTGTACAACTTTACCCCTGCTGATACGTTGGAATGGTTTGAAAAGCGAGGCGTGCAATTAAAGACAGAATCTGATGGCAGAATGTTCCCCGTAACCGATAGTTCGCAAACTATTATTGACTGTATATGGCAGGAAATGATGCGCAACAAGGTGCAGGTGTTTTACCATAAATCGGTAGTAAGTATTGCCAGGGCTGGCGATCAGTTTACCATACATTTCGCTGATAAATCAACTTATATTGCCGATAAGGTCATCATCTCTGCGGGTGGTTTCCCTAAGGCCGATCAATATACATGGCTCACAGCTATGGGGCACACTATACAACAGCCGGTGCCGTCGCTATTCACATTTAATATGCCCAAGCATCCCGTTACCGAACTTATGGGTGTAGCTGTAACTAATGCTACTATAAAAATTGCAGGTACTAAAATTACACAGGAAGGGCCGCTGCTCATAACCCATTGGGGCATGAGCGGCCCCGCAGTATTAAAAACATCGGCCATCGCTGCGCGCGAACTAGCAGACCGCGATTATACGTTCACAATTCTCATTAACTGGCTGCATGACGTAAATGATGCCGACTTGAAAGAAACCCTTACACAGTTGCGCCGCGAACAGGGCAAACAATTGGTGCAACATAAAAATCCGTTCGAATTGCCCCGCCGTTTATGGGAATACATTATTGAACAATGCGGCATAAAAGACGATGTGCGCTGGGGCGAGTTACCCGCTGCTGGGCAGAACAAACTAATAGAACACCTGCTGCGCGATAGCTATGCTGTAAAGGGTAAGACGACCTTTAAAGAAGAGTTTGTAACGTGCGGTGGCATATCGCTTTCCGAAATTGACCCGCAAACCATGCAAAGTAAAATAGTATCCGGTCTGTATTTCACAGGCGAGGTGTTAGATGTTGATGGCATAACAGGTGGTTACAACTTTCAGCACGCGTGGAGCAGCGGCTGGATTGCGGCAAAAAGTATTGCCAGCAATGTGTAAATCAATGTGGTAGGTGGTGTTTTGTGACCTGCGTCTGCAGGAGCTTTGACAACTTCTGAGAAAGTTGTCAAAGCGAAATAATGCGATATTCAGAAACCAGCGTTACCAAAATAACCAAACCATGAAAAGATCAGCTATAGTTACCATGCCGGAATACTTTGACAGATACATTAACCTTGTAGGTGATGTAGATGTTATGCAGGCATTGCAGCAAACGGACGCTAACATGCTGCGCAATGAAATGGATACATTCACTGCATTGGGTGATAAGGTTTACGCACCAGGCAAATGGACCGTAAAAGACACGATACAGCACCTAACTGATTGCGAACGCATATTCGCCTACCGAGCACTCCGTATTGCCCGTAAAGATACTACGCCCCTCCCGGGTTTCGATGAAAACCTATATGCTGCAACAGCCTTGGCCACCAGCCGGTATTTAACCGATGTTATTGCAGAATACGACACCGTACGACAGTCAAACATCATACTCTTTAACAGCTTCAGCAATGAAGCCCTGCTGCGCGAAGGAACCACCAATGGTAAAGCAGTATCAGTGCTGGCGATAGGCTTCATTATTGCAGGCCATGCCGTACATCACCTGAATGTATTGCGGGAAAGATATTATCCGTTGTTGTAAGAAACATTTCGTTGTGTTGAACAAAATGAACTGGTGCTATGTTAAAGCTATAATGACGGAGGCATAGAAATCTGAATCATTTGTGCAACAACCGGTCACACTTTTGGGTTTTGACTTTTTACTTTTAACTTAACACCAGGCTAACGCATCCAGCCTTCTATAAGAAAGTTCTTTTTGACGAGCATTCTTTCACTTGTGCCGCTGGCAGGACGAAACCACACCTCGAAACGGGCTGCATAATATTTGCCCCAATCACCTTCGTAAATGGTGAAAGAAGCATCATGAGAATATGCAGTTAGGCTGTCCGTTGGATTTTCAATATCCATAATGCTTGCCTTCTCAAGACTGCTTTGTGAAAGTGGGGTATTTTGGGTAACCTCATAAGCCTTAAGATAAATACTGCCTTTTTCTATCCTACCTATCCAGAATTTGTATTTGTATAAGCCGGGCTGAAAATCATACTGAAGCTTTAGTTCAGGCTGGGTAACAGTTTGTTCAAATATATTTTTAGCAGTGCTTATCGCCACATCGTTTTCCCACGGAGTATCGATCTGAATACCGGAAGGCACTGTAAGGTTATCAGCCCATCTATCGGCTCCTAAAATTGCCTCGCCAAAGGATGCGACCAATAAAAACACCCGGAAGGCCAGAAATATTCCGCAACATAACAACACAAGAACTGCGAAGAGTGTTTTTCCAAGCCTGCCATTGTACATATGGTATAACAGCAATAAAAAGAGTATCACCATCCCAAACAGGTAAAGTAACAGGCTACAACCTGCAAATGCGATACTCTCCAGGAAATGACTGAAAACATAAGGCAGCAGTGTGACCGTGAAGAAAGCAAGTTGCTTTCTCCAATCGTCAAAAAACGCAGATTTATCTATTGCTGTCATTTCGGAAATACACTTTTAGTCCGTAGAACCAAAGCTGGCCTTTAATCACGAAGCTACAGACCATATTACAATGATACACCAAAAGAAAATATAAAAAAACCACCGCCTTGGGTAAAGCGGTGGTTCAGGATATTAGTACAACTAAACAATTATCTTATCAGGGTAACAGTACCTGAGATGGCTTTCTGAGTTCCGTCAGGGTAGGCTATGATTACCTGGTAGTTATACACGCCGAGGTCTTGAGCTGCGCCATTGTAGTAACCATCCCAACCCTTTTTAGGGTCGTTAGTGTAATACACTTCGCGACCCCAACGGTCGTAAATCCTCATTTCAACCAGCTTTTGGTATTTCAGGTTAAATACGCGGAAAACATCGTTAATACCATCGCCATTTGGGGTAAAGGCTGTAGGGATATTATCTGGTGCAAACTGATCAACATGAACAGTAACGTATGCGGTATCCTTGCAACCATACAATGTAGAACCAATAACCCTGTAAATAGTTACAGAATCGGTTGGCGTAGCTGTTGGGTTGTTAATGTTAGGATTGTCCAGCGTACCGTTGTTAGGTGTCCAGTAGTAGGTATAAGCGCCATCTGCATTCAGTTGTATGCTCTTGCCTAAAACTATGGTTTGGTCGGCAGTTACATTCGTGAATACCAATGGTGGCTTAGAGTGTATGTTCACTACATCGGTCGCCGTGCAGCCTAAAGGCAATACTGTTGCTGTTACGGTATAAGCATAGTCGCCCACACCGAAGAATTTGGGGTTTTGAATGGCATCATTATCCAGATTTGCAGAAGGGCTCCATGCATAATTTATAGTCGTCAGCGATGAAGGTTCAACCTTTTTATTCACCCCAATTTCCATCGGCAGCCTTAAACAAACCGTAGTATCGTGCGGGAACGCTACTGCCTCTATGGAAACAACCTGTACACTGGTGCTCGAAGTTGCAGAGCAGGGCACATTATCAGTAACCACTAATTGAACGGTATAATTACCCGCTGACAAATAGCTGTGTGTCGGGTTCATGGCACTGGAAGAGGTACCGTCACCGAAAGTCCAGTTATAAGTAGCACCACCACCAATAGAGGTATTGGTGAAGCTAAGCGGCACACCTAAACAAACTGAAGGCGCAGAAGCAGTGAATACAGAACTTACAGCGTGGTTAAAGGTCACATCTTTGGTAATAGTATCTACACAACCTGAAGCATCATGGTAAGTAAGGAATACGGAATACGTGCCTTGTACATAATATACGTGCTGCGGATTGGTTGCAGAACTATCTAGTGGAGTACCATCACCATAATTCCAGATGGAAGTATTACCCGATGGCGTTGAATTGTTGTACAAGAAAACCGTATCGCCATTGCAACCAGGGTGTGCAACAAGGGTAAAGTCAGCATTAACACCTGCGGTGCCGCCACCAATAGTAAGGTCGTGAAGGCTAATGGGGATATAGGATACTATTGAGTCATCGCAACCAACTGCCACTGCCTTATAAGTACCTGACCCGCCAGATGGCGTAACGCCAAATGTGAAACCCGTACCCAAGTAAGCACCGGTGCTGCTATCGAACCAATAAATAGCTGAAGCTGCACCCGGAACAGGTGAATAAGTGATAGAAGACGCTGTATATGCTGTAAAAGATGAATTCGGGGTAAACCTCCACGCCTCGTGGTTACCAAACCAATGGGTTGGGAAGTCGCGACCCGGCGCAGCAGTTGCAGCTGAGCCAGCAGCATTTTGTACACCAACAATAGCTGCTGCACCATTCCAGCCCACGCAAGTGTCTTTGTGTGTAATATGCACTTCGACCAGGTTGTTGCTTTCAAATAAAATGATTTGTGAAGTGGTCCATTGCGTAGTGCAGGAAAACATAGCATCATGACAAAAATCGACCACAAACATACGGTTAGGCGATGTACCTACTGTAGAATAAGTTATAGTGCCACCACCGGTTACGTCAATATCGCAATATGGGCCGCATACGCTGTTTCTTACCGCCGTGTTTCCCAAAAGGACAGACGTAATAGACCATGCGAAAGATGCACCAGCCAGAGATGTATCGAAGCAGATTGCACCATTACCCCCTAAAACACACTTTGTATAGGTAGTACCGTAAAAATTAAAGCTAAAACCTAGCGGAATAACACCACCCGACCAGCGGTCATCGGTTGTGATACCTGATGATATTGGTGTTGTACCCACCAGGCTCGCATGCAAGGTTGTACTGGTAGCGCCGCAGTTTACGGAATCGGGAACAATGGTAATTTGCGAAAATGCTGCTTTTCCTGCGAAACTCAACACTAACAACAACAGCGCAACTTTACTCGTAAAATTGATTTTCATAACCTCTCTATTTCAAATTTATCTGGCAGCTATTAAGGGTTAAATAATAATTACCAAAATATTAACCAGGCATTAAAACAACCCATTCACAACTAAGACAGTTGAAATGTGCAAATGGTTGGCTTAAAGGTATGAGAAAAATCTGGTACATGCAACCTAAATTTCGTTTTCCACACCAGCCCGTGAGGCACAAGCAAGCGGGAAACGAAAAATATTAACTCTTGACTACTATCCTTTTAAATATTGAATAATAATTAGAACCAACTAGTGTACAATTTAGTACAAAGAAAAAACAAACATATGTGTCTGTGCCCTTATTTCCCGTTATCCAGTGTTGTTTTAACAATATTACTGCGTTTGCCGCCAGGGCTTACTACCGTTGTCTGCAATTCTACGGCCCTGCCTGCTGGCACGGTTACATTCAATTTACCATTCACCCACAAATCAGTCTCCCGCGGTGTAAAACCATCAATGGTATAAAATACCTTACCTCCCTCAACTGTGGGCATGATGTCAAATTTAAAATCACCACCCTTTAGAGTAGTATCACTTACACCCAAGGCTTCTGGTACCCGGTAATTATAGCCCCTGCTTTCCAGCATTGCCAAATGCCTTGGCACGCGGTTTTTTGAAAAGTTATCGTAGTCTTTGGCCTGCTTAGGTGTCCATGCTACCTCGGCAAGTGCCAACATGCGGGGCAAAAGCATGTATTCGGCCTTTGCAGGTGTGGCTATATATTCTGTCCATAAATTAGCCTGCACACCAATAATGTGCTTTTGCTGGTCGGGCGTAAGTTCTGCCGGAACCGGGTCGTATGTATATGTTTTTGAAAGTGGTGCATTACCGCCAATCGATAATGGCTCCTGTGCCGATTTACCCTGCGCGTGGTCGAAATACAAACCTCCGCTGCCCGGTGTCATAATAACATCATGGTTCAGTTGTGCGGCTGCAATGCCACCTGTCTCGCCCCGCCAGCTCATCACTGTTGCATTTTGTGCCAGGCCGCCTTCCAGTATCTCGTCCCAACCTATCATGCTTCTGCCGCTGGCGTTCAGGTGACGTTCTATCTTTTGCACAAAGTAGCTTTGCAGGCCGTTTTCATCGCGCAGGGCTTCTCTGGCTATCAGGTTCTGGCAAAAGGTGGAAGCTTTCCACGCATCTTTAGGGCACTCATCACCCCCAATGTGTATGTATTTACCGGGGAAAAGATCCATCACTTCATCCAAAATATCGAACAACATGCGGAAGGTAGTATCGGTAGGGCAATAAACGTCGGTAACTACACCCCATGTTTCTGACACTTTGTAGCTTTTTGATGGGTCGCAACTCATAATAGGATATGCGGCTATTGCAGCAGCACTATGGCCGGGCATTTCAATTTCCGGAATAATATTTATGTAGCGCTCTTTTGCATAGGCAACAATTTCCTTTATCTGATCTTGCGTATAAAAACCGCCATACGGGGTATTATCATACAGGTCGGCATTATTGCCCGAAAAATTGCCCACCTTGGTTTGTGCCCTGTTACTGCCAACTGTGGTAAGCTTGGGGTATTTTTTTATTTCAATCCTCCAGCCCTGGTCGTCGGTAAGGTGCCAGTGAAAATTATTCAACTTGTACATGGCCATCACATCAATGTACTTTTTTACGAAGTCCACATCAAAAAAGTGACGGGATACATCCAGATGCATGCCACGATACTTAAAACGCGGTTCGTCTTTAATTTCCCCGCAGGCTATAGTAGCAAAACCTCTCTTTTCCGGGGTTATCATTTGCAACAACGTCTGCACGCCATAAAATAAACCTGGTCCGCGGCCGCTCAGCACTACCTGGTCGTCTGTGGCTTTCAGTTCATAGCCTTCCGGTGCCGTATTGCCTTTAAAGTTGGTTTGTATCAGTATACTGTTCTTTATAGGCCCCTGCTTGCGGCTCATGGTATTCATATCTACAACACCATTGCTGTAGCCATTCTTACGCAAATATTCCTTGAGCAGCATTACCGCCTTGTGGGCGGGGGAATCAATGATAAAACTTGTTTCCGGATTAATAGTGAACTTTCCTTTACCCTTTTTTACAGACATAGGAGCCGGTATCACACCAAGGTTAGCGTCATTCTGCGCCCAACAATTTGCAGCGAACGCCACCAGAACTACCAGGAAAATTTGTTTCATTGTTTTGCTATTTAATGTCAATATACTGCTTTTTTACATTCCAGCCTTCTATACACAATAGGGGCTTGTTTACCGACTTGCCGTTATACTGCAACCTGATGCTTTTTACCCCACCCGGAGCAACTGAAATGTAATTATCGGTGTAAAATACGGGAAGTATTCGTTTCTTGCTAATTGCATCTACCAGCGATACATGGGTAAAGAACGCCAGCGGGGCATTAGCAGGGTTGGTGAGTGTAACGGCTACCGTATCATTGCCCCTAAAACCAGCGGTAACACCAAGCGGGGCTGTTGGCAGGCCAGCGAGGCCGTTATAACTGCCAGCTTTATCGGCCAGCCAATAGGTATTGTCATCGAGCACCATATTTGAGGCAGAGTCGACCAAGCTGAGCTGCAACAAACCACCCTTGCCCTGTAAAGCTGAATCGAGCAACTTGCCAACCGGCATGTTTGCAGTACATTTTGATGCTGGTACGCTTATAAACTTTGAAAGCAATGGCATGGCATTGCCGGTATGGCTATACGCCGTGATTTTTAGTTCCAGCTTTGTAGTGGGCCTGAACAAATTATTGGCTACCAAAACATTTCTCCTGGTGGGGTCATACATTATATGCAGCGGCTTACTGCCTTCCATAGTACCGAAAAGGCAGGCGTTGGGGTCAAGGTAGCAATCGTACATCTGGCCGCGCATGGCGGTCCATGGGTTTTGTGTTTTCCAGATGATGATGCCCGTATACCAATCCCACATCTTAGCGGTTGCACCCTCCATTAAAGCCCGGTATTGATCGTAATTCACCAGCTGGGCCTTTGTGGTAAAGTCCTCCATATCTAACGCATGGCCATAAGCTTCAATCACCGAATCGTAGCCCATATACCTATGGTATTGCCAAACCGAATCAACCACCCATTTCTTTTCAGCAGGTGAATAGTACGGCACTTTGCAATTAGCTTCGGGTATGAATTTCTCTAAAGATTCCATATCACCGATACCTACTGAACCGATCTCCGAATTGAACGGAAACGATCTGTGTTCCCAAAAATAACTCAACGGCTGAATGGTATAGGGGCCATCGCCACCATGCAGCGACATACTATCATCATTGGAGAACTCAAAAAAGCAGCGGCCGCTATCCAACTGCGGCAAGAGCGAATCTTTTATTGCGGAAAGGATATCGCCTGCAGGTTTTATCTCATTACCACCGCACCAAATAGCCAGTGACGGATGGTTGCGCAACAATTTTATCTGGTCTTCAGCCGAACGGATAAACAACTCATGATCATCAGGGTACTTCCGCCTTGCAATGGTGTCTTCCAGTTTCAGCGGGTCGAACCAGCGGCCATTGCAATCGCCGGAAGCCCAGAAATCCTGCATTACCAGCAGGCCATACTTATCGCAGGCATCATAAAATTCTGGCCGTTCCGTTATGCCGCCACCCCATACCCTTATGAGGTTCAGGTTCATGTCGTGGTGCAACCGGATCTCGGCATCATAGCGATCTTTAGTAAAGCGCAACAGCTCATCACTCAGTATCCAGTTTCCTCCTTTAATAAATATCTTCTGTCCGTTAACCCTTATTTCCCTGCTTTGCGTTTTATTGTTCCATGGTGTAGTTATTTGCCGCACCCCAAAGCATACATCTTCCTCATCAACCAATTTCTTATTTACAAACAGGCGCAGTTTAAGTGTGTATAAATTCTGTTCGCCATATCCGTTGGGCCACCACAATTTAGGGCTTTCTAACTGCAGGTCCGGCAACTTCACGTCTTCGGTGGAATGCGCCTCCAGCTTAACTTTCGTACTTACCTTATGGCCGTCCAGCTCATATTCCAGTACCCCGCTTAGTTCGCCAGTATCGGCAGTATTTTCAACTTCAGCAGACACCTTTATAGTTGCAGGCCATTGTTTGCCACTCGCATTTCTGCGGCCCGGCACAACAGTAATTACGTGGGGGTGCTCCAGGTGCAGCAGGCCCGTGCGCTTTACAAAAACCTTATCCCATATACCGGTATTGCGGTCGCCAATGGGTTGTATCCAATCCCAACCGGCAACATATTGGTTGGTTACGTTGTGCGCTATCATGCCATCGCCACCCTGCCCGTTATTCGGATTGCCTACCGGCGATGGTGGATAAACAATTACCGCCAGTCTGTTATTGCCATTTTTTTCCAGGTACTTCGTTATACAATAACTACTGCTCAAAAACATACCGGAATCGGGCTTTTCGTTCAGCCTGTGCCCGTTCAGCCATACATCAAAACTGTAATTAACCCCGCGGAAATCGATAAACACTTCATTCCCCGTTGCGGGGAATGGCTCCTTAAAATCGCAGGCAAACCAATAGGTGTAATAATCCCTACCTGTAGTGTAAATATCAGGGATCAGGGTATTCTGCATGCCATAGAAGGGATCAGGTATTTGTTTGTTGAATAACTGGTTGGCCAATACCGTACCCGGAACAATAGCCGGCAGCCAATTACTGATAAGGAATTCGGTTCTTGAAATAGTATCTGCCGGTTTGTTAACGTCAGCGGCCCGCATGCACATCCATTCGCTATTGAGCTCATACTGCCGCTGTGCGCAAACCCTGCACGACAAACAAACCAACAAAAACAAAAAAATTAAACGAGTCATGGCCACACCAAATACAGTTCAAATATACATTTGAAACGGTATTTAGTTAGCGGGAAAGATTTCGTGAGCAATATTGATATGCATTGTTTGCTACTATAGTACCATGCCTTTCGGGCAATGTCATTAAGTTAAGGATTTGTGGGTTGATATATTATGTCACCCCTTCGGGGTTTTGCCCATTTTATGATTTATTTTCTATAATCATGTCACCCTTTCAGGGTTTCCATTCTCTTAACTTAATGACATTGCCCATTCGGGGTTGCATATTCGCTGAATTTTGTTGACGTGGCCTGTAAGTGGTTGTAGATTATTATCAGGCGGATAACAGAAGCTAGCCCGAAGGGCTTGAATAATAATAGCCTCCGGTGCAACCGGAGGTATATGACACATCACACCAAACATTTCTTTTAAACCCGCAGCAACACAAGCTAGCCCGAAAGGCTTAAACAATAATAACCTCCGGTGCAACCGGAGGCTAAATACCCAATTACACCAACCCCGAATGGGGTTGAACAAATTATCACAACAAATATTTTTCATTGAACTCCACCCCGTTCTCCGCTAACATTCGTTTATATTCATCATAAAAACTCTCCGTCTTGTGGTGCTCCTTTTGATTTTTAATGTAATTGATGATCATTTCCTTTTCACGGATAGAATATGTAAACGCACCGTAACTATCCTGCCATCCCTTAAAATCAGGAAATTTGTTGCTTTCCTTCATCCATACACTACTGGCAACTTTAATATTTTTCACATAATCTGCGAGTGAAACCGACGGATGAAGATCGGAGAAAATATGGATGTGATCTTCAATACCATTAATGCGGTAAAGGGTGCAATTATTATTTTTTACGATTCCCCAAATGTATTTGTAAAGTTCATTGCAGTGCGCCTCAGCAATAGCGGCCTCCCGGTTTTTTGTGCCGAAAACAACTTGGTAGAAAATTTGACGGTAGCTCATAGTTTTTGAGTCTGTATTAGTTCAACCCCATTCGGGGTTGGTGTTACGGTATTCGCTTCCTCCGGTTGCACCGGAGGCTATTATTGTTTAAGCCCTTCGGGCTATGTTCATTTCAAAAATAATAAACTATCCCCGTTACTACATTGCACAACGAGGGCATTTTACATTTCCTATTATCGTTCAACCCCATTCGGGGTTGGTGTTTTTGCATTCCATTCCTCCGGTTGCACCGGAGGCTATTATTGTTTAAGCCCTTCGGGCTATGTTCATTTCAAAAATAAGAAAACTATCATCATCGACGTTGGTTATTGTACTCCCTTCCTCCGGTTGCACCGGAGGTTATTATTGTTTAAGCCCTTCGGGCTATGTTCATTTCAACATAGAAAAAAAATCATCATCGACATTGGTTATTGTATTCCCGTCCTCCGGTTGCACCGGAGGCTAACGCCCAATTTGTTCAACCCCGAATGGGGTTGAACAAATTCTAATACCATTTATACATAATAAACCGGCAGGGTTGCGATTGTTGTGTACCTACCGGCACACGGTTTATTTAATTGGTTAGCAACTACAAACCTTTTGCACTTACCAGCGCAATGACATGATTTTAGCGCCGTATTTTGAT
>JBBRPD010000112.1:0-12236 GCA_038228575.1 Chitinophagales bacterium | reverse complement strand
CAGCGGCGGGGTGGTAACACTAACCTATACGGTAACCAATGCGTGCGGCACAGCCAGCACCACGGTGAGCATCAACGTGGCGGTAGCCGGTACCATAACCGGGTCAACATCAGTATGCAGGGGAGCGACAACAGCCTTGTCACAACCTGCAACGGGCGGCACGTGGAGCAGCAACAACAACACCATAGCAACGGTAAGCAGCACAGGCGTAGTAACGGGCGTTGCGGCAGGCACGACGACGATCAGCTACATCGTAGTGAGCAGTTGCGGTACTACCATCAAGACAGCACCGATGACCGTTATTGCGGCACCGACGGCAGGCACCATAACCGGAGCATCTACCTTAGTACGCCTCACCTCCATAACCCTTACAGATGCGGTAAGCGGCGGTGCATGGAGCAGCAGCAATGCGGCCGTGGCAACCGTTAACAGCGGCACGGGCGTAGTGTTCGGCGTTGCGGCGGGCAGTGCCACCATTACCTATGCAGTGAGCAACAGTTGCGGCACGGCCACAGCCACCAAAGTACTTACTGTAACAAGTTCAAGGGACGGCGGCGCAGCACCGGTAAACAGCAACGAACCACAGCCGGAAGTCAGCATCTATCCGAACCCGGCAAGTGCGGTAGTGCATATTGCTACCGGTGTAAAAGTGAATGTGATGGTGATGAACTCCACCGGCAGGATAGTGGTGGACCAGAAAGAAGCCATGGATATAGACCTGAGCGGGTTCGCCGATGGCATGTACCTGGTAGCGGTCTATGATGCCACCACGGGCAGCCTGCTTAAAACAGCGAAGCTGATGAAAATACAATAAGCGCTCACAGAGCACAAGCATACAACAAGAAAGAGGCTGCCCGGTTGGTGCAGCCTCTTTCTGATTGGTGTCGAATGGTGTTGGAAGAGCACCCAAACGCAAAGTACGCAGAGGTCAACGCAAAGAAGGTGCAAAGCACGGTTTATTAGTTGTTACACAAAAAAAATATGACACGAAAATCCAGTCATTGCGCCGGTAGGTGCAACATGTTTGTAGCAGGTAACCCATTAAATGAAACCGTGTGCCGGCAGGTACACAACAATCGTAATCGTATCGAATTATTATGTATAACTGGTATTGGTAGTCGTAAAATTAGGAGCTCCAGAAATCATATCACTCTTCATATTTGTAGGAAATGCGCCGTAGGTGCTACCGCTTTGTAGATATCAAGCGCCACAACACACTATACTCCGTAGGAGTTACCCCATCGTTTTCAAAATACTATGGCAAGGTTTTCAATGCAACAGAAATGCTGTCAACAGCAGTTCAAATGCACCATCTCCCTTTCAAAGTCTGGAGAGCAATAGCGCACCACCAAAAAATCAAAAATAAAAGGCCCCTGGAAAGGAGCCTCTAATGTTGATAAAACTAAAATGTAAACTCAAAACTTCATTTGTTGTTACTTTAATGGATGTTCCATGTTTTTATAGGATTGGTTTTCAGGGGCTAAGCCGCTCTTGGTATCATACGTATTCTGATACTCCAGTGTATTATTCATAAACGGAAACAGTTCGAATGTAGAGTTATAGCTGTTGGCCTTTTCACCGCATATATAATACCCCTGGTAGTTCTTGCACACAGCAAAATTTTCATTGTAAGTAGTATTGTAACAGTCCGCATTTGCACCTCTTTTAGTGGGCTTGCACACCTTTGTTGTTTTCGCAGCAGTAGCCGCGTTGCTGGTTACTACATAACTTGTGGCATTGGTTGGGGTAGCGCTAGCCACACCTGTTTCACCGGGTTTCTTGCCGCAGGTATAGTAGCCTTTTTTGCTTTTACACACCTTATAATTTTGGGCGTTATTGGTAGCATAGCATGTTTTGCCAGTGCCTGACGATTTGCAAACTTGTCCTGTCTTAGTGCATTCAGGTTTTGCTGTTGTAGTCTGCGCAAACGCACTACCATAAACTAACATCCCGGTTAACATCGCTGCCAATAACTTTTTCATAATTTTCCTTTTTTGGTGAGTTATCATTAATAATTACATCACAAAGGTCGCTCATAGAACGACCTTTGTTGTTACATAACGTTACCGAAAAGTTGCATCATTCACACCAATGCAAAAGGGTGGTGTTAGCAAAAAAGCACATCATAATTTATAGGTGGTGAGCAGTTTACCGCACCAATACTTCAAGCGATTTTCTAATCATATTATCAATGGCATTACCTCCGCTGTTGCTGAACGTACGCTGCTTTCTATTGGCAACAATGGTGCTTATTGAAAGGCATTTATGCCCCAATATCTTGCCCATACCATAGATGGCAGAAGTCTCCATTTCAAAATTTACGATCTTCAGTTCCTGAAATTGGAAAGTACTCAATGCATCAATAAGGTGGGGGAACGCCAGCGGCGCACGCAACACACGCCCCTGCGGACCGTAAAAACCGGGGCAGGTTACCGTTATACCATGTACAAAGCCCGAACCAAATTCTTTACGCAGGGAAATGGCACTTTCCGCAATGTAGGGGAATATGTTTTTAGAGCCCAGTGTAGTGTGTTTGTTAAACTCGTTCAGTATGTAGCTTTCGTCGGGGTTGTTGGTCATTTTGTAATAGTGCATCAGGTTATCAAGCCCAATGGCGTGCGATGATACCACAATGCTGTTCACCGGCACATCAGCCTGCAAGCCGCCACAGGTGCCCAGGCGCACAATATTCAACGTCGTCTTTTTATCTTTTATGGTACGGGTATCGAAATCAATATTAACCAGTGCATCCAGTTCATTGAAAACGATATCAATATTATCGGGCCCTATGCCAGTGCTTACACAGCTAATGTGCCTGTCGCCAATATAGCCCGTATGTGTAACAAATTCACGGTGCTGCGCCTTATGGGTAATGCGGTCAAAATACTTTGATACTTCCTTCACACGGTCAGGGTCGCCAACGGTAATAATGAGTGGTGCAATGTGTTCAGGAGCAAGGTCTAAATGGTAAATTGTGCCTCTTTCAGTTATGATCAGTTCTGAATTTCCTATCGGATTCATGTTACGTTCTATTTTTTATGTTTTTGGAGTTGTAAAGAAACGAAATTTAATTACATTTGCACTCACAATGGTCGGATGGCCGAGTGGCTAGGCACAGCTCTGCAAAAGCTGCTACAGCGGTTCGAATCCGCTTTCGACCTCAAATACCCTGCTAATGCAAATTAGTAGGGTTTTTTGTTTTAACGCCTGCAAGATTGATATCAATAACTTAATACCACCGACACATTAAAATAGGTCACTAAAATCACGTTATTGCGGAGGTAGGCGCAAAATGTTTGTAGCCAACAACCAATTGAATGACACCACCTGGGCGATATATTGACCACGGTAAGCGATAACCGCAGGGCGGAGCAGGACAGCACCAATACGATAGGATACTATAAACCCGTATTGCAGACCGCAACGGACTACTATCCTTTTGGTATGGAAATGCCTGGCCGTAATTTGGTGGATACTGCAACCCACAGACCTACAATTACTGCTACCATGATAGTTCCGCTGCATAATGCGGTGACCCAATCATGGGCTGCGGGTGGCGCACCGGGTGTATCGGCGTTTGGTGGTGGAGCAATAGGTTCGGGCATTGCACCGTCGAGTACCACGTTTAACTCGCCACTTGGCGGTTATATGCTCTATCCTATAACCCCTGTAGTGCCGTATTATTCACAAAGCATCACACTGAATGTGGTGGCACCGCCATCACCGCTTGGCTTCAGGGTATCTGTGGTTCAGGGCAGTAGCCTTGCTTCGGTTAATATTACGGGTGCAGGTGCTTATACATTAAACTATACGCCCGGCCCATCGTCAGCCGGTACAGTATATCTAAAAATAGAACGTACCGCCGCTGCACCGGGCATAATAAAAATGACCGGAGTTATTAAAGACAGTATTACCTTTGTAAATCAGAGTGTGGTTGCCAATATTTCTAGTGATGATGGATATCATTATGGATATAATGGGCAAATAAAGGATAACGAATGGGCAGGGAAGGGGAATCATCTGGATTATAAATTTAGAGGTTTTGACCCACGAACTGGGCGTTTTAACTCAGCAGACCCATTAGTAAAATCGTTCCCTTGGAATAGTTCCTATGCTTTTGCTGAAAATAGGGTTATTGATTGCATTGAACTTGAAGGAGCGGAAGCTTTGAGTATTCATATTCGAAGCTTCATTAGTGCGAAATCTGTATTTGATCCTCTCAACAGGAAATTTGATGGCGATAATAGAAAAGCAACTGTTCGAGAGGACGTAACAGCGAGAGGAAGGGCGAGAATAGATTACGATTTCCCAACAAATAAAGCAAAGATTGCGGTAAAGTCTGCCGACAAAACTTACCGATATGGTAGTGATGGTGAAATATTAGAAAGTAGAGGAACGGTAAACGGCGCGCTATTTCAGATGGACATAAAAAATGGAAAGAATATTGGAATTCATTACGAAACAAAAAATCCACTTACTCCTGCTTGGTTCACACCCACTGTAGATGTGGATGCGGGTTATAGTATTCGTTATAATAAAAATGAAAACGCTTGGGATTTATCTTTTTCTGGAAAAAGTGATGGATATCCATCCACGGAAACTTTTATTGAAGACCCTTGCGGCAATAGAATAATGTTAGGGTTTATGTATGAAAAAAATTCCCCTGGAAAGGAATTATGGGGAGCTGCCGATACTGAAGTTTTTAATGGACATGTTAAAATTAATTTAGACGAAAATTATAACTTTAAAAGTGCTACCTCAGGGACAATGACGTTGCCTATTGTACCTCCTTCTCCTGCTCCTCCGCCACCAACGAGCGTAAAATAATTTTAAAAAGTTTATATATGTTTAATAAAAAGGAATGCTTTTGTGCTTTAATTATATTGTTTTTCATACCTTTAAATTACGGTTGTAAGGTATATGATAAAATTGAAACAGTTGCCATTGTTACTTCTCGAAATTTTGAAACTGATATTATTATTTTTTTTGAACAAGACACATCAATAGGAACAATTAAGAAAAGAAATGGGAAGTATTTTTTTTATGCTGATAAAAAACCCAGTGTATTTTTTGTTAAAGAAAAGTTAGGATTAGGATATTTGGAAAACTACGTTGTTGAAAATAATTGTTTAAAAAAAATTAATTATACTTCTGATGTTGATCTTGGAATTGTCGATAATCAAAGTTATCAGGTAGTAGGAGGTAAATATGTTAGTATATTAATTGACGATTACAAAAACGGAACAAAATATTTAAATTTTCTAATATATAAGGCTGGAAAAGCGGCGGATATAAAAGCAAGCTTTAAAATTACTGATTCCGAAATAATTAAATATTATAGATTAAAAAATTAAATGATTTTAATGGGACAATTTTTACGCCGTTTGGCGTAGGTTTTACCTAACGCTGGCTCAGGAGTGGGAATCCGTTTGGTGTAGGTTACACCTACGCCAAGTTCGGGAGCGGATTCCGTTCTACGAAAGCATCACGCAAGGCACTCCAAGAAACAATTCATGGTGTAGATTGGCACAACCGTTGGCTCGAGTTCAATTTAATATTAAATCGCCATAAGAATGACAAACAAATTAATGACAATTTTCTACCTCTTTTGTCGGTTACTTCCTGCAAAGCTTTGATTTTCAATAAATCCTTAATAAATGAGTTCGAAAGTTGTCCAGTCAAGCCTACAAGTTTTAAAAGCAGAGAAACACAGCGAAGAGCGGTTCTCCGCTTTTTTGTTTTGTAGCGGGTCAGAGGCCCGTTCAACTGGCATGCACGAGTGCGCTTCGCTGAACACTCTCGCCAGTGGAAAAAAGAGCAGGATAAAATCGAAAAGAACCCAGACAACAACAAAAATAATGACGACAAAGACAATAAAGATGATAAAAAATAAATGTTTTTTCATTTTTTATTTTTTGCATTGTTCGCAGTGTTTATGCGCGCAAACTTATACTTTTAAAAGCCCACCTCTTAATGGTGAGTGTATTCTCAAAAGCCAGACAAAAATAGGAGTATTTGACCCTACACCTGGCATCTCAATCAGTTCAGATAGCCAAATAGTGTATGCATCAGGAAGGGGTAAGGTTATTTTTTGTAAGGCATATGACGTTAAGGGTTATTTATTAGGTATTAAGTACAAAAAGTACATTTGGATGTATGGTTCTCTTGATACGCTATATTTGGAAGCAAATCAGAACGTCTGTTATCGTCAGAAACTTGGGCGAGTTTTATGTGATAGTTCCATCGGAAGGTACTACTTGAATTTACAAATTTTTAGAAACAACAAAATACTGTCTCCCAATAAAACAATCCAATTTATTGGAGGCAAAGTAGAAAAGGGAGATTGATTTGGCAAGTAACTGCTCCATAAAACCGACCGTTTAAACGGCGCAGCAACTGCACCATAGCGAACTACCAATAATCGTTACAAATACTGTTGCATTTAACGCTGTATATGGGTACAAGTGCAGCAGTTCTTAATAAATGAGTTCGAAAGTTGTCCAGTCAAGCCTACAAGTTTGAAAGGCGGAGAAATACAGCGATTAGCGGTTTCTCCGCTTTTTTGTTTTTTGGGTGGACAAGTGATATATATCGGAAGTAAATACTTCCTGAACGGTAGGACGAAGCGCATGCTTAGTCCAGGGTTTTGAATATACTTGGACTAGTGGAAGTTTGCGTATATATTTACCCAATCCAACACCTACAGATAAAAATCGTGTTGCCTCCGGGAACACTACCGAGTGACCCTAAAGACAAGCAAACACCTCCTAATAGCCCTCCTCCTACTCAACAAGGAAATAAATAGTAAAGTATGAAAACTACAATTATTCTAACATCGTTGCTTTGCTTCTCCAGTTTTGGATTTTCTCAAATAGATAAGCAAAGAAATATAGTGCCTGATGCCAAAACTGCTAAAAAAATTGCAGAAGTTGTTTGTTTTCCAATTTATGGAAAAAGCATTTACAAAGAAATGCCTTTTAATGCTACGTTGGTAGGAGATAGTGTCTGGGTTGTAAAAGGTTCTATGCCAAAATCAAAAATTATCAATGGCTATGCTTATGTCACATTTGGTGGCGTATTATACGTTGAGATCAGAAAATCAGACTGTAAAATTATCAAAGTAACGCATGGGAAATAGTAGTAAATAAAAAATGACTGATCCATAAAACCGATCGTTTACACGGCGCAGAAACAGCACCATAGCGTACTACCAATAATCGTTACAAATACTGTTGCATTTAACTCTGTGATGGTTACAAGTCAAACAGTTCTTAATATATGAGTTCGAAAGTTGTCCAGTCAAGCCTACAAGTTTTAAAAGCAGAGAAATACAGCGAAAAGCGGTTTCTCCGCTTTTGTTTTTTTTGGTGGACAAGTGATATATATCGGAAGTAAATACTTCCTGAATGGTGGGACGAAGCGCATGCTTAGTCCAAGGTATTGGAATATTATGAATAGTGGGAAGGTACCCCCAGGCACAGCCAAAGTAATGGTGGTCAAAACTGGACAGATAGAAGACAGGTTGGTATCAAAAGAACTTCATCATATTAACGGAAGGACGGGTGCCGACCCGCATAATTTCACTAATTTAGTCAAATTGTGGCCTTGGGAGCATGCAGCAGTTGATCCTTCAAGAAATACCGGCTATATTTTTTTGGAGTGGGTTCATTAGTTATCTTAAAATTCATTTTATGGTCTCAAAGGAAGATATAAAAAAAGTACTTGCTAATCATGAGTTGCAGGAAATTGAAGATGAGATAGCTATTAACATGTGCTGTACCATTTATGACAACCCCATGTTCATTGAAATTGAGAGGCAAAATATTGAAGATTCACAACTGCCGATAGATAAAATAGAAAATTATTTTTCGTTAAATCGGAAGCATATAGTTGATTTTTCAATAATTTTACTTTCCCAAAATGGACCAACAAAAAGCTTTGCTCGCGGTGCCAGCATTTCCTATTGTATATATTGTATTTATGTATATGGGCAGCCTGAAAAATTGTTGGACTACCTAAAAAAAAGGAGAATCTCTAAAGCTTCAAAGGTTGCTATGGAACTGATGTCAATAAAAAGAATTTTGGACGAAAGGGGATGTGTGGTAGTACGGTAGTAGACCAAGGTTTTGAATATACTTGGACTAGTGGATAAAGTTCGACAAGAGTTGCCTGCTGGTCAAAATCAAAAAAGAGCAGCCGAACCCAAACATGGAGAAGCCAACAAAAATAGTGAAAGCAAGGATAGTGCAGATAAGTCGAAAGAAAAAGATAAAAAGAAATAAACTAAGGTTATGTTGAAAGCATTACAGGTCGCATTATGTATGTTTTTTTTCACTCATGATACTTTTGGGCAAGAACGCATTGGTAACCAAATAGATAGTTTACGTTATCTCGGCGTGGATGCGTTTAATTGTAATTCGGCAATATGGCAGATAATTGCAAAAAGAAAAGAAGCGATACCTTATTTAATAAATTTGGTAGGTGATAGCAGTTTAACGTCAGTAAATTACCATTGCAAAAAGGATGGGAAAATGAAAGTTGGTGATGTGGCCTTTTACGCTCTTGATGAAATAGTATCTGTCCCAATGACATATGTAACCGGTAGGCAATTTGATTTATTTCATGACGGCTGCCAAGAATGGGTGTACGATTATATAGAAGAAAACAGGTTGGTTTTTCAACAGCAGCTACAAAAGTGGTATCAGGAAAGCAAAGAAAATTTTATTTGGGAAAGGTACGAAGAAAAGTATCTGACCGAATGCCAGAGAAAAAACTACATATTTGGTTATTTTCATGAGCCATTTGGTGCGAAAGCAACTAAGAAAATATTACCAATGCGAAAAGCAAAAAAACGCCCTTTTTGAAATGATAACTGCTCCATAAAACCGAACGTTTAAACGGCGCAGCAACTGCACCATAGCCTACTACCAATAATCGTTACAAATACTGTTGCATTTAACTCTGTAAATGGGTATAAGTGCAGCAGTTCTTAATAAATGAGTTCGAAAGTTGTCCAGTCAAGCCTACAAGTTTTAAAAGCAGAGAAACACAGCAATTAGCGGTTTCTCCGCTTTTTTGTTTTTTGGGTGGACAAGTGATATATATCGGAAGTAAATACTTCCTGAATGGTAGGACGAAGTGAACAACTTAGACCAGGGTTTTGAATATACTTGGACTAGTGAATAAATATTTGCGCTAAAAAGGACTCTTGTATTGCACTGGAATTGCTGTTACTTTGTTTTAATGCAAGACGTTCTTTTTGTCGGACAACAATAATTAAGAACATGAAAATTAACATAGGGCAGCTACACAGCACCTCAAGAAAAAACAAAATAGTATTCGCTTACCTTATGTGTGAGCGATCATACCCCGACTATGTAAATTTTTCAAAAACATTCTCTTTTGGAGATATATCAATAGTGCGAAAAGCAATTGATGACATTCGAAACTGCATCATTGAGGACGTTATTTCTGTTGATGAAATAACTGCGGATGCCAATAATCTTGAGGTTAATATGCCCGATACTGAAGATTTTGCTACAAATTTGGCAGCTGATGCATTAGACGCAAGTTGTACAGTTTACTATTGCTTGCAACTGTTACTTTCTGACAACGATGAATTTATTACATACATATCCCGATATGGTACAGATAAGGTTGATCGTTATATTACTGAAGCTAGCGGTTTGGAAGTAGTTACTACTGAATTTGAGGTAGAAATTTTAAATCATCCACTAATGAAATCGGAAATGCAGAAACAGAACGAAATTATTTCATATGTATCTGCAAGTCAATTTATTAAAGAATCAGACCTCGATAATTGGTTAATACGTATCATGCAATAGTTTGCAGGTTGTTGTTTAAATAAGATTTGTGTGAGTTGGCGAACGAAAAGTATGTTATAACATATTTGATGAAGTTTGCGTCCTTGCTTCTACACTCCACCACGCAATCCCAACCTCTTTGCGCCTCGTACACCTTGATATATGTAAGCAGCCGTACTTGCGTCTTAGCGCCTTTGCGCCAACTAATACAATACCCATGCTTTTCACACTGTGAAAACAGCGTGCATAACGTTTTGCCCGTTACACAGATAGCGGCACCTTTGTATCGTTGTTGGTTGGTTTTATAGCATAAACGAGTACGAAAAATGAGCGGGTTAATATTAGGAAATATCGGTAACACAAGCGTTACATCAAAAAAAGTCATAATATCGGCTTGCAATGTTACGCTGTTTGCGGCTTGCGCGGCAGATGCCGGTGACAATTTAAAAACTACTGTTGTTACAGCATCCCTGCGGTACGCCGCAGACATTGATCTCCCCTCTGCCATTTATGGAGAGAGCCTGTCCCGAACTCGCTTCGGGAGGCCGGGGGTGAGGGCATAGCTGAAAAATCAAACCTACGGCAGCACTTTTTTTTCGTTCGGCGTGACCCCACTTAACAAGCAATTAACGGCGTAAGTAGGTTGCGGCCTACGCTAAAACTTGGAGAAAAAACACAAATGACCCCGTTAGGCCAATATCATTAAGTCAAGAGAATTTTAATTAAGCAAATTTGATTCAAATAAATATATTTAGTTGTTCAAGCTCTGAAAGAGCGAAATATGAATAGCCGAGGGTGAAGCCCTCGGTAAAAAAGCAATAAAACACCAGCCCTGAAGGGGCGAAACTATTTTTGGAAAGTACAATTATCCTTAACTTAATGACTTTCCCCTCAGGCATTTTTCCTTGCTGCCAATTGCCTGAGCCCCTGAAATCCCGTTTTTAAAATGCCGCCTATTGTAAACGGCATGAATTTTTGCAGGCGCATGCAGCCATATAAAAGTCCCGCAAGCGTTGTAAAGAAGCCTGCCAGCGGCGCACCATAAAGGTTGCCCAGCAGCGAAATAAAAACAACATCGCCAACAATTTTCATTACCAGCATCAATTGCACTTTCTTAAAATTGATCTTTGGTTGGTGTATAATATCCAGCGTTACCCCGGTAAAACGGTCAATAGGGTACATAAGTGCTGTGCACATCACAAACCGGTAAATATTGGCTGCTTCAGTGCCTTTGTACTTGCCGCTGCTCAGTAAGTTTATGGGTATATCGGCAAGAAAAAATACCGCTATCGTAAGCGGGATAAAAGCAAAAGTGAGCATGCTAGAATACTTTTTAAGGATGTAGGTTACCTGGTGCATGTTCTTCTGGTTGAAGGCCGTAGCCATGGATGACATACCCGTGCCCACAAAACTGCGCAACGGTATTTCCACCAATTCCATCAGTTTGGCGGGCAAACTTAAAACGGCAACCGCACCAGGCCCCAGCATAAACGTAACAATATACGTATCAACCGTACGCAATAAATTAGAACTTAAATTGGTCGCCAGGCTATATTTGCCGAAGTGCAGTATTTCCGTTACGCTGGCCCGGCTTCGGTGTGCCACCGCGCGTATGCCGCCTAAATTAGCCAGCATCCCAATAATACTGGTGAGGCAATTGGTAATAAAATTCCACTGCAAGGCCGTTCGCAGGTTAAAATTCCCCATCCATATCAGTACCACATAAGCCAGTATGGTCGATCCGCTGTTCAGCATCCGCATCCACAGCATGGTACCATATTGTTCATCTGCTTGCAGTTTCCAGAAGATGACAGAAAAGGGTAGCGAACTGATCAGCGTTATGCCCACCCATTTTATCGAAACAATGGTTGGCTCATTATGCAGCAATGGCAAGGCTAAAAACGCCAGCGCATTCAGTGCTACCATAAGGCCGGTTACCGCTACCGCTAAGTACCATACTGACCCCAGCACATTTTTGGCGCGGGTATCGTCGGCTCCGGCATAGAATTTTACCATGGCTGTACCCAGTAGCCCGTTCCTTATGGAGTCTAACACACTTAAAGTGGCCATGAAAAAGAGCCACGTACCCACATCATCGCCCGGCAAAGTCTTATACACCAGCCCGAAAAGTAACAGCCCGAACAAAGAAATAACCCCATTGCCTACTAGAGACAAAAAGTGCTTATTCTTAAATTTTGACAAGTTGAATTGGGGCATCGCGTAGTGCTTTAATACAGAAGGGCACAAAATACCTCGTATTTGCCAGTAATCGCAATGTCATTAACTTAATGGATTTTGCGTCATCCCTGCGGCACGCCGTAGACATTAATCTCCCCTCTACCATTTATGGAGAGAGCCTGTCCCGAACTCGCTTCGGGAGGCCGGGGGTGAGGATATTTGCGCTAAGTTAAT
>JBBRPD010000111.1:0-12634 GCA_038228575.1 Chitinophagales bacterium | reverse complement strand
ATTAACTTAGCGCAAATATCCTCACCCCCGGCCTCCCGAAGCGAGTTCGGGACAGGCTCTCTCCATAAATGGTAGAGGGGAGATTAATGTCTACGGCGTGCCGCAGGGATGACGCAAAATCCATTAAGTTAATGACATTGCTGTTATATCTGTAAAAAAGCGGGAAGCCTGCTGCCAGACTTCCCGCTTAGGAATTTAAAAATTTGGCTTAGTGCTCTACCTTTATAAGCCGCGATACCGCAAGCCCGCCTGAATTAACTTTTACTATGTACATACCCGATTCCCAGGTATTGGTCGGAATGGCCAGCAGACCATTGGTTGCAGTACTGGTGCTTTGGTAAACAACCTTACCCACCATATCTACTATGCGCACGGCTATACCTTCCGCGCCAGCAGGTGCAGCAATACTCAACTCACCGTTAGCCGGGTTAGGATAAACAATAATATCATTTGCATCTGGCTCATCAGCGGTCCAGCCGCCAAACTCCCTGCCGGCAGTAACGCTTACCGCCTTGGTTACGAACGAACTGCCACAGCCATTTGCAACGGTATAACTAATAGTGGCAGCACCAACTGCCATACCCTTTACCAGCCCCACCGTACTTACCGAGGCAATAGCAGTATTGTTACTGCTCCACACGCCACCAGCGGTAGCATCAGTAAGCGTAATTGGTGTGCTGATGGCAACTGTTGCTGCGCCCGATATGGCACTCACTACAGGTGCGGCCACAACGTTTACGAAGAACGATATATTCGCAGAATCGAACCGGTCGCAGATCTTGATGACAAATGTATCAGGACCAACATAATTGCTGGCAGGCGTGTAGAATACGTTTGCCGGGGTTATAAGGTCTCCATTTGTCGCTACGGTCTTAACTAAACCGGTAACGGTGCCGTGTAAAGGCGCATTGCGAATTTTAAACGTGTCCACCTGGCTCAGATCAAGATCTGTAACCGTCAGGAAAGAATCTATCTGCACCGGTGCGCTATTCTTGCAAGGGGTAAGGAAGCCGGCAAATATTGGCGAATAGGGGCCATGATACATATAGGTGACCTTACCCACCACGCGCACATCATTGTTAGCAAAATCGGCAATGTACATGTTACTACCGGCGCAAACCATGCCTTGCGGCGCATATAAATAAGCTACAGTCGCAGGATACTGATCGCCAGCATAACCGGCAGTGCCCGTACCCGCAAAAGTAGATATGATGCCGGAAGTATTAACGGATCTTATTACATTGTTATTCCTGTCTGCGATATAGATATTGCCCAGAGAATCGGTTGTTATGCCATAAGGGTTGTTAAGTTTGGCCGCTGTTGCCGCACCTCCATTGCCGGTATAACCGGCAGCACCATTACCAGCAATAGTTGTAATAACACCAGCTGCGGTCACCTTGCGGATGCGGTTGTTACCGGCATCGGCAATATACAGTTCGCTGGCAGCAGAAACGTAAACACCCGCAGGGTAAGACAATGCAGCCGCTGTGGCAGCGCCACCATCGCCAGAGAATGAAGCCGAATTATTGCCCGCTGCAATAGTGAGTAAACCACTCGTTGATATTTTAAGTACCCTGTGGTGACTTTGTTCAGCAAAATAAACATTCCCCGCCCTGTCTACGGCTATTCCGGTAGGGTTAGTAAGTGCCGCTGATGTGGCAGCTACATTACTGGCCGTAAAGCCATTTGCACCCGTACCTGCTATGGTAGTAATAATACCCGATGTGTTCACCTTCCTGATGCGGTAGTTATTGTAATCGGCAATGTACACATTGCCCACACTATCTACCGCTACAGCCGAAGGGCCATTTATTTTAGCCGCAGTTGCGGGGCCACCATCACCTGAAAAACCAGCAACAGTGGTGCCTGCAACCGTAACCAGGTTGCCCGTAATCTGGTCAACCTTTCTTACCAGGCTGTTACCTTGCTCTGCGAAATATATAAATCCATTGCGGTCTTTGGCTACACCAGCCGGGCCTGATATAATTCTTGTATTGGCCCCGATACCATCTTCACGCAATCCTGCCGAACCGTTACCGGCACCCGCAAAATTGTATATGTTATTGGTGCTGGCAAGCGTGCCGACGGTAATTGGTTTGGTAGTTGTTGTTGTACCACAGTAGTTTGTTGCTGAAAGCGAAATTGTAACCATGCCATTAGCATTCCCTCTCACTACGCCGCCTGTGGTTACAGAGGCAATAGTATTGTTGCTGCTTGCCCATGCACCGGTAAGGTAGGTATTGGCCAGCGTTATAGTAGCACCAACTGCCACAACTCCGGGCCCGGTAATGTTATCAAGCGAAATAAGATCAATGGCCGTATCAATTTTTGTGGTAACAGCAACACCGCATCCGTTGGTAACGGTATACTTTATGCCGAAGCTACCTGCACTATTAGGGTAGGCCGCACCGGTAGTGGCATCTATATTGGCTACAGCAGGGTTATCTGTCGTCCACACACCACCAGCTACGGTACTGGTAAAAGTAGTCCACGCTCCCGCTGCCGTGCATAATTTTGAAGGACCCGAAATAGTGCCGGCTGCGGTAGAAGCATTTACGGTGATATTGATTAAGGTGGTTGCCGAATTACTGCCATCCGAGATCCGTATACGTATGGAATCACTTCCTGTATATCCGGTAGCCGGAGTATAGTTTAATGTGCCGGGTGTAATAGTAGAACCTGTTGAAGTAGCGGTTGCCGGGAAACCAGTAAGCGTGCCATGTGCAGGAGCGGAAACTACTGTCCAGGTCTCGGTTTGTCCTGCATCGGCGTCACCTATCTCCTGCCTCGCGCTGATTGATGTAGTTACACCCGTGCAAACGGCAAGCGACTGTGTCGTGCCATTTGTAAAGCCGGGCGCATTGCCAACAATGGTATTGATGATCTTGCGGACAACACTATTGCCCATGTCAGCCACATAGATGCTGCCGCCGTACCCAACAATGCCGGCAGGGTTGTAAAATTTAGCGGCAGTTGCCGGGCCGCCGTCGCCGCTGGAACCAGCAGCACCCGTGCCAGCAATTGTTGCTATGAGACCCGAAGCTGTCAGCTTCCTAATCCGCTGGTTACCCTGATCGGCCACCAACAAATAGTTGGTACTATCAAAGAAAATACCTGCGGGATTGTTAAGACTGGCGGCTGTTGCGGGCCCGCCATCGCCACTGTAAGCGGCAGTGCCGTTACCTGCAACCAGGTTTATGAGGCCACCCGGTGTTATACGACGCACACGCTGGTTGCCGCCGTCAATAAAATATAAAATGCCAGAAGCCTGATCAACCACCATAGCACCCGGATACGAAATAACGGCTGCGGTAGCCAAACCGTTATCGCCGCTGTAACCCGGCCCGCGATTGCCTGCCAAGGTAGTAAGGATACCAGATGTGTTTACTTTACGTATAATATGGTTATTCTGTTCGGAGAAATAGACATTGCCCGAAACGTCAACAGCTATACCAAGGGGCTTTGCAATTGCCGATGTACTGGCAGCGGCACCGTCAGCCGTGTAACCGGGTGCGTAGTTGCCTGCAAATTTGCTAATGATGCCGGAAGTATTTACCTTTCTTACCGCTGCATTTTCATAGTCAGCGATATAGATATTGCCCGCGGCATCAACCGCAACAGCACTCGGGCTGCTTAGTTTCGCAGCAGTAGCGGCGCCGCCATCGCCAGTGGCACCCGCGGTGCCGCTACCCGCAACAGTAGTAATAATTCCTGTTGGGGTAACTTTACGTATACGGTGGTTAGCCTGGTCGGCAATATAAATGTTACCTGCATTATCAACTGCCATGCCCGCACCATGGTTAAGAGCGGCAGCGGTAGCTGCGCCGCCGTCACCACTATAGCCGCTGCTGTAATTGCCGGCGTATCTGACAATGGTGTTACTACCCAATGCTGAAGTGTATGGCACTGTAACAGGCATTGCAGTTACCGCAGAACCACAAGAGTTAGTTACTGTGTAGGAAATATAGGCAATACCCGCAGAAAGCCCTGTAACAATGCCCGTTGCGCTTACCGTTGCTTTGGTTGGTGCGCCACTGCTCCAGGCACCCCCGGCTACTGTTGAAGTAAGCGTAATAGTTGCACCATTTGCCACAATAGCAGGTCCTGATATCATTCCTGCATTAGGCGTTGGGCCTACGGTTACATTCTGAGTCGCGACACCCGAACCACAAGAGCTGGTAACTGCGTATGAAATTACTGCAGTGCCTAATGCAATACCGGTAACTATGCCGCTACTGCTCACGGAGGCTATGGCAGGGGCACTGCTGCTCCATGTTCCGCCAGAAGTAGCATTCAACAGGCTATTAGTTTGAGCTATACATACTGCGCCTATTGCATAGCCGTATATTGGCGTGAGTGCAGAACCAGCCTTAACAGTGTCTGTTTTGAACGCTGACGATGTGCCACAACTATTGCTGACGGTATACGAAACCGTTACAACACCAGCAGCTATGCCCGTTACAACACCGGCCGCTGTTACAGTAGCTAATGCCACATTACTTGTTGTCCAGCTTCCACCGCTACCGGTAGTGGTTAATGTAATAGTGGTGCCCGCGCATTGCGCGCTTACGCCACTTATAACACCAGCTGCCGGAAATGATTTTACAGTATCTGCCTTTGTGGCCACAGCTGTACCGCAGGCATTCGTTATAGTATAAGAAATATTGGTAACGCCCGCAGCAATACCTGTAACAATGCCTGCACTTGTAACCGAAGCGATAGACACATTAGCCGAAGACCAGCTACCACCGGTAGTTGCATTAGCCAGAGTTATTGCATTACCAATGCAAACAGTTGTAGCGCCCGTAATTGCAGCAACCGAAGGTGCCGCAGTGGCTGTTATTTTTATAGTGGTAGTGCCCGTAAGCGCACCGTCAGAAACCTGTATTTTAAAAGAGTCTGTGCCTGTATAACCAGTGGTTGGCGTATACGTGAGCCCGGAAGGTGTAACTATACCGCCAGTAGAAGTGGCGGTTCTTGGGAAACCTGCAAGTGTACCGTGCGCAGGTGCCAGGGTTACCGTCCATGTTTCGGTTTGGCTGGCATCCATATCATTTATGGCCATCTGTGTATTTATTGCAGTGGCGGAGGCAGAGGTGCACAAACCAAGGGTTTGCACTGTACCGCCTGTAAACGAAGGGTTGTGGCTGATGCTGGTGGTAATTTTTCTGATGGCCGCATTGCCCATATCAGCTATATAAACAATACCAGAAGCAATTGCCAAAGCAGATGGTTTGTAAAAAGTACAAGCTGTTGCAGCACCACCATCACCGGAATAACCGCCAGTTGCGGAGCCTGCATAAGTTGAAATAATACCGGCTGTGGTTACCTTGCGCACCCTATTGTTGTTCTGGTCTGCAATGAGCAGGTTACCCGAAGCATCAAACGCTATTCCCGAAGCATTGTTAAAAGAAGCGGAAGTCGCCGCTCCGCCATCGCCACTGAAACCAGAGGTTCCATTACCGGCTATGGTGCTGATGATGCCTGATGCGGTCACTTTACGCACCCTGAAATTTCCATTATCCAGAATGATCATATTGCCCGCGGCATCAACAAGTACGCTGAAAGGATAAGAAATTTTTGCCGCTGTTGCCGCCCCGCCGTCACCGGTAAAACCAGAGCCATTACCCCCTGCTACCGTTGTCATCGTTCCCGATGCGTTTATTCTCCTTACCAGATTGTTGTTGGACTCCACTACCAGCAGATTACCGGAAGCATCAAATGCTATACCCGTTGGCTTTGCGATATTAGCCGCCGTTGCTACAGCCCCATCAGCCGCGAAACCTATGGTTCCGGTGCCCACTACAGTTGAAATAATACCCGATGTATTCACCTTCCTAACCTTGGCGTTATTGTAATCTGCAATAAACAAATTGCCTGCAGCATCAATAGCCACACTCATTGGGTTATCCAGTTTTGCTGCTGTGGCTGCTCCCCCATCGCCGGTATTGCCCGCTGTACCACTGCCTGCAACCGTTGTTATTATGCCAGTGCTCGTAATCTTTCTCACCCTGTTGTTGGCCAGGTCAGCTATGTAAACATCTCCGGCAGCAGAAACAGTTATTCCACTCGGGCTATTTAAAGCCGCTGCGGTGGCCTGCCCACCATCGCCACTAAACCCGACTGTCCTGTTGCCGGCAAAGGTGGATATAGTTTGTGCCTGGGTGGTAGCAACGAAGCAACTGATAAATAAAAAAAAGGTGTGTAAACGTTTCAACTGGAAATACATAGTGGCAATACATTAATTAACCGCAAATATAATTCCGATATCCCTGATAATAGTACGGCATGTACTATTATCAGGTTATCCTTTAGTTAAACACAATCAATGAGTTAGCATAGCATTAACATCCAAATGCACTAAAAAGGGCAACGTGTCAGTTAGCTGTTTTCCTTTGTTCAAGATAATTTTTCAAAGATGCACCTATCAGCGATGTCCACCCTTCGGCGAAACTACTTGCTGCAAAATCCTTATTTTCATTAGGGAAGCTTTCCAGGCCAGTATGTGTAAGGGTAACCGTTGTACTACCCGCTCCGGCAGTTAATTCAAATGTAACGTAAGATATTCCGTTATAGCCATCGTAACGCCAGCTGTAAGTTAGTTTACGTTCAGGAATTACTTCGGTTACCTCGCACAAATGCAGGTACTGCCGGTCCGGACTTGGGCCACCACTAAATTGAAATTTAAATCCTACTTCGGGTCTAAATTCTTCGAGGTCGAAGTACCATTGCTTCATTTGTTCCTTTTCCGTAATAGCACTCCATACCCTGGCTGGGCTTGCCTTGTACGTTCTTTCAATTACAAAAGGTTTTGTTTCCATACTCGTTTTTTTGTGTAGTGAAGTGATTTTATTTAGGCGTAACTCAATTTGCATTCAAGAAGTTATCAATGATGTGTGCCGTAAGTGCTACCGCATACTGTCCGTAGTTTGGTTTCATTTTAAAAAGCCATCGGGTCCCAACCAGTTCTTAATATGGTCCGCCGTACTACTTTTTTCGGTTTGCATATGGTGGTGTATTTTGAATTTTATCCAGATAAATTTCCAATGCGTCCAGCTTGTTTTCCCAGAATCTTTTATACTGTTCTACAAATTTTGATACCTCTTCCAGTTGCTGAAAATTGGCTTCGCAGAACCGCTCCCTACCCTGCTTCTTAATGTCTACAAGTCCGCACTCCACAAGTATTTTAATGTGCAGCGATATTGCCTGGCGGCTAACATCAAATTTTTCTGCTACGGCATTGAGATTTAAAGACCGATGAGCCAAAAGGTTGATGATCTCCCGCCTTGTAGGGTCAGCTATCGCCTGAAAAACATCTCTTCTCGTTTCCATATTATGCAAGTAAGTGCTTGCAAATATAAATGCAAGCATTTACTTGCGCAAACTTTTTTTCAAAAATGCGCAAGTAAATGTTGAGGTGAACCCTAAATTTAGTCGAATCTATCTAGTTCCCATTAAGGAATAGTACCGGCAACTTATGGATTTGCTGCGGTAACATCTTGTGCTGCGCGGGCTTCATCGGGCATTTTTTCAAGGTCTCTGTCTAAAGAATACAGTTCGCTTTGTGCCATCTTTTCTCCACCGGCAATCTTAATTTTATCCAGTAGTTCCAAAGCAAGTGTTTCTTCTTCTACCTGCTCTTTTACAAACCATTGCATCAGGTTCCAGGTAGCCCAGTCTGCTTCTTCAAAACTCATTTTTACTATTTTGTAAATAGCGTTGGTGTTATCTACTTCATGCGAGAAAACACTTTCAAAACAGTTGTTGATATTGGCAGGGTCCTTAGGTGGTTCAGGTATCGCGGTCACCTTTACTGTACCGCCTCTTTTCAATATATATTCCAGCACCTTCATCATGTGGTTGCGCTCTTCTTCAGCATGCCTGAACAAGAAATTGGCTACGCCACCATAACCTTGCGAAGAGGCCCATGAGCCGTATGATAAGTAGATTTGTGAAGCGTGTGCCTCTTTGGTCATTTGCGCATTCAATGCAGCTTCAATTGTTGGCGAAAGCCTATTGGTATTCATGAGGAGCGTGTGGTTTAAAATGCTAACTAATACACCAAAGTTCCGCCGAAGACAGGGCTTATTTGTTACAGAGTTTCATGCAATAATTGTAAAATTTACAGATTGCATATAAGCAATATATCAGGAATGACACGTCCTGAAATAGTGATACTGATTATGAAAGAATATTGGAGTGCACTTCAAATCTCTACAACAGTATTTTTCTGGCCCCGGTCCCTTTCTATAAATGGTAGCGGTGAGATTAATGCCCGGGCAATTGCACAATTGTAATTGTAAACAATGCCAAACGAAACTTGATTCGTTTGGCATTATAAAATTTAAACATCATGTATTTTAATTGGGAATTACGGGTACTGGCTGACCAGGATCGATAGTATCTTTTTTGCGGTAAAACAACAGAATGGAGATCCCGGAAATAAATAATACAACCGAAATTATCTCGGCCTGACTGGGGTGTATAAAGCCAAGGTCGTATTTGGAGTTTACCCTGACCAATTCCACCAGGAAGCGCTCTATGGCGGCAAAAATGAGGTATAATGCAAACATGTGCAGCGGGTACTTCAGCTTTTTACGAACTGCCCACATGAGGCAAAATAACAAAGCTGCCGCAATAGATTCGTATATGGGTGTGGGATACACCGCTACCGGCAACACATTACAATAGTCGCCCTTGCAGTCTTTAATTGGCATACCCTCATAACCTACGTTATGCGGATAGTTCATGGCAACCAGCCACCGTGGCACGCCAGATGGCGCTGTATAGGGTGTGCTGGGCGTTCCATTAGTTATATGGGCAATATACGTAGCATCAGCGGGTGTTGCTGCCCTTAACGAGCCATCGGCAACTGTTACATAGGCCGTGTTATAAATACCCCAATCACCATCGCCGGAAAGCTGGCAGCCCAACCTACCAATACCATATGCTATCATGATGGCAGGCGCAGCGGCATCGCACAAATGCTTGAAGGGTATTTTGTATTTACGGGTATAGTAATACAATACTATTGTAGCCACAATAAAGCCGCCATAAAAAGTGAGTCCGCTGCGGGAAAACAGATTACCGATAGGGTCGGCAATAAAGTCATTCCACGTTTCAAAAGCATTGAAAAGCTTCGCACCTATGATGCCGCCTATTGCAGCAGCAAAAACGATCTCCGTTATAAGCATGTGCGGGTAGAAGAGTTCGTTCTTTTCTGTTGTTACACCATCCTTGTCTTTTTTCTTTACCAGCTTAAGCACGGGTCTGAGCAGCCCCTGCCCTTCCTTGCGCTTAAGTTCCAGCGTAAGCACCCGTGCTGCGGCCAAAAAGGCCAGCGCAACCAGCAAACCAAAAGTCTTAAATATGCTTAACCACGATGGCATATCAATGCCTGTTATGCCGTGGAGTAAATACTGAAAATCAGGATACATGCCGCAAAAGTAAGCAAAAAGGGTTGCTTCAATTAAGAATGAAGCAACCCTTTCAAATATTGTAAAAACTATACTTAGTAAGTAGCACCGTTCACATAGCCGCTTATCTGGCTGTTGTGTTGCACATTGCTGTAATCTTCAACAGCAGGAGAGCAATCGATATCGCCACCAACTGTAGTGATCCATTTTAAAGAATGTGATTGTTCGTCAATAGCATACAACACTTTATCATAGCTACCTATGAAGATTGTGCTTTTGTAAGCTAACGGACTTGACGTGATAGCACCATTTGTAGGATAGGTCCAGTTAACCTTACCATCAGCTACATTTATGGCGTATAAAATATGATCGGTTCCACCAATATATATCAGCTTTTTGTCGGCGCTTATAACAGGCGATGAAACAACATCTTTAGTAAGCGTATGGAAAGGAGCCCAGTTTTCAAGATTGGTAGTTTCATCCACCGAATAAACATTGTTATCGTTAGCACCGAAAATAACCCTGCCTGCAATAGCAGCCGGCGAGCTTTTTACCGCACCATGTGTCTTGTGTACCCATTTTGTTGCCCCTGGCGTGTAACCGGGTGCCTTCCTGAGATTAATGCAGTACAATGCACTATCATCGGTACTGCCCACAAACAATAATGAGTCGTTAATAGCTGGCGAAGACTCAAACTTCCTACCAGGAATTGCCGGATTATTCCAAGCGAGAGCGCCGGTATTTTTATCAAAGGCGTAAACTGTACCGCCGGTGGTAGCAACATATATCTGATCACCAAAAATTACAGGCGATGATATCATAGAAGAAACGTCTGTTCCTGCACGCCATGCAACTGCTCCGGTACCTGTATCTATTGCAAACAGAGAGTCACCAGTTGTAGCAAGATAAATA
This sequence comes from Chitinophagales bacterium, assembly GCA_038228575.1. Classification (GTDB taxonomy): domain Bacteria; phylum Bacteroidota; class Bacteroidia; order Chitinophagales; family Chitinophagaceae; genus Flavipsychrobacter. The sequence goes on along the minus strand of JBBRPD010000111.1, from coordinate 2,306 downwards.
AGCTTACCATCAGCTATCGGTGTTGCTCTAAAACCAAATGTATAGGGAGATGCGCCATAAACAGTCATTCTTTTTACGATCTTACCTGTTTTAGGGTCAATTTTATACAATGTATCGCACACGCCACCCGATGGTGAAGTGAGATTAACAACACCCACGTACAACCTGCCCCTGTAAGTAAGCGGTGAAGCCCAGATAGAATTGCCTAAACTTAACTCCCAGTTTTTAACGCCGGTTGACGGGTTGTAGGCATACAATATACCTGTATTGCTACCGATAAATACGGATGGGGAATATTGAGGAGTCAGGCTATCGTCGGAGCTATACTTTTTTGAACATGCTGTGAACATGAAAGTAACGCAGGCAACCACCACCAATAACTTAGAAATGCGACTGATCATAACGGGAACATATTTTTTTAATGATTGCAAGATACAAAAAAAATAATAGCCAATTGACAAATTGGCTATTGCAGACAAAAAAAAATCCGCCTCTTAGGGAGACGGACTGAATATAACTTTTGGTTGGGTTTTATGCGTGAACGGTACTGTGCTTTTCTTTATTTCGCTTTACCTGGTTCACTAATGAATCGAAAGCCAAATCAAATGATTCTTCAAATGTTTTGCTTTGATGTTTTACGAAGTACGAGTGTTTGGGTACGTAAATTTTAATTTCTGCTACTTTATCCTTAACCTGATGATGGAAATTATCCAGCTTCAGGTAAACTTCTGCGCCAATTATCTTATCGTGAAACGTTCTGAGCTTTTCAATTTTGGCATTAACATGATCTAGAAGTTTTTGGTCTGCATCGAAATGCACGGTCCGGATTTGCAAATTCATAGTTTCAAATTTTAATTTGTTAAAAATGTATCACCCGCGCGGATGATTTTGCTTGTGAATCTCTTTTAGTTTGGCAATGTTATTATGCGTATACACCTGAGTAGCAGCAAGGCTGGAATGGCCTAATAAATCTTTAATAGCCTGTATGTTAGCACCATTGTTCAGCAAATGCGTAGCAAATGTGTGGCGCAGTACATGCGGGCTTTTTTTGTGCAAAGTAGTGGCTGATGATAAATATTTTTTAACCGTACGGTAAATATAACCTGCATACAACGGCTGGCCGCTGGCAAGGTTTAAAAGATATACCGGGTTGAATTGTTCCAATTCGTGTTTGGCTTTAATGTAGTCGCGCAAGGTATCGAGCAACGCTTCACTAACGGGTATAAGGCGCTCTTTATTGCCCTTGCCTAAAACCCGTATTTGTTTCAGGCTCCATTCTACATCTTTTTCTTTTAATTGCTGCAGTTCATTGCGCCGCATGCCCGTGGCATATAGCATTTCACATATAAGTCTTTCGGTAAACCCCTCAAAACCCTCGCCGAACTGTAGTTCTTCTAAAAGGTGCTCGGCTTCTTGTTCTTTTATATATACCGGCAAGCGGGTAGGTAACCGCTGAGCATGTAACTGCTTAACAGGGTTTGCTTCAACAAGACTGTGTTTTTGTAAGTATTTGAAATAAGAATTGAGACTGGACATTTTGCGGTTGATGGCCCGCGCACTCATTTTATGCTCTTTAAGGCCAGCTAACCAACTGCGCACATGGAAGTGAGATATGCCTGCAATATCATCAGACTGAAATTCTGTTAATAGATATGTGCTGAATTGGGTCAAATCACACTGGTATGCGGTAAGCGTATGGGCAGAGTATCGTTTTTCGAACTGAAGGTAGTTTAGGAATCCTGATTGCTGCTCAATGCCCATAATAAAAATCCGTTACTGTAAATTTACAAACTTACAGTAACGGAAACAAATATATTTTTTTATAACGCAGAGGCGTTAAAGCAATCAATTAATCAGCGAAATCGCCATTGGCAAGTTGCAGCTTGTATACAGCTTTCAGCATTTCAGTACGACGCCTTATAGAAGGCTTAGTGAATGACTGGCGGTCGCGAAGTTGGTTAAGAACACGAGATTTTTCGTATTTTTTTTTATATTTCTTCAGCGCTTTGTCTATGTTTTCGCAGTCTTTTGAATCTATTATCAACATAAATTTTATACCCCCTTTTACTGTTTGGGAGTGCAAATGTAGTATTAAAATGTATAAACACAAAAAAATACCTGCATTTTAAAATTATTTTTTTAGGGATTTTGCTGCGGGGTGCAAATAAGTGAAGCTAATTAAATAAAGTACACCATTAAGGATAAATTCTGTAATTGAGTTCAGGTAGTTTGCAATGGTAAGATATACGTTTGGGATCGACTTCCGATTTATCTATTTTAATTCCTGTTGTGTATTCTTTCAAGTT
>JBBRPD010000110.1:0-13032 GCA_038228575.1 Chitinophagales bacterium | reverse complement strand
TACATAATAAACCGGCAGGGTTGCGATTGTTGTGTACCTACCGGCACACGGTTTATTTAATTGGTTAGCAACTACAAACCTTTTGCACTTACCAGCGCAATGACATGATTTTAGCGCCGTATTTTGATGTATAAATGGTATAAATCATTTTTTCAGCTTTTTATTTTTATCGGCAGCAGGCTTTACAGTATCGAGCGGAACATCAAAATTGAAGGTATCTACCTCAGGCCATATGGCTCCTCCCGTCGCTATATTTGTATCATTTTCGGGTCCGGGGATATATTCTGCAATTAAATATTCATTCCGTGTCAATATATTTGGTAATGCAACGGCGTCCTCCGCAAATCTAATAAAGCCCTGTTTTTCGATTGTCAATTTGTAGAGCCCCGGTTTGACACCCGGTATATAGTAGCAACCCAATGAGTCAGTATGACAGCTATACTTCACTTTATCACCAACCAGCAGTTTTACACTGGCACCCACCGCCGGGGTTTTAGGATACATATTTTCAAAAACGAAACCCCTTGCCACGGTAGTATCGTCCATATTATTTGCTTTATTGCTACGCACATTTTTGGTATGTGGTGCAAAAGCAAATGGCGCTCGTGGATGTGCTATCGTAGCGGCACCTCCTGAAAACAATAGCACAAGACCTAAGGCCGCCGCCATTTGATGCAAGCCATTATGTTGCGGAGGCTGCGATAAAGGGCTATTTAACTGGCTATTGCGGAAGCGGCCACAAACAGGGTCTTTTCTCCTACTAAAGAAATCATACAATGCTACATTATCCCACCCCCTAAAATCAATAACAGTTTTCTGGCAATGGCTGCAATACCTGCCTTGCCCGTCCTCTGTCATTTGAGTCCAGTCTTCGTCGCAAGGCGTGGCTATGCGTATGGTCAGTTTCTTTTGCATGGGTATGTGGTGTTGCTATAATAAAAATACATACTTTATTGTAATCCTTCTAACGGTGATGCGAAATGAAGGTTACTTTTCTCATTTCTTTATCATTTTCTATAACACCTTCTTAGCCAATCTTCTTACTTTTACGGTACAACTATACATTGGTTATATGAATAAGTCGCCCAGAGCTACCGTATTGGTTGCTGAAGATGAAGAAAGCCTTAGGGAAGCCCTTAAGTTAAATTTGGAGCTGGAAGGCTATGAAGTAACAACAACCGATACCGGACCAGGGGTGCTCAAAACCGTTAAGGGCGAGTATTTCGACCTTATTATATTGGATATTATGTTGCCTGAAATGGATGGTATTACAGTTTGCGAAACCATTCGTATGCAGCACAATGATGTGCCTATTCTTTTCCTGAGTGCGCGCAATTCGGGAGCTGACCGCGTAGAGGGCCTGAAGAAGGGTGGCGATGATTATTTAACCAAGCCATTTAACCTGGAAGAGCTGCTGCTGCGTGTTAGCAAGCTTATTACCAAGAATAAAAAAATGAAAGAGCCGCAAAGCATAGGCGATACCTATGAGTTTGATGGTTTTAAAATAGATTTTTCCGCACACGAATGTGTGGATAAAGCTGGTAAGGTGCAGGAACTGAGTAAGAAAGAAGCCGCCCTGCTGAAACTATTGATAGAACATGAAGGGGAAGTGGTTTCCCGCGAGCAGATACTACAGATAGTTTGGGGCTACAATGTCTACCCCACTACCCGCACCATCGATAACTTCATACTTAATTTCCGCAAGTACTTTGAGCGCGATTCCCGCAATCCTGTTCACTTTCACTCCATAAGGGGCATAGGTTACAAGTTTACGGCAAAGTAGTTGGCAGTGTTTTTCAACCTCCGTATAACATCACATTTGCGCTACCGCGCGGACATCAGTCTCCCTCTACATTTATGGAGATGGCCGGGGTGAGGAGGATAAAATGAGGAAAACCTGAAACGGCAGCATTGGGCTCACTACAAAATTGATATATATTTACACGGCATTATGGACATAGCATCATTCACCTCACGGGCGAAGCGGAAGAAAAAAATATTATCTGATTTTTTAGATAAGCTGGATGAGATCGTACCCGTGGGTATGCCGGAATTAGTGGCAGAAGTTGATGCGACCGTTTGGCGCGATATTGACTGTACCAGCTGCGCCAATTGCTGTAAAACAATGACACCCACTTTTACCACCGAAGATATTGCCCGTATCTCCACGCATTTAAGAATGGCGCCTGCTGCGTTTAAAACAAAGTGGCTGAAAAAAGATGATGCCAAACAATGGGTAAATACAACACAGCCGTGCCAGTTTCTGGTTGAAAATAAATGTTCTATTTACGAAGTGCGGCCAGCAGATTGTGCAGAATTCCCGCACCATGACAAGAAGCCTTTTGACGAATACAACACAACTTTCAAAAACAATTTAGTGCATTGCCCGGCAACGCTTACCTTGGTAGAACGTTTGAAAAAAGTGGTAGAGCGCGATTTTGAGTGGGAGTAGTTTGTTCTATTTTATACAATAAACTGATGGGCACAACGTTATACGTTAAATTATTGTTTTGTTATTAAAACTATCGTTTTTTTAGCCTTGCAGTAATAAACCTATCAACTACCCTTTTATGAATATCCCCTATCCCCCCTTGCCGCAAGGCTCACCTGCCCGCATACCTTCCGTATGGGTCTTTACTGTTGCTGTTATTCTGGCTGTTGCAGGCCGTTTAGCTTTAAGCAGATTAGGGCATAATTTCGATTTTGAGTCATGGCAATTGGTTGTTGATTTGCAAGAACACGGCAAAAATGTGTATGCTTCAACGTGCCGCTACAATTACGGACCGTTATGGATGTGGCTTTTGTATGCACTTAAATGGCTTTTTGCCACGCATTTCAGAACCGGTGTGGCTCTTTTTTTATCGCTGGTCGATGCTGCCATTGCCGCCTTGCTGTTTCGCAGAGGCAATAAGTTTGCAGCCTACATTATTTTGTTCTCCCCTGTATGCATCATCATTACCGGTTTCCATAACCAGATGGAGAATATGGCCATATTGCTGATTTTGCTTGCCGTACGCTACGCTGAAAAGCGAAGGCACTATAGCAATCTGGCGCAGGGCTTTGGTTTAAGCACAGCCGAGACTATTTTGTTTGCACTATTAATAGGCGCATCGCTTATAGCCAAACATATCTTTATCTTCCTGCCCATTTGGTTCGTGTTCCATAAGCAGCTATCTGTAAAACAAAAAGCAATACTTTTCTGCCTGCCCTACACCTTGTTCCTCGCTACTTTTATACCCTATCTGTCAGGTATTGATGGTATACTCAGCAACGTCATCTTTTACAAGCCGGGCGAAAATTCACCGCTATTCCACATGCTGGTTGGCCGCGACCTTGCTTATATGCTATGCACCTTTATTGCCTCGCCATATAAAATGGTATTCTTCGGCTCGCTGATTCTTACGGGCCTTTTCCTGAGGAGAAAGCCATTGATGGAGTTGGTGTTACTGTATTCGCTTTTCGTGGTCTTGTACACCAGCCTGCTCTCCAATCAATACCTGGTAATACCCATGGTGTTTTTAGCCGTAAGCAAAAGCCGTTTAGTATGGGCATATAATGTTGTTGCAGGCCTGTTCCTCTTCTTTAACGAGCTGGAATTGAACATGATCCGCTTCGCATCAGGCTTTGCACTAAAGATGGTTCTGTTTTTACAGGCATGGGGTTTTACTATGGTGGTAGCCATTTTATTATTCGCCGCTATCGACCATTTTAACCCAACACTGCTGCACCGCAGCACCCTGCAACGCAAAATGCGGGAATGGCTGGCATAGCGACCCATCCGTTTTGCTGAATCATTTATTTACATGAACTTCGGCTTTTGGCTTTTTCATAATGATCATTCAGGCACCCAAACCATCTTCCAAATTATACCACCTATTAAGTGATGCCCGGCTATTTGTGGTCTGTGCAATGGTTGCATTTGGCGCGCGTGTATTACTCAGTAACCTGGGCCATAACTACGATTTTGAGTCGTGGGATATGGTTGCCAACTTTATGAAGGAGGGTAAGAATGTTTATGCCAGTACCCACCGCTATAATTATTCCCCGTGCTGGATGTGGATACTTTATGCGCTGAAAATGGTTTTTACATCCCATTTCCGCACTGCATTGGCCGTATTTATTTCGTTGTTCGATGTGGTTATTGCCGTACTGTTGTTCAGGAATAAAAAGGTAACAGCGGCCTACCTGTTGTTACTTTCACCCATCAGCATCATCATTTCCGGCTATCACAATCAGTTTGACAATATAGCCATACTGGTGGCCCTTGCCGCCGCATTGTATATAGAAAGAAGGCCCGCATACAATGCGGTAATAAAAGGTTGGGGCTTAACCACAAGCCAGACACTCGCCGTTGCTGTTTTACTTGGCTTATCGCTGCTGATAAAGCATGTGCTCATTTTCTTCCCTATCTGGCTGCTCCTGCATAAGCGCCTTACACTGGCACAAAAGGCTATGCTCGTTGGCATCCCCTACGCACTTTTTGCCGTATCATTTTTGCCGTATCTGCCTGCGGGCAAAGAAGGCATCATAGCCAATGTATTGCTGTACGAACCTACCATAAATGCCCCGGCTTACAACTTATTCATAGGCAAGCCAATACTGGATATGATAACGCTGTATTCGGCGGCACCGTTCCGCAACATCTTCTTTATGTCGCTGATAGTATCCGGGTTTTTTTTACGTAAAAGACCGTTGCTGGATATGGTGGCGTTTTACTGCCTGCTCCTTGTATTGCTCTCCAGTAATTTGTTCGTACATTATTTCCTGATACCTGTTTTCTTTTTCATCATTTTCGAAAGCCGTTTTTGGCTTTTGTACAATCTTGCCGGCCTTATTTTTCTTATTTCCCACCCGCATGAATTCAACTATGCAGGTAAAGGTTCGGGCAAGGCGCAGGCCGTTGCCGTTTTCTTTGATCACAATGGTTACTACGTACTGGTTTTTATTTTGCTGGTGGCACTCATTGATGTTTGCAACCCACGGTTGCTACACCGCAAAACTGTAAGGCGCTGCATAGCGCCATACCTTTAAAAATTGCAGTGGGATGCAACAAAAGCGACTATCCTTAGTGCTTAGGGGAGGAAATTTTGTGTTAACTCAATTATATTACCTTGCCTAGCAGCTTATCTTGATGCGTATTGCTTCAAATCGCCCAATAAACCGGCTATTTTCTGGTTCCAGAGTTCCTGATCTTTGAAATAGTAGCCCATGTTGGTTTCAATATCGTATTGTGCGTTTTCGGCAATACGCTCCTCTTCAATTTTGTGGTATATCCATTTCGCTTTACCGCGGTTAAAGTTGGGCAACGCTGCATAGATTTCCAGCTCCTGCTTTAGCTTACGTGCATAAATTTCAGCTATGTCAAAATTACCCTGTATGTGTTCCAGCATGTAGGGGCGCACGCGCTCCCACCGCCTCCATGACTCATTGCTTTTAAAATCGCAATGCACTTCAAAAACATAATTGCCGTTGCTGCCTGGTTTGTAAGTGTAGGTAACCTCCACCATAAAACTGGTGAGCATCCGGGAATCGGGGTCCGGGTTGGCTTTAAAACCACTCCAGTCAAGCGCTTCGCCTTCGGTCCATGCTTTACAGCCATTGCATACCTGCGCAGCTGCATGCGTAGGCTGCAGTAACCAAAAATAAAGCGAAAAGAGCAACATCGTCAAAGCCTGTCTTCCCATAACGTACTAAGAAAAATGTAAATTGTTCAGGTGATTACGGTAAAAGTAATCATAAAAAACAGGAGATTAATTGACGGAAATCAATATTATTATACAAGTATATAACAAATAGATAACTAGCGGTTTGCATTTACATTTAGTTGCATTGGTTGTCAACGTATTTTATTAAATGCAGGTGGTTTACTTATTCCCACGTTTAATTAGTTACATGGGGGACAACTAAATTTGGATTGCCGCTGGTAACCGTTAATTTTGCGCCTCAAACTACATTACAATGAAACTCGTTACCTACGCAAAAGACGGTGGAGAACAACTGGCATTTTACATTGATGGAATGCTGTATGATACACACAGGGCCGATGCACAACTGCCGGCAACTATGGCTGTCTTGTTGCAGAGATGGGAAGAAAGCATTGACGCAATGCGCAGTGCTGAAAATGAAATAAAGAGCGGAAAACTTTCCTACCAGGGCATTCCGTTTACCAGTGCGCAAATACTTGCCCCTGTAACGCACCCTACTTCTTGCCGCGATGGTTATGCGTTTCGCCAGCACGTTGCTGCTGCACGCCGCAACCGTAAGGTAGATATGATAGCCGAATTTGACCAATACCCTATTTTCTATTTTACCAATCATAATGCCATAATGGGCCCAGGCCCTATACCGGTAATGCCCGACCACCTGAAGCGCCTCGATTTTGAGCTGGAAGCTTCGGTTGTGCTGTGCAAAAAAGGCCGTAATGTTAAGGCGCAAGATGCCGACCAGTACATTGCCGGCTTCATGATAATGAATGACATGAGTGCCCGCACCCTGCAAATGGAAGAAATGTTGCTGAACCTGGGCCCTGCCAAGGGTAAAGATTTCAGTACCGTAATAGGCCCTATGCTGGTTACGCCAGACGAACTGGAACAATACAAGGTGCCCGCCAAGCCCGGTCATGTAGGCGATAGCTACAACTTGAAAATGAAATGCTGGGTAAATGGCATTGAGGTAAGTGCAGGCAGTGTTGGCGATATGGACTGGACCTTTGCTGAAATAATAGAGCGTTGCGCTTATGGCGTAGATATTTTACCCGGCGACGTTATTGGCAGCGGCACTGTGGGTACAGGTTGTTTCCTGGAACTGAACGGCACCGGCAAACTTAATGACCCTAACTACAAAGAGCAATGGTTACAACCCGGCGATATCGTAGAAATGGAAATTGATGGCCTCGGCAAACTAAGCAACACCATTGTATTGGAAGATACCGACTGGAGTATTTTAGCACAGAAGAAATCATAATTTGAATTGTGAACGCAGTGCGTTCCCAATTCAAATTATGATTATCTCACCAGTGTTGTATCGTATGTATTTTCACAATTGCCCCGGTCTTTAGACCGGGTGTACAATTAAAGATAAGGTCGGCTTTAGCCAAAAAATTATGCTACTGTTATACAAGATTCTTTTGACTGAACACTGGTTTATATTGTAATATTTGATTCTCATTAATGCTCATCCGCAAAGAAATACTCAACGAAATCCACGCGATAATTGCCGCATCGAAAGAGCGGGCAATTCGTTCTGTGGATATTGAGCGGGTATTGATGTACTGGAATATTGGCAAAGTAATATATGAGGAGGAGTTGCAAGGTAAAGATCGGGCGGATTATGGTACCTATCTTATTAAAACGTTAGCAGAAAGCCTGGAACCGCAATTTGGAAGTGGATTTTCCTATCGCCAACTGAATCAGTTTAAGCAATTTTATAAGGTTTTTCCAATTGGGAACACAGTGTGTTCCCAATTCACTTGGTCTCATTTTCGTATATTTATAAGAATTGATAATCAAGATAAAAGAGAATTTTACTTAGTTGAGGCGGAGAAAAACAACTGGACAGTACGACAATTAGAACGCCAGATAAACAGCCAGCTGTTTGAGCGCCTTTTAGTAAGCAATGATATTAAAAATGTGCTGGCTATAGCAAGAGAAGAAAAGCAACCGGTTGACGCCAAAGAAATAATAAAAGACCCAATGGTGCTTGAGTTTTTGGGGTTGAGGAGGGAGGCTGCTTATTACGAAAAGGATGTAGAAAGCGCAATAATTACCCATTTACAGGATTTTTTGCTGGAGTTAGGCAATGGCTTTTCATTTGTGGCCAGACAAAAGCGCATCAATATAGATGGCGATGAATTCTCAGTAGATCTCGTTTTCTACAATCGCTTATTGCAATGCTTTGTAATTATTGAAATTAAAATTGACAAACTGACGCACCAGGATATTGGGCAGATGCAGATGTATGTGAACTATTATGACAGGTTTGAAAAGCAAGACTTTGAGAACCCTACAATAGGTATTTTATTATGCGCCGATAAAAATGATGCCATGGTTAAAATAACGTTACCTGAAAACGCCAAAAATATCATTGCCTCAAAATACCAGCTATACCTGCCTACGGAGCAGCAACTGATCAATGAGCTTAAAAAAGAAATACAAAAATTAGACGCTGAATAGACCAATGAACACATCAACAATAACAGGCATTATAGGTTCCGGCGCAATGGGTGCGGGCATTGGGCAGGTAGCGGCGGTTGCCGGCCATAAGGTGATCATTTATGATAACAATTCCGCTTCATTAGACAAGGCAAGGGCAGCTTTGCAGGCAACATTAGCTAAGCTGGAAGAAAAAGGCAAAATAACCTCGGCTGCTGAAATAATGGACCGTGTCACTTTTGCCGATGATATTAAAGCTCTAGCAACCTGCGGGCTTATAATTGAAGCCATTGTGGAGCGTCTAGAAGTTAAAAAGGCCGTTTTTGCCGATGTTGAAGCCTTGGTAAGCGATGCCTGTATACTGGCCAGCAATACTTCTTCATTATCTATAACCTCCATTGCCGCAGCTTGCAAGAACCCGAAAAGGGTAATGGGGTTGCACTTTTTTAACCCCGCACCTTTAATGGCATTGGTTGAGGTTATACCGGCCATACAAACCGACCTTTCTTTACTTGCTGAAGCAAAGGACCTGATGGGCGCATGGGGTAAAACAGCGGTATTGGCTAAAGATACCCCGGGCTTTATAGTTAACCGTGTAGCACGGCCATTTTACAGCGAAGCCATACGTATATATGAAGAAGGTATTGCCGATATGGCAACTATCGATTGGGCTATGACCTCCATTGGCGGCTTCCGTATGGGGCCATTTACGCTCATGGACTACATAGGCCACGATGTGAACTATGTGGTTACGGAAACTGTATTTACCTCATTTTTCTTTGACCCCCGATACAAACCTTCTTTTTCGCAAAAGCGCCTGCTGGAAGCAGGTTGGCTGGGCCGGAAAAGCGGCCGTGGTTTCTACAATTATGCCGATGGGGTAACCCAGCCACAACCTGATACGGATGATTATAAAGGTAGGCAGATAGTAGAAAGGATAGTAGCCATGCTGATAAATGAAGCCGCTGATGCATTGTATTTAAACGTAGCTTCCGCCGCCGATCTGGAAACGGCAATGACCAAGGGCGTTAACTACCCTAAGGGCCTGCTGAATTGGTGTAATACATTAGGTTTAGCAACCTGCCTGGGCATTTTAGATAGCTTATATGACCAATATCATGAAGATAGGTATCGTGCAAGCGTAATGCTCAGAAAATATGTTGCAGAAAATAAGGAATTTATTTTTTAGTTTTACCACATGAATGTATAGCCACAAAATAAAGAAACATAAAAAGTATAATAAATGCCTGAAAGCCCCTGTAAATAGGGATTTTCTTATGTTGGTACTATAATGCTGTTTGTTTTAATATCTGTTTGTTTTTGGTTGTTTTGTACCTTATTTGTACCTTATTTGTACCTTTATTGTACCTGAAAGCGGTAAGGTACAAGGTTTGTACCTCAAAATCTTAAAACAATGTACAAATGGCAATCAAAGTATCACTAAGGAACAAAGCAATAGCAAAGGAAAGGCACAGCCTATACCTTGACTTCTACCCGGCTATTATCAATCCTGAAACAAACGAACCAACCCGGAGGGAGTTTTTAGGCTATTACACCTTTGATAAACCTAAAACACCTACCGATAAGCAACACAACAAAGAAACCTTAGCCATTGCGGAGCAGATTAGGCAAAGGAGGGATAATGAAATTAACAAGCCTGAAATTTATGCAGCTTACGAAAGGGAGCAACTGAAAGTAAAATCACAGGGAGAGCAAGATTTCATGGTGTATTTTAAAAGGTTGACTGATAAATATAGAAAATCAAACTACATGGTTTGGTTGTCAACGTACAAATACCTTGAAACATTTACCAACGGGAATTTGAAGTTTGCCGACTTGAACGAAAAGTTTTGTGCTGATTTCAGGGATTACATTTTAACCACCAATAGCAGCCGGAGCGAAAAAGCAACCCTTTCGCAAAATTCAGCGGGTTTATACTTCAGCAAGCTAAAAACAGCCATGAAACAGGCTTTTAAGGATGGTTACCTGCAAATTGATTTAAGTGCCAAAATTGCGCCTATTAAGGACACAGAAACACTAAAGCAACACCTGACTATTGAGGAACTAAACGAACTGGTAAAAACAGATTGCAAATTGCCTGTATTAAAAAATGCGGCTTTGTTTTCAGCTTTAACCGGGTTGCGTTATTCCGATATTGAAAAAATGGTTTGGGGTGAAATTGAATTTATTAAGGGTGACGGATATTTTATTAATTTCAGGCAGCAAAAAACTAAGGGATTAGAAGTAATGCCAATATCTGAACAGGCTTACCAGTTATTAGGCAAGCGAAGGGAAGCAACCGATAAAGTTTTTGACGGCTTAAAGTATTCTTACGGGCAAAACCTTGTTTTACTCAGGTGGGTAGTTAAGGCAGGGATAACAAAAGATATTACCTTTCATTGTTTCAGGCATACTTTTGCTACATTACAGCTAAGTAGCGGAACAGATATTTATACAGTATCAAAAATGCTGGGACATAAGGAACTGAAAACAAAACAGGTTTACGCTAAAATTGTAGACAAAACCAAAAGAGCAGCAGCAGATAAAATTAAACTCGATTTTTAAAAGCAATAACTCCTTTTTATGCCTGATGCATACATAATGCAGGAATTACCCCTGCCATTTGATGTGGAAACAAAGAAAGTGCTGAATAAAACTATTGAAGCTATGCAGCACTTAGCGGAACTGAAAGGTATTGTGCGCACCATACCCAATGAAGCCATACTATTAAACACACTGGTATTACAGGAAGCAAAAGACAGTTCAGCAATTGAAAACATTATTACCACACATGATGAACTTTTCAAAGCAGACCTGCAAACAGAACACATTGCAAGCCTGCAAACGAAAGAAGTAATGAGTTATGCAGCAGCTTTAAAACATGGCTTTGATCTGGTAAAGCAAAAAGGCATTTTGACCAACAATTATATTTGCGAAATACAGGCTGTATTAGAGGAAAACAAGGCGGGTTTTCGCAAACTGCCCGGAACTGCTTTGAAAAATAACAAAGGTGAAACTATCTATACACCCCCACAGGATTATGAAACTATTGTAAAGCTGATGGGTAATTTAGAGCAGTATATAAACGTACAGAAAGAAAGTGATCCACACCCTTTAATAAAAATGGCTATCATTCATTTTCAATTTGAAAGCATACATCCTTTTTATGATGGCAACGGACGTACAGGGCGTATTATTAATATGCTGTACCTAACGCTTAATGATTTATTAGACCTTCCAATACTTTACCTAAGCCGTTATATCATACAAAACAAAGCAGATTATTACCGATTGCTGCAAGCCGTAAGGGATACCGATAACTGGGAAAGTTGGATTCTATTTATGTTGGAAGGTGTAAGCCAAACCGCAAAGGACACGATAAAACTGGTAAATAATATTAGGGCTTTGATGGATAGTTGTAAAGCAGATTTTAAAGCGAAGCTGCCAAAGATATACAGCAAGGAACTTTTAGATATTTTGTTCAAACACCCATACACTAAGATTGAGCATGTAGAAAATGAATTAGGTATTGCTTACTTAACTGCCCGTTCTTACTTAGACCAATTAGATAAAGTGGGGCTGTTAAGTAAGCAAAAAATTGGCAAGTCAAATTTTTATGTCAATACCCCTTTATTTGATTTATTGCAGGGATAGATCAAAGAATGTATGTTTTATTAAAAGGCTGTTTTTTATAAACGTTGCTGACTTCATTTATAAATTTTGCGCTTTTTTATAAACGTCCGTATATTCATTTGTAAAAAATGCCTGTTTTTATAAACGTTTTTTATTGCGTTTGCGAAAAGCACACATATTTGAAAAAGTAGAATATGAAGTGAATATGGGTAAAATTTCGCTCCTTTTTACTCACATTTTAAGAACATAAGTAAATTTTACTCACATCCCAATTTACAAAAGCCCTACTTTTATTAAACGTAACATTACTATACCAAGCCGCTAGTAAACAAATGAATATACAAGCCTATATTGATAAATTAAATACCCGCCATAAGTCAGGTATTACAACAGAACACAGTTTCAGGGGGGATTTACAAACGCTATTAGAAACACTGTTACCTGATGTACTTACCACCAATGAACCCACCCGTATAAAATGTGGTGCGCCTGATTATATACTTACCAAAAAAGATATACCAGTAGGTTATATTGAAGCTAAAGATTTAGGGGCAGACCTGAAAAGTAAAAGTTACCAGGAACAGTTTAACCGATATAAGAAAGCACTCGATAATCTGATTATTACTAACTACATAAATTTTCAGGTATTTAAAGAGGGGGGTGTTAGTTGCTGATTTTTCTTTAGCTACATTAACAGGTAACAGGATAGTATCAAAACCCGAACAATTTAACGCATTTACAGCCCAAATAAAGGACTTCGCAACCCCGACAGGGCAAACCATTAAGTCAGCTTCAAAACTGGCAGGAATGATGGCTAACAAAGCAAAACTATTGGCTATATCTATTAATGAAGCCCTTACCAGCGATGAACAGAAAGAAGATAACAGCACTCTAAAAGACCAACTGAAAGCCTTAAGGATATACTGATACACGACATAACACCGAATGAATTTGCAGATATCTACGCCCAAACTATTGCGTATGGTATGTTTGCTGCAAGGTTACATGATACTACATTAGCCACCTTCAGCAGACAGGAAGCAGCGGAACTGATACCAAAAACAAACCCTTTTTTAAGAAAGTTGTTTCAATATGTTGCAGGTTATGACTTAGTGAAGCTAATTAAATAAAGTACACCATTAAGGATAAATTCTGTAATTGAGTTCAGGTAGTTTGCAATGGTAAGATATACGTTTGGGATCGACTTCCGATTTATCTATTTTAATTCCTGTTGTGTATTCTTTCAAGT
>JBBRPD010000109.1:0-13141 GCA_038228575.1 Chitinophagales bacterium | reverse complement strand
TATGTAAAGGCGGGATTTGAATTCTATTTTTTTGAATTCGGTAATATACTGGCAGCTACGGGTATTATTACTGATGATGAAGCAAAGAAGCACTATTCAGGTTTTATGGGTTTATTCCCCAAAGAGGTTTTTGTTTATTTCACCCGGTGCGGGAATTTGCTTGAAGAAACAATACGCACACTTTACCTCAATGATACAGGCGGTGCAGCATCCGGCACTGAATCAGATAATACCCATACCATAACGGATGAACCTGATAAAGACATAACCAAAGCCCGTCAGGTACTTGCCATTTACTACCTGCTGAATGGCTTTTTACAGCTGAAAGAAAAAAATGAAGTCGGGATTGCCAGCATAGCCAGGTTTATACACCTGCTGACAGGAACAAAGTACACCAGCATACAGAATTCAGAAATTTATAAGAAGTACCAACGGATGCCCAACTATAAGAAAGGTACTCACCTGATAGCCGACCTGAAATTTATACTTCCATATTTTGAAGAACTGAATTTTGATGAGGTGGTAAAGCTCATCAATGCCGAGATTGCGAGGGAACTTAAAGAGCTTCCATGGAGTGAACGGCGCAAATATGACATTTAAGCAGGTGCGTTCTCCTCAACGTATATACTGGTTGATTTTTTTACGCATCGGCTCGCTGAGTGTGTAAGAATTATCATTCCATTCCGGCACGTAGTAGTAATTGCCCCTTATCCCGCTTACTTTACAGGTATACAACCTGAAATTTTTCTTGGCTCCGGTCAGAAATGCCGAAAGAAACTTCAGTTTGTCCACTTTGCTGTTCAGGTCAGGTTCTTTTATTTCAAGAAGCGCAAGAATTTCTGTAGCGTGTAATGGCCTGCCGGCAGTTTTAATGATAAAAGCAATTTTTGTTGTCCAGCTCCAGCCCCAGGAGTATTGGTCCTCGTGTCTTGCATACACTTCTAACTGCTTTTTCAGCTTTCTGTTCTCTTCTGCTGCTTCCCGGAGCCGCTTCTTATAGTCATTGAGTTGTATTTGCAGCTCTTTTATTGCATATTCCTCCAAAGAAAGCCCTTTTTCAGGCTGTTTTTGATCGTTTTTCATTATTTCAGGCTGTTTTTCTTAATTATCCCGCAATACACATTGTACCCTAATTGAAATCTAATTATTCGGGGTTAAATGACCTCCAAATCTAATTAAAATCTTGGATATCGCCTTGAAATCTAATTGAAATCCAATTGGTGCTGATATGCATTTGACTCCCACAATTGTTCCAATAGACGACACAAACGTTTAACGTAATACCGTTACGATAATTATCTCCCTGCCTGATTAAAAATATTTGCTTTTTTTAGAAAAGATAGGTCCCCCTATAGGTTACCCCTACGGCTTTTTTTGACCCTAGCTTTGTGTAAGAAATTCGTAGTAAACCTCAAAAACAAGGCAAGATGAACGGGAGTATAAAAAATGTGCACTGTGAGA
Organism: Chitinophagales bacterium; assembly: GCA_038228575.1. Classification (GTDB taxonomy): domain Bacteria; phylum Bacteroidota; class Bacteroidia; order Chitinophagales; family Chitinophagaceae; genus Flavipsychrobacter. The sequence continues at coordinate 11,680 of JBBRPD010000109.1, read as the reverse complement.
ATGAGCGGAACATTCTTTATCGTTTCAGCCAACCGTGCTTCCACCTCCAGCAGATTTCTAATAAATGTTTTCTGGAAACAGCTATTCAGTTTAAGCCGTTTACCTTAACAAAAAGAAATAAGCGGATCAGGGCACCAATCACCTAGCATTTGTCATTTATTTAATACCATTAAATCATTATCCTTAAAAATTACCCTTTATGAATCAGGAAACAAGTGATGAGGAAGGCGACAGTTGTCGCAATACAGAACAATTCGGGACACCAGCAGACTGGCTGCGTTCATTTAAAGGCTGCAAACATTACAGCGATGAGGAAGCTGATATGATAATTGAAAGCCTAAATCAACTGGCAGTCATATTATTTGATTACACAAGCCTGAATGTTGGCACAGATATTGATAATCAAATAATTATAAACAAAAGTAGCAACGAAAACCAAAACTTTGCAGCATGAGCAACAATCTGGAATTATTTCAAAGCTGGGCAAGAACGTCGGAAACACCTGTAACTGCTAATATTAAGCAAGCAGTAGTCTATACACGTGTCTCTTCCAAAGAGCAGGCTGATAAAAATCTCAGTCTCGACTTTCAGAGAAAGACTGTAGTTGATTACGCAACTAAAAGCGGAATGGATATACTGTGCTACTTTGGAGGGACCTACGAAAGTGCTAAAACGGACGGCAGGAAGGAATTTCAGCGGATGCTTGATTTTATCAGGAAGAACAAGGGTAGAGTAAGCCATATCCTTGTGTATACGCTTGACCGTTTTAGCCGGACAGGTGGCGGTGCAATCAAACTGGCACAGGACCTGAGGGATAAATATGGAGTGACTGTTTTTGCTGTTACGCAACCAACGGATACTTCCAATGTAAGCGGTGTATTCCAACAGAACATCCAATTCCTCTTCAGTGAGTTCGACAACCAACTCAGAAAACAAAGGGCGGTTGCGGGAATGAAAGAGAAATTTGAGAAGGGAATATGGTGCCTGAAACCGCCAATGGGGTATGATGTGGTCAATCTCAATGGAGAACGGAAAATTGTTGTCAATAAGATTGGCGTTCATCTGAAGAAAGCGTTCCAATGGAAAAAAGGTGGTATCAAGAATGATGAGATCATTGAAAGGTTAAGGGCATTGGGTGTCACGATTTATAAACAGAAGCTATCCCAGATATTCTCTAATCCATTCTATTGTGGCGTAATAGCTAACAAAATGCTCAATGGAAAACTGATTAATGGCAACCACCCATCAATTGTTTCACAGGATGACTTTTTGCTGGTCAATGATATCCGCAAAACAGCCAACAAATTTGGAGTTCCTCACCAAATGGAAATTGAGGCTTTGCCATTGAAAGTGTTTATGAAGTGCGGTAAATGCAATAAGGGTTATACCGGCTATATCGTCAAAAAGAAAAACCTATACTATTACAAATGCCGTTCTATTGGTTGCGGATGTAATAAGAATGCAAAAGACCTAAATAAAGTATTTGAGGCGTTTCTCACTAACTATCAGATCCAGCCCGAGTTTATCCAGCCCTTGTACAAAATAATGTCAGAGAAGTTCGGAGGGCTTATAGCAGAAAACGAGGAGCAGAAAATGCAATTGAAAGTCCACCTGTCTGAACTGCAAAAGAATATTGATAAGGTTGAGGAAAAGTATTATATCAAAGAAGAAATGAGCGAGGAAACGTATAAAAAATTCATGCTGAAATTTGCGGAGCAGAAGGCTGAAATCACTAATACTATGGCTACTTGCGGTCAGGACAGTTCGAACCTGTCAAAATACTATTTTTCGGCATTGCAATTTTCCTCAAACCTCCCGTCAATATGGGCTTCCAGCCCTGTTGCTGTAAAAGAGAAAATTCAAAAACTGATTTTCCCTGACGGAATAGTGTATGACCACAAAAAACAGGCAATTCGAACCGAAAAAGTAAATTTAATTTTTCAGAAAATATCAAGCCTGTCGGCGGATTCAGGGGATAATGAAAAAGGACAGACCAATGAAATTATTGATCTGTCCAGTCAAGTCGGGAAGACAGGATTCGAACCTGCGACCACCAGACCCCCAGCCTGGTACGCTACCGGGCTGCGCTACTTCCCGTCCGGTATTAAGTGGTGCAAATATAGTGCACCGCTATTACACTCCAAACTGTGTAAGGTGATGATTCAGATGTTTGTAAAACATATTGTTCCATTCGGTGGTGCTGAGCGGGCCGAAGGATAGGGAACTCTTGTTGTTGAAGCTATCGCCGCCCTGTTGCTGGGTTTTGGTTATGTAGTTGATAAGACGGCTTTTTTCTGCATTAAAATCTTTTTCGCTCGTAATCAGGAAGGCTGGTGCCGTTCTGCTGTTGTGCTTGTAAGGCTTTTCGCTCACTACCAGGTTCTTGACCAGCAATTTAAGCATCAGCTTCATAAAACCTTTGGGTGCCGGGTGCTTATTTTCATACACCATTTCGTAGGTTACGTTGCAATGTGCCATCATTTGGCCCACACTCATTTTGCCCCATTTGGGCTGTGCAGTCGCACTAAGGTTGTTAATGCGCTGAATTACTTCGTCGCTTACATTTTTTGAGAAAATATCCGGCAGTGCCATAATTATGTGTGCTTTTTATTGATGATTAGTTAAGAAAGATCTGCGGCTATAAGCCTCAGAAATTCGCTGCGGGTCTCGTTCTTCATGAACTGTCCGCTAAATGCTGAGGTGGTGGTCATGCTGTTTTGTTTTTGCACGCCGCGCATCATCATGCATAAGTGTTGTGCTTCAATAACCACGCCCACACCTAGGGGTTGCAGCGTGTCTTTAATGGCATCGAGTATCTCATGCGTCAGGCGTTCCTGCACCTGCAGCCTGCGGGCAAAACAATCAACCACACGGGCCAGTTTACTCAGGCCGGTTATGTAGCCATTCGGTATGTAGGCAATGTGTGCTTTGCCAAAAAATGGCAGCAGGTGGTGTTCGCACATGGAATACAGTTCAATGTTCTTCACAATTACCATCTCGCTGTAATCTTCCTTAAACTTGGCCGATTCCAGTATCTGCTTCGCATCCATTTCATACCCTTGGGTCAGGAACTGCATTGCCTTGGCCATGCGTTCCGGCGTTTTTACCAGCCCTTCGCGCCCGGGGTCTTCCCCAATGGCTTCAATAACCCCACGGTAACTATCTTTTAATTTTGCTGTTGCCGCTTCGTCGTAGTGCTCTACTTTTTTGTATGCCAATGTAAATTATATTAGAGTTGAACCAATAATAACCGGGATAAAGGTAACACCCATACATTAGCCACACCGCTTTACATAGTAACTATTAACTGTATGACTATTGATAAAAACAATTAACCAAAGTATTCAACGTAAATATTACGTGTTTCCAGCAATTTAACGCTGTGCAGTATGGCACCGTCTTTATCCAGATGCGGTTTCAGTTCATTCCATATACCAATTGCCAGGTTTTCAGCGCTGGTGAATTTGCCACGCATAAAATCAACATCAAGGTTCAGGTTGCGATGGTCAACTTTTTCAATTACAGCATCCTTTATCAGGTCGCCCAGCTTTTTGGCATTATATATGAAACCCGTTTCGCTATTCGGCTCTCCTTTTATAGTAACGTGCAGCTCATAATTATGACCATGCCAGTTTTCATTGGCACATTTCCCGAACACCGCTTTATTTTCGGCATCGCTCCAATTTGTGTTCTCCAGTTTGTGGGCTGCATTAAAATGCTCCACACGTGTTAAATAAACCATTTCTCTAATTTGCGTGCAAAATTACTACTACTATATGGTTTCACAAAAAAGTACTTATTTGCAGTATGAAGATGCTACTGGTTGCAGCCACCGAAAGTGAGATCGGTATTTTTCAAAACTACCTCGCACTGCCCGAAAATGCCGGAAGGTATGCGATAACCACACTTATTACCGGTGTGGGTAGTATTGCTACGGCATTTGCCGTTACCCGCGCTTTAACACAAAACACCTACGATTTTGTATTGCAGGCAGGGGTAGGCGGCAGCTTTAACAAAGCCCTTGCCCTTGGCGACCTGGTATTGGTAACCACCGAAAAGTATGGCGACCTGGGCGCGGAAGACCATGATACCTACATTGATATCTTCGATATGGGGTTGATCGCTGCCGATGTTGTGCCACATTCCGGGGGCTTGTTGAAAACACCGCTGCACCCCATACACGATACTATAAAGTTGCAACATGCCAGCGGCCTAACCGTAAACCAGGTAAGCGGCAACGAAAAGACCATAGCCCACCGCAGCACAACTTATAAATGCGATATTGAAAGCATGGAAGGGGCCGCTTTCCATTACGTTTGCCTGCAAATGGAAGTTCCGTTTGCGCAGGTAAGGGCCATAAGTAATTACGTTATTCCCCGCGATAAAGGCCAGTGGCAAATGAAAGACGCTATTGTGAATTTAAACAAATGGCTGATAGCGTTTGTTGAGGGATGGCAAAGGGGAGTTGACGCCTAAAAAATAACCCCAACCCTAATGCTTAAATTCTTTTTTCAATTTTGCTTTTAAACTGCCCCAACTATCGAGGCGGGAGGGATAAATGACGATGGCCGCAACCAGCATTTGCTCGTTCCAGTGGTCGGGGGTTATTAGCGAACTGGGGCAATTGCCACCGGAACCGGCTGAGTAACCAAGATCTAATACGAACGCATTTATGCCAAGGCAGGCTTTCAGACCCAGGTTAAAATAGGTGTTTTCGTTTTTATGCATGGGGGCCAGCATACTGGCATTGGCGCACAAATGGAAATTGAAGGTTGGCTTGGTCTTAAACCGGAGATATAATGCGGGTGTAAAACGCGCAAATGCAAATTTGGTTTGCGCCCGTTCATTGGTGGTGAGGGCGGGGTCCATAGCGTAACCAAGATAGTCGAGAGAAATACCGAAACCCAACGGGTGCTTACTATCGGTCTTTGAACTGATGCCACCGCCTATAAAGCCACCAGTGCCGGAATAAGTGAGTGACGAAACCGCATGGGGCAGGTTGCGGGCTACTATCCAGAGCTCATTTACATACCCAACTTCAGCATAGCCTTCTATATGGATACTCTTGTTTTTTTTACCTTGCGCCGCATCGTCAACAGGTGCCGTTTGCGCACATGTTACCATGGGTATAAGTAAAACAAAAAGGAGTAAAATTCTCATAAACAGCACCTAAAGTTAAACACGAAATTTATAATCCCCTAATAGCAAATAAAAACTTAATTATTCTTACACAATACAATCGAGCACCAATTACAATATATGTAAAGATATCGATTAATGTCGTATCACTTCAGGCGAAAAAAAAGAAGCTATTGTGCAAGGTTGCATAACAGCTTCTCTGTGCATATTTAGTATCGGTCAATTAATACTCATCCTCATTAAAGAAGAAGTCTTCCTGAGTAGGGTAATCCGGCCATATATCTTCAATGCCTTCATAAATTTCGCCTTCATCATCCAGTTCCTGAAGGTTCTCCACTACCTCAAGCGGAGCTCCCGATCTGATGGCGTAATCTATCAGTTCGTCTTTCGTGGCAGGCCATGGGGCATCTTCAAGATGTGATGCTAATTCAAGTGTCCAAAACATATTGCGATTATTTTATAATATTACCTGATTTTTGGCAAATGTAGTTTAATTTCAAAAAACAATCCTGAAAATTAATTATTCCTGTTTTATTGTAAAAATAATCTTGGTCATTGTTATTTTAAAAATAATTTACTCGGTTATTTTGCTTAATTATGCAAGCCATCATAACGCTTAAATGCATTGGCCATCAATTATGTTAACCGTTAGCCACATATCGAAAAAATACGCAACCTTCACTGTTGTTAATGATGTTTCTTTAACGGTGGGCAAGGGTGAAATATTATCAATAGTAGGGCCATCGGGTGCGGGTAAAAGCACTTTACTGCACCTTATGGGCGCGCTAGATAAACCTGATAGTGGCAGCGTGCTTATTGATGGCACCGATATATTAAAACTGCCTTCAAAAAAACAAGCCCGTTTTCGCAACAGCCAATTGGGTTTTGTGTTTCAGTTCCATCATTTACTGCCGGAATTCAGCGCCGTTGAAAATGTGTGTATGCCCCTTTGGATAAAGGGCCTGAATAAAAAGGAAGCCACGGCACAAGCCGCCGAAATGCTGGGCATTGTGGGCCTTTCCGGCAGGCTGGACAATAAACCCTCCGAACTATCGGGCGGGGAGCAGCAAAGGGTAGCTATTGCCCGCGCATTGGTAACCAGGCCGGCAGTTGTAATGGCCGATGAGCCTACTGGTAACCTGGATAGTGCCAATGCCCACGCCATACACGAATTGTTCCTGAAACTGCGCAAAGACCTCGGTCAGACTTTTGTAATGATAACCCACAATGACGCACTCGCCCAAATGACCGACCGCACCCTTACCATGCGCGATGGCAAGATAGTGGAGGAAAAGGTGAATACCGGGAATTAAGCAATAGCAAATTAAACCATTATAACGCTGCCTGAACAACAATTTATGCAAGAGCACCTGTTTATAATAAAGGCGATAGCCGGAATACTTACCGGGCTGGTGGCGGTAATGCACGGCTACATTATGTACCTGGAAATGTTCGCGTGGACCACCAAGGGACGCAAAACCTTCAAATCGTTCCCGGCTGAATTGTTTGAACCCACCAAGGGGCTTGCTGCCAACCAAGGTTTGTATAATGGCTTTTTAGCCGCGGGGCTTATCTGGTCGTTACTCATTACCAACCCCACATGGGCGGTAAATGTGGGTGCCTTCTTCCTCGGTTGCGTTATAGTGGCTGGTATGTATGGTGCCATTACTGTGCAGCGATCCATTTTCTTTGTGCAGGCGCTACCGGCTATACTGGCAATTGCGTTCTTATTGTATTACCATCACCTGATTTCCCTTGCCTTTTAGCCCCCTGCAAAAAAATATTTTCATTTTTCAAAAAAACGACTACATTTGCAATCCGTTTAGCGAAAGCTGACAGGTCCTATAGCTCAGTTGGTTAGAGCACCTGACTCATAATCAGGTGGTCCTAGGTTCAAGTCCTAGTGGGACCACAAAAGAAAAAAGAAAGCGTTGCAAATCAACAGATTGCAACGCTTTTTATATTAGGGGTTAAACATGGTTTAAACAAATTGTGGTTTGTTTGTAGGGTGACGTGAGTGACATAAAAATAATGATTTTTGAAGTTTACATGACTAAGAAATATTGAAAAGGAGCATTCCCCCCTTTTCAATTTTCACCATTTTACTTTGCGGGGTTATTTCCCCTACCACCACCTGATGGTTTACCAGTAGTGCTCGGCGCATTAACTGGTCTTGGCTGACTTCCTTTTGCCATGGTTTTTTGATTTTAAATTTAATGCCTACTCTTGACGCTTTTCGGCTTCCGCATTTTGATAAATTGATTTATATGCCATGTCTGATTAGACAAGGATGCTTCCTACATCCAGCTAAATCGATCCTATTATCTGTAAATAAAACTCTAGTAGCCGAATTTGTCCATTCTTTGGCATAGGGTGATAAATTCTAATGAGTCTCTTAGGTCAGTTAGAGATAGACGCTGGATATGGGTGATAATATCATTCCATAAAAAGCCAGCTAATGGATATTCTTGGAACAAATTAATCAGTGTACTTAACCCAAAAATGTATTCATCTGTTTCCATTAGGAAGTACCCATAATTATGCTTGACCCATGGATTACTTGGAGATAAGCTTAGAGCTTTTTGATAATAAAATTTTGCCTTATCGAAGATTTTCTGATTCGCATATGTATTAGCCATCGATCCCCATCCGTCAACAGAATCAGGGTTTGCTCTGAGGTATTCTTCGAATGTTGTAATGGCATTATCGAAGTCTCCTGAGTGATAGTATTCATTTGCTCGATTCCATATTGCCTGATTCTCAGTTTCGTCGAGTGGGGATGAAACTAATAACGTGTAATGTTCTTCTGACGGAATGTCAATTGGTAAATTGATGCAGAACATATCTTTTGTAAATTGAGGTGATTCATATGCGATCTTCAAATAGTACTTGTCTCTCTCAACAAAAGAAATAAACTCTTCGACATTTGACCATTTTTCCGTATATCTAAGTCCCCTTACCACGTCGAAGTAATTGAGTTTATTGCAACCATTAATTATTACTCCTACGTTTTCAAAAGAATTACTTACATGCCACTTGTGGATAGTGTATTTGACCTCACTATCATATGGCAATCCAAATGCTTCTAAGAACTCCCGAGTATGAGTTAATGCAATTTCAGCAACTGCATTTAACTGTTTCTGGGCTTTTTCATCATTTTGTTTTTGTTCATAAAGAGCCTCTTTTGTCGTAGTTCTGAAATATGTTCGTTTTAATTGGACAAGTAGTATTGTATTCTCGTCAGTAGCAACGATGTCAACATCACCTTTTCCCAGCTTATTTAATTTCAACTTTTTCTCTTTGTCGATAACCGAGGTCTTGAAATGTAAATTTAAATATCTACCAAGAAGTAGTTCCTGTTGATTCGTCTCCTTCTGGTTTTTAGTATCGTCCCTGTGTAACAATGCTTCTTGCGCCAAACTATAAAACCAAGAATTTGTACCTAGAAACAAACTTGGCGTAAAAAGGGATGTCCCAAACCGAATAAAGGGCTTCAGGAATACATTGTAACGAATATTGAACCTATTGAAGCTGATTGCATTAATGTTCGCCGTTTCTGTGATGAACTGCTGTATGTTCTGCGCTTCAAGGTGGGGAATATTATTTTCGGCGGAACAAATCAAATTGCAGAAGGATTCAATTGTTTCGATAACATAAGGCCTACGAAGTATCTTATCTCTTTTTTCAATAAGTCCTATTCTTGACCAGATTTGAAAAATATTCCTTGAATCTTGAAACAAAAATTTAAGCTTCTCATTTCTCGTAAACTTATTTGTACTATACTGTAATAGTACTTTAGTTGCATTGTCTTTATTGATTGCCTGCCTGTTAACGATAAATTGTTCTATACACAACTCATCTAGAAACAACAAGGATGCGAATGTGTCACAGGCAAGCTTATAATTTACATCTTCATCGCCTGGCTCTTTTCCTTTTGCAATTTGGATGTTGCCGCGTTCAACAATACCAGATCCGTCTAAAAAATAACATAGTTGGTTAATAAAGTAACGTTGGCCATTTAAGACCCATTTATAGTGGTCCTGCGGATTAGATTTAAGTACCCAACGAGATTCTTCTTGAATAATGGTATACTTATCATCATAACAATAATGGTCAATCCGATTGTTCTTATAGAATACCCAGTTCGAAGCCGCGTCCGCAAAGAGCAAGATGTTATGGTCGATACACCTACATTTTAAAATGTCGTCATAATAGTCATTCAGTAGATCATCATCTAGGCTATCAGTTTGATTTTTTTCAGCGACAATCAGGTTTATAAAAAAATTGTAAACATTTCCCAGATGGTTAGTCCAATTTACATTGCCAATACCCTTTTTTAGTTGGCTATCCTCGCACCACATAGTTAGTTCAATAAGAAGCTTCTCGATATGGCAGTGCTTTGCGTCATGCCAATAAGTTAGAACTTTGCTCCAAAGTTCGCATTCGGAATTTCTAGTATCACTCCATAATTTCTGATGCTCCCTGTAAACCTCTTCATTGAAGACTATCTCTGATAAACACTTGTAGTAGGTTTCATCCAGAAATGAAGCATTCATTCTAACCGAACTGATTAAAAAATCTGGAGAAAGCTGAGCCAACTCCTTCAACAAATCGAAATTAAGAATCTTGTCTTGAAAAAAAATGTGAAGTAATTGATCGGAGTTAGGCGCAGTAAATACTGACGCGATAGTGTTGATATCACTTAAATAGTCGTTCCAAAAGAAGTCAAGTACTTCTTTGTTAGACAGATTTTTATCAAGTACAGAATCATTTCTGTCTCTTGATCTGAGAAAGCAATTAATAAATTCCTCAGCTCCTATTTGGAGAACTGCATCAAATGCTGCAGAATATTGTTTTCCTGCAAATAGGTTGTTTGCCGTGGACTTGTAAAGTCTAACTTCTTGTTGTGTCATAATTCGTGTTTTTTGAGACTCGTAAGAACGATTACACGAACAATAACTCCCCAAATGTAGCGGATTTTTCTATTTGAGCAAATTTTTTTTAGAGGATGTTTTAACCCTACTCTGCCTTGGGCATAATAACGCAGAAAATCAGAGCAGTTAATTATCCAGCCTATGTATACCACGCAATAATCTGCCCCAGCGCATATCGCTTATGGGGCTATCGCCATAGCTGAGCCATACAAACCACGCCTTGCCAACAACATGATCGTCTGGCACGAAGCCCCAGTAGCGGGAGTCTAGAGAATTATGGCGGTTATCGCCCATCATCCAGTAATAGTTCATCTTAAAGGTATAAGAAGTAGCAGGTGCGCCATTAATAATAAACTGCCCATCTTTTTGTTCCAGCGTGTTGCCTTCGTAGGTGCCTATTATACGGCTGTAAAGGGCAATGTTCTGCGTTGTAAGCGCGACCGTAGCACCAGCCTTTGGTATGGTGATGGGGCCGTAGTTATCACGATTCCATTTATAGTTCGCAGTATCTAGCGGAAAGACCCAATCGCCGGGCTCAGCAGGCGCTATTCCTTTCTGTTCTTTAAGGTACAGCGCTACCGAGGCAACATTCGCTACTTTTCTTATCATGGCCACGTGGTCGTTGGGCAGGTTGTAGGCATAAACGTTGCTGTTCATTTTTTGCACAAGTTCCAGGTCCTCGTCAACGGCAGGTGGGGTGCCATTGTTCGTAGTCACCATGTAAGTGAGCTTGGCATGTGGCAATAATGCCGACTGCACCCCGTTTACATATACCACTGCATCTTTTACCTCCAGTATATCGCCGGGCAGCCCTACGCACCGTTTTATAAGGTTCTCTTTTTTATCGACAGGGCGGCTTACAATAGTGTACTTACCATTTACAAAATCGCGACCGTAAAGGCGGCAAAGCTGATAGTAGTCCATTTCGGGCTGATCTGCCATGGCGGTATCCCCCGATGGCCCGTTGAACACCACAATGTCATTGCGTTGTATGCTACTATAACCCGGCACGCGGTGGTAGCCCCATTTTATGGCTTCAGAATACGATTTGCCACCAGTAACCGGCATAGTATTGTGTACTAAGGGCACGGCGAGCGGGGTAACGGGTATACGCGGCCCGTATGCCATTTTGTTTACGAAAAGGTAGTCGTGTATCAACAGAGAACCCTCCATAGACCCGGAGGGTATTGTATATGCCTCAGCCGAAAAAGTGCGGATGAGCGTTGCCGCAACAACTGCAAATACCAGTGCGCTGGTCCATTCGCGGAATGGAGATTTTTTCTTTTTATTCTTTTCGGCGTTTGGCGAGTTTCTTTTAAGCTGGAAGAGCATGGTGTGAGCATTTAGTCATTTAAAAATAACCAATCGCAGCCGAGAAAATTTTGTCGAATGATGGAAATAGTGAAATTTAACAAATGGCATTTTTAGATTGCATCATTCACAAATGCGCTTTTGAATGTTTAATACCAATGTCATTAACTTAGCGCAAATATCCTCACCCCCGGCCTCCCGAAGCGAGTTCGGGACAGGCTCTCTCCATAAATGGTAGAGGGGAGATTAATGTCTACGGCGTGCCGCAGGGATGACGCAAAATCCATTAAGTTAAT
>JBBRPD010000108.1:0-13374 GCA_038228575.1 Chitinophagales bacterium | reverse complement strand
GTTTATGATCGATACAAAGCGATCATTACGGCGGCTATCGCCAAAGTCAATACCGGGAAAATCCTCTACCGTTAATTTATGCATCTTTGATATTTATAACAAATATAAATCCACGTCTGAAAATTTGGGTAAGGGGTAGCCCACAGAGCGGGGAATGCTAATGTACTCGCAGTCGCTCGGGGCTGGTATGTTAGCGGTACAAACGCCATTCCGGCGCATCGCAGCATTATTCGAGGATGAGTTTCTTTTGCTTTTTGCGGGTGGGTGGCCGACGAGGGTGAGGTATAATACTTCCATCATGGTGCGCGTGCTTTTGGCGAGTTCGCGGGACCATAAACGGACTTCGTACCATTCGGGATTTTGCATTATTCTTTTAGTGGCTTCTTTGTGGAAATCGGCGGGTTCGGCATCTTCACCGGGGAAGTAATATTTGAACCATTTTTCGGGGTCGCTTTCGAGTAGTTCCATGCGCTGCACCTGTCGCGATTTTGTTTCGCTGATGGGCACAGGGGTGATGCTAAGAATTTTAGCAACGTAGTTTTCCCAGAGACGGCAGTAGTTTTTTGTTGTCATGATGGAACCTCACCCCGGGCCTCTCCAAAGGAGAGGGAGGTGTTATGTAAATGTGTTATGACCTATGTCAGCCCTTCGGGGTTTTGCTCATTTTATTGTCTGTTTTCTATAATTATATCACCCATTCTGGGTTGTACATTCGCTTATATGAATGGCCTCAGCCCGGGCCTCTGCGAAGGAGGGATGTGTTATGTAAATGTGCTGTGTGGCAGTTTGTGTTGTTTGATGGCCATTTGATGGTAGAACCTGGCTTCTTCGGGGTCGTGGGTTTTGAGTAGTTCTGTGTAATGGCACCATGTTAATTGATTGTTAGGCGGGGTCACGCCGAATCGAAAAAAAAGTTGCGGATGTATGGATGAAAATTTTTCATTTTGGTTTTTGATGGTTGATGTCATCGGCTGCTGTACCGTGGGTTTCACCCACGGCTATTGTTGTTTTAGCCCTTCGGGCTAATGACGTGCTTTTCATTTAGGATGTTTATGTTGTGTTGGTTGATGTCATCGCGGCTGTACCCAGGGTTGTGTCATCCCGGCTGATGTACTTTTCTTTTCTTCAGCGAAAAGATAAAGTACCAAAAGAAAGCGCCGGCCGAAAAAATCGCGCCGCACAAGGGGGGGGCGCGAGCTGCCGTTTTTCGCCATAGCAGGGCTTCTGTCCGGGTGGTTGTAAGTTGGTTGCGACTGGTCGAACCCAGGATTAGACCTGCGATCTTTTACGGTGCGTTAGCCACGGCGTTTTGGTTTTTTGGGGGTGATGAACTGGCGTTACAAACGCCGGACCGTTGCATCCTCGAAACATTCGAGGATGAGGGTTGATGTGAGGGTTGTCATTGTTTTTTTTGGGTTTGATGTGAGGTTGCTTCGTGCCCCGCAATGACGGTGTTTTGTGGTGTGGTGTTTGTTGTGTTCTGCATGTTTTGGTTGATTTTGATGTAAAGTTGGGGGGTGCTGGAGTTGCAGAAAAATGGCAGTTAAATGATGCGTAGTTTACTGCACATAATGTGTAGTAAAGTGCAAATGATTTGTAGTTTTCTGCTGATGATTTTTATTTTTTGTGACCAAGGAACGATAACAATACGAAGTCCACCATATGCCTTGTTCTTTTATAGTCCGGCTTCGTTGAAATCCCGCCATTTGAAGGAATAAATAGCTTTAATTCGCTGCCAAAAGCATTCGGGATTCGCCTTGCGTAAAAGAAAATAGCTTGATTATGTAGTGTATTTTATTTCGTCAACGTTCCTATAGTGAGTAGGGTATTGGTGCATCAAAATGAATTGTTTGGTGTTTTAGTAAGCTTTTGCGGCCTTGGCGGAGAAAAATATTAATCTCATTGTTTTAAGGTCAGATCAAGGTTCTGGATTTGTAGTAGTGTAATTCATTTTTTTAGCCTAATACATTGTCCTGGACAGTAGTCAAAATACAATATATATTGTCTGTATTTTACCGTTCAAGGGATGAAACGTGCATTTCAACCCCTAAAACGTGCATTTCGAAGGATAGTTCGTTATTTTTTAAAATTGTAGGTTTACTTTGCATGCGAAATATTTGTAGTTGCTTTTCATTTTAAATTATTTGAGTGTAGCTACTAAAAAGTTGATTATTTCATTTTACATTTGCATTGTGTAAATTATACCTTGTGAGAATTATACTAATAATACTATTTTTTAATATTTTTTATTTTATTTTTTCTTTTGGAAGCGCTCTGGCGCAGGAAGAAAAGAGTAGTGTGCCCATTCAAGGTGGTAAGTACATAAACTTTAGAATTAAGGCACTGGATAAATATAATTCCCGCATCGAGCATCAACAACAGCGATTAATACATTCCCTTCAAAAGAAAGAGCACCGTTTTGCAGTTAAATTGAAAAGACGGGATTCTACTGCATTTGCGAAATATGCTGGCCAAGGAATTACTTATGATTCTATTGAAAAGCTTTCCCCGTCCGATAGTTCTGTTAATGCAGTTATTTCAAAGAAGAAAAATTCGCAAATTGATAGTTTGCAACGAATACAAACGTTCATGGAAGATAAGGCGGGTGCTATGGCCAATGCGACTAAGACGAGCGAACTTGAGCAACTTAAAAAGCAGTTGAATTACCGTAGTTACGTTAGCGAGCTGATCAGTAAAAGGATGAGTGCACTTAAGGGGTTAGCAGCGGACGGGAGCCAACTACCAAGGCTAAAGGGTATTGAGAAACAGGTGTTTTACGGCAAAGCTAAAATGAAGGTATTTAAGGATATTAATGACAACCCTTCTGCTGCGGAAGACGAGGCACTAGAATACTTGCAAGGGAGTGCCGGTTTCGACAAATACATGAACAAGGGAACCGGAGGAAATGCGATGCAGGCGGCGGGCGGCGGAGGTGCCAACCAGCTGGAGCAGATGGGCTACCAAACCAAGCAACAAATGCAGAAAGGGCTAGAAGGGAAATTAGGCGGGAATATGGGTGATGTGAGCAAGCAAATGGGAGGAGCGTTGCAACAGTGGCCGGAACAACAAAAGAAACTGGGTGAAGTAAGGCAATTGAAGCACTCGGCAAAGCAAATTGGCAATATTGAAAAGCCTTCGTTTAAGGTAAACCCTATGCGCGGTCTGCCTTTTATGAAGCGCATTGAAAAACAATATAGCTGGCAAACCAGCAGAGCCAGCGATGCCCAACCCGCACTGTTTGACGCATCGGCAATGATCGGTTTCAAACACACTCCCAAACTTACTTATGGGCTAGGTGCAGCATGGTCAGAAGGGTTGGGGCAAGGCTGGCAAAAGATACATTTTAGTTTTCAGGGAATAGGCTACAGGACGTTTGCGAAATTGGAATGGCAATATGGCATTGGTGCGTATACGGGGTATGAGCGCATGTACAAACCTGCGGCATTTTACAAAAATAACGTACAGACTGAGGGTATTTCTACACACCACAACACCTCAAAATATACAGAAAGTGTTTTAATAGGGCTTACCAAAAGCTATAATATCAATGCGAAATACAAAGGAGCTATACAGGTATTATATGATGTTTGGTGGCAGCAAAAAGAACTGCGCAGCCCTATTGTTTTAAGATTTGTAACTGTTAAAAAATGATATACTTATGAAAAAGGGATTACTGATTGGAATGCTTTTGTTATTATCAGCAAGGCACTCGAATGCGCAATTGTCGCAAAGTGAAACGAACTCGAGTAGCGGGACATTTTCTCAAAGTAGTGGAGGAGGGTCTATTAAAGGGATATATTCGGCGAATTTATATACAGGTTCAGTTGACGTCAATATCCCAATTTATTCCTATAAGGTTGACGGGCTTGATCTTGGAGTATCACTAGGGTACAATACATCAGGCATAAGAGTTGACGAAATTTCGTCTAATGTGGGATTAGGATGGAATATTAATACCGGTGGAATGATAACTAGAAAAGTAAATGGTATTGAGGATGAGATCAATTATGCTAGAATTGATTCAACTGATCCGATAGCGCCTTATCACAATAATGTTGCAGTTGCGGAACAACGAGGATATTGGGTACAGGAACCGGATCCTTTTTTATATGCATCAGGGCTAATTCCTCAACAGGAAAAGGAGCCAGATATATTTACCGCCAATTTAGGGGGAAGGACCATTACTTTCGCAATGACAGATTATATAGGAACTGACGCTAGTCCAGACAGGTATACCTATACATTTTATGTTGGCGCCAGAAAAGACATCAAAATAGATTTGTTTCTTGGGGATAGATCTGCTTATTGTAATTTGGATGCGCCTTCTACCAGTTCCACTCCCGTGGCCTCAAATAAACTTCCAACTGGTATTGAACAATGGACAGATTACACAATACTAAGATTTAAAATTACCGATGAATACGGAAATCAATTTTTTTTTGATCGTGGGAGTTACCAAGTGAAAGCGTATAGTTTTAAAACTTTTCATATAACATACAATACTGGGGAAGACTTGTATCGCGTGCCAACCTCTTGGTGTATCAAAAAAATAATTACTTACACAGGAGCTGAGGTTGTATACGAATATACCGATGGAGAATATGGTTATCCTGCCTATAGAAATCAACGTGTTGAAGAAAAAGGCTCTTATAACGACGCTTATGGAAATTTAGTTCCAGGTGGTTTGAATGTGATTAATGATTTAGTTTGGTTAACTCACAAATTTAAAAAACTAGCCAAAATAACTTATCCCAACGGAGATGTTTTAGATTTTGCGCAAGACGGTAATAATAGGCTGGATATTCTTGGCGGCTCGACAGTTGCACTGGGAAATCAAGCACTGACTTGTATAACACTAAGCAACGGATATGGTTTATTGCGAAATTCATATAGGTATTTTTTAAATTATGCGTATTTTAATTCAGATATAAGTGGTAGTCCAGAACTTCCATATCCTAGCGGAGGAAGTTATACTAATCCACTATATAACTTGAGATTAAAACTAAAATCGATAAGCAAGATTGGAACAGACAATATAACATCTGAATTGCTTTATAAATTTGACTACAATAATCCTCTTCCTCCACGTTTATCGATTGAAACTGATTGTTATGGATTTTACAATGGAGCTAATACAATATACAATGCTATATCGCCGACAACAACTGCTAATTTGGCAATTGCAGCTCAACTCGGTCAGTTAAATATTCCAATTCATAGCAATGGTTTTCTTACACCTACAGGTCCAGTTAGTTGCACTTATGGGAGAGATAAATCGCCCAATTGGATGCTTGCAAAAAGAGCTTTGTTATATAAAGTTACGAATGGTCTTGGGGGAAATATAGAATTTACATATCAAGATCACAACCTTGGAAATCCTCCTGAGTTTAATAGCACTGCCACAAATAGCGGCTACTATAGAGCGTCGCAACTCGCCAGTATTAATGGGCCTAGTAATTTCTCCCCGGATCCTCAGTTGGAATATAAGAATGCCAATGATGGTATATGTATAGACAAAATAATAATTAAGGATGGCTATAATGCTGACAATACAGTAACCGAAAAGTATATTTTTTCAAATGGTATCAGGTTCTTTGTTGGAGGTTATTCTTGGTATGGTACATTGTTTTCGGGATATAAATTCAATACTTTCCCTAATGATAGAGATGTTGTTGTTCATAATAAAATCTATCAAAGTTCTTTTGTAGGTGCAAATGATTTTGTTAATGGCTGTAATCATGGATATTCCACAGTGGACGTAGTCTCCGAAGGGGTTGGTTCAACATTCCTTAATCACACACAAACTACATTTACCAATTTAATTGCTGGCGTAAACGAAACTGTAAATGGTGTAAGCCATACCGGAGAATCTCGGCTTGTTCTAAATTTTGGAAAATTTTATCATCTTGCGCCCTATAAGTATTTTAAAAAACATTATTTAGGCCTCGTAAAGTCGTCTTCAAAATATAGCGGCAGTAGCTCTACGTCTGGATTATTGTCTGAAGTTCTGTATACCTATGACGAACATGCATTTAGTGATTCATTTTATTCGAGTAATATTATTTCATATATGACTACAAGCGGCGGTAGTTCTATAATGAATGAATACACAACTACTAACTCTATTGTTAATTTAAAAGAAGTCATTAGTCGTAATTACTCGGGTGCGGCGTACATGGAATCGAAAAAACAATATGTTTATACTGGTCCGCAAGATATTCTATGGAAGGAAATAACTACTAACAGCAAAGGGCAAACATTGACCAGTGAAAATATTTACCAGAATATGACTTTCCATCAAACATATGGAACTTATACTACTTCTCCTTTAACAAGGACATTTTCGCTAAGGTATCTTGTTGGAAAAAAGACAATGTTAGGAAGTGATGTTATTAGCTACAGTGGGCTAGGTATTGTCTCTTCGTCCAATACAAATTATTATGACGGATTGGGGAATACTTATAGTACCTCATCCACCTATCAACGAGGAATTATTGTAGATGGCCCCATGGGTGCAATTCACTTTGATAAAGTATATTCTCTTTTTAGCAAAGTGCCAATTACCTCATCTACAATACCTACTGTAACTGCTAAACACTTCAGGCTTTATGATGATCATAATAATGTTTTGGAAACTGGTTACAATAATGATACAAAAATTAGCTGCGCTATATGGGATACCCGAATAGCTGAAAAAATTGCTGAAGTAAGTAATGCCAGCTACGCAGATATCGCATACAGTAGCTTTGAAGGGCCGTTTTCTGCACTCGGAGTAGCCGATTACAATAAAGGTAATTGGAATTTC
Source organism: Chitinophagales bacterium (assembly GCA_038228575.1). Taxonomy (GTDB): domain Bacteria; phylum Bacteroidota; class Bacteroidia; order Chitinophagales; family Chitinophagaceae; genus Flavipsychrobacter. The sequence continues at coordinate 6,569 of JBBRPD010000108.1, read as the reverse complement.
GATCCGGCTAATGTGGTTTTGGGAACTCCACTTAGCCCAGCAATGACTGGAAAATACTACTATCAGCTTAGTTCATCTGGTAGTGCAGGAAGCAGCTACTTTTTAGCTACGCATATTCCAGTTGCAGGCAAAAAATATTTACTGTCCGTTTGGTATAAGGGAACGCATCCAGCAACACCATCAGTTTTTTCGGCAACGTTTACCGACCAAATTACTATAAATGGGTGGACATTAACTACTGCTGAACTTACTGGGGACGGAACACACCACCTGGCAATTAATTGTCCGTCAGGTACAATGCAAATTGATGAATTAAGATTCCTGCCAATTGAAGCCAATATGGAAACGTATACCTATGAACCCCTTATAGGCGTTACAAGCCATAGTGATGAGCGAAATAAGATTACCTATTTTGAATATGATGCAATGGGGAGGGTGACCATAACCAGAGATATAGAGGGTAATATTCTTTCATTTCAAAAGCATGTCGTTCAGGGCAGCGATTATTAAACCTTATAAAAATACCATATGAAAAAAATAATTATTTTAGCAATAATAGCAGCCAGTGTGCATTTGCGTGTCTCAGGGCAGAATTCACCGATCGGGGCTATTGGCAGTCCGACCACCCCCACGAGAGCAATCGCCTCCTTGCCTGCATTATTTACTCCTACATCTGCTGGTTCATTTAACTATACCAGGGTTATTGTGCCTTTATGTAAAATATCTTCTACATCTTCTCCATTTTTTTCCAGAACAATAGCTGGGCCATGTGGAATGGTTACAAATTATGCAAATGGTTTTGGCGAAACCATAGAAACAATTTCCAGGGTGCAAGGAACTGGTGCTCACGACATTGTTTCTATTAATGATCTTAGAAACTCGTTAAACTCTTTTAGTTTTAGCCCTTATGTAACGGCTCCTTCAAGTCAGTTTCAAGCATCGGCTTTTGTCGATCAACGGGCTTATTTTTCAGCAGCATATCCCGATGAAGGTGGTAGATCTTATAACGAAACTCTAGTTTCTTATCCCGGTGGCGTACCAACTACAGAATCATTTGCCCCAGGCGCATCATTTACCGGCCAGGGAAACGGAACTAAGGTAACGGCAATATTTAACACTGCGATTGATGCGATAGTTATTTACAATGTTTCGCCTACTGGAATCGTGTCGACACCTACTCCGTCAACATATGCTCCCAACCAACTATCTGTTAAGGTAACGCAAACACCACACAATGGCGAGACGCATGAATTTGCCGACAAAAACGGGAGAATCATTTGCAAGAAGACTCAAACCAATGCAAGTGGAGCAGCACATTGGCAGACCACATATTATTTGTATAATGACATGGGTGAATTGGTGCATATCTTAACCCCTAAAGGTACACAGGCGCTGGGTACATCCGGAGCGCCATTTACATCAGTTTCTACCCTGACATACACAAATGACTTTAACGAATTTGGCAGTATTACGGCAAAAAGTGTGCCGGGACAAATAGGTAAAAATTATGTGGTTTACGATGTTAAAAATCGCCCGGTTCTTTCTCAAACGCCAGCTATGGCGGCGCAATCGACCCCTATCTATAGCTTTACACTTTACGATAGCAGGGACAGGGTAGTTATTAGTGGTTATTTTGCCAGTGCTTTGCCCTATACGTACTGGCAAAATGAATTGACGCCCGCTTCAGGAACCACAGCAGGTCCTTATGCATTGGGATCGCTCGAAGACTTTTTATTGAATGGAGTGCCGGGCACATATCCATCTTCAATTCCTGATTGTGAAATTGATCAGGTAAATTTTTATGATAAATACGAGATCCCGAAAACATTCAGCTACGCTTATGCGAGTGCGGCATCAAGCCTTGCCGCATCTATGGCAGTTGCCTATACACCCTATATGTTTACACAGGGGTTACTTACCTGTAGCATTACAAGGGTGAATGTAAGCAGTTTGTTTACTGAGGTGCTTTCCAGTACTGGGGGGCCATCAGATAGCTGGACCGCTAGCGTTTTCTTTTATGATAAGTCGGGGCAGATAATACAGGTACAAAGCTTGAACCCTAAATGGCCTGAAACGTTTGATAACTGTAAAGCAGGCGCATCAACTGTGCCGTGGGACTTACTTACTTCAAAGTATGATTTTTCGGGACATAAAGTTGTTGATGTTTTAGAGCACCATGACAAGGATGGCTCTGGTGGGTTGACTACCAGTACTGTAGAAAATAAGTATGTATATGATTATTATAATGGCGCAAGATTACGTTATACCGAGCAAACAATTGACGGTGGTGGTGCCGTAATGATTGCAAACTATATTTATGATGATCTGGGTAATATAAAACAAAAATCTCTTGGTGGGGTAGAGTTCCAGAATTATGATTATAATTTAAGAGGGCAATTAACTACTATAAACAGAGATTATACCAATAATGAATGCAGCCCACAAGCAACAACTTCAACGTTTGGGCTTGTGATTGGGTATGATTTTGATTTTAATAGCCCGCGATATGATGGTAGTATTTCAGGTATAAAATGGAGAGGAGCGTCCCACAGTACTCCGCTTCGGTCGTACGGATATGAATACGATGCGGCTGGAAGGCTAAACCATGCGGAGTTCAGGCACTTATGTGAACCAACTTCTAACTCCATAACGCCTTGCATTTCATCTGGTGGGGAAACATGGAATAAAGTGCATACAGATTTTACATCATCGAACATAACTTATGATGACAATGGCAATTTAAAGACGTTGTTCCAAATGGGGGCTACTGCTAGTACAGGTGCTTCTTTACCTACACCTCAGTTGATAGATCATTTAATTTATAATTACCATCCGGTGTCAGATAAGCTGGATAATGTAGCTGACGGCGCAACTTACCACCTGGCTGGGAATGAGGATTTCAAGGACGCATCGGCAAGTAGTTGCGGCGGAACCCCATGCCCAGATTATGATTATGACAATGACGGTAATTTAATTGCAGATGCCAATAAGAGCATCACCTCTATAACGTATAATGCAGCGGACCAGCCACTAAAAATTACGTTTGCAAATGGCAGTACAATAAGTAATATTTATGATGCAGACGGAGGATTGGTAAGAAAGAAAATTAATGATGCTACAACCAGTATAACCCCAATACCCGAATATAGCTACTGTGGCCCTTATACATATAGAAACGATGTGCCAGAATCAATTTTACACCAGGAAGGCAGATCTGTATATACTCCTTCAATAGTTGCTGCCGCCGCCGCCGCGGCAACGACACCATACCCCTATACTTATGAATATTTTGTGAAAGATCATTTAGGGAATGTTCGTACAGTAGTTAGTGGCTATTTAACCAATGCACCCAGACCCCCATTGGAGGGAACTAACCCGGGTGACGCATCTTCTGGTGGCTTAACTATGGCTGGTGGATATGGAAAAATGGGCAATACGACGACCTATATTGCTACGCACGAGGCAAGTAATGCTGCCGTTGAAAACGCAATATTCGCAAACATTGACAATGTACGGTCAGGTAAACAAAGTTCAATAGACCCCGTTGACCAATATGAAGCCTTGCTGAATGGAGGTGATTCAGCCAGAAGGATTGGTACATCTATTATGCTGAGGGTGATGCCGGGTGATACTTTTGATGTCGCTGCACAAAGCTACTATGAAGATACAAGTATAACTGATTTTCAGAGTACCCGTACTATGATGGATGCTTTCGTTGGTACTTTGGCAGGCATGAATTCGGCTAATACTGGTGAGGCCGGCAATCAGCTGGTTAATGCCAGTATGAACAACATTAATTATGATGCCTATGATGCAATAATGGCTCAGAATACCGATTTTACTGCGCCCAGGGCATACATTAATTACTTGTTTTTTGATGAAGAGATGGTTTTTCATCCGGAATTGAGTGGTGCTATACAAATTACGAAGGGCGCCGGCCAATGGCAGTTAATGGGCTCTTCAAAGATGGGAGCGAAAATGGGCGGGTATGTAGTACTGGCAACAACTGCTATTTCAACAATGCCTATAGCATTTGACGGTTTTACTGTAAATTTGTACCATGGAGGTTTAATTCAGGAGAACCATTATTATCCGTTTGGTTTGACGGTTAACATGGCTAGTGCCACAGGAGGAATAAAAAACAAAATAAAATACCAGGGAAAAGAATTGCAGGATGACCTGGGCCTGAATTTATATGATTTTACTGCTCGGCAGTACGACCCACAAATTGGAAGGTTTTGGGGAATTGACCCAGCTGAACAATTTCCCAGCGGATATACTGGTATGGGTAACGACCCAGCAAACCAAATTGACCCGAGTGGTTGTTGGAGCAACGGTGGAATGCACGATAACACTAATGGTGGTAGCACTACTCCTTATTATGGGGGAGCCCCCAGAGCAGGTTTTAATGAATCATCTACTCCTTGGTATGAAGATCCTGCAGTTATTGCTAGTGCGAAGACAGATTGGGCAATTTTCGTTAAAAAAATACGGTCCGAAAGAGATAATGGTGTAAGGTATAATCCGATTGACGATAGGCTTGAAAAATTAGTTTATTTTGGTTATGGAGTTCCTGGAACCGCATATTGGTTACAGAGCAAAGACGGAAACTATACTCATGTGATGAATGAAGTAGTTACGTCATATCGTTGGGAACCTCTTGAAGATGTAAGTAGAAGTATAGGGCAACCAGGAATTATGGAAGGTTGTGCGCCGGTTTGGGGTGATGGCCGATCGGCAATTGATTATTTCCAGAATGGACACTATATTTTAGGAGGTTTTTTTACTGCACTTGCTGTAGCTGACGCAATTAGTTTAGGTGGGACCACAGAGATTGGTGCAGGAATAAGGGCTGGAAAGGCAGCTAGCAGAGTTTTTGAAGTCGGGTCATATAGAGCGTTAAAAGGCGTTGAAGTAGGTTTGGATGCACACCATGTGGGGCAAAAAGCTTTAATGGCTAAATTAATACCTGGTTATAATTTAAATACTGCTCCAGCTATTTTAGTGCCAAAATTGGGACATACGGAAGGTATAAATGTTTTATCAAGAATTACGGAGGGGCTTTCAAGCGCACGTGAAGTTTTGGCGAGAGATATTTTTGAATTAAGACGTGTCTATCCAGATATACCTAATAGCTCCTTACAACAATTGATTCAAATGAATAAAACAATGTATCCCGGTGCATTTATTAAATAACACTACCATGAACAATATCGAAATTATTAACAAAAATTATGCGGAAGCTGTTGGGGGTATAAAGGAACAATGGCTGACTGCACTAAACACGAAATGGTACGAATATATAGTTGGACTACCTACTTATTTACAAATCACTTATTTGGTTGTTGTTCTTCATAACCAGGTTTTAAATGGAGGGTTTCATCAATATTTTGTAAATGGCTATGGTCAATTTGCTCCAGAAACAATTAATGCACTCAATATTATTGGTGCATCAAAAAAATCAGATCTACTAAAACAAGCGCTGAAAATAGTAAATGCTGAAAACAAATCCGATAAAGACTTTAGGCAAGTGTTATTAAACAAAGAAATTACACAATTATTTTCAAATGATGACCTTGTAGATATACTAGATACCTTGGATACATTATATTATGCGAATGAGAATGAGAATGTCGAAATATTACTGGGAATTTATTTGCTAAGCTAACCCAATAGTGTTACCGATATGTTGATGATAAAAATACTTGTTCTCTGGAATGTTAAGTATTGAAAGTTCAAAGTAGATTAAATAAGTCATTTATTAATTGTCGAGATTCTTATGTTTGAAAATGCTCTAGTGTCATGTCAAATTAATTTTGTCTGTTAAATTTATATTGTTATATTTGTCATACAAAAAGGCGATGATAAGGTATAAGGTAACTCTAACAGAAAAAGAACAGCAACAGCTCGAAGCTATTTTGAGTAAGGGGAAACATAGTTCTCTTCAGTTTCGCAATGCTTGTATTTTGCTTAATTGCGATGAAGGTGATGCAACTAAGAAATCATCTAATGAAATAATTGCGCAAATACTTCATGTCAGCGCCAAAACGGTTGAGCGGCTAAAACAACGCTTTGTAGAAGAAGGGTTCGAAGCTTGTATGGATCGTAAAGCCTATCCGGAAGTAAAGGACATTAAAACCGACGGAGAGTTTGAAGCTCATTTGGTCGCCATTAGTTGTAGTCAGGCACCTACAGGTTATGCACGATGGTCATTGCGCATGTTAGCAGATAAAATGGTTGAGTTAAATTATGCGGAGAGTGTATCTCATGAAACAGTTCGGCAAGTACTAAAAAAAACGAAATTAAGCCCTGGCGGGTAAAGGGATGGGTAATACCTCCATTAGAAAGTAGCGACTTTGTAGCACAGATGGAATTGGTATTAGACGTATACAAAATGCCTTACAATGAAGCTATTCCAGTTGTTTGCATGTATCCCCTTAACCAAGTACACCTTTGCCATTAAAGGCTCGTGTGTTAATTTTGCTTCGGCTTAAAATTATGCGGCAGTAGTTCTTTGATTTTATTAATGGGGTGATATGGGATTGTTATGAGTACATCAGTGAGCCAAT
>JBBRPD010000107.1:0-13743 GCA_038228575.1 Chitinophagales bacterium | reverse complement strand
TGTCATCGCGTCTCCATGTTCTTTTTTTGTGCTGCCGCAAAAAAAGAACCAAAAAAAGCGGCACTTTATTTCGGTAATGTTTGTCTTTTAATGGACTCAATGAGGGCTTACGCCGTTGGGCAATCGCTCCGCTGCCCAAAGTGCCCTGCGGCGTGTTTTGCTGAAGCTTGTTACGCTAATGTCTGCGCCGGGACGGCGGCGCAGGTGTTACGTACTTTTACAAATAATATTTTAATCGGACAGTAGTGAATTCAAGTATAACTTTATTCTCAACAATCAGATCTGCCCGAAATTCAATATTCAGTTTAATGCCGTCTCAAATAACAGACACTTCTTTTTTGACGCTCAACAAATAAGCCTTGCTTCGTCAATTCGTAACAAAGAATCTCCTCATACCGACTCCAGCAACCCCTGCCAGTTTTTGAATGTATCTGAAATGCCGTATTGACAACGATCTTCGCTATTTCATTTTCACGCATAAACTTATTCCGTTTTTGCACCTCTTAAATCTTGAATATCATTCACCCAAAACGCGTCCGCGGCTTTGCGACTTCGCGCGAAACTATTACCCAACAATTTCCAGTATCTTGGTTGGTTCCATGTTCGCATTACGCATCGCTACACCACGCGCTACGGCTTGCGCAAGGGTGCTGAATGCATGTTTGGCTATCGGCTCATCATCAACCGAAGCAGGTATGCCCTTGTCCCCGCCTTCCCTTATGCTCTGCACCAATGGTATTTCGCCCAGGAACGGCAGTTCAAACTGCTCTGACATTTGTTTTGCGCCACCCTTACCAAATATGTAGTACTTATTATCCGGCAATTCAGCAGGTGTGAAGTAAGCCATGTTTTCAACAATACCCAGTATAGGCACATTAATTTGTGGCTGCTTGAACATCATGATGGCTTTACGCGCATCGGCAGCTGCTACCGCCTGAGGGGTAGAAACAATAACAGCACCGGTTACCGGCACCGTTTGCACCAGTGTAAGGTGCACATCGCCGGTTCCGGGTGGCATATCAATAACCAGGTAATCCAGCTCACCCCAATAAACATCGGTTATGAATTGTTTTATGGCAGAACTAGCCATTGGTCCGCGCCAGATAACCGCTTGTTTTTCGTCAATAAGCAAGCCAATGGAAATAGCCTTAATACCGTACCTTTCCATAGGCACTATCATATTTTTACCGTTGATATCGGTCATTTTCGGGCGCTCTTCGCGTAAACCGAGCATTATGGGTATTGAAGGGCCATAAATATCGGCATCCAGCAAACCAACCGAAGCGCCTTCCTGTGCCAGACCTATGGCCAGGTTAACCGCAACTGTAGACTTGCCAACACCACCCTTGCCCGAGGCTACCACTATAATGTTTTTAACACCTGGCAGTACCGATTTGTTGTCCTTGCGGTTGTTGGTAACGTTGGCCGTCATGTGCACTGTAACCCTCGCTTCTTTATCTATCAGGTGATGAATGGCGTTCACGCACGCCTTCTCAATCATTTCCTTTAACGGACATGCAGGCGTGGTGAGTATTACTGTAAACGCAACATGTTTACCATCAATACGTATATCAGTTATCATGTTCAGCGTTACCAGGTCCTTGCCCAGATCTGGCTCCTGCACATTGCTCAACGCCTCTAATACTGCTTCTTTTGTTATCATGTAAACCTTTGTTAAATATGCCTTTATTCAGGTGCAAAAGTAAGTCAAACCCAGTTACTTTGTTGACAGTAATATTGATTTTTACTACAACCCTATTTAAGAATATTTATTCTGCCATAAGTAGCTTCTCTGCTTTGTTTATTAATACTTAACTTTGTGAGGTATGCGCTTAAATTCTATAATACAATGCCTGTTTTTTCTTTTTTGTGCTTCCGGCATAACAACTGCTGCGGCACAGGCATCGAATGAGAATATCATTCAGATAAACGGTGTTGTAATGACCGCCGACAGCCTCCGAGCCGTGCCGTATGTTACCGTACAGGTAAAAAGCAAGAACAGGGGTGTTGAAGCCGAATACAATGGCGTTTTCAGCATAGTATGTTATAAAGGCGACACCCTGCAATTCAGCAGCCTCGGTTATCGCCCTAAAGAATTTGTGGTGCGTAAAGACCTGAAAGGGCAGTTTTTCTCGGTGATCCAGCTCTTGGTTCAGGATACATTTTACCTGGCGGAAACCATAATACGCCCCTTGCCAACCAAAGAAGGTTTTGATTATGCCTTCCTGCACTGGCACATACCCAACGACCAATATGAAATGGCCCGCAAAAACACCGATGTGTATATGCTGCGCGCACTAGCAGCTACCCTGCCTAAAGATGGCCGCGAATCGCAGACCGCCTTGCTGCAACAACAAGCCCGCGATGCCGTTTACTACGGCCAAAACAAACCAATGAACATACTTAACCCGCTTGCCTGGGCCGAATTCTTCGATGCCTGGAAGCGTGGCGATTTCCGCAGGCAAAAGAACCCATATACTGATGGGCAGTAGTTTTAAATAATGGCTTAATTACTTAATGGCTTAATGGCTCAATATCCGTTTTATGTGGGTTTGGGAAGCTAGTTCGTTTCTGCGAGAGCACTTTGCTAACCCGTGCGCAAAAAAAAACAATGTGACAGCTTTATTCACTAACCGCATATTGAGGCATACAATTAATGTAATCAGCATTTCTGTAGCTGTTCTTTATCTCGCTGGCTGCAAGCAAGCCCCATTTACAAGCGAAACTGTCTCGAAACCTGAGTCATTCCAAATAGTCAGGTCCACATTAGATACTGTATTTTACAATGACCAGAAATACCGTATTCAATTAGAAGACACCATCAAAAAGTATGGGTCCAATTGCATTGAAGCAGAAAAACTATGGTATAAAATTCGCCTCATCGATTCCCTAAATCTTTTGAAGGTTGAAAATATACTTGAAAAATATGGGTGGCCAAACGCCGAAAAAGTAGGTGTTGACGGCAACGCGGCCCTATTCCTTGTCATTCAGCACTCCAACCCCAGATACAGAAAAAATACCTGCCTGTGATGCGACAGGCTGTAAAAGCCAAAAATGCCGAGCCGTCGGCTTTGGCGCTACTGGAAGACCGTGTTGCGCTCGGCGAAGGTAAAAAACAGATCTATGGGAGCCAATTGACTGGCAACCAATCTGGAATGAGTCTTAGACCTATGATAGACCCGGATAATGTTGATAAAAGGCGTGCTGATGTAGGTCTTGAACCCCTGGCTGACTACCTGGCACGATTTAACGTACAATGGGACTTAGCAGCCTACAAAAAAGAGTTAACCGAAATAGAGGCAAAGGAGAAGAAAAAGAATCCTTAATAACCCTCTACTTAATATACCTTTTCATCTCCCTTTCTACTTCCCTATTCTTGGTGGTTTCGCGCTTGTCGTGGAGTTTTTTACCCTTACCCAAGCCTATTTCAAGTTTGGCAAAGCCGTTTTCATCAATGTACATGCTTAAGGGAACAATGGTGAGGCCCTTCTCTTTCACCTTTGCCTGCCATTTATTCAACTCCTTGCGGGTAAGTAATAATTTACGGTCGCGAACAGGTGCATGGCTGGCGTAGCCTGCATTTACATACTCGGCAATGTGCAGGCTCTTGATGAACATCTCCGTGCCCTCAAACAGGCAATAGCTATCATTAAAACTCACCTTGCTATTCCGCACCGACTTTATCTCCGAACCAGTAAGCACAATACCCACCTTAAGCCTATCCTCAATGGCATATTCAAAAGTCGCAGGTTTGTTTTTGATGTATATTCCGGAATCAGCCATTGAGTAAGTAGAAAGTAGATAGTATAAAGTAGAAAGCTGTTTTAATTAGTAGAAAGCAGAGAGTATAATATAGAAAGCTGTTTTATTAATAAAAAGCAGATAGTATAAAGTAGAAACTGTCTTTCAATAGATTTACCAGACGGAAAACAGCCTTAGACTTTCTACTTACGACTTACGACTTTGATTTCATAAACCAATCAATAGTCATTGCCAATTTGTATTTCAGGTTTTTGCGGTTAACTATGTAATCCAGGAAACCATGCTCTAAAAGGAATTCCGACTTCTGGAAGCCGTCTGGCAGATCCTTCTTGATAGTTTCTTTAATAACACGCGGGCCGGCAAAACCAATAAGCGCATTAGGCTCGGCTATATTAACATCGCCCAGCATAGCGTACGATGCCGTAACACCACCAGTAGTAGGGTCCGTCATGAACGATATATAAGGCAATTGCGCCTTGGCAAGCCGTGTAAGCTTAGCGGCTGTTTTGGCCATCTGCATCAGCGAAAACGCGCTTTCCATCATGCGGGCACCACCCGATTTTGAAATAATTATAAGCGGCAATCTATGTTCAATGCAATAATCGATAGATCTGCATATCTTCTCCCCTACTACCGAGCCCATGGAGCCGCCAATAAAGTTGAAATTCATACAGGCTATAACTGCGCCCTGCTCATTAATATTACCCACACCAACAGTCATAGCATCGGTAAGACCTGTATTTTTTTGCGCCTCCACCAGCCTTGAACCGTATGGTTTCATATCCATAAAGTGCAGCATGTCTTTGGGCATTATTTTGGTAAACAGTTCTTCGAATTTATTGCTATCAAATAAAATCTCGAAATATTCTACAGCATTTATACGGTTGTGGTAACCACAATGCAGGCAAACGTACATATTGTCACTCAGCTCCTTTTTAGTGCTGGTTGCCTTGCATTCGGGGCATTTATGCCACAGTCCGTCGGGGGTTTCCTTCTTTTCTTTCGTAGATGTAAGTATACCTTGTTTGCTACGTCGGAACCAGGTTGAAGACATAATTATTAAAATTAGGAAGGGGCAAAGATAGGTTTTGTTTGGCATTGCCAACCTGTATTTGCTAATTTTACAAAACCTTTGGTCCTTTTATGTGGAAAAGTATGTTTTCCTTGTTTGCTATGGCATTTACTCCGTTCCCGCTACCCCCATAAAAACATAATTCTTAGCCTGTCACAACTCACCCTGTCCGTAATCGGCAAATACCCCAGCACTAGCTGTTGCTAACTGCCTCCCTCCGAAATATGTTTTACCAGTACGCGCTTGGCAATTGGCAATAAGGTTTCATTCAATGGCACAGATAACGGAAAATCGACAATGAACACAGCCGGATTAGGTAATGCACGGTAATCGCGAATCACGTCCAGCTTTATTTGTTGATAAGTATTTGCGGGTGTTTTGCTCCGGGTGTCCATATATTCCATGCGTATACCTTTAAACCGGGCATTGTGGTGTTCAAAAAGCGTAATAGTATAATTATATACACGCACTTCAAATTTATCGCCGTAGTGCAGAAAAACGTAACCCTCGTTCTTATACAGCGGCATGATGCCTACCGCTTCTACCAGCAGCTTTTTTTCCACAAAATCGAATATTTCCGCGCCTTCCGTTATGGTGTCCTTCATCTGTTCCAGCGCATAGTCGGTTATATGCTCCAGTTCCTGCATAACATCAGTATCGGCAAGCATTTTCTCAAATACCAGCTCCAGCTTTTGTGCATTTATCTGGTCGAGCCTGCGCGGAAATTTATCCTGCATCAGCTTCTTGTTTTCCCTGAAAGCCAGTAAGTTTTTATAGTGCGCCACAATATCAGATAATTGCGGATAAAGCTTTGTTGCGTTAAAACTATTCTTAACATCTTTCAGGTAAGCCAGCAGGCGATACTTCTGCAACTCAAAATCAATAAACCCTTCCATAAACCACGTTTCACTGAGTACCATACGTTTACATTTTATGACTCTAAATTAACTAAACAAAATAAAAAATAAAACAATCGTCAACTCAATTAACAAATAATTTACGATTAACAAACAATGCGTGGTTCGTGCTGCCCTTCTTAGTTTGTAAACTTTAGGCATTTGTTGACATTTGCATTATTATTTTTGCTAGGCACGCAAAGGGAATGTGGCTAACCGGAAATAAAAATCGTATGAATGAAATATAAACAGCTACTTTTCTTTTTTATTGTATCAAGTATGCTCACTGCCTGTAGCAACGGCAGCAGGAAGTTTATTATTTCAGGCACCATTACCAATATGCCAGAGCAGACAGTTATTTTAGAACAACTGAATGCCAATGATATTATTACAATCGTAGATTCTCAACGCTCTACTTCAAAAGGAGGTTTCGAAATCAGCGCTGTAGCACCGGAACCAGGCTTGTACCGATTACACTTCAAAAAGAATAGGTTTATTCTGCTTTCCATCGACAAGGGAAACATTGTTGTTAACTCAGCTTGGGATTCCATAGAAAATTATACCGTTACCGGCTCCCCGGGTTCTGCAAGTTTACGCTGGTTCATTTTTTCCATCCGGGAACATCTGCGTGATATCAACACGCTCAGTGTGGTTCAGGATACATTACGTGCACAGGGCAAGGATAGCCTGCTTGCAGTTGCCTCAAAAGACTTTGACGATATGCAGTTCGGCTTTACGCAGTTCGTTGAAAATTATGCTGATTCTACCCATTTTGAGCCCAACGCCATTTTAGCAGCAAGAATGCTGAATGCGGCATCAGAAGGGCCCTTCATGGAAACATTTGCACAGACACTGAACAAGCGTTTCCCCGGCACAAAAATGACAAGGGATTATGCCGAGTACTATATTAAAATAGCCTCAAAACTACATGCACCAAAAACCGCAAGTGGCAATGTTGATGTAGGCCAGAAAGCGCCTGAAATTACCTTAACTGCGCCTGACGGCAGTACAATAAGCTTATCATCATTACGCGGCCATTATGTATTGGTCGATTTCTGGGCTTCATGGTGTAAACCATGTCGCGCTGAAAACCCAAATGTTGTGCGCACTTACCAGAAATTTAAGGATAAGAATTTCGCCATCTTCAGTGTATCGCTCGATAACAAAAAAGAAGAATGGGAAAAAGCTATTAAAGATGATAAACTGGATTGGCCAAACCATGGCAGCGACCTAAAAGGCTGGAACGCTGATGCGGCTAAAGCCTATGGCATACAATCCATCCCCTTTAACTTCCTGCTCGACCCAACCGGCAAAGTTATAGGCCGCGATCTTCGTGGCGATGCTTTAGAAGCCCTTCTAAGTGGGGTTTTGAAATAACACCTACCATTTAAAAATTGTCCTGTTCTCAATGATATCTTGGCAAATTAAAAGGGAGGTAACACTAAATGTAAGCCTGTCTTATGGCCTGTCATTAAGGTAAGGATTTAAGCCTTAAAATGGTATTTTGTGTTATGTCACTCCTTCGGAGTTTAACCATATTACACACTTTAATTTACTATAATAATGTCATCCCTTCGGGATTTTTCCATTAAGTTAAGGATTTAAGCCTTAAAATGGTGTTTTGTGTTATATGTCACTCCTTCGGAGTTTAACCATATCACACAATTTAATTTACTATAATAATGTCATCCCTTCGGGATTTTTCCATTAAGTTAAGGATTTAAGCCCAATGTCATTAACTTAATGGATTTTGCGTCATGCCTGCGGCACGCCGTTGACATTAATCTCCCCTCTACCATTTATGGAGAGAGCCTGTCCCGAATTCGCTTCGGGAGGCCGGGGGGTGAGGATATTTGCGCTAAGTTAATGACATTGGATTTAAGCATTAAAATGGTGTTTTGTGTTCTGTCACTCCTTAGGAGTTTAACCAAATTACACACTTTAATTTTCTATAATAATGTCATCCCTTCGGGATTTTTCCATTAACTAAATGACATTGCCTGAAAGTGAGACATAGTTCACAACCTCAACTCAATGATAAGGAAAGCCCCCTGCTACTTAAAAAAACCTCCCACCCTTGGGTGAGTAGATATGATTTGTTTTGTAAACTTTTGAAAAGCCAAAAACTACTGAAAAATTAAGCTGATGACGTTATATGTCAGTCTTTAGGGAAGGGGTGATACAGATGATAAGTAGTGCAATAAAATCTTCCTCCTGCTACTCAATAATGTACCTACTACTGAAGGGCTTTACCGGCTATTATTGTCAACTGCTAATACTGTCCTTAAATTGAGCTCATGCGCTGCACGCATTACCGCGACAATATTATCGGCAGTAGCTTGTTTATCCGCATTAATAACAACGGTTGGCTCCGCATCATTCGCCTTGGTTACGGCAGCACCAATAACCAACTTTAAAGAATCTACGGCAACGCCATGTGTACCTACAAAGAACTGTTGCTTGTCGTTTATCGATACTACAACGGTTTGCTTGGCCTTGGTATCGCTTTTTGCTTTAGGGATGCTCAGCTTCACCACGTTAGGGTTCGCCAGGGTTGATATAATAAGGAAAAACAGCAGCAGAATGAACAAAATGTCATTCAGTGCCGATGAGTGCCCAGCCGGTTCTTCGCGTAAATGCCTGCGTATATTCATGCTTACTGGTGGCTTGTTTCCATTATGATATCCAAAAATTCAACCGATGCCGCTTCCATGCGGTTTACATTCTTATTGATCTGTGCATTCAGGTAGGCATTACCTACATAAGCCAGCAAGCCTATAATAAGGCCCACAGCCGATGTTACCATCTTGGTGTAAATACCGCCTGCTATGGTTTCCAGCGAAAAACCCTGGTGCTGCACATTAAAGAACAAAATGATCATGCCCGCAATAGTACCCAGGAAGCCAAAAATAGGCGCAATGCCGGCAATAGTGGAAAGAATAGAAAGGTTACGTTCCAGTTTATAAACTTCCAGTTTACCGGTATTCTCCATCGATTTTTCAATAAAATCATAAGGCTTATCAGCCAGGTTCAGGCCCTTATCTACCATACGCGAAACAGGAGTATCACTCATTTTGCAGGTTGCCCTTGCACCCTCAATATTATGCTTTACAATTTGCTCCCGTATGTTACCCATGAATTTATCATCAATGCTACCCGCTTTGCGTATCACCATAAGGCGCTCCACAAACACGTATACCAATATAATGGAGCACAGCAAAAGCGGAATCATCAATACCCCACCTTCTTTCAATAAGTGGAACAAAGAAATAGTTTCAGCCGGAGTCTCAGCGGGCTTCGCCATTATTTTCATAGCGGTATCGGCAGCCTGTAGCAATAAGTCAGAAAATAAATACATGAGTCAGTTTTCGGAGGTAAAAGTAAGAAACTAAAGTATAAAAGAAACAGGGCCCAGACAATGCAAGCTAACGTGAATTTCATGTTTGTATTGCAAACGAAAAAGTTAAAGTTATATCAAGGTTAACCCGGCACACTTTATTTGCAAGAACGGCATGTGTAAGATCCTTCACTGCGTTCAGGATGACAAAGACAGAGTTGACTGATGGGGTATCATCTGCCTAACCCCAAGCGGCATGCACGTAAAAAGGTTTAACTCGACACACTTTATTGGCAAGAACGGAATGGGTAAGATCCTTCACTGCGTTCAGGATGACAAGTATGTTTTGTAGCTTCATTTTATATGTGTTGAAGCCCTTCAGGCTTCGTCGTGTTTTTTTACATTCCGGGAGTTTCACTCCCGGCTATTTTTGTTCAAGCCCTTTGGGCTTGTGGATATTGTGCTTCCATGTGGTAAAAAGTCCGGAGGACTTTAACATGAATAGCCCCTGGTGAAACCAGGGGTAACTATAACAAAGGGGGGCCAACCCCGAAGGGCGTTGAACCGCATCTACCCTATTGATTTTCATTGCAGGTTGATTACGGCAACGCGGAATATAGGCTCAGGATGACAAAGCCAGAGTTGGTTATTGAGGTATCATCTGCCCAACGCAGCCCTTGTCATGTTGACGGAGGAAACATCGTCTACAAGCAGATGATAAATAAACAGAAAACCAAGATTTACCCCGCCGTAAATAGAGCTCAGTATTGTAGTATAACCAGCACAACATGCCACCCTTCCCCATGCCCCACAAAAAAACGCTACTTTTTCACATTAATTAAGCTAAGAAGCGGGTAAAGCATTGCCACTTTGTATATATTTGCGACATGAAAGTAGTAATTTTCGCAGGCGGAAGAGGTACCCGTATCTCCGAAGAATCTTCACTAAGGCCCAAACCAATGATTGAAATAGGTGGCAAACCTATTTTATGGCACATCATGAAAACATACGCGGCTTATGGCCATACCGAATTCATTATTTGCCTGGGCTATAAGGGTTGGATGATTAAAGAATATTTCGCCAACTATTTCCTGCACAATGCAGATATAACTGTCGATTTGGCTACCAATTCGCTGGAAGTACACAAAACATCAGCGGAGCCTTTTAAAATATCACTTATCGATACCGGCTTGGATACCATGACCGCAGGCAGGCTGAAGCGCGTATTGCCTTACATTGGCAATGAACCCTTCATGCTCACTTATGGCGATGGTGTAAGCGATGTGAACATCGATGAACTGCTGGCTTTCCACAAAAACAGTGGCAAAATATGCACCATGACCGCCATACAGGCTACCAGCCGCTTTGGTGTTATCAAAATGCAGGAAGATGGCACCATTGATAGCTTTGAAGAAAAACCAGCCGATTCCGGCACCTGGATAAATGGCGGTTTCTTCGTGCTGGAACCGGGTATTGAAAAATATCTGCATGATGATGCTGATGATATTATGTGGGAGCGCCAGCCAATGGACGACCTCGCGACAGATACACAAATAGGCGCATTCAAGCATAATTCCTTCTGGAAATGCATGGATACATTAAGAGATAAAGAAGAATTAGAACACCTCTGGCAAACTGACCCTATATGGAAAAAGTGGTAAACGCTTCTTATTTACGTGCTGCCTTTCAGGGCAAAAGGGTTTTCCTTACCGGGCATACCGGTTTTAAGGGGGCTTGGATGCTGCAGATACTTAACTGGCTTGGTGCTGACGTAAAAGGCTATTCGCTGGACCCTGAAAAGGAAACAGACCTCTACAACCTTATTGATGGAGATAAACTTTGCAGCCAGTCGGTAATTGCTGACATCTGCGACCAGCAGAGGCTCACGGAGGAATTGATCAGCTTCGAACCACATTTTGTATTTCATTTTGCAGCACAGGCATTAGTGAGGCGTGGCTACGAAAAACCCGCTTATACCTTCCTGGTAAATGCGCAGGGTACTGCACATGTTTTACAAGCCATAAGAACACTGGTACCGCCTTGCATAGGCGTTATGATAACAACAGATAAAGTGTACGATAACCCTGAAAGGGGTTTGCCTTTTAAAGAAGACGATAAGCTGGGTGGGTATGACCCGTATTCGGCAAGTAAGGCAGCGGCAGAAATAGTAATTGATTCATACCGCCGCTCTTTCTTCAATCCTAACGATTATTCCAATCACGAAAAAGCGATTGCCGCGGCACGCGCAGGCAATGTAATTGGTGGTGGCGACTATAGCGATGACCGCATAGTACCCGATATTGTTCGGTCTATTGCTTTTGGTGAAACTGTTGGTTTAAGAAATCCGCATTCCATAAGGCCATGGCAGCATGTATTGGAGCCATTGGGGGGATACTTGCTGCTTGCTGCAAAAATGGCCGAAAACCATACAAAGCACAGCACCGCTTACAACCTGGGTCCGAACCCTGACGATATGCTTACCGTAGAAGACCTCACTAAAGTGTTCATTGAAAGTCATGGCCACGGCAGCTATAAGTCATTTGCTGAAGAAGGTGCACCACACGAAGCAAAATTATTGTTACTGGATAGCAGCCGCGCTAAAGAAGACCTGGGCTGGGAGCCTTCACTGGATGCAAAAACTGCCATTAAATGGACCGCCGAATGGTATGCCAATGATGCGCAAAGTGCACATGAAAAATGCCTCGACCAAATAAAAGCATACTTCGGCGAATAACTAATTTATTACGACAATGCACATGGAGCAATTGCCGCTATCCGGCGCCAAGTTAATAACACTACCCGCTTCCGCCGACAATCGCGGTAGTTTTGTGAAGACCTTCCATAATGCCAACCTGCAGGCAGGTGGTGTTGATTTTATTTTGCGTGAAAGCTATTTTTCGCTCTCCAAAAAAGATGTGATCAGGGGTATGCATTTCCAAACACCACCACACCAACATAGCAAGGTGGTATTCTGCCCGCAAGGTGCCATACTCGATGTAATTGTAGACCTGCGGCACGACTCACCAACATACCGCCAACATTACGCACACATCCTTTCAGCAGAAAATCACCTGGCCTATTTTATACCTGAGGGCTTTGCCCATGGCTTTAAATCGCTTACAGAAAATGCCATGACCTACTACCTCGTATCATCAGAATACAGTCAGCAGCATGATACCGGCATCCGTTTTGATTCCATCGGTTTCAATTGGGATTGTGAGGCCCCTATCATCTCCCCCCGCGATCTGTCCTTTAAAACGCTGGCCGAATTCGACAGCCCGTTTGTAATGCTATAAATTGTTGGATACCCCTACAAAAAAGGTAACGAATATTGTATCCCAAAACATACACACTACTGTAAACAAACCATTTACACATCAAAACACAGCACTGAATTCATGTCATTGTGCTGGTAGGTGCAACAGGTTTGTAGCCGGTAACCCAAGTAATGAAACCGTGTGCCGGTAGGTACACAACAATCGCAACCGGGCCGTATTTTGATGTGTATCGACTGTTAAACCGTGCTTTGCGCCTTCTTTGCGTTAGCCTCTGCGTGCTTTGCGTTTAGATGCTCTTCCATTGAATACCATGCTCCCTTCGAAAAGGAGAAAAGCGGGAGGGCGTACGACAGATTTTCTGTTGCATTGAAAACCTTGCCATAGTATTTTGAAAACGATGGGGTAACTCCTACGGAGTATAGTGTGTTGTGGCACTTGATATCTACAAAGCGGTAGCACCTACGGCGCATTTCCATATTAAAAGGTAACGGCAAGCGTTTATACATCAAAATACGCACTGAATTCATGTCATTGCGCCGGTAGGTGCAACAGGTTTGTAGCCGGTAACCCATTCAATGAAACCGTGTGCCGGTAGGCACACAACAATCGCAACCGCGCCGTATTTTGACGCGTAAATGATACAAAGGGGCTTTGCGCCTTCTTTGCGTTAGCCTCTGCGTGCTTTGCGTTTGGGAGCTATTCTATTGAATACCATGCTCCCTTCGAAAAGAAGAAAGGCGGGAGGGCGTACTACAAATTTTCTGTTGCATTGAACTCTTAATAATAGCCCTATTTTGAAAACGATGGGGTAACTCCTACGGAGTATAGTGTGTTATGGCGCTTGATATCTACAAAGCGGTAGCGCCTACAGCGCATTTCCATATTAAAAGGTAACGGCAAGCGTTTATACATCAAAATACGCACTGAATTCATGTTATTGCGCCGGTAGGTGCAACAGGTTTGTAGCCATTAACCCAAGTAATGAAACCGTGTGCCGACAGGTACACAACAATCGCAACCGTGCCGTGTTTTTAGGTGTATCGACTGTTAAACCGTGCTTTGCGCCTTCTTTGCGTTGACCTCTGCGTGCTTTGCGTTTAAATTCCCCAACCAACACCATTCGACACCAATCAGAAAGAGGCTGCACCAAACGGGCAGCCTCTTTCTTTTTGTATGCTTGTGCTCTGTGAGCAATTATTGTATTTTCATCAGCTTCGCTGTTTTAAGCAGGCTGCCCGTGGTGGCATCGTAGACCGCTACCAGGTACATGCCATCGGCGAACCCGCTCAGGTCTATATCGGTGGCTTCTTTCTGGTCCACCACTATCCTGCCGGTGGAGTTCATCACCATCACATTCACTTTTACACCGGTAGCAATATGCACTACCGCACTTGCCGG
>JBBRPD010000106.1:0-13828 GCA_038228575.1 Chitinophagales bacterium | reverse complement strand
CCTGGGAGCTACAGCGGATGATGATTTCTTTAGCAGACGCTTAAGCACTTCTACGGATTCCTGAATCTCTATGATTTGCAATTTTGCCATACATAACTACTGCAAAAATCATGCCGAAATTTAAAATATAAATGGTATAACGCAAAGTGCGCAGAGGGTTCGCAAAGAAAGCGCAAAGCCACTCAGCTCAACGCCTCCTTTTGGTAGTTATACCATTTACGTATAAAAAATAGTCTGAAAAAATGAGCTGCAGAACATGTCACCCTTCATGGCCGGGGTCTTAACGGGCGGAAGACATTTTTAAGGTATTGAACATTCAAAAGCGCATTTATAAATAATGCAGGCTAATGCCATTTAAGGTATCGGGGATACGGCACTAAAATCATGTCATTGCTCCGGTAGGTGCAAAATGTTCTAATACCATTTAAGGTATTAGGGGTATGGCACTAAAATCATGTCATAGCTCCGGTAGGTGCAAAATGTTCTAATGCCATTTAAGGTATCAGGGATACGGCACTAAAATCATGTCATAGCTCCGGTAAGTGCAAAATGTTCTAATGCCATTTAAGGTATCAGGGATACGGCACTAAAATCATGTCATTGCTCCGGTAGGTGCAAAATGTTTGTAGCCGCTAACCAATCACATGAAACCGTGTGCCGGTAGGTACACAACAATCGTAACCGTGCCGGATTTTGATGGCTTCTAAATGATATAAGCAATAGTGAAGAAGCGCAAAGCTCCTCCAAAGTACTTGCGGTAGGTCCGGTGGGTGCTAATAAAAAAGTGCCCATGCTGTACAGCATAGGCACTCGAAATATATTGGTGTAGGTGTCGTCTGATCCCCAAAACAGCTTTCTACTTTCTTGCATTGGGCAAAAGTGATTGTTGAAAGACCCTGCATTAAAGCGATTCGCCAAAACTACTTTCTACTTTCTACTTTAGACTTTCTACTCTCTACTTTCTACTTTTTTGCATTGGGCAAAAGTATTTGTTGAAAGACTTTGCATTAAAGCAATTTACGTCAAAACAGCTTTCTACTTTCTACTTTAGACTCTCTACTTAAGACTTACGACTAAACTACCACAAATGCACTCGTGCGCTATCGGGTATGTACATTTTGTCGCCGGCTTTAATGTTGAATGCTTCATAGAATTCAGGTACATTCGGGAACGGACCATTAACGCGGCATTTTGCTGGTGAATGCACATCAGTGAGCAGTTGGCTGGCAACCCGTTCCTTGCGTTGTTCCACTAACCAACCCAGGGAATAGCCAAGGAAGAAGCGTTGCAATGGTGTCATGCCACTTATTTTGTCTCCTTTTTTGTATGCCTCAGTTTGCTTGAAGGCATCAAGACCTATAAGTATACCGCCAAGGTCGGCAAGGTTTTCGCCCAGGGTTGCTTTACCGTTTACATGCAGGGTATCCAGCGGTGTCATTTTGTTGAACTGTTGTACCAGTACTTCTGCACGTTTAGTGAATTGCGCAGAATCCTGCGGTCCCCACCAATTGCGGAGATTGCCTTTTTCATCGAACTGGCGGCCTTCGTCGTCAAAACCATGGGTAATTTCATGACCAACAGTGCTGGCTGCGGTATAGCCATAAACTAAAGCATCATCCAGATCTTCGTCTTTAAAACCGGGAACGGTCATCATGGCTGCGGGCAGTACAATTTCGTTGTTCGATGGGTTGTAGTATGCATTGTAGGTTTGCGGTGTCATGCTCCATTCGTTGCGATCAACTGGTTTGCCCAGTTTATTCAGTTCATAGTTACCTGCCCATTCGTTCGATTTCATGAGGTTGCTCACAATAGAACTACGGTCGATTTTCAAGGTGGAATAATCTTTCCACTTGTCAGGATAACCTACTTTTTTCTTGATAGAAGCCAGCTTGCTGATGGCTTTCTGCTTGGTGCTGTCCGTCATCCAATCCAGTTTCATGATGCGCGCTTTGTAAGCGGTGCGCACATTTTCAACCATTTGTTCGTAGCGTGCTTTTGCTTTCGGGCTGAAATATTCTTTTACGAACAACTGTCCCAGCGATTCGCCTATCGCACTCTGTTCCACATCCAGCGATCGCTTCCACCTTGGGCGTGGCTGTTCTTGTCCGCGAATAGTTTTATTGTAGAAATTGAATGAGGCATCAAAATAGGGCTTGCTCAGGAAGCCAGAAAAAGTTTGCACCAGGTGGAAGGTCATATAATCTTTCAAGGTCTGCACATCGGTTGTATTAACCGCTTTATCAAGCGCTGTATAAAACTCTGGCTGGCCAACAATAACGCTATCTACATGCTTAACACCAATTATGCCCAAATAAGTAGGCCAGTCGGTGCCCGGTGCAATTTTGTTAAGGTTAGTAATTGCGAATTTATTATAGTTCTTGTAAGGGTCTCTCAGGTCTTCAAGCTTGCGGCTTGCGGCAGCTAATTTGGTTTCAAAGGCTAAAATAGCACTGGCTTTTTTTGTTGCCGTATTACTATCTACGCCCATACTGGTGAAAATAGTTGCAATATAACCGGGGTAAGCAGCGCGTATCTTAGAGGTGCGCTCGTCCTTATTAAAGTAGTAATCGCGGTTCGGTAAGCCGAGGCCGCCCTGGTCCATACCATAGGCTTCCACATCGCTGTTTTTAGCATCCTGGCCTACACCTTCGTTGAAGAAAACATTTGCGCCATAGGTGTGCATGTGTGCGGCCTGGGTCATCACCTCTTTTGCAGTTTTTATTGCAGCTATCTTATCCAGCTCAGCCTGTAAAGGTTTTAAGCCGTTCTGCTCAATGCCTGCCGAATCCATAGCGCTGTACCAGAAATCGCCTATTTGCTGGCCCGGACCGCTTTTCTCACCTTTTTTTACGGCTTCATCATTAATGAACCTCAGTTTTTCGTACAGCTCCTTTTGTACCAGTTCGCCAACTCCGTATGATGTTTCATCACCGGGAATAGGGTTCTTTTTTATCCAGCCGCCGTTGGCGTATTCAAAAAAGTCATTGGCAGGGTTAGCCGTCGTGTCTCTGTTAATGTTGAGGATGTCAGCTTTCGCAGCTTCTTTGGTTGCGGGTTGGTTGCATGCGCCTGCAAGGGCTGCAATCGCTAAAACCCCTAATAACCTTTTATTCATAGAATTATTTATAATTGAAGCGATAAAAGTACTATGTTTTTATTTAGGTTGCACTCACCTGTTTTGGGGGATAAGGAATAATAACCTGTTTTGAAGAAGTTGGTTATTGTTAAAGTAACAATAACACTGCATTTTGGCCGGAACGCTGGTTAAACCTTTTTCGTATGTTTGAGTCCAACCGCTCAACATGAAAACACGCTCTATATTTTCTTTTTTTATTGTACTTGTATTTTGCATTCCCTCTTTTGCCCAAACGTATTCTGTAACCGGCCGCATTGTTGATGCCACCGATACAACTACCCTTATAGGGGTAAGTTGCAGTTTCACGGGCATAACCGATACCACCATAAAAACGGGTAGCGTTACTGATGCCGATGGTAATTTCCAGATCAGTAATATAGCACCCGGCAGCTATAAACTAAAATTTGATTATGTAGGCTATGCGCAGGTAGTGCGCACCGTTGCTGTTACAGGCGATAATGTAGCGTTGGGCACTATTAAAATGACCAGCACCACTAAAGAATTGAAGAGTGTTACGGTTTCAGCACTTGAAGTACGAGCCAAACAACTGGGTGACACCAGCCAATTCAATGCATCGGCCTATAAAACGCACCCTGACGCGTCGGCGGAAGACCTGGTGAGTAAAATGCCCGGTGTAACAAGCGATAACAGTGGCGTAAAGGTGAACGGAGAAACTGTGCAGCAGGTGTTGGTGGATGGTAAGCCTTTTTTCGGTACCGACCCTACGCTGGCATTGCGTAACCTGCCGGCAGAAGTAATTGATAACATCCAGATTTTTGACCGCATGAGCGATCAGGCTTCCTTTACAGGGTTTGATGACGGCACCTCACAAAAATCAATGAACATCAATACCAAGAAGAATAAGCAGGAAGGTGTTTTTGGTAAAGTATATGCAGGCTATGGCACTGACGACCGCTATATTGCAGGTGGCAACCTGAATATTTTCCATCATGATACGCGCATATCTCTTTTAGGATTGTTCAATAATATTAACCAGCAAAATTTTAGTTCGCAAGATCTTTTGGGCATTACGTCGGGTTCTGGCGGCGGTGGCGGCCGGGGTGGTTTTGGCGGCAACCGGGGCGGTGGCGGCGGTGGAGGAGGTTTCTTTACCGGGCAGCAAAATGGTATTGCTACCACCAGTTCGGTTGGCCTGAATTACAGCGACAAATGGGGTAAAAAAATTAAAGTGAGCGGCAGTTACTTTTTTAATGGTACAAATACCGATAACGCATCGGATGTTACCCGGCAGTACACAACGCCAGATAGCACGCTTTATACCGAAAAAAGTACCTCCAACGTACAGAATACCAACCACCGTTTCAACTTCCGTCTGGAATACGCTATTGATTCAGAAAACACCATCATATTTACGCCCGCGCTTAGTTTTCAGCATAACAATACGGCCACAGTGGCTAATGAAAACACCAGCATCCACAGTTTGCTTTCTTCCCTCATTAACAATAAAACAACTGCTATTAATGATGGTTACAACTCTTCCGGCAACCTGTTGTGGCAGCATAAGTTTGCAAAGATGCGCCGCACCATTTCCGTCAATTTCAATGCGAACCTCAACGAAAAGGGCGGTGATGGTACTTACTATTCAGCCAACCACTACATGTATCCGTTCGATACTTCCAGCCTTTTTGACCAGCACTATAACCTCTACAATAACAGCAATACGGTAGGTGTAAATGTTACTTATACCGAGCCCATTGGCAAAAAAGGACAATTACTGGCAACCTACAATCCGTCGGTATCGAAGAGTAAGGCCGATAAAGAAACGTACGATAAAGATGCCACAGATGATGGCTACAATCTCTTCAACAGCAGCCTCAGCAATAAGTACGACAATACATATACCATACAAAAAGGCGACCTGAGCTACCGTTCGGGCGACCGTAAATTTAATTACAGCGTAGGTGCCAATGTGCAATATGCTGAGTTGGCTGGTATACAACATTTTCCTACAGAATTTGAGTTGAATAAGAATTTCCTGAGTGTATTGCCTAATGCCTTAATTAACCGCACGTTTAATGATGGTCGTAATTTGCGCCTGATGTACCGCACCAATACCGACGCACCATCAGTTTCGCAATTGCAGAGCGTGTTAGACATCAGCAATCCGCTGCAGCTCAAAACCGGCAATCCCGATCTGAAACAAGATTTTGAGCAAACATTCATTGTGCGTTACGGGCAGGCCAAATCAAAAAAGGAGCACAATTTCTTCAGCAACCTTTATGTAAACCTGATACATAATTACATTGGCAATGCCAATTACCTGTATGGCAACAAGGATACTACCATCCGCGATACCTTTACCCATACTTCCATTCACCTTAACGCCAACAGCCAGTTATCCCGCCCGGTTAATCTGGATGGTTATGTGAGTATGCGTTCTTTCGTCACCTACGGCATGCCTGTTAAATTTATAAAAAGCAATCTTAATTTTACGGGTAGCTTTAACTACACCCGCACGCCGGGCTTAATAAATAATGTGCTTAATTACAGTAATAATTATATTCCATCGGCAGGTGTAGTGTTGGGTAGCAACATCAGCGAGCAGCTTGACTTTACGGTCTCTTATACCGGCAACTACAACATAATAAAATACACCACCCAGTTGGCATCGAACAGTAATTATTACAATGCAGTAACAGCAGTAAAGGCTAATTATATTGTAAAGAAGAGGCTGGTGCTTAACGCCTCGCTTAACCATAACTACTATACCGCATTTAGTTCCACCGGCAACCAAAGCTTCTTGTTAGTGAACAGTTATGTAGGCTATAAATTTCTTAAAGACAAGGCGCTCGAAGCCCGTATTACAGCCTTCGATCTGCTGAACCAGAACAAGAGCATAACCCGCACAGTTGCGGCTAACTACATTGAAAACAGCGAAACAATGGTGCTGAAACAATACTTTATACTGCAACTTACCTACACCATCCGCAAATTTAAAGGCATAATTCCCGAAGAGACCAAACAACCTTTTGATGGCATGATGCCCGGCAGAGGAAGGCACGGTGGCGGCGGGCAGTAATGCACAGTTCTAATTTTTGGGAATTCCTGGAGGTTGGTGTCCAGTGCCTTAATAAGAACAGGCTAATTGCTAATCACCAGAGTTCGATAAAATGGAGGTAAAAAAGGACTATTGTATAGTACCTGCGCCGCCGTCCCGGCGCAGACATTAGAGTAACAAGCTTCAGCAACACACGCCGCAGGGCTTCTTTGGGCAGCGGAGCGATTGCCCAAAGCGGCGCTTTCTTTGGTTCTTTCTTTGCGCCGCGGCAAAGAAAGAACTTATGCGGGGATGACAGCGGCAACGTAAAAGCAGGCTATAATGCAGTAAAATATTGCGAACGAAATGACCCAAACTCGTTTCAGAAGAAAAGCTTTTTTACGATACGGCAGTAATTTATAATATGTTAGGGTTTTTTAGCAAATTTGTGAATAGCAATAACGATCGTCAAGGTTATAGAAATACAAGATGTTGGAACGACCGCGGTTAAAAACTAAGATTATCAAAATTCAAAAAAAGACTTCCGTTCATGATAAATTCCGTTACCCTTCCCAAAGGGCAATGTTATGTTGAATACGTATTTGGTGCTATAGAACTTGTTAGTATGTTGGCTGGGGAAAGGCAGTTTTCTCCTATTTGCGGGCTATTCTAAAATGAAGCCATGGAGATAAGAAGGAAGTTCAATCTTATCTTATAATGCCACCCATTATAGAATTGCTCACTGAAAAAACGATTAGCCCTTTGTATGTTCTAGTAATCTCACACTCCACACCCTACCCTATAAATCGCGCCATCAATTCTTTGGTAGGCACCATGCAGTTATCTGCTTTTCCAAACCATTTATACCGGTTGCGGGAAATGAACATGTACACACCATCTCTTATAAAACGCGGTACTATCATGGCTGCGTATAACAACTGCCAAACCCCGCCTAAAAGTTTAAAGGTGTGTAGTGCCGCCGATGAGCGTGTGTAGTACGTGCCATTGTTGTACAGTATAAAGCTTCCTGTTTTTTCGTTAGCATCGGGGGCGTGTTGTAAAGCATCAGCGCCGGCAGGTGACTGCAACGGCGCGAATAAAAACTGCTCTTTTTTGTCGTGCTTTAGCACAAACTTAACCATGCCGCTGCAAAGGTTACAAACACCATCAAAGTAAAGTACCGGCCTTGTGGTGTTGGTTTGCATAAATTATTCCGGTTGGGTGGTTTGTTTTGTTGGCGTTTGTATCTTAATGCGCTGTTGCATTGGCACATACGCAGGGGCAAAATTAGGCACGCGTGGTTTAAGGGTGTCGCCGTTCAGTCGTTTAGTGCGGGCAAGTAAAATAGAATCAGCCTTCGCTTTAACCTCAATTTTATACCTGAGGTTAAGGTCAATCTTGCCAGCCCTTTCTATCTCAATACTCCGCTCGGCAACAATAGAATCGATCTTTTCCTGTACCTGCTTTTTGGTGAGTTGCTGTGGCGCTTTCTCTTTTACGCACGAAGCCCATCCTAAACTTGAAACAAGCAATGCAAACACAAATTTTTTCATAAGCCGTTGTAAAATTACTTACTCCTATGCCGCAAACAACGTACCACATTCCAAAACAGCATTAAATTAACATTTTATTTTTCTGTATAACTTTATCAAGCACGGAAATTGATGGTAATTTAGTAAATTTGTTAGCATCGCTTGGTGCCATGAAAAAGACACTTTCGTATATATCCGCTACTATTTTACTACTGCTTGCTGCCGTTCAGGTAAGTTATGCACAAGACCCCCAGCGTGGCCCTAATGATACCATACGCCTGGGTGGGTTAGCGGTAAATGGCAAATACTATCCGTATATTTTTCTGCCAGAGTTTACAAAGGTGGCAAAAATGCTGAATGACGAAGACCGCCAACGCATCAACGCCTTGCGCAATAACGTTTATGCCGTGTACCCCTATGCCTTAACAGCCGCTGCGGTGTTTAAAAGGGTTACCGACGACCTCGAAAAGCAAACCGACAGGAGGATGCGCAAAAAATACCTGAAGGAAACCGACCGCCAGCTGGATGCCTGTTTTAAACAGCCGCTTAAAAATTTGTCAATCAACCAGGGCCATGTGCTCATAAAGCTGATTAACCGGCAAACGGGGCAAGATTGCTACCACGTGATTAAGGAACTGAAGGGTGGGGTATCAGCTTTTATGTGGCAATCGGTTGGTGTGTTTTTTAACAATAATCTGAAACGCGACTACGATCCGGAAGGCGATGATAAAGAACTGGAGATGGTAGTGCGGGAGTTGGAAGCCTCAACCGCCTACAAATACCAGCTTTACAAGCAAGAGGAAATGATGCGGCAAATGCGGTAGAGCGGCAAGGTGTGTTTGGGGGTAAACAATTAATTTTGGTTCCATAAACGTTATTCGTACTTTCGCACCCCTTTTAAAAAGCCGGATGAAGAGATATTTACTTCATTTTATTGTGTTAGTGCCTGTTTTTCTTGCCAGTTGTCATACGGGCAGGAAGGCGGTATCGTTACGTTCGAGGCAACCCCGTTTTATTGATGATATTTATATTGACGGCCATAACCGCACGGCTGCAACTGCCGATGGTGTTGATAGAAATGTAAAGCCGCCGGTAAAAACATATCCCGGTAAAAAGGTGGCTGCCAATAAAAAAGCATCGCAACCGGAAGTGAAGAAGGTAGATGCTGACATACCCAAGGTATGCGTAAGTAAAAGCCAGGCGAAAGAGTTGGCCGACAAATACGCCAATATGCTTAATGTGGGCAGAAAAGACATTAGCAACGCTGCTTTGTATAGCTTTATTGACGAGTGGTATGGTACTAACTATCATTTAGGCGGCCAGGATAAAACGGGCATAGATTGTTCGGGTTTCGCAAAGAAATTATACGAAATGGTGTTTGCAACCGAACTGGCACATTCTTCGCAAGAGCAATATGCCACCTGCACACACATTAAAAAAGGGCAGGATTATGAAGAAGGCGACCTTGTCTTCTTCAAAACCCACGGGCGGCGAATTTCGCATGTAGGCGTATACCTGATGAACGATTATTTTGTGCATGCATCTACCTCTAATGGCGTTATGATCAGCAGCCTTAAAGAAGAGTACTGGCAGAAGCACTTTGCGGGAGCTGGTAAGGCACATTAATAGGTTTACGTTTTTTATTTAATCATCTTCAGTTAGACAGCATGTGCCTGTTTTTTCAGCAAGCGCGCATTGTGTTGCCTAACTCCGCGAATAATTGATTAAATTCACCATTATTTTTAATGCAATGAAAAAAAGATCCATATTGCTGCTCTTAGCGGCTGCTTTCGGCTATGTTACGCTTACCAGTAATGCAGGTGGCATTACCAACGATGCCACAGGTAGTACCGGCGGTACTGTTGGCTGCGGCGGCACAGGCAGTTGCCATAATACAGCTGCTACAGCAGGGGTGGCTATAAGTATTTTGCTCGATTCTGCTGGCACCGTAGTGTATCATTACCAGCCGGGTATGACTTACCGCATAAAGGTTACCGGGGTAAACGCCACTACTGCTACATTACCTAAATTTGGCTATCAGCTGGCAGCGTTTAAAGGTGCGGCGGGTTCAGGTGCGTTGCAAGCAGGTACGTTTACTAACCTGCCGGCAAGCAGTATGGCCAATACTTTTGGTGCACTTACTGTGCTGGGTAATACCGCGCCAATTAACTCAACGGGTACGGGTGCCACGGGTGATCTGGATACTTTTTCTGTGGGTTGGATAGCACCTGCTGCCGGCACAGGTACGGTGAATATGTATGCTGTTATTTGCGCTGCCGATGGCAATGCAACAGAAGGCCCGGAAGATAAATGGAATAAAGGCACTAATTCTTTTACTGAATTACCGCCATCAACCGGAATAAAGGAGTTACCAACTGCCGTTGTAACGGCTGTCTTCCCTAATCCGGCAGGTGCGGTTTTACATGTGCAACTCGGTAGTGTTACTGCAAGTGAAACAAGTGTAGCACTTTTTGACCTGAGTGGCAGGCAGGTTCATGGCATTACAGTGGCTGCTGGCGAAAAAGAAATCTTAATGGATACTAAGCAATTAGTAGCTGGCATGTACACACTCGTGGTAACCGGCGGGGGTAAGGCATTCACATGTTCGGTATTACACCAATAAATATGTGCAGAATAACGGATCATTGCCCAAGATGCCCGGTGCTTTTTTCGTCTTACTAGTAAGAACGGAAAAATTAACAACTCATTTTGCTTTCAAAACTACACTCATGAAGAAGAACTTACTGTTACTACCTATACTTAGCATATTCGCTTACTTTACCCTAACCAGCAGCCAAACCGGCAGCACAGGTAATTATACCGGCATACATGGTGCGGCGTATACGGGCTGTGGTAGTTCAAACGTTTGCCATGGCCGCAAAAGCAACGATGTAAGCGTTTCTTTTTTACTGGAAGATTCTGCTGGTAATGCCCTGCTGAAGTACATACCGGGCAAAAGGCACCGTATAAAAATGATAGCCATAAACATGGGGTCTGACAATGTGCCAAAATTTGGTTTCCAGTTGTCTACTGTAACCGGGTCAGGTTCTTCATATAGCCAGGCTGGGTCATACTACAGGCCTTCATTACCAGTAGGTACAATTTTAGATACCAGTGTTAATCCATACCTTTTCCAGCAGAGTACGAATTTATCGCCTACCACAGGAACGGGTAGTTTTGGTACTATGTTCAATACGCAAATAACATGGATAGCCCCTGCCGCAGGCACCGGAACTGTTTCCGTTTTTGGCGTGGCGTGTTTAGTTAACGGTAATTCGGCAGCAGATACACTTACTGACAAATGGAACAATACAGTTTACGATATTGATGAAGACGGCCCTGTTGCTGTTACAACGGTTTCGGCGGTTACAGCAGTTAGTGCATGGCCCGTGCCTGTAAACAATGCTTTGCATCTGCACTCAGCAGGGGCGCTCAGCGGTTTTTATACCATTCAGGTATTTTCGCTTACGGGTGTGAGCGTTTGTAATTTATACGTTGCAGGCAGCGACCTTAATACGGGTGTTATCGATGCTACAAATTGGGCTCCCGGCATGTATAACCTCGTTGTTAAAGGCGAAGGAGCCACTAAGGTAATTCCTGTAATAAAAGAGTAGTGCGTTTAAAGTCCATTATTCATAAATGAGCTTTTGAACGTGTAATACCAATGTCATTAACTTAATGGATTTTGCGTCATGCCTGCGGCACGCCGTAGACATTAATCTCCCCTCTACCATTTATGGAGAGAGCCTGTCCCGAACTCGCTTCGGGAGGCCGGGGGTGAGGATATTTGCGCTAAGTTAATGACATTGCGTTGAATACTTAAAAAAATATCTTCCAACCGCTAAGACCCCAAAACTGAAGGGTGGTATGTTTCGTTATCATTTTATTGATTGGTAATGAATGCATTACACAACATAGCACGTCACCCGGAATTTATCCCGATTTTCATCGGTAGGGTCGGGGTGACCCAGCGGTAAAGAATTTGTAATAGAGCGTTACTAAATAAATTTATTGTCTTTAGCCGCCTTAATGGCATCAGCTTTGGAATGTACGTCCAGTTTATAGTATATATTCTTGATGTGCGATTTCACTGTTTCCAGGTCAATGAACAGTTCGTCGGCTATGCGTTTGCGGCTTTTACCGGTGGCTATTTGCTCCAGTATTTCAGTTTCCCTGCGGGTAAGTGGCGTTGATTCATTCCGTTTGAACGACGATATTACCATGCGGGCAACATGTGCACTCATAGGCCCTCCGCCTTCAGTTACTTCTTTAATAGCCGCCACTATTTTTTCAGGCTGCGTGTTCTTGGTAAGGTAGCCTGCGGCACCATTGCCCAGCGACCGGAAAATAAGCATTTCCTGCTCGTATACCGTGAGGATGATGATGTGCGTATCAGGCAGCAGTTTCTTGAGCTTAGGCAAAGCCTCTATGCCCGAAATGCCCGGAAGTTCCACATCCAGCAATATCACATCAGGGTCATCCTGCACTATTTTTTTTGCCGCTTCTTCAAACGAGGGATAGGTGCCAGCTATTTTATAGCCGGTAGTATTGCCAATAAGAAAGGCATAGCCTTCGCGAATGGTTTCGTCGTCTTCAATTATTGCTACTCGTATATCCAGGTCTCGTTGCATAGGTAGGTAAAGTTAACGGTAAACCCATACCCAAAACTAACCCAAAGAGGGGGAAAAGAACAAGGCAATCATTACGATAACATTTTCTCCAGCTTCAGAAAGCCGTCTGATGGGTTGTGGCCCTCCCACAGCATCCGGTAAATAAAGGTGGCAATAGGAATATCAATTGAAAATTGTTTGGAGATTGATTGCATGCCCCTTGCCGCATAATAACCTTCAGCAACCATGTTCATTTCCAGCGTTGCGGCTTTTACCGAATAGCCCTTGCCTATCATGGTGCCGAAAGTGCGGTTACGGCTGTGTAGCGAATAGCAGGTAACCAAAAGATCGCCAAGATAAGCGCTGGTATGGAAGTCGGGATGCTCGTTACTTGGGTGTACCTTTTCAAAATGGGCTTCCAGAAAGTGGTACATCTCTCGGTAACAGTTGGTAATGTAAACACTCAGGAAGTTATCGCCATAGTCTAGCGCACGGGCAATGCCCGCACCTATAGCGTAAATATTTTTGAGTACAGCAGCAAATTGCGCCCCCCATATATCATGGTTGCAGGTAGTGTTAATGTAAGTGTTCTGAAACGCCCTGGCGGCATCATGCGTAAGCGAATCGTCAAGACCGGAAAAGGTGAGGTAAGACAACCGCTCATCTGCCACCTCTTCGGCGTGGCACGGGCCGGTAATGGAAATATATTTCTTAATATCCGTGCCGTACTTTGACGTCATATAGTCATTGAGCAACAAATTACTATCCGGCAAAATGCCTTTGATAGCGGAAATGACATTTTTTTGCTGCCACAAAGCGCTATCAACCTGGTCAATGATACCTTGTGCATAGGCCGAAGGGACTGCGACAATAAGGGTGTCGCATTTTTCGAACATTTCGTTGATGTTGTTGGTGGGGTAAATAGTTTCTGGCAAAAAGCGCACCGAAGTAAGGTAATGCGGGTTATGCTGCCTGCTTTTCAGGTTCTTTATTGCCTCTTCATTACGCACCCACCAATGAATGGCATTACCATTATCAGTAAGTATTTTAGCCAGTGCAGTACCCCAGCTACCATTCCCTATAATACCTATTTTACCAGTTGTGTTACCCAAAGCCTGAAAGTTAAACAACAAAAATACTCAAGTAATCGGCAAAAGTGAAATTTAGGTTAAGGATGTATGCCTGCGTAGTTGCGCAAAGCATCATAAATGTTTTAAAAATTGCCCTCCATTTTATTTTCAGCGGGTTAGCTCACCTATCACCCCTGTTTTTTCGCAAGCGAAAAACCTGTCCCCTCTTTCGCAAGAGGGGAGTTTGCCCACTTATTGCGGGTTAATGCACTCTTGTGTAATGTGAGCGAAAATACGCTGCTATTGCAAGCGAAACTCATATTTGTGTGCGCTAAGATGCAACTCCCCTCTTGCCAAAGCTACCCCTTACCCAAATTTTCAGACGTGGATTTATATTTGTTATAAATATCAAAGATGCATAAATTAACGGTAGAGGATTTTCCCGGTATTGACTTTGGCGATAGCCGCCGTAATGATCGCTT
>JBBRPD010000105.1:0-14374 GCA_038228575.1 Chitinophagales bacterium | reverse complement strand
GTTAAGAATAGTTACACATTGCAAAGTAGTTGCTGTCTGAGCAGATGATTTAATGCTAAAAACTACCACGCCGATAAATAACAGGAATTTCATTTTATTTATATTTTTTCGCTCTATATTTTAGTCTGCTTCCATTCACTTCTCATCTGAAAGTCTGAATGCTTAGCGTCACCTGATCTTAGATTTCCTGTTTTGCTAACCTACCCTACCCGCAATTGTCAATATAAGAAATCTTCTGAACTGCAACTCCAGGCTGAAAGATGGCAGGCTATCCAAAGAATACACCCAATTCAAGCCGACTCAAAATATCATCATAATCCCATGGCAGAACAACAACAAGCAGACTCAAAAAACGTCACGATACGCAAGAAAAACCCTCGTATAACACAATTAAAAAATACAAAAAAACGAAAAACGCCTACTAAAGGCTACCTGCGTTCTTGCTGGCTTCTTTCAATTGCTTGTAGAGTTTGAAACCATGCTTTACAAAGGAGAATGTTTTTACACTGGCTGAGCCACCGCTACGGTCGCGGAAATGGATGTTAACCCACTTGATCTTTGATAATTTGTTGGAAAGTACCGATACGAAAATATTTGCCAGGTGGAAATCAGCCGGCACTTTGTCAACTATCTTTTCCATTACCGATTTGTGGATAAGGCGGTAAGGTACATTGGCATCTTTAACCCACTGGCCTGTTGCCACAAAAGTAAACAGGGTAACAAAACGAGATACCACATAACGTTGGGTACCATCATCGCGCGTTTCGCGGAAACCATAAACGGCCTTGTTCTTATCACTGGCTGTTGCAATAACAGCGGGAAGGTATTGCGGGTCGCACTGCCCGTCGGAATCTATTTGAAGTATCCAGTCGGCACCATTATCCAGCGCCATCTTGTAGCCCATAATGCAGCTCTGCCCATGGCCTGAATTCTTCTTGTCAATTATTTTAATGGTGGGGTATTTCGCTTCAAACTTACGCAACAGGCCCAAAGTACCGTCTTTGGATCCATCGTTCAAAATGCACAGGGTATACTTCAGTTGAGTAGCTTCAAGGGCGGGTATCCACTCTTCAATTACACTGGTTATTGCCTCTTCTTCGTTGTAGACAGGCATCACCACCCACAAATTATTAATGCTCATATCGGTCTTTGATAAGGTTAAAAGTATGGAATGCACGCTCTATTACCTCATCGGTATTGAAGTACTTGTACTCGGCCAGTCTTCCGCAGAAGTAAACATTCTGTTTTTCTGTGGCTTCGTCGGCAAGTACTTTATATTTATCGTAGAGCGCGGCATTAACTTCGCGGGGAATAGGGTAATAAGGATCTCCTTCTGCACGCGGGTATTCGTATGATATTACGGTGTGCGGATGTTGCTGACCGGTTACATGTTTAATTTCAACGGTACGGGTGTAGCCGTGTTCGTTCGGATAGTTGATCTGCACACAAGGTTGCACAAACTCTGTATCTTCTTCTTTAAATTCAAATTCCAGCGACCTCCACGGCAATTTACCCAGCTTAAAGTCGAAGTATTCATCTATCTGCCCGGTATATACGGTAGCAAACTTAGGCTTTACGGTATCTTTAATAGCAGCATAATCAGTATCCAACATCACGTCAATGTTCGGGTTGGTGATCATATTATTGAACATTTGCGTAAAACCTGCAGCCGGGGTAACCTGGTACTTATGGTCAACATAACGTTCGTCTTCATTCAGCCTTACGGGTATCCTGCCGCACACGGAAGGCGCGAGGTCTTTCGGGTGAATGTCCCATTGTTTTTGAGTGTAACCCAGGTAAAAAGATTCATACATATCCTTACCTACCCTTGAAAGCACAAACTCTTCGGAATTGGCCGGGTTAGCAATATGTTCCCTCTTTTCTTCCAGCAAATCGGCCGCCTCACCAGCGGTAAGGTTTGGATTTTTAAAGAACTGACGTAGGGTAAGCAGGTTAATAGGGAACGGAAATAATTCGCCCCCAACTGAACTTTTAACTATGTAGTTGCCGGGTATCCATTCCGTAAAGCGGGACAGATAATTCAGCAATTCTTCCTTGTTGGTTCTGAAATAATGCGGACCATAGCGATGGATGAGTACACCAGATTCGTGCCTTGTATCGAAACAGTTGCCTGCTATATGTGCCCTTTTATCAACGAGCAGCACCTTCCAACCCAATTCGGTGGCAAGGCGTTCTGCAATAACGCATCCTACCGGACCGGCTCCTGCAATAATTACATCGTAATCTTTATTGATTGCTGTAATGAGGTTTATTTTCACAGACATTTGTAGTTCGGTGGTTTCTCGAAAAGTGTAAAGATAATAGAATATAGTGTTCTTTTTCGTAGCAGGAGAGATTTTTATTGATGCTCTCCTTTCCTATTAACCGGCTGTTTATTTCTTCAGCCAATCTTCAATTACCTTCGGATCCAGGTTAATATATTCCGCTTTTGCCTCCACTTTACTGTTGTTTACAAACACAATAAGCGGGAATACCCCACCCGTACTGCGGAGAAAATCGGCCTTTTCCATGCGGCTATAAGGTACGTTCTGCGCCTGTGTGGCTTTCCAGAAATCGGTCAGGTCGCTGGTGGTGCCGCCAATTATCATAAAAAAAGGCAGGGAAGGATTGGCCAGCTTCATGAGGTGCATTTTATATGCTGCGATGCGGCAGTGCGGGCAACTCTGGCTTAAATAGGCTACTATATGTTTACCGGTACGTAAATCTACCGGCACCGGCTCATGTTCTTTCGCATACAAAGGCGAAAGGTTGAGTATATAGCCATTGCTGCGCAACCAGTTTGGCTGATCGGGCGGTATGCTGAGTACAAAAAACGGCAATGCCACAGCAACTACCAAAATACCGTAGGTAGACAATTGCGCCCTGTTTTCAGTAATGCCATCATAGAATCGCAGTAAAATAAGGGTTAATATTATCAGTACCGCGTTTTTAATTAGCGATGCACTTGGGGTCATAAGTATAGAATCACCAAAACACCCACAGTTAACCGCATTGCCATATTTTGCCCATAAATAGG
This sequence comes from Chitinophagales bacterium, assembly GCA_038228575.1. Classification (GTDB taxonomy): domain Bacteria; phylum Bacteroidota; class Bacteroidia; order Chitinophagales; family Chitinophagaceae; genus Flavipsychrobacter. Next base: position 11,337 of record JBBRPD010000105.1, on the reverse strand, counting down.
CAAGGTAAGCGCTGAAAATCAACAAAATAAATAGTGATAACTTGAGTACCCATTTACGTGCACCAAAAAAATTAACGGCAATTAAAGCACCCAAGCCAGTTTCCAGACCAATAAAAAAACGGGCGGCGATAGCGGCCATTTTCCATGGCATATGCAAAAATTCCACCAGCGTATATTCGAACGACTGAATAGGAAACGCCTTGGTGTAGGCAGAATAAATAAACAATGCGCCATACAACAGCGACAACAATATGAATAATATTTTAACCGGTAGTTTCATAAACAGGACGTTGCCAAAAGTAGGTTTTTATACGCTTTATGATGCTAAAAATGTTTTTACCCACATATACACAACATACACCTCAGGAAACAAATAAAGTCGCAGGAATGTGTTATCTTTGAATATTACTATTATTGTATAACCATACACGCAATGTAACTGGGTAGTGGATTTGTGTGTGCGTATGGCAAATAACCATTTTTTATTATTACGACTACTTAACTTTCGTTATACCCAAATGAAAAAACTGCTATTTTTACTAATCATACTTACCCTCCCCTTGCTGCCGCCCGCTGCATTTGCACAGGTTATCTGGAGCAGTGCTACCGGTACCGCCTGGATGACGGGAAGCAATTGGACAGGAGGTGCAATACCCGGCGCAACGGCCATTGCACAATTTAATGGTAACCCTACAAGTTCGGTTGCAGGCATTGGCATTGATATGGACACCGCATCTTCGGCCCTTTCAGTAGGCGCCATATATGTGAGCACCGCACGCACCAACAATATATTTTTCGGAAACAGCGCACCAACAACACCCGGTGTAATTTCGTTTACCGGAGCAACGGTAACCGTACCCAATGTGGTACTGGCAAACTTCGCAGCCAACAATGCCAAACTCACCCTGCAAAATACACAGGGCGCAGGCGGAAGCACGTTAGGTTTAAATATTACAGGTAGTAATGCAGTTATGCTTGCCGGCGCAGGTTCTGCTACAGGCATAGGCAATACCATTGCCATTAACAGCGTATTAGCAGGGGCCGGTGCTATAAGTTTTTTAGGTAGTGGCACCTGGGATGCAACAACCGCAACCGGTAATAACGGAGGCATCTTAAAATTAGGCGCAGCCAATACAACAACCGGCGGCATTGCCATTGGCAACAGCGACGGAACAGCCAACGGCATACTGGAACTTGACCTTGCTACAGCAATGAACAATGTTGCGGGCAACAATATTGCAGTTAACCCTAACAGCCAGCTTTACCTTGCCGTGCCTTCGGGAGCCAATTTTTCAACCAACAATTTCACTACCTTCCTAAACGGACTGGGCAATAACTATTCTGTTACCGGTAAGGGAGCAATGGCTACCCTATCGGGCAATGCTTATACATGGAGCGGCGATATCAACCTCCCGACCGATGCTGCAATAGCTGTTTTGGGCACTGCGGGCAGCCTTGGTATTTCGGGCAATATCCGCGGTGGCGGACAATTGATAAAAACCGGCACGGGCAATTTAATACTATCAGGCACGGCTAACAGCTGGGTAGGTGGCACTATGGTAAACAGTGGCCGCATTACCGTAAACGCAGGCTCAGCCCTCAGCACTGGCACACTGGCTATGTCGCAAACCGCAGGCTCCGCATCTGTTGTTCTGAACAATAGCACACAAACCATAACCGGACTTAGCAGCAGTTTTACAACATCGAGCGTAAGCAATACCATTACACTGAACGGAACAAGGCTTACTCTAAACCTGGCAGGTTATAACGAATTTGGTGGCCCATCGGCTACACAGGTAAGTACTATTTCAGGCTCTGGCTCGGTAGTTAAAACAGGGGCTGGCACCTTAAAACTCACCAGTGCCGGCAACAACTTCTCCGGTGGCTTAACCATATCAGCAGGTGTTATTCTGCTTAACCCAACCAACGGAACTACCGCGAACAATACCTCTCCTGACACATTAAATGGCGGCGCATTCAGCAGCGACAGCATCAGCAGAACCTTTACTTATAATTTCGGCACGCTGGCACTCACTGAAAATTCCACTATTGACCTGGGTAGCGATACAATGCATTTTATAAGGTTCACCACAAGCAACGCAATTACTTGGACCAGCGGAAAAACGCTGCTCATAACACACTGGGTTGGCAACTATAATGGTACGGCTGGCACTAGGGGCCGACTTTATTTCGGTACTACTGCAACAGGTTTAACCGCTGCCCAACTAGCACAGATCAACTTTACAGACAATAGCGGCAATACCTATTTTGCCACCCAACTCAGCACAGGCGAAGTTGTGCCTGCTGCACCGGTAATAACAACCACTGCAGCGACCTACGGCCCCTATTGCAGTAATGTGGCTTCAACCTTCAATGTTGCATTCACCACTCTTGGTCCGCTAAGTGCAGCATTCAAAGTGCAACTTTCCGGGCCTACTGGTGTTTTCCCAATTGATTTTACTAGCTCTATTATAGGTTCAGGAAGCATATCGCCAATAACAGCAACCATACCAAGCGGCACCACCGCAGGCACTGGCTACAGGGTAAGGGTTATAAACCCGGGACCTACTCCAACTTTTGGCAGCAACAATGGCAGCAATATCACGCTTATTGGTGCACCTGCAGTTGCAGCTATCAGCGGTGCAGCAGCTATAGCTAACGGCGGTACGGCCAACTATACCGATGCCACAGCCGGGGGCACATGGGCCGTTACCGGCACTACCGTTGCAACTGTTAATGCCACCGGAACCGTTACCGCACTAAGCATTGGCAGCGATACGCTTGTTTATTCGGTAACTAACAGTTGCGGCATTACCGGCACTGCCTCTAAAGTTATTACTGTGGTTGCCATACCGGCAATTACCAACCTCAGCCCTGTACAAGGGCTTACCGGATCTGCTGTAACTATTACAGGGGTTCATTTCAACGCAGTACCAGCGCAGAATATCGTTTTCTTTGGTGCAACCAGGGCTGCAGTTACGGGTGGTTCCACTACATCATTAACGGTTACTGTTCCGGTAAACGCATCATACGGACCGGTAACTGTTACAGATAGTTTATCTGGGTTCACTGCAATTTCGCAAGAAACGTTTACACCCGTGTATGCAACTTCTGGCCTCACTCCAAACAGCGTGAACTTTAAACCAATGATAGCCTATACTACCGGTGCTACACCGGTTGGTGTGGCATTGGGCGACCTTGACGGCGACGGTAAACCAGACGTTGTTGTTACAAACAGCGGGCCTAATAGCATTTCTATTTTCAAAAATGTTAGTGCATCGGCTACTATCTCGTCCACCACGTTCTCATCACCCATTACTTTGGCTACAGCTTCGGGACCACATTACCTGAAAATAGCAGACCTTGATGGTGACGGCAGGCTTGATATTATTGTCGCCAATACGTCTACCTCATCAAACAAAATCTCCATCTTTCGTAACACATCAACCGGGTCGGGCATTTCATTTGCAACTCGGGTCGATCTTGCAACCGGAGGCGCAGCACCTATTGACGTTTGCGTGGCCGATTTTGATATGGATGGCAGACCGGACATTGCTATTGTAAACCAGAGCAGTTCTAAAATAGGGATATTGAAAAACCTCTCGTCTCCGGGTGTTATTACTACTGCATCTTTCGCAACGGCCGTAACTTTTACAACCGGCCTTACTCCATTTAAATTATTTGCCGGCGATATGGATAACGATGGGTACCCTGATCTCGCTGTGACCAACTTCAGTGCCAATACAGTTTCGCTTTTCCATAATAATATAACAGTAGGCACCATTTCTGCTTCCACATTCTCTTTAACCACCACCCTTAGTGGCGTTAATTCACCAACAGGTATTGCCGGTGGCGATATTGATGGCGATGGAAAGCCAGAGCTGGTTATTTGCAATAGTGCGGGGGCCTCAATTTCGGTTTTTCAAAATACCAACACTACAGCGGGTAGTATTTCCTTCGGAGCAAATGTTGATTTTGTTGCGGGTTCTGCTCCGGCAGACCTGGTTGTCGGCGATATTAATGGCGACGGCAAAACCGATATAGCAGTAGGTAATTATACAGCAAATTCAATTTCAATTTTCAGAAATACGGCAACAAGCGGCACCATAAGCAGCAGTTCACTGGCATCGCACGTTCAGTATGCTACCGGCACCAGCCCATCGGGCATTGCACTCACCGATATTGATGGCGATGGCAAGGCAGATATTTCCATTGCTAACGGAGGGTCATCAAGTGTTTCCTTCCTAAAAAACTACCCCTTACCAACAATAGGTAGTATTACCGGGGCCGATTCTATATGTGTTGGCTCGGTTGTTACGTTGGGCAATAGCGTTTCGGGTGGCACGTGGTTAAGTACCAATCCGGCAGTAGCTACTGTAAATAGCACTGGTTCGGTTACCACACTTACTCCTGGCCTTGATACTATATTATATTATACGGTAGCGCAAGGCGATACAAGTTACGTGGCGCACGAATTTACTGTCGATGCACACCTGATCGTAAGCCCGATAAGCCAGCCCATAAATAACCTGTGCATAGGTGCACTTATGGCACTTACAGATTCTGTTGCTTCCGGCATCTGGACCAGCAGCGACAGCAATATAGCGCATGTTGACCCCGCCGGCTATGTTAGCGGTAGAACAGTAGGATCTGCAATAATTACCTATTCCATTACCAATACCTGTGGCAGTTCGCAAGATACTGTTGCGGTGCGGGTAAACCCTTCATCGGGCTACGTAATAGGACTTATCAACGGTCTGCACGCCCTTTGCACTGGTTCCGTAACTACATATACCGATACTACGGCGGCAGGTACATGGACCAGCAATGAGCCATCTGTAGCTACAGTCTCGGCATCTGGCGTTGTGAAAGGGCTTTCCGTGGGTACTGCAATAATAACCTACGGCTTCGCTGGTGGTTGCGGCACTTACATTGACACACAGGCTATCACTATAGATACGATACTGCATGCAGATTCTATATCCGGTCCGGCTTTTTTATGCCCTGGAGACATTATTCCTTACCTGGATGCCGCAGGCACCGGTGGTGTATGGAGTGTAGTGAATTCGAACGCATCAGTGGCATCCAACGGTATGTTGACTGCTCTTGCTACTGGTGTTGATACCTTGCGTTACACCATTGCTAATACCTGTGGCTCATCAACCGGCACAAAAGTAATTACCATTGGTGCACTACCCTATGCCGGACACATTACCGGCCCAACCAATGTTTGCCCTGCCGATACTATCTTTCTGGCTGATACAACAGCTGGCGGTGTGTGGCTGGCAACAAACCTGAAAGGCGTGCTATCTGCTACCGGCAGGTTCATTGGCACGTTTGCAGGAATAGACACTGTGCAGTACATTTTTACCAATAGCTGTGGTAGCGATACCGCACGCTCGCCAATTACTATATTGCCATTACCTAATGCAGGTACACTCACCGGCGCATCATCCGTTTGTGTGGGCACATCGATTACTTTGCATAATACTATTGCCGGCGGCACATGGACCAGTATAAACACCAACGCTTCGGTAGCCGATAGCGTTATTACCGGGTTAATGCCAGGCACTGATTCCATTATTTACACCCTTACAACAACTTGCGGAACGGCCGTTGCCATTAAAAAAATAACGGTGTACGCGTTCCCGACCGTTGATACTATTGCTGGACCTTCAGTGCTATGTACAGGTGCATCGGTTGCGCTCACCAATGCAACATCCGGTGGCTTCTGGACAAAAACCAACAACCACCTGAGCCTTACTACCGGCGGTATTGCTACGGGCATTTCACCCGGCCTCGATACCGTTAAGTATACCATTACAACTAACGGCTGCGCTTCTGTAGCTAGCAAACAAATAAACGTATTGCCTTCTACTGCAGGCGCTATCATTAGCCCTGCGAGCCTTTGCGCAGGTACTTCAGTAACGCTTCGCGATACTATACCGGGCGGGGTTTGGTCTTCAACCAGTCATGCCACATTACTCACCGATAGTGTTTTAACAGGCATCAAAGCTGGTATTGACACCATAAAATATACGGTTACCAGCAGTTGTGGAACAGTATTTATAACCAAGAAGATAACCATAAACCCAGCACCTGATGCCGGTAATATATCGGGTTTGAATGAAGTTGCCATCAGCGACACCATTATACTGAAAAGCTCTGTAACCGGTGGTTACTGGCAGGCCAGCACGGGTAATACCGTAATATCGGCTATTGGTGTATTGGGTGGTTTAAAAGAAGGTAAGGACACTATTTTATATATTGTTACCAACACCTGCGGTAAAGACACAGCCTACTTCCCTATCCTTATTTCCCCGACTAAAAAGCCGGGAACAATAACGGACATTACGTTGTACCCTAACCCTAATAACGGTAGCTTCCAATTCAATGTGCTGTCTAAGATAGATGAGCCGGTTACCATTGTAGTTGCCAATTCAGTATACCAGGCATTTTCGCTGTTCACTACTACGAGCAATACCCTGTCATCAATGCAGCTGGATAACGTAGCAAATGGTGTCTACTTCCTCTCCGCTATTACAAGTCAGGGATGGCATACCATTAAATTCGTGATTGCAAGATAATATCGGGTCAATTGGAGAACCTATTATACGATTCATGCTTTGCTGCAAAATGTTTGTAGCTATAATCAATTAAATGAGAACGGGCGCCGGAGGTACACAATAATTGCAACTGTGCCGCATTATTCTGTATAACTTTTGGCGTAATGGTTCTTTTGGCTTGAATTAGGCGTAGCCATTCTTTACATTGCTCTATTGTGTTATTAATTGTATATACTATTGCTTTTTCAGCATACGTGCTTTTTCAAAATAAGTGGCCGCTCTAGGTTTATTATTTTGCCCTGCATAAAAATCGCCCATGCATGTATTTGCATGACTGCTTTGTGGGTAGAGCTGCAGATTCATGGCATAGAACAATTCCGCACGGGCAGTTAGCCCATCGCGCAAAAACATACCCGCGATAGCATTTATAAAATGTTCTGGCGGCAAAACCGCGAAACCCATTTCAGCACTTGCATTTTTAAAGTGACTGGTAACAACCCCAACTGCTGAATCGGCACTGATAGAAGAATCAAACAATTCGTTATAGGCAGTGAAGGCATAATTGCGAAAGATAAAATGAAGCGCATCGTATTCCGCACGTATTGGCACTGAATAATGATCTTCATCCTCGTAATAATTATAATCCCAACGAAGCGATTTGGGCGGATGACTTTTCAAGGTACTGACAAACTCAAGTAACGACCTGATATGAACATTATCTACCGATGTATCTTGCTGAAGGCGCTTCAGCGACATATCGGAACCCATGGTATTCGCTATACCAATGAACAATTGTTTGTTGGTAAAATCGACTTTGGGCAATAGTATATCTGCTTGTTTCAGTATTGCCTGGCGGTTCCACGAAAGGCTGGGATCAATGGCTACAAAAGCGTTGAACAATGCAGCATGGTGCAACAACATATTTACGACCGTTAGTCCGCCATAAGAATGCCCTATCACCATACGAAAAGGGGAAGGGTGATAAAGAGCCTCAATATGCGGAATAAGCTCCTTTTCCATAAATGCACTAAACTTTTCGCCGCCACCCGACTCTTTCACCAATGGGTCGTAGGTGGGAGTAAGGTCGCGCCCCCGATTGGTATTCAAAATCCCTACTACCATCATATCGGGGCATATCAGGTTGCCATTCTCTTCGCTAAGGTGCTCAAGAATACCCGTAAATGCGTGAAAATGAATATTGCCATCCAGCAGATAAGCTACCGGATAGTGTTGCTGGCCATTATAAATGGAATAACTAAAACTGTTGGGGATGTATATCCATATTTTGCGTTGCTCATGCAGTATTTCGGAATAAAGACTATCTACAAAACCAATCTCAATACTGTTAGCTGTCGGTATACTATTCTTTGCTGCACCGTTAACAACGCGAACATCCTTGCAGGCAAATAAGCAACTAACGAATGCAAGGGCAACTATTTTCCTCATACCTTATTGCGGTTGGCACACCTATACTTTGAAAACCAATGATACATTGTAGTATTGACCACAAAACATCACATCACCAGCATCATGTTGTATAAAGTTATGAAAAATAGGTATGCGCCTAACGAATAATACGATCCTAATAGTAAAACATACGCTTACTTCTTTTTTGACATAGTATTGCGCTTGTACTTCACTTCATTTGTTGCGTCAACATCGCCAGCCATATCTTTTGGTGTCTTCTTCGAACTTTTGGCTTGGGTCTTGTTCTCGTTAATGCCCTTTGCACTCTTATCTTTCACCAAAATGTGGCGTTCTGTGCCCTTGAGTTTAGTAGACTGTGCGTCTGCATTGGTCTGGCAAAATATTACTACAGACAATACTAAAGCTGCCTTAAAAAAAGATGTCTTCACGAAATTTGATGCGTTTTTCATAGCTATAAGATTAGATTTTAAACTTTTATCAAAGTTACAAACCCTATGCGCCAGCTTTGTTACAGATTGCACTACTTAGCTTACAACATTCACATATACAAAACAGAAAAGATAGTACCCTTTGTGGGAACTATCTTTTCAGCTAATAGCCACTACAAGGTCTCTTTATTTACCCAGAAGTTCATCAAGCCTGATATATCCTTCCTTCACACCGCGTTCCATGCCTGCTGCAACCATGGCATCCCGGTCGGCTACCGATTGGTAAACAGCCTGTACAGTAAGCCTTGTCCTGTTACCTTCCAGCACCTCGAACTTCGCAGTATCAAACTCGACATGGCCTTTTTCCGGCAAACCTTCAAATTCCATAGTTCCAATAATGCGCTCGGGAAATAGCACCTCATGAAAAATACCCCTGAAAGAATAACTGTTGCCATAGGCATCGCTGGACACATAACGCCAGTTACCGCCATCCTTTGCATCGAATGTATCAACAACCATGGTAAAATCTTTTGGCCCAACCCACTGGGCATATAGTTCGGGGTCGGTATGTGCTTTGAATACCAGTTCGCGAGGGGCATCAAACTCCCTTATAATAAACAGCTCCTGCTTACCGGGCTCTACAAAAATTACGGTTTCTTTATTCTGTGACATTGTAAATGGTTTTAGATTTTTGGACTAATTGCCATCGTAAGCGGCCTGCAGATCTGCAACAATAAGTTTGTTCATTTTCATCATAGCCTGCATAACACGATGCGATTTTTCAGGGTCGGTAGTTGCCATAAACCGGCTGAAATCTTCGGGAATGATTTGCCATGAAAGACCGAATTTATCGATCAGCCAGCCACATCTTGATTCCTTGCCGCCATCAGCAGTGAGCTTCTCCCATAAGTCATCCACTTCTGCTTGATCTTTACAGTTTACAAAGAAGGAAACAGCGGGGTTAAACGTATAGTGCGGGCCACCATCAAGCGCCATAAAACGCTGCCCTTCTATTTCAAAAGTAGCCGTATAAATCTTGCCTTCAATAAGCCGGGGGCTAATGACATTTACGTTTTTGAAAACGGCTTTGTAAAAGGTTATGGCTTCAGCCAGATTGTTGTTAAACCATAAGAATGGTGTGATCTTGTTCATTATGTTTGTTTTTAGTGGTTGAATGATGAAAGTATGTTCGTAGAAAAAATCGTGTTGTTGTGTCTTCTATTACTTACTCTGCCTGCTTTACTTACTCTGCCTGCTTCATTTTATCCAGCAAATCGTCAAGCGCCCTAAACCTGTCGTTCCATAACTTGCGGAAGGGCACCAGCCAGTCCCCGACCTCGTTTAATGGCTGTAATTTTACTGCGCAATAGCGTTCCCTGCCCTGCTTCTTAATTTCAATAAGGCCGCACTCTATCAGTATTTTGATGTGCTGTGAAATTGCTGGGCGGCTCATCTCAAAGTTATCAGCAATTGAATTTAAATTTAGCGATTGCTTAGCCACCAAACTTATTATTTCCCGCCTTGTAGGGTCTGCAATTGCCTGAAATACGTCTCTTCTCATAAGCTGTTGCGATAATTATGTAAGTAATCGCTTACAAATATATACGTAAGCATTCACTTACACAAATTTATTTCTATTTTTGTTTGAAAAGCGAGATTGCCGGATCGCATTATTCGTAAATTGCAGTATAACACCATACCTTAATGTCCGCCCTTAAGCTTGCTTTAGTTTGTATTACAGTAGCTGCAATAGCGCTATCTGCCTATTACTTTTATCCCGAAACCACAATTGAAAATGGTGTGGTAATAGACAGCATAGCGGTATTGAAAGCCAAACACCAGATGCGCGTATACAGCAAAAATGAACTTGTAAAAACATACACAATTGCGATAGGCCTTAACCCGATTGGTAAAAAGGAATATGAGGGCGATAAAAAAACGCCGGAAGGCCACTACACCATTTACGATAAGAACCCCAACAGCAAATACCATAAAAACCTGGGCATATCCTACCCCAACGCCACCGACAAAGCCAATGCAGAAAGCCTGGGCAAACCACCCGGGGGTGATGTTAAGATACACGGCTGCAACAACAAACAAAGTTTCCTGGGCAAGTTTCAACGCTGGACCGACTGGACATTTGGCTGCGTAGCCGTTACTAATGAAGAGATAGATGAGTTATACAAGCATGTGGCGGTGGGTACACCTGTGAGTATTGTACCGTAAGTACCTTTTAGATTGAACTGACTCAGAAATACCTAGATGTCTTACAGACATTACTATACAAGCATTCCTGAATTACGAAATGAAAATGGCAAAACCACGACACTACAATACCAAATCCAACTTTTGACAAACCGAATATTTCTCACCGACGACTTATAAATGGTGTGGTAATTTCAGAACTCCTTGGGCAGAAATTACGGCCACTTCGCCCAACTGCATGCGGTTGTGTTAATTATTAAAAATCTCGTCAACTGGCACCAATTTCGTTCTTATAAACTAGACGAAAGTGTACGAATGATAAAGAATCAAGCTGTCGCTCCCGAACTTTCCAAGTGAAAAAGTGGCCATGTAAAAAAAGTAGTACATTCACTTCAGTTTATTCCCGAAAAATAAAACCAATATGAAAAATAATATCCTCCATTCCATCTTTTTAATTTTCATCATTCTATGTGGCAATGCATTTTATGCAAGTGCTCAAAATTGCAGCTGGGCGAGACAAAGCTGGGCAAATGGCGCTTTTGGGGTAAAGGCTGTAAGTACCGGGCAAGTCAATAATATTAGCCGATAATGAGTCGGAGATTGTGGAAATTCCGGTTTTCTTATCTACTGTTACGCCTGCAAAGTTCCCAACCTTCTGGTTGAGTCCGGTAAGCGCATTGAACAGGGAGCTTTTCCCGCTATTGGGATTG
>JBBRPD010000104.1:0-14423 GCA_038228575.1 Chitinophagales bacterium | reverse complement strand
TTTATGATCGATACAAAGCGATCATTACGGCGGCTATCGCCAAAGTCAATACCGGGAAAATCCTCTACCGTTAATTTATGCATCTTTGATATTTATAACAAATATAAATCCACGTCTGAAAATTTGGGTAAGGGGTAGCTTGCCAAAGAGGGGACAGGTTTTTCGCTGGCGAAAAAACAGGGGTGATAGGTCAGAACCCTCGTCCTCGAATGTTTCAGCCAGTCCCGCACATTTTTGCGGGAAGGATGCCACGGTTCGGCGTTTGTAACGCCTGTGCTGCATGTCTGAACTGTAATTTTAAAGGTGAATTGTGAAAGGTTGGTTGTTTTTGTTGTTGTTACGGTGGGCGTTGCCCACCGCTGACGTATTTCAGGGCGTTGCCCTGCTACAGTTTACGTAAAAGAGAACGGCGCACTATTGCTTTTTCATGCTGGCGCATGAAGCTGGCACATTTGTGCAAAAACACAACTCACCGTTAAAAATTGTACCTTAGCATTTCAAATAGCAATAACTATTTTAAAATTAACAGGAAATACATCTTTTGAATATCAATAACATATGAACCACACCGCACACAATAAAATAATTTCCTTTATCTGGTCCATCGCCGACGACTGCCTGCGCGATGTTTATGTAAGGGGAAAATACCGCGATGTGATATTGCCAATGGTGGTACTACGCAGGCTGGATGCCCTCCTGGAAACGACCAAGGATGCTGTAATGGAAGAACTCACCTTCCAAAGGGACGATGCGGGTTTTACAGAATGGGATGAAAACGGCCTCAGGCAGGCTTCCGGCTTTGTGTTCTACAACATCAGCCAATGGACGCTGCAACGCCTGCACGATACCGCTACCAACAGCCAGCAGATATTGGAAGCCAACTTTGAGGAATACCTCAATGGTTTTAGCAATAATGTAAAAGAGATCATAGAAAAATTCAAGCTGCGCAGCCAGGTAAAGCACATGGCCAATAAAGATGTGCTGCTGAATGTGCTCGAAAAATTTACCTCACCGTACATCAACCTTACGCACCAGGATAAAAGCGACCCCATGGGCCGTAAATTGCCCGCTCTCAGTAATCTGGGCATGGGGTATGTTTTTGAAGAATTGATTCGCAAATTCAATGAAGAAAATAATGAGGAAGCCGGGGAACACTTTACCCCACGCGAAGTTATAGACCTGATGACCCATCTCGTATTCGACCCGGTTAAAGACAACCTGCCACCCGTCATGACGATCTACGACCCCGCTTGCGGTTCGGGTGGTATGCTCACGGAATCGCAGAATTTTATTAAAAACGAAGAGGGCAATATCCGTGCCACCGGCGATGTATACCTCTATGGCAAGGAGATAAACGATGAGACCTACGCCATTTGCAAATCGGACATGATGATAAAGGGCAATGACCCCGAAAACATCAAAAACGGCTCTACGCTCAGTACCGATGAGTTTACAGGCACACAGTTCGATTTCATGCTCTCCAACCCGCCCTACGGCAAGTCGTGGGCCAGCGAACAGAAGTACATTAAGGATGGCAAAGAAGTAATAGACCCGCGCTTTACTGTAAGGCTCAAAAACTATTGGGGCGATGAAGAGGATGCAGACGCAACACCCCGCTCGTCAGACGGGCAATTACTGTTCCTGATGGAAATGGTGAGCAAGATGAAACCCCGCAGCCAGAGCCCGCACGGTTCGCGCATTGCATCGGTGCACAATGGTTCCAGCCTGTTTACAGGCGACGCAGGTGGCGGCGAAAGCAACATAAGGCGGCACATTATTGAGAACGACCTGCTGGAAGCCATTATACAAATGCCTAACAACCTTTTTTACAATACGGGCATTACCACCTATATATGGCTGCTGAGCAATAACAAGGCAAAGCACCGCAAGGGCAAAGTGCAACTGGTAGATGCAGGCCAGCTATACCGCAAGCTGCGCAAAAACCTGGGCGATAAAAATTGTGAATTTGCACCCGAGCATATTGACGAGATAGTGCGCGCTTACCGCGAAATGGCCCCCATAGAAAACAAAAACGGCGACAGCATTGCCAGCCAGGTGTTTGATAATGCAGACTTTGGCTATTACAAGGTAACCATAGAACGCCCGCGCAGATTATCGGCGCAGTTTGAAGACGAGAAAATAGGAACCCTCCTCTACGATAAGACGCTAAGGGAGCCTATGGACTGGATAAAGAGTGAGTTTAAGCACGATGTACCTAACAATCTGCAAAAGCATGAAAAGGCAATACTGGCCTGGTGCGAAAAGCAAGAGCTAAACCTGAGCGCAAAACAACAAAAAGAGTTGCTGAGCCCGGCCCTATGGGAGAAGCATCAACGCCTGTTGCTAACTGCAATTGAATTAAAGAAAGTGATAGGCGAAGAACTGTTTACGGACTTCAACCTGTTTAGTGAGCGGGTGGACGAAGTGCTTAAAGAACTGGATATAAAACTAACAACGCCTGAGAAAAACGCCATCCTGAACTCCGTTAGCTGGTATGACCCGGAGGCCAACAAAGTTGTAAAAGGAAAGGTGAAACTTACCGGCGATAAACTGGATAAATTACTGCAACATTTAAACTGCACTGCCGCCCAGCTTGCCGATTACGGCTACTACCCGACGGCTAAAAAAGGCGAATACCTGGAATACGAAACAGAAAGCGACCTGCGCGATACAGAAAACGTGCCCCTGAAGGACAACATACACAGCTACTACCTGCATGAGGTAAAGCCCCATGTACCCGATGCCTGGATCAACCTCGATGCCACTAAAACCGGCTATGAGATCAGCTTTAATAAATATTTCTACCGCCACAAGCCCCTGCGCAGCATAGAAGAAGTAAGCGCAGACATCCTGCAACTGGAGCTGGAAAGCGATGGTTTAATTCGTGAAATTTTAAACCTCGCATGATGGAAGCAACAATAGAAAAATTAAGAGTTGAAAAATATGCTGCTTACAAGGATTCTGGTGTGGACTGGCTGGGGGAGATTCCGGCACACTGGGAAATTACCAGATTAGGAACAAGATTCTTGGAGCGGAGAACCAAAGTTTCAGATAAAGACTATGCCCCATTGTCCGTCACGAAACAAGGAATTTTACCACAGTTAGATAGTGCTGCTAAAACTAATGACGGTGACAATAGAAAATTGGTCAAAGCTGGCGATTTCGTCATTAACAGTAGGTCTGATAGAAAAGGTTCAAGTGGTATTGCATCTAGCGATGGTTCTGTATCTCTAATAAATATTGTAATTGAGCCGCAAAACATAAATCCATCTTATTGTAATTATCTTTTGAAGGGATACAATTTTGTAGAGGAGTTTTATAGAATGGGACACGGCATTGTCGCTGATTTGTGGACCACGCGCTACGATGAAATGAAGGTGATTGGACTATGTATTCCGCCAATAGACGAACAAACCGCAATAGCCCAATTCCTCGACCGCAAAACCGCACAAATTGACACAGCTATTGACCAAAAACAAAAGCAGATAGAACTATTAAAGGAGCGCAGGCAAATACTCATCCACAATGCCGTTACCCGCGGCCTTAACCCCAATGTAAAAATGAAGGATAGCGGTGTGGAGTGGATTGGGGATATACCGGAGGGGTGGGAGGTGAAGAGGTTGAAGTATTTGTATACAGATACATTTAGCGGGGGGACGCCCTCAACAGACATTCTGAAATTCTGGGATGGTGAAATAAGTTGGGTTTCCTCGGCCGATGTAAAAACAAATTTTTTAACCAACACCTTACGTAACATTTCGGATTTAGGATTCAAGCGAAGTTCATCAAATATCGCAAGTAGCGGCTCAATTATTATGGTGACCAGATCGGGAATTTTGCAGCACACGCTTCCTGTTGCCATTCTAATGAAAGACATGGCCATCAATCAGGATATTAAATGTTTTGTTCTCAATGAACTACTCATCTGTCCAATCTATTTATTGAATTTTATTCAAGGTAATAACAACGAAATACTCGTTGAGACGAGAAAACAGGGGGCAACTGTGGAGAGTATAGAGATGGAGGATTTCGCAAATTTAACCATTCCATTGCCTTTAATTAAAGAACAAACGGAAATACTGAAATTTATAAAACATCATTCCGAGAAAATCGCGACAGCTATTTCCTTAAAAGAACAGGAAATTGAGAAGCTAAAAGAGTACAAAGCGACATTAATAAATAGTGCGGTAACGGGTAAAATAAAAGTAGGGTAAAATACATGGAATTAATGGATACGTCGTAGAGTATAAACATGCCAATATTAACAAAATACTAAAAGTGCATCAGGGTTTCTGGATTACGACGGAGCATTAGGAACAGGGAGTACAATGAAAATGTCATTCTGATAAGCTGCGAGGATTATGATACCATGGAGGATGTTATTGAAAAATACAACACAATTGTAGGCAGAAGAGATAATCTGCTGAATTTAATTAAGAGGGCAGGAATGCAATGAGACAGGAAAAAGATAAAATTTAAATAGTAAGTTAGCAATCAAGTAATTTATACAATTTATGAGAATTGAATTATTAATGGACGATGGGGAAGAGATACTCCTTAGTCCCGTGAAAAAAAACGAAGGGGGCAATAAAATTATTTATCAACTGATTAATGACCAAAATGAGTCATTAATGGAGCTTGAAATGGTAAATAATTCGTTCGTTGTGTTAAGTCAGAATCCAAAAGTGAAAGAAGAAGAAGCTAACTTGAGGATTAAACTTGACCAGCTTGTTTTAAGTGTTATTGAGTCGGAGCAATCGGGAACAGAAAATACTGAAACCGAAGCAGATGAAGCAAATCCCTACAACCCCGATGATATTAAAGTACACTCCAAACAATTCAGCATCAAATTAATTTATGAGATGATTGAAAGTGGAGATATCGATCTGAATCCGGATTTTCAAAGAAATTTCGTCTGGAACAGCATGCAGAAATCTAGGTTGATAGAATCAATTCTCTTAAGAATACCACTTCCAATGTTCTATTTTGCTGAAGATGAAGAAGGTAAAATTTCGGTGGTTGATGGTTTACAAAGGTTGACGACTATCAAAGATTTTATGGACAATAAATTTTCTCTAAAGAAACTCGAATATCTCCAAGAAAGCTGCGAGGGTAAATTTTATTCTGCAAAAAACAATGATGGAAGGCCAAATAACAAAAAGGTTATTGACCCAAAATATTTCAGGTGGTTCAATATGACACAATTTTCGGTAAATGTGATAGACCCTAATTCCCCATCTAAAGTTAAGTACGATATTTTTCGAAGGATTAATACGGGTGGGAAGCCTTTGAATAATCAGGAAATACGGAATAGCCTCTCAGGAAAGGGCTTAAGGGATACCTTACAAAAAATGACTAACCTACCCGAATTCGCATCTGCAACAGATCATAGTATAAAGTCCACGAGAATGGATGACCATGAAGTGGCTCTAAGGTTCATTTTATTTTCACGTTTTTTGGAAACTGGTAAGAACATCCACGAATATAATGGGTATATGGATTCATCTCTTGACAACCTAACTGAAGATTTGCAGAAAATAAAGGGTGAGGCACTTGAAAGATATGTCAACTTATTTTCAAACGCAATGAAAAATGCTGAATATCTATTCGGCAGCAAATACGCTTTTCGAAAAGTGATGCCCCCGGATTTGGAACCAGGTGCAGGTAAGCAATTAATTAATAAAGCCCTGTTTGTAAGTTGGTCTGTTCTTTTAGCGAATCTAGATAACAATACCATAAAAGAGAAAAATATAGAAGGTTCATTATTGCTGCCGCTTGCGACAGAAATAAATGTTGATATTCAACTCCGCATGTTTCTTTCTTATGGGACAAACAGTAGAGCCAATCTCCTTTATGTTTTCGAAAAAGTAGAAAAATTGATTAATGTTCACTTAATTTTTTAATATGGAATTCCTTCGAATAGAAAATTTCAAATGTTTTTACAGTATCGATATCCAATTGAATGGCATTACGGTTTTCGCAGGTTCTAATGGAAATGGAAAAAGTACAGCCATACAAGCTTTACTTTTCCTACGAAGAACTATCGAGCATTGTGCTCAGTGGGTAGAGGGAAAATATAGCTATCTAAAGAGTAACGAATTAAATGTAGAGCTCAATGGAGCATATTGTCTTGCGCTTGGTAACAGCTGTTATATAATACCGGTAAACTCAAACAATAATGATTCTCTTTCAATTGGGATAGTGTACGGCGATAAAAGATTTTTAGTGGAATACGAAGCTCAAGAAGACCAATTGTGGCTTACTCCAAAAAATATCACTAACGAGCTAGGTGAAATTGAATCAGCAATATTCTTACAGGAATTCTATTATTTAAATGCAGAAAGATTAGGTCCAAGAATTGCACAAAGCATAAAATTTTTTGATTATCCTAATGCTGGATTTCAAGGAGAGTACGTTGCTCAATTGATTGCGGAACAAAACTATCGCTTTGAAGTTGATGAGAGAAGGCGGCATCCCAATAAGATTAGCCCCCGTTTAGAACAACAAGTCAATGCATGGTTAGATGACTTAATGCCAGGAGTATCCATAGCCGCATCATCAGATACAAATATTCACTCTGCGCAAATAATGGTAGAAAACTATTTCACCAAAGGCGACCCAACAGTTGCTACGAATATTGGTTTCGGCATTAGTTACGTTTTACCAATAATTGTCACCGGCCTAATTGCTAAGGAAGGCAGCTTTATGGTTGTCGAGAATCCTGAAGCACATTTGCATCCATCGGCGCAGTCAAAAATTGGTCGTTTCTTAGCAAAAGTTGCAGCGTCAGGGGTGAGAGTGATTATCGAAACTCATAGCGACCACGTTTTAAACGGGCTTCAGATTTCGGCTGCAACAGGTGAAATCAATCCCGATTTAATTACAGTTAATTTCTTCACTCAACAGGAAAAAAAGAACGAAACAACTTCAACTGAATTTCCAGAAGGCGAGTCAGAAACGGAGCCATCTCCTGTTCAGGGAGAAGAATTAATAAAGCAACCTGATGTCAAAAAAATAACCGTTAATAAAAAAGGGGAATTATCTCATTGGCCCAAAGGGTTCTTCGACCAATCACAGATCGATTTTGCGCACCTGTTTAAAATTAGGAAAGGATGAATAATTGTTTTTTAATAAATGAGGCGATAGATGTCCATGACCTAGAGTTGTTTAAAGTGGGAATGTCCGAGTTAATTTCAATTGAGAAGGACGATATTGATAAATTTTGGAGATACGAAACAATATATCAGCTTAATATTCTCCAACAATTGTATGTCAACTTTGGCCAAACTGAACAAAACATACTTCAGTTTATCAATCAATTAAGTCCGACCGAAGAGTATGTTAACTCCGAGATAACCTCAAACAGGGTATTTCCTGCAGACAGTAACGCCTTTTTAGGAATCAATTTTTCGGGATTAGTAGTTCCAATTACAGTTGATTTACAAATTACGGATGATATTTCGTTTAAAAATTGGAAGTATAAACTCTTGCTACACCATTGCGGGTTTATTTTAATGAAAAATCAAATCAGGTATATTTAGCATCAATAGATTTAAAGTCAAATCCAGACCAAACTAGCGACATTAATAAAGCGCACGATATCTTCAAGGATATAATACCGAAATAACCCCATGCCCAGCCAAACTAACGAACAAGCTTTAGAAGCCACCATAGAAAAACAACTCACCCATAGAGCTTTTTATCTCGCTTTCCCAATTTGGTACGCATTGCGTACCGAATTTAACTAATAAAAATAAAGCAAACCGGATACCCATTGTCGCCAACTTGCATTAGAAATAACAAAAGCATAAATTAAAATACACCCTTAACCCCATGACCAGCCAAACCAACGAACAAGCCTTAGAAGCCGTCATAGAAAAGACCCTCACAGGCACTTTCAACATCAAAAAATGAAAATGTTACTTTCCAATTTTCTTCCAAATGAAAAAGCAACTACATATTAGAAACAGTGCCGCAGAGTTTTTGATCTTTACCACACAAGCTGAGCAAAATGGCATAGAGATCCGTTTTGAAAGGGAAATGCTATGGATGACCCAAAAACTAATGGCTGAATTATTCGGCTGTAGTACTGACAATATTTCCCTGCATCTGAAGAATATATTCAAAATCAACGAACTAACTGAAGCTTCAGTTACCGAGGATTTCTCGGTAACTGCCGGTGATGGTAAAAGCTATACTACCAAACACTATAATCTCGATGCAATAATATCTGTGGGTTATCGGGTCAATTCGGTGAAAGCAGTTCAGTTCAGGCAATGGGCAACGAATGTTTTGAAGCAATTTGCTATTAAAGGATACGTGCTGGATAACGACCGGTTGAAAAATGGCACCTATCTTGGCAAGGACTATTTCGATAATTTGCTAGAGGAAATTAGAGAAATCAGGGCAAGTGAACGAAGGTTTTACCAGAAGATAACTGATATATACACCACCGCTTTAGACTATGATGATGATGCGCCGATTACAAAAAATTTCTTTGCTTCCGTGCAAAATAAATTGCATTTTGCAATACATGGCAACACTGCGGCTGAGATAATAATGACTAGGGCTGATTGCAACAAGGAATATATGGGGCTTACCGCATGGAAAAAAGCACCGGCAGGCAAAATTTTAAAAAGTGATGTAAGTATTGCCAAAAATTATTTGGGGCAAGACGAAATTGAAGGGTTGAACAGAATAGTAACAATGTACCTCGACTATGCTGAAGACCAGGCAAAGAGAAGTATTCCGTTAACCATGGCAGACTGGCAAAGTAAGTTGAATGCCTTCCTTCAGTTCAACGAAAGATCGGTGTTGAGTGATTTAGGCAGGGTGTCGGCAAATGTTGCAAAGGAGTTTGCAGAATCTGAATTTGAAAAATACAGGATAATACAGGATAGGCTTTTTGAGTCTGATTTTGATAAGGAAGTTAAGAAATTGAAAAAATAACCTCATGCCCAGCCAAACCAACGAACAAGCTTTAGAAGCCGCCATAGAAAAGCAACTCACAGGCACCAACCTGGAGGAGATAAAAGAAGTGCATCAGGGCTCCATAGTGGCTGAGCGGCAGGAGCTGCCTCGGGCTGGCAATGGCTACTACATAGGTGCCTCAGCCGATTTTAATGCAGAATATGCCATCGATATCACCCGCCTATGGGATTTCCTCGAGACCACCCAGCCGCTGGAAATGGCTAAGCTGCAAAAGAACCCGCAATACAAACTGCTCATCCTGCAAATGCTGGACCGCCGCATAAAAAAGCATGGCGTACTGCGCCTGCTCAAAAAAGGGCTTGAAGTAGATGATGCACATTTCACCCTCATGTATGTGTCGCCACTCGCATCAAGCAGCCAGGCCATAAAAGACAATTTCGAAAAGAACCAGTTCAGCGTTACCCGGCAGGTGCGTTATTCCCTCGATAATCCGCGCGAGGAAATTGATATGGTGCTGTTCATCAATGGCCTGCCCATAGCCACTATGGAACTAAAAAACCATTGGACAGGCCAAAACGCCAAAGTACACGGCCAGAACCAATACAAACACAAAAGGGATATCACCCAGCCGCTGTTGCAGTTTGGCCGCTGTATAGTACACTTCGCCGTAGATACCGATGAGGTGTATATGACCACAAGGCTTGCAGGTAAAGACACTTTTTTCCTGCCCTTCAACCTGGGCTTTAATCATGGCAAGGGCAACCCGCCCAACCCGTTCGGCCATAAAACAGCCTACTTATGGGATGATATCCTGAAACGGGAAACCTTGGCAAAGATCATTCAGCACTTCGTGCGCTTCGATGGCAAAGACACCGACCCACTCGCCAAAAAGACCCTGTACTTCCCCCGCTATCACCAGCTAGATATAGTGAGGCAGCTACTGGGCGATGCCGCTAAAAAAGGCGTAGGGCAAACCTATTTGATACAGCACTCCGCTGGTTCAGGCAAATCAAACTCCATCACCTGGGCAGCCTACCAACTAATAGAAACCTATCCCGAAAGCGATGTCACACCCGGCAGCAAGGGCGCAACCAACCCACTTTTCGACTCCGTACTCGTAGTCACCGACCGCAAATTGCTGGACAAACAACTAAAGGATAACATAAGGGAATTTTCAGAGGTCAAAAATATTGTCGCCCATGCCTACTCATCTAAAGAACTGAAAGAGTGCCTGGAAGGTGGCAAGAAAATAATCATCACCACTATCCAGAAATTCCCCTTCATCATTGACGGTATCACCGACCTCAGCGACAAACGCTTTGCAGTTATAATTGACGAGGCGCACAGTTCGCAAAGCGGCCTGGCCCACGATACCATGAACCGCGCCATGGGTAAGAAAGAAACCGACCTGGATGCCATTGATGCACAAGACAGGATACTGGAAGCCATGCAGGCCCGCAAAATGAGAGGCAACGCTTCGTACCTGGCCTTTACCGCCACACCCAAATCAAACACGCTGGAAAAATTTGGCATCAGGCAACCCGATGGCACTTTCCGGCCTTTCCACCTGTATTCTATGAAGCAGGCCATAGAAGAGGGTTTCATACTCGATGTACTAGCCAACTATACCACCTACCGCAGTTATTACGAAATACAAAAATCAATAGAAGACAACCCGCTTTTTGATACCATTAAAGCCCAGAAGAAATTACGTGCTTATGTAGAACGCCACGAGCAAACGATAGGCACGAAGGCCGATATCATGCTGGAGCACTTTATATCCAAATTGGTAAACACTAAAAAACTAAAAGGCAAGGCTAAAGCTATGGTAGCCACTCAAAATATTGAGGCCGCCATTCGCTACTACTTTGCCATAAAAAAAATACTGGAGGAGAAGGGCAACCCTTTCAAAATACTGATTGCTTTTTCCGGCAAGAAAATGGTGGACGGCATTGAATATTCCGAGGACACAATAAACGGCTTCGCAGGCAAGGACATTTCCGAAAAGTTCGACCAAGATGAATACAGGATACTGGTGGTAGCCAATAAATTCCTTACCGGCTTCGATCAACCCAAGCTTACCGCCATGTATGTAGATAAAAAGCTACAGGGCGTTTTGGCAGTACAAGCACTTTCCCGCCTCAACAGGTCAGCCGACAAACTGGGCAAGAAAACTGAAGATCTGTTTGTACTGGATTTCTTTAACTCAGTAGAAGACATCAAAACCTCATTCGATGATTTCTATACCTCCACTACCCTTAGTAGCGCCACCGATGTAAATGTGCTGCACGAACTCAAAAGTTTCCTCGATGATACGGGAGTTTATGAATGGGTGGAAGTAGAAGATTTCGTTGAAAAATATTTTAAGGGTGTTGATGCCCAGTTTCTAAGCCCCATCATAGATATAGCCGCTGCAAGGTTCAATTCCGGCCTGGAGCTGGAGGACAATGCAAAAGCAGATTTCAAGATAAAAGCCAAGCAGTTTGTAAAAATATATGGGCAGATGGCCTCCATACTTCCCTATGAGGTGGTGCGCTGGGAGAAGCTATTCTGGTTCTTGAAATTCCTCGTCCCTAAACTGGTTATAAGAGACCCGGCACAAGACCTTGTTGACGAATTGCTCAATTCCGTTGATCTTTCCACATACGGACTGGAAAGGGTAAAATTAAACGTAGCTATCGGGCTCGATCCGTCCGAAACGCAGTTAGAACCACAAAACCCCAATCCACGCGGCGCACATGGCAGTGATAGCGATGAAGATGAGTTGGACATTATCATACATAGTTTTAATGAAAGGTGGTTCCAGGGCTGGGATGCGACGCCCGAAGACCAGCGGATAAAATTCGTAAACCTGGCTAAGCATATACAGGCACACCCTGATTTTAAAACCAAATACCTCGAAAATCAGGACCTTCAAAACCGCGAACTCGCCTACGCCAAAATCTTCGAAGACGTAATAGGCCAGCAACGCAAAAACGAACTGGAACTATACCGCCTCATCTCCAAAGACGATGGCTTCAAACAAGCCATGCAGGATACCATTAAGCGTATATTGAACGTAACACCCCCGCCAACAACCGGTGTAGCCATTAATTTATAATACAATTTGTCATAGCAATGAAAGGAGTATTTTGTTTAGAAGGATTTTGGTATGGAGACCATAGGGACAGTACAAGTGTAAAGCCCGTCTTAGATTTACTATATAGCTATCAGCGTTTACCTTCGTTATATCACCGATGTTCAACCATCGAGGAGTTTAAATATTCAATTTCGCGCTGGAAGACGAAAGCTTTTCATAATAAGTATCCGATATTATGGCTTGCTTTTCATGGAGAGGCAGGAAAGATAAAAATTGGAAAAGATGAGGTTACGATATTGCAACTCGCAGAAATCTTACAAGGTTCATGTCAAAGAGCAATCATTTATTTCGGAAGTTGCTCCACGATGAAATGGGATAGAAGGTTAGTTCAAGCATTTATGGAAAAAACCAAGACACTCGCAGTCCTGGGATATAAAAAGGATATTGATTGGCTGCCTTCCGCTTCTTTTGAAATACGATTATTGAGCTATTTTAAGGATGTACCTTTTACAACTGACGGTATTGTCAAGGTTAGGGACGAAATATTAGAAGAATGCAAGGCGATGTCCAACGATTTGAAATTCACATTTGAAATTAACGAAAGGATGCGCTTTACAGCCAAGCGTGTTAAAATTCTGAAAAAGCAACAATAACATGGGCGTAGTTCCGCTCCTTTGCGGCATGTCCTACCTGTAGCATGCGTGGTTGCCCGATTCCAACCTAACAAACAATAAAGCAAAACACCACACATTACTCCAATAAACCGAGTTAGGGCACGCCCTTAAATACGTCAGCGGTGGGCACCGCCCACCGTAACGGCACACCGAAAAGCCCAACAGGTCACCCAAATAACACCTCCCTCTCCTTTGGAGAGGGCTGGGGTGAGGTTCCACATAACACCTCCTTCTCCTTTTTTGAGCACCGGGGTAATCCCCCAACTCCCAAACCCTTTCCCAGCCTACCTCTCCACCAAAAAATAAAAAAATGATGCGTAGAAAACTACGAATCATTTGCACTTTACTACACATCATGTGCAGTAAACTACGCATCATTTAACTACCATTTTTCTGCTATCCCAACACACCCCAACTTTACATCAAAATCAACCAAAAAAATGCAAAACCCAAAAATAAACCATCCAACAAACGTACACATCCATCCAACATAATCCTCTGTGAAACTCCGTGCAAAAACTCTGTGAAACTCTGTGGTTAAAACGTAATAGAATGTAACCCACATAAAACAACCCAACATCACACTATGACGAAACATAACACCCGGAATTTATCCCGATTTTCATCGAGAGGGTCGGGTGAACCCAAAATCCGTGGTTAAACCCACATTATACAACCACAACATCAATCTAAAATTTTAAACAAACAATAAAAACAAAAAAACATGAGAGAATTCCAATTAACCATCGCCAACCTTGCCGCGCTAAAAGAAAACGGCATTACCCCAACCGACGCCACCGACCTCGTCGCCACAGTCAACAACATCAAAGCACAGGCCGACAAACTTCCCGCCCTGCAAGCAGAGCTCAATTCCATCAGGACCGAAGCACAGCGCAAAGAGCTCGACATCGTCCTGCAAAAAGGTCTCGCAGACAAAAAGATCACCAAAGAACTCCACACCACATTAGCCCGCGACTACGCCACCAACCCCAGCGGACTAAAAGACCTCATCGACGCCATGCCTCCATACCAAAGCATTGCCGACCTCATTAGCCACCAGAAAATTGAAACCAACCTTGCCTGGAACTGGGACGACTACGAAAAAAACGACACCACAGGCAAAAAACTAAGAGCCCTCAAATCCTCCCATCCCGACCACTACCAAAAACTCTACAACGAAAAATTCCACGCCGAAAAAGAAAACTATTGGCGCGACCTCAACGCCCACAACAACATCCGCTAACCCAACCATCCCCAAAAACCAAAACGCACACCCAAACTCTCATAACACCTCTCTCTCCTTCAGAGAGGACCGGGCTGAATTTCAACCCCGAAGGGGTGATATGATTATAGAGAACAGATAGTAAAAATGGGCAAAACCCCGAAGGGATAACATAGTTCATAACACATTTACATAACACATTTACATAACACCTCCCTCGAAGATAAGGCTAACAAGGCTGGTCCACATAACACCTCCCTCTCCTTTGGAGAGGGCCGGGGTGAGGTTTCACACATCACATTTACATTACACCTCCCTCGAAGATAAGGCTAAAAAGGCTGGTCCACATAACACCTCCCTCCCTATTGAAGACGCCCGGGGTGAGGTTCAACCCCGAAGGGGTGATATGATTATAGAGAACAAACAATAAAAATGGGCAAAACCCCGAAGGGGTGACATAGTTCATAACACATTTACATAACACCTCCCTCTCCTTCGGAGAGGGCCGGGGTGAGGT
>JBBRPD010000103.1:0-14472 GCA_038228575.1 Chitinophagales bacterium | reverse complement strand
TATATTCAGAACACTTGATGATTTATCCGATGCACTTATGGCTACCGTCAACAAACTCGAATCTCAAACAGTTATATCAATAACTTCTTACAATTATTACATCGATGCATTTAATGCCGTTTTTTAAAGTATAAATGGTATAACCATAACAAAAGGGGCCAACCCCGAAGGGTGTTGAACCGCATCTGCCATGTTGATTGTCATTGCAGGTTGATTGCAGTGCGCTGAATAAAAACTCGCAACGACCGGTTAATGCATGTGTTGGTTACATCTTTCGTTCCTCAGGATGACAAAAGGCCGAGTGCAGCACTTGAGCAACTACCGACTGTAAACTGTAAACTGCCAACTGTAAACTACCCCTTAAAACCCACCTTCGTATGCGTGCCGTCGCAGTAGGGTTTGTTGCCTGAATGGCCGCAACGGCAAAAGGCGGTTACCTTGTTCTTTTTTGTTTCGTTGCCGTCTTTATCTTTAATGGTTATGTTGCCATATACCAGCAGCGGGCCATCTGTAACTACTTCTACTATGCTCTCGGTGGTAACATGTTCCGGCTCTGCGGCTGCTTCGTTCATATAGTAGCTTAAAGCACCGCTCGGGCATTTCTTTACCTGATCAATTATCTGTGTGGTTGTTGCAGCTTCAGGCTTTATCCATGGGCGTATGGCCGGGTTAAAAACTTCTGGTAATCCGGTAGCCTGTTTCCAGCAAATGGTAGAATGGATACAGGAATTAGGCTGCCAAACAATGGTTACTTCTCCGTTGCTGTATTTTTTAGTTATGTCTTTCATAACAGTTCAGTTTTTATATTGATCTGGTTGGTTAATATTTTATGCACAGGGCAACTGTTGGCTATTTGCAGCAAACGCGCTTTCTCTTCGGCTGTAAATTCGCCATGCACAGTTATAGCACGTTCCATTGTGGCTATGCCTGTATCTGCATCGCGGGATAGTTTTACGTTTACTTCAATTTCTTCCACTTTATACGCCTTACGGTCGGCATACATGCGTAATGTAATGCTGGTGCAAGCCGATAGCGATGCTGCAAGCAGTTCTTCAGGGTTAAAGCCTTCGCCCTGGCCGCCATTGTCCAGACCTTCATCTGCAATAAGGCTGTTCGTGCCAGCCTGTATGTAAGTACTATAATGTTTTTCGTGAATTACAGCATGTACTTCCGCCATTATTGGGTGTATTGGTTTGGTTAAAGATAGCTACTCTGTTTCAGTAAAATAACTATTCCATACAGAAAGCGGGATATTGCTGTTGGGGTGGCTTTGCTGGTATTCTATCAGCAGGGTCCTGATATCGTCATAACGCACCCAAAAGAGCGGATAGTCGCCTATTATTGCCCCGCCTTTAAAACCAACACCCGGTGGGGTAAAGGGTGCTATACCCACTATTTGTATTGTGGTTCTGGCCTTTTTTACGTCATAGGTCCATTCTTCAAGTACTTTAAACTTTCTTACCTGGTCGTAGGGTATATCTTGCTTTATCACTTTGGTAACCATGTTGCCTTCAGCGTCCTGCATCTCGATGGTATCGGCAGGCAAAATATCTATTATATCCTTTATCGCTTTCCGGGAAAGGGGAGGGTAGGAAAATTTTGTGTCAGGTATGCCGTAGGCGGTTATTTTGCCTGTTGTAGCCGCACTAAAAATGAGCTGGACAAGATTAAGCTCCTCTGCCGCATTTTTCAATTTTGTCCGGAACGGGATGGTAGAATCACTCAATGTAACCACCCGCGATACCCGTTTTGTCCAGGTATCAAGCAATTCGTTTTTGCCTTGCGCCATCAATTCCTGACCGCATAATAAACCTAAAGAAAGTAGTGTGAGTTGAGTTAGTTTCATGTGGTTTCGTTTCATTAAAACTACCACAATTTCGGGGTTGATTAGTTGTAAAAAGTCATTTTTTTGTTTCGCTAAATTTTCGTATTTGTTATTAGGTAGTTAATGAAATGAGCAATTATTTGCGAATTTTAGCTACGAATCTATCGTCTGTAAGCGATACCAGAAAGGCCTCCAGGTCGGCTTTTTCCTGTGCCGATAGGTTGAGGGGCTTCACCAGATTGGTATCGATATTTATGGGGTGGGCTACAATTTTATAAGGGTCGCTGTAATACTCAATTACCTCCTTCAGTGTTTTGAACATGCCATTGTGCATATACGGCCCGGTTACCGCAACATTGCGCAGGCCGGGTACCTTAAATTTACCAAGGTCTTGCAGGTTTCTGGAGATGCTATAACGGCCTGAATCATTGAATTTTTTGCCATCAAACAACCCTACATTGCGAAATTCATCCCCCGTAAAATCAGGTGAAAAGTGGCATTCAAAGCATTTGGCTTTCACTAAGAATAATTCCCGCCCGCGCAGTGCTGCCGCGCTTATAAGGGAGGAATCATCTTTATCCATATAGCGGTCATATGGGGTTTTTGATGTTTCCAGGGTCTTTTCGAATGCTGCTATTGCTGCTTTTAAATAGTCTTCGCTGGGTGGTGCAGAGAAGATTTTCTGGAATAATGCTACATAGTGTTTATCGGCATTGAGGCGCTTCACCACTTCTTCAATAGGGATATTCATTTCATTCTTATCCTCTATCGGGAATTTTACCTGCTCTTCAAGTGAGCCAGCACGGCCATCATAGAACAGGTATGGGCGATCTGCTAAATTGGCGCAAGATGGGGCGTTGCGTTTACCCAATTTATTGGCAACACCTTTGCTAAAGGCCACGGTATCAGAAAAGGCAAATTCAGGAATATGACAAGACGCACAACTCCTGGACCCATCGAGCGATAGTTTTTTTTCAAAGAACAAAACTTCGCCCAATTGGGCCATAGTCTTAGGTTCGCCGCTGAAGGAATATTGTATAGTTGAGGGTTTAACGGGCAAAAAGGAATAGCACAGCACCAACGCGCACAGTACACCCCATATTATTGCCATTTTTTTCATTGGGTGCAAAATTAACTGAAAGCAAACACTTTCTGGCCACTACGTCTGTTAAAAACATCTCATTTCAATTGGTATACTTTCTTTTGCAGGCACCAGGTGGTCATAGCCCGCAAATTGTGCACATTGGTGGTCTTAATTGGCTCAAAAAGTTCGCCGCCAAGGCTGTGTGTGTAGTCCAGCAATCTTTGGTGATTCACAAGGTATCTTTCCGATCCATCGGGTAGCATGTGCTTGCCATTGTCCAGATCAATTACAAGGTCTTCAATGCCAATATCAGAAGCCAGTCGGGTAAATAAATAGCCACCGGGTTTTACAGTACCCCAGCAGGCACGCAACAGGTTTTCAAAGTGGGTTTTATTGTCGGCGAAATGCAGCACCGCGCTACAAATAGCCAGATCGAAACTTTCTTTTTCAAAGGGTAGGTTTTCAATGTCGGCAACCATAAAATTTGCTGTAGGGTGTTGCGGTGCCAGTTGTTTACACAGTGCTTTTACGGTGTCAATGGCCTGTTCACTCCTGTCAATGCCATAAACCTCAAAACCATTTTTAAGGAAGTAATGAAGGTTACGGCCACCCCCACAGCCAATATCAATAACCCTATTACATTTATCGAACCTGCCTTTCAGAAGCTGGTCAAAAAGGTAAATATCAATATCGCCAAAAAGTTCGTGGAGCGCGTTGGTCATGTAGTAAAGTTAATAGTAGTGGTGGAATAAAAAATGAGTGGGTTGGTTTCATGTTTATATTTGCGGCTCAGGCATTTTAACGATGGAAGAATTGAAACTTTTTATGGTGCTTATTGGCTGTAGGCCAACAGGCCGGGCAATAGAGCAGCACGATATTTTTTTTGGTATTGCAACCAGCATGAAGGAGCTTATACCTGCAATGGTGGCGTATTGGCCCGAAGCAAAGGGTAAGATACATATTGATGCGTGGCGGCAGGTAAGGTATGTTAATGGTTTTGAGGTAAGTGTCAGTACCAAAGAATTAGCAGCAACTAAGGTGAGCGAAGCCAGCCTTTATTTTATAAATCTTGGCGGCTACAAACCCGGCGACTATGAAGAATACCACTACAAAATGGTAGTAGCGGGCGATACCATTGCCGATGCGATAACCGAAGCCAAGAAAACTGCCTTTTTTAAGCATATGGGCTACAAAGGAGCCAGAGCCCACGTTGATGATAAGTATGGTGTGGACGCCGATGATGCCTATCTGGTAAAAGACCTGCTATCAGCGGCAGTTACCGACCAATATTCCATACTGCTCAGCAAGACCAATTCGCAAGCGGAAGACGTTTTAAACATTGGTTATTTTAAGCTGGATAAATTGTAGGCACGTGAAGGCTTTTCAAAATATAGCGATGATAAGGTCGGCTCAAAATAAGTAAAAATACATACCGGTTTACGTATTTATACGCGGTGGCGTTATTGAAACAGGTATTACATTTACTATGCGCTTTTTTAGTCACCAATAAATTTTTTCCTATTACCATGAACCGAAGGACTGCAACAATCGAAAGGTTGTTGCAGTTTTTTTTGGAGGGGGAATTCTTACAGAAAATTTGTCTCGTTAGTATCGCTAAACGTGTTTTTTTGTTGAATTTCAATGCAACTAAGATATATTTACAAACATATCAGTTCATTAAAGAAAATATTTCACAATAATGAGATTCTTCATGCACGCCTTTTATTATTGGATATGGCTAAGTATTTTTTGTGGTATATGCTTAGGGCAAAGTACTACGGGCGTGTTAAAAAATGTATATGCAAAAGGAGGGACCAAAGAAAATATATTGTACAAAGCCTGCTTCAATAGGTTAGCCTTTGAATCAAAATTACCCTGCGATAGCTTTATAATTTCAAGGGATTATCTGGATGTTCGCAATGCAGGAAATTGTAATTTTTATGTTCATGTTTTTAAAGACACAAGCCCAGTCCGGGCAAATGTTTTTTACAATGGAAAGTTAATCACTTCGGAGATTTTTGAGGTGGAAGCCCCAACTCATTGTCTGCAAGTTATTTTGAACGGTAAAAAATTAGAGAGTGGTTATAATCTACTATCACTGAAGTTTGATTCATTGCAATGTGTTTCCAGTTTTGATGATGTTTATAACAACGCTTTACGATATCAGATACGCTGCTTCGAATTCGAAATAAAGAGAAATGATACCACCATTTATTTCGAAGATAATAAGTCAAATCGATTTTCTACTGCAATTAAGGGCGCAATCATGAGGACGTTTGGTGGCGACAAATTATTTTTGAAGAATATAGTTGTATCCGATGGGCATGATGGTAGTATTATAATACCGTTACATGAAATTGCTTGTTATTAATCCCCGTCCTCTGAAAAAAGCAGTTGTCAGTTTCTGAAATCCTTTATCTAACCTGCATTGTATAGGTTCTACGAATTGCCCACCCTCCTATTGAATTTCATTTTGAGTAGGTTGCTGTAATCGCGTCTTCATGTTCTTTTTTTGTGCTGCCGAAAAAAAAATCCCAAAAACCGGCACTTTATTTCGTTCAGGTTTGTCTTTTAACGGCCTCAATGAGGGCTACGCCGTTGGAAAATCGCTACGCTGCCCAAAGAAGTGCCCCTGCGTGTTATGTTGAAGCTTGTTATTCTTTTTGTCTGCGCTGGGACGGCGTCGCACGTGTTATGTGCTCATCATTTTACGCCATATAAGGCGGGTCTATGTGGGTGATGTGCCAGTAGACGCAAAGACTATTGAGCCCGTCCTGTTGAAAAACAGCAACCATTATTCTGACAAACCGCCGTATATCGAACGGCACGTAGGGTAGTGGGAGGAGGAAAGGGAAATAATCCCTTTCCTCCTACTCGATTAAGTTATTTATCTACCTGCAAAACTATTTTGCAATAATCATGCGGGTTTGTAATCTGTTACTGCTGCTTGCGCCATCAATATACAATACGGTATACACACCGTTCGATAAGCTGGTTGTATTTATTTGCGGGTGAGCGCTACTGCAAGGTTGCTCCATCACTACACGGCCAAGTGCATCCATAATTTTAATTGTTCCGTTTACTGAAGGGATGCCCTGAATGTCTATATTCAGCAGGTTCTGGGCCGGGTTAGGGAACACATCAATGTTTACCGGGTCGGCAGTAATATCATTTACTCCTAGTGGCCAGTTGGTATAGAAATAGTAGGTGTAGTTACAGCCGAAATCGTTGCCATAAGTGCCGCCTGTTGCATAGCCATGCATGGTTATAACAGTGCCATTTAATTTCCTTAGTGAAAATGAACCGCCGGTTACTGTAGATGGGTTAGCCCACCAGTACAGGCCGTTGCAGCTGCTATCGGCAATTACAAGTTTGTAGCAGCCCGGGCTAAGCGATACCGTATCGTTATAATAGGTTGAAATGGCTGCATTGGTACGTGAAGCAACAACCGCATCGCTCATATTGTACAGTGTCCAGCTAGTTTCAGATAAAGTGGAGCTTGAGGCTAATGTCTCATTGTTTGTCCGCAACTGCAACCGTAAAATAGAAGGTAACAGCGGTGATGGCATAAACTGGCTGGTAAGGGTGTTATTGGTGCTATCGGCATCATCAGTTCCGTTAACTAATGCGAGATTTACTTTGAAGGTAAGCGCGGTAGTGGTGCCTGAAACCGTATTCAAATCCGCTATTTCAGGCAAAACAATATCTGTTTCAGCAAGGCTGGGTAGTGAGCCGTTCCACGTATACATGCCGCCCATAATGCCAACAACGCCATAGTTTATATCGATAGTGGTTATGGTAGTAGCGCCTGTATTTTTTACGTGTATGGTTGGTTTTCCGCAAGCCGGGTTTTCGCGGAAGTGGTTTTCGTCAGTGGTAGGTGCAATAATATCTTCAACAGTTGCATCAAGTGTTTTATTCATTGGGCCATAATAAATAAGTGTGCCTTCTGTTGTGTAGCTGGCGCCACCAGTACTTACGTAGCTATCAAATTGTAACGATGTGTTGAATGTTGTGCCGCCGGTAACACCTGTTAAAGTGGTTTGGTGCGGGTAAACCATCGCACCAGGGCACCAGTTCGCGCGGTCATACAACCAGGTTCCGCTCTGCGGCCACAGTTGATTCTTGCCGCAATTGTCGCGCCATATCCGGCGGGTTGCAACAGCAGTTCCGTTTACTTTTACCTGGTAGTTTGTAGAGCAGAATTCACTGCAATAGTTGGCGTCAGAGCCGTGACCCGTTGCGGTAAACTTAAGGTCTACAACTTGTGTGCCTGCTGGTGCCGTTAAGGAAACAGGGGCGAAGTGGGTATTGATATTAAATGAATCGCTGTGGGTGGTGTCGCCATAAGAAAAGCTACCACCCCAAAGGCGTTTAATGTCTAAAACATTACGGTCGGGCGTACCTTCTATGAGGGCAAACTTAATATCAGAGGTGAAACCACCCGAATAACCCGAGTAAAAGATGCGAATCTTGCAGGAGTCCTGCAATTTTGCCGCATAGTCAGTTACATCATAAATGTAATGCTGCGTCCATGTCCATGGTGTGCGTGGTGCACCTGCATTCGCATAGGGTGTTATCAGGCGTCCCAGTTCAAATGTTTCGCCGCTTGGTTTTATCAAGTAATTTTGCACGGTATAATCCCAATCGCCGCACCAGGTCGAGCCTGTCGGGCATGTATATTTACCCAAGGTGAAAATCATGTAAATTCTGCGATAGGTTGTAGTATGCGGGAAAAAAACCGTAGAATCATAACTACCGTAACCGCCTAATTGGAAATTATTAGCATGAACCCAGGTAGTGTCGCCGGGAGCTGCTTTTGCTGCTGTGCATAGGGTGAACAGCGCAAAAAGAAGGAGAAGATTTTGTTTCATTTGACAATTTGATGCAAAAATAATGAATATTTAATTTAGTTGCGTTTCAGCCATCATTTATTAGCCATTGAATTGTAAAGAATTTGCAAAAAATTGTACACTTTAATTATATTTGAGAAATTATATCCTTATGGAAGACATAGAAGAATCAATTTTTCCGGTTCGTACAACATTTTATGCGAAATTCTGGCCTCGGTTTGCCGCTGCATTTTTAGACGGACTTATATTGTGGATACCCTCAAAATTATTGGAACTGGCCGTTGGCGGATCTGCTTTTTTAGTATCCTACATAAAAGGTGAGCTAAAAGATATGCCCGCCGATGATTTTCATAAATTATTGACGCGGTTTTTGATCTTTCAGATGAGTTCAATGTTATTGAGTTTGTTCTATTTTTCAATAATGGAGGCCAGTAAAGGGCAAAGTACATTTGGTAAGCGAGCACTTGGTTTAAGGGTTACGGACTTAAACGGTGGGCGCATAACAATAGGACGAGCGATAGCCAGAAATGCCGGTAAGTATGTATCTACCCTAACTTTGTTTATAGGCTACCTCATGAATGCGTGGGACAACAAAGGGCAGACACTGCACGATAAAATGGCCGGTTGTCTGGTAGTTAAAAAAGCCAATAATACTGCTGAATAACAGGCGGCTGATTCATTAACCTAATTGCAGTTTATTCTTTAAATGCGTAAATTGCACGCAATAGCTAACAGTCTATTTTTTGAAATACTATGCGGATAATTACATACAATGTAAACGGCATCAGGAGTGCCGTTAAGAAAGGATTTATTGATTGGTTAAATACTAACCCTGCCGACGTGATATGCCTGCAGGAAATAAAGGCGCATAAAGAAGATGTGCCCGTTAAAGATATTGAAGGAGCGGGCTATAAAGTGTATTCGTTTTCGGCACAGAAAAAAGGGTATAGCGGTGTAGCGATACTTTCTAAAATTGAACCCGATTTTATACAATATGGCAGCAGCATAGAACAGAGTGATTTTGAAGGCCGGGTGATTCGTGCAGATTTCGGGGCAATAACGATAGTGAATGCCTACTTCCCGAGCGGAACCAGCGGCGCCGACAGGCAAACTTATAAATACCAATGGCTGAGTGAATTTTTTGAATACATACAGGAACTGCGTAAAGAGCGTCCGCACCTTATTGTGTGTGGCGACTACAATATTTGCCATAAAGCAATTGATATTCATGACCCGGTAAGGAATAAGAATTATACGGGTTTCTTACCCGAAGAAAGGGCCTGGATGGACAAATTATTTGAGAATGGTTTCGTTGATACCTTCAGGCATTTTAACCAGGAGCCGCACCAATATACCTGGTGGAGCGCGTTTGCAGGTGCAAGAGCTAATAACAAGGGCTGGCGTATCGATTACCTGAATGTAACCGAGCCCCTTTCCGGCAAACTGAAGCATGCCGAAATACGGCCCGATGTAAGGCATTCTGACCACTGCCCTGTATACCTCGAAATAAACGATTAGCACTAAAAATATGGATGCTGTAAAAAGATGGTTGCTGTTTAAAAAGGCAACCATCTTTTTATTTTTGTTCAAATGGTAAGCTATATACGGAATAGGATTTCTGCTATATTTTTTCTCTTGTTCTATTATCCTGATTTTTTAATCAAGACTTTTAGGGCTTATTTGCGACCTTTGCACCTAACTGGTTAAGTTTACACTATGAGTGACAACGGTTTTCTTTCTTTTGTTGTTTCGGTTTTGCGCCTTGCATTATACCCTTTTACCCTTATTTACGGTGCATTGGTATGGGTGCGTAACCGTATGTACGATATTAATTTCTACAGTTCCATCAGTTTCAGCGTGCCGGTAATTTCCGTAGGCAATTTATCAACCGGCGGCACGGGCAAGACCCCGCATATTGAATATCTTATTGAGCTATTGCAATATCAGTTTCAGGTAGCTACTATGAGCAGGGGGTATAAGCGTTTTACCAAGGGCTTCATTATTGCAGATGAAAAGGCCAATGCCTTGCGTATTGGCGATGAACCCATGCAATTTTTCATGAAGTATCCTGAAGCTATTGTTTGTGTAGCTGAGGAAAGGCTAACGGGTATACCCAACCTTCTGCAACGCAGACCGGGTATTGATATTATATTGCTTGATGACGCCTACCAGCACCGCTCTGTAAAAGCAGGATTGAACATACTGATAACCGATTATTCGCACCCGTTTTACAACGATCATATTTTACCCTTCGGCAATTTACGCGAAAGCCGCAGCGCATACAAAAGGGCCGATGTTATTATTGTTTCGAAATGCCCGGTGAATCTTTCGGCGTCTGATGCAAAACTGATAACGATCCAAATAAAGCCGCTGCCGAACCAAAAGGTATTTTTTACAGCAATAACCTATGGTATACCTTA
The DNA here is from genome assembly GCA_038228575.1 of Chitinophagales bacterium. Taxonomy (GTDB): domain Bacteria; phylum Bacteroidota; class Bacteroidia; order Chitinophagales; family Chitinophagaceae; genus Flavipsychrobacter. Next base: position 4,290 of record JBBRPD010000103.1, on the reverse strand, counting down.
CAGTTTAATAACCGGCGATGCGGTGGATATAGCAGGCACCAACGCTGTTTTGGTGTGCGGTATTGCCAGGCCTGAGCCGCTGATCGCTTTTCTGCAACAGCAGGTTGCAGATGTACATACCCTCACTTATGCCGATCATCATTACTTCGTAACAACCGATCTTGACGAGATGAAAACGGCATACGATAACTGGAGTAAACCGAATAAGATAATTGTTACCACCGAAAAAGATGCAGCCAGGCTGCATTTACATAAAGAACAACTGGTAGCATGGGGTATTAATATTGTGGTAATGCCCATAAAAATATCAGTGCTTTTCAACGAGACCAATGAATTCAACGCCAAGGTTATGCATTACATATACGGCGAGATAGGCGGTGACGGTACTGAAGCAGACGTGAATTATATAGGGTAAAGGGTAGGGTACTTCATCGCCTGTTTTCTTCAATCATATTACCCATTCTGTTTTTATAGTCCATTGCGTTAATGGGATAACAGTGTATATGTTGCGCTTTCGTCAGAACTGAATTATACCATCGTTGTTTCAACTCAATGCCAGTTTTTTAAACCGCCTTCCAGCGAATAGAGTTCGGCTTCAAAACGTTTTTTTATCATTTTAACTGCCTCGGCACTGCGCTGACCTGTTGCGCAATAGAATACTATTGGCTTTGCTGAAGACAGATAAGAAAGGTTTTCCGCTATTTCGCTGAGCGGGATATTCTTGCCCCCGATATTGAAAAATTTGTGTTCGTCGCTTGTTCTTACGTCTATCAGTTCGTAATTGCCAATGTGGTGCTGCAGGTCTTCTGCTGTAATGGTTGTACTGGGCAATATTACAGGTAATGCGGTAATGTTGGTTTTTGTAGTCTTCGGGGTTTTAATAATTTGGGAAAGCATTGTCAGCGCATCCAGTATTAATATCTTAGCAACGAGGGGCGAGCCTGTTTGTGTTATGTATTTTATGGCTTCATTTGCCTGTATGCAACCTATTATACCAGCCAGTGTGGGCAATACGCCACCTTCGGCACAATTAGGTATTTGCGCTGCATTGGTTTCGGGGTATATATCGCGGTAGTTGGTGCTTTTGGTGCCATCTTCATTGGTTGCATTCCATATAGCTACCTGGCCTTCATATTGGTATATGGCTGCATAAACCAATGGTTTACCGCTCAGCACACAGGCATCATTAAGCAGGTACTTGGTGTCAAAGTTATCGGTGCAATCCAGTACCACGTCATAGGCTGCAATCAATTCCATTACGTTCTCCGGTTTCAGCATGGTGTCATGCGCTATAACCTGTATATCCGGATTCTGGATTTGCAATTTGGCTGCCGCAATAATGGCCTTTTTCTTTCCTTCTTCTGCCGGTGTAAACAATACCTGCCTGTGCAGGTTGCTTATGGCAATTATGTCGCCATCAACAATGCCGAGGGTGCCAGTGCCGGCAGCCGCCAGGTATTGCGCAGCCGGGCAGCCTAAACCACCAATACCTGCAATAAGTACGCGGGCATTTTTCAATAATGTTTGTCCACGCTCGCCAAAGCCGGGTAGGGCTAGCTGGCAATTGTATTTGGTAAATTCACTTTGCATCATCAGCTGCCGGGGTCCGATTTTAATATTTGATTGATAAGGGCTGCGTCTTCCGGCGTATTGGCATTTAGAAGGGCATTAGGTACAGGTGGCTGCAAGATAGTGATATTATTGTGTATCAGCACCCTGCGGGGGCACGTGAAACCTTCGTTGGCTTTTTGTTGCAGTATAGGGTAACTGGATGGTTCCCAAATGGTAATAAGGGGTTCTGGCAACCCGTCATGCGGACTTTCAAAGGTGGTAGCAATAGAGAGCAGGTTACGGTTATTGACGAGGAAAGTAAGGGTATTGGTATCGAGCAACGGCAGGTCGCAGGCGGTAACCAGCCATGCATTGCCCGGGTGCTTCTGGAACGCTGTGAGCAAACCGCCCATTGGCCCCATGCCCTCCACTGCATCGGTGAGTGCGGTATAGGGTGCTTCAATTTCGCCCACCTGTTCTTCCCGGCAAGATATAAATACTTTTGCGCAGAACGCGCTCAGCATATCTGCAAGATAGTAGCGGTGCGCCTTGCCGTGCCATTGTGCAAGTCCTTTATCATGACCCATGCGCACGCTTTTACCACCTGCCAGCACCAGCCCGTATATTTCCGGTTTATGATCTCCTGTAGTCATGTTTACCTCCTGTTTTTTCAATCAGTTTTGTCGCAGTAATCACAATGTCGTGGCTCATGGCCTTGCACATATCGTATATGGTAAGTGCAGCGATACTGGCACCAACGAGTGCCTCCATTTCAATGCCTGTTTTTGCGGTAATTGTTGTGGTGCAGTTAATAACCACCTCGCTGTTTTCGTTAATACTGATGTCTATTTTGCAGTTGTCCATACCCAGCGGATGGCACAGCGGAATTAAGTCGCCTGTCTTTTTCGCCCCCATTATGCCGGCTATAATGGCTGTCTGGAAAACCGAACCCTTGGCACTTTGTATATCTCCATCGGTAAGTTTGGCCAAAACTGCTGCCGGCAACTGCACAATACTCTGCGCTGTTGCACTGCGGTGGGTAGGTGTTTTAGCACTAACGTCCACCATATTGGCTTTGCCCATTGCATCAATATGTGTAAGTTCGGTCATAGATCAGTATAAATTTTTAAACATCCATACGGGGAAAATCTCCCCGGTCATAAAGTGGTCGCGTTCCGAAGGTAATTCAAGGAACCCATTTGTTTCAATAAGGTTGGCCAGGTCGCCAGATCCGTTACCATGAAGCGGTGTAGCCACCAATTTACCCTGGTCGCTGATAGTTGCCTTTACCTGCATAAAATATTGCAAGTTGGGGGTGAATGTGACATCTTCGCTTAGAACGGCATGCAGTGTATGTTTGTCTTTTATTTGCAGGCATGCTTCCAGCCACGGCATAAAGTACCGGTACATGCATAAAAATGCCGAAACCGGATTGCCCGGGAACGCAAAAACCAATGCACCCGTAGCATGTTTACCAAACCATAATGGCTTGCCGGGCCTCTGCTGCACCTTATGGAAGAGTTGCTGCACGTCAAGCTTTGCCAATGCTGCAGGTACATGATCGTACTTACCCATTGATACACCACCACTCAGCAGTATGACATCATATTGTTGCAGGTAATTATGAAGTTGCTGCTCTATAAAAGACTGATCATCTGGCAGATGAGCCACGTCAGACTTCACGCCATATTTTTTTAAAATCTCTTGTATGGTATGGCCATTAGAGCGGCGCACCTGGTAAGGATTGGGTGTTTCACTGATGGGTACTAATTCATCGCCCGTAGCAATAACACAGATTCTTGGTAACTTTTTTACAAGCAAAGTAGTTTTACCTACGGTTGCCGCAACGCTGATGACCGATGGGTCAATTACAATGCCTTGGGTGGCAGCCAATGCTCCCTTCTTTTTATCTTGCCCGCGATTATGTATGGCCTTCCCTTTTTTTAGAGCGTTGATGAGCAATGTGGCCTTTCCGTTATCTATTATCAGATCTTCATACCTTATAACGGTATCGGCTGATTCCGGTAGTGCCGCCCCGGTCATTATTTCCACACAGTCATCGTTGCTGGAAAGCTCAATGGGGGTGTCTCCGGCTGCCTGAATACCCTTAATATTAAACGACCGCAAACCTTTTTCAAAACCACTATATCGAATGGCTATGCCATCCATAGATACGCGGTTGAAAGCCGGGAAATCGCGATCGCAATAGATATTTTCAGCAAGAATGCGCCCCGAAGCCTCGTTAATAGCCACGCTTTCCTCGCCGTAGTTTTTTACGGTCGACTGTATCAACTCTTCTGCCTGCTGAACGGAAATCATAAGTTATGGTGCTGTTGGCTGCAATAGTATGTAAAGATACGAAGGTCGGGTTAAGAAAGTTTATGGGTTGTGTGTATTTGGGTTATTTGAGGGGTGAGGGTGGGGTGTTGCCAGGTACAGTTTATGTTGTTGAAAATGGTGCACTCGTCCTCGAATGTTTCGAGGATGCAATGGTTCGGCGTTTGTAACGCCTGTGCTTTGTGTCTGAACTGTGATTTTTGGGGGGTGATGGTGGACGACGGTTGATGTGTGGGGCCTCACCCCTGACCCCTCTCCCACAGAGCTACCCCTTACCCAAATTTTGTATTCATAATGAGATAGGTTTCGGTTGCATCGTGTAATCTCCGGTAGCCAATCCATATTGCTTTAAGTCCGGGTGGTCCATCTGATTTTCTACCTAAATGACCACCTAACCTCCCT
>JBBRPD010000102.1:0-15107 GCA_038228575.1 Chitinophagales bacterium | reverse complement strand
TCATTTAGGTAGAAAATCAGATGGACCACCCGGACTTAAAGCAATATGGATTGGCTACCGGAGATTACACGATGCAACCGAAACCTATCTCATTATGAATACAAAATTTGGGTAAGGGGTAGCTTGCCAAAGAGGGGACCGGTTTTTTCGGAACGAAAAAAACAGGGGTGATAGGACAGCATGCCAGGGTACTACTTTTGTGAATCTGAGCATGTAATTAATTGCGTTTCCGGGAAGCTTTTGGCCGTTTTTCGTAAAATTCGTCGCCATACCTTACAAATTCCAACTCAAGGTAGTTTTTTCCGTTGACATCGTATACTTCGCCTATCCCTTTTGCCGCTTCCAGGTAGTTGCTGAGCTGGCAGGTTTTCATGAGCATGTAGTCGTTGTGTCCGTTAGAGCAATCGATAGGCACATTCATTTCCACTACATCGCTCTCATAGGTATCCCGAAAAAAGGCAGGCATAAAGTATTTCCTTATTACCACAAAATCACCGTTGTGGTTGGGATATACACCATTGGGATATGGCCCATAGCTATACCAAAGTGTATAAAAATGGTCCGTCTTACTTTCGTCCTGTAGTATTTTATACCAATCTTTGGGCTTGTTATCCTTGTTAAGAGTTTTATATTTCGGCTCGTTTAGTTGAGTCAGGTACACAGCATGGTTGGGTAGTGGCCCGCGTTGCTCTTTCAGCAGCGATACCGCAATACGCACATTTTCCCATTTGGCGGCACTTGGCTCCAGGTGAGTTATTTCAGCCACCAGTGGTAGTACATCTGCATCTATCAGCCTGCTCAGTGTTTTATTATCACGTGCAGGGATAAACCCAATCTTGTGCAGGTTGTGGTATACAGCGATAGCCCTCTTATCGGCTTCATTATCCGGCTCTCTGCGAAGCTCCAGTAGATCGCCTTGCTGCATCTTTTCCAACTGCACAGGGCCATTATAAAATTGGAATCCCGCTACAAAGCACTCGAGTAGGTATACTTTCTTGTAATTGTGTATTTTGCCAGGTATGGTAGTACCAATGCCCAATGCGAAAATATTACGTATAAATGCGCCTCTGTTCATGTGTGTTGCCGATTTAGGATATAAAGGTGTAGCGAACTTGTGCAACGTATTTGCACAGGTAGTCACTTAAAAGAATCCAACGCCGATTCATATTTCTCCTTCAATTTGTCTCGCAACGAAATTGGCTGAATAACTTCTATGTCTGGTGTATAGCCTAGCAGCACCGATTGCAATTCATAATTAATAATCAAACTTAGTTTTATTATTATTGAACCATTTTGCTCCTTTACTATTTCCTGTGTTTTATGAATTGGCTTGGTTTTGATGTAGTTTATCTGAGATCCCTTTACTTTTATTATAATGTCTTGCACTTTCTCTCCTTCCGGAAAAGACACGCCAATCAAATGTTCGAATAAAGTATCCGGTTCGAACAGATCATTTTCCTTGTACGGTAATGAGCTGTTCTTTATTTTTCTAATCCTGTCTAGTGCAAGGTTACTTACCTGCTGTGTACCCTCACGGCGGCAAATAACAAACCACCTGTTGCGGTATTCTTTGAGTAGGTAGGGGTGAATAATCCACTCCTTAGATTCGGGTTCCTTAAACGGTTGGTAGGCTATTTTCAGGACCGTTTTTTCTTTTATTGCAGAAAATATGTTGTCAATATGCTCCATCCCATCCGCATAAGTGTGCTTTTCAAATTGAATCATTGACCTGCTGTCAGGTATATTTGTTGAAACGGTATGACTGAGCTTTTCAATTATTACGTCAACATCTTCAATTATTTTAAAATCTTCAACTTGTTTAAGCATTTTAATTGCATCTTTCAAAATGGAAACTTCTTCTTCGCTAATTGGCAGATTCATTACCGAATAATTTGCTTCGGAATATTTATAAAATATTCTTTTGCCGTCTGGGCATTTTTGAATGGGTGCTTGTTTCTCATTGATTAAATAATCCAGATCGTACTGTAATGTCCGTTTACTAATTTTCTTGTTATACCTTTCAAATAGTTTATCATTTACTTCTTCAAGTAAGTCCTCAATAAACCATTTTTTCTGTCTACGACGTAGACATTCATCTATGATTTCTATCCGAAGTGTAAAGTCTTTAGTGCTTGGCATATATTTAAAACTATAAAAATAGATTGTTTTGTCAAGTATTTTGTCTGTTCAATAATCCATTTTCTCATTTCTGGCTGCAATTCATTTTCTCCATCTATCCAATGAAGGGGCTCATCGCATCTACTGTTCGGCAAGAAACACTAATGTCTGACCGAAAGATTGGATGTGCAACTTTAACATTCATGCATCACCATAACCGGCATAAAATGCATACATTTGCATACAATCCCTCTAAAACATTGATTATGAAGCTAACAAAATGGATTTTAAAAAGAAAGGTGTTGATGCTGGCGTTCCTGGCGTTGATACTGACCGCTAATGCCCAGAACGCTTCCTATATTTCCAAACACAAAACCATTACCACCGAACTTTCGGAACAATACGGTATCCCAGCCTCGGTTATATTGGCTGTGGCTATAGTTGAATCATCTGCAGGTCAGGCACATGCTGCTACAAGGCTGAACAACCATTTTGGTATGGTGGGCAAAAACAACCTTAAATCAGAAAATAAAGGCTACAGAAGCAGGTACAAACAATACGATACCGATAAAGAATCGTTCATGGATTTCTGTCGTGTAATTTCTAACAAAAACTTCTATGCCCGCCTTAAAGATAATAGCGATACCCGCGAATGGATCAAGGCAATAAGCAAGGCCGGATATTCTGAAAAGCCTATGATATGGGAAAAAAGAATATTAAACACCATCTCATCAAATAAATTATAATCTCCCGTAATTTTGGTGCAGATATCTGACCCCAAAATCTATGAATTATAACAGGAAAGTAGTTGTCTTCACAGTCGTGACTACTTTCATTCTCTTTGTCTATTCCCTGCTCGCTGCAATCTATCCTATTCCATTTCTAAATCTGGATAATATAAGCATTGTAGCCGATGTAATTACTAAAAAGCCGATACTTGATTCCGCAGCGCTTGCGCTGGCACAGCCAACGGATACCCTTGTAAAAAACGATTCTGCAACCGGCCCTTTATTGCCGAGAGCCATAAGCCAGTACAAGCTTTCAAAAACCATTACCGCATTTTACAGCGACAGCACAAAGCCTGCATTACCTAAGCTTATGCGCAAACTGCGCAGTATAAAACAAGGCAAAAAAGGTAAAGTACGCATAGCCTGGCTTGGCGACAGTATGATAGAGGGCGATTACCTTACCCAAACCTTCCGTAAAAAAATACAACAGTTCACAGGTAGTTTTGGTGTAGGTTTTATACCAGCTACGTCAGTTACTGCCGAATTCCGCACCACGGCATTGCACAAATGGGAAGGCGATTGGGTGGAAGAAAATTTCAAAACCAAGGAACTGAGCGGCAACCTGTTTATTTCCGGCCACCTTTTTCATACCAGGGATGGTGAACTGCGCATAAAAGACAATACCGTAAAAGACAGCGCCCAGTTGTTGGAAAAAGCACTCATCTGCGGCCCGGCTGCAGGGGCAGTAAACATAACTGTAAATGGCCAGCCCAAGCAATTCACCGCCGATAAACTCATTAATCGCTTGGTGCTCGACTCCAGTGCTTCGCATAGTATTTCCATCAGGGTGCAAGACGAAAAACTGCCCGTGTACGGGCTTTCTATGGAACCACAAAGCGGCGTGGTTGTAGATAATTTTTCCTTCAGAGGCATCACCGGTTTAGAATTGAACAAATTGGACACCAGCTTCCTGAAAGCTGTGCAGGAAGAAAACCCTTATGACCTGGTGGTATTGGAATATGGTGCCAACCTTATGTTTCGCCCCAACGATAGTGATTACAGCTGGTTTCAAAAACACATAATACCTGTAATAAAGCGTTTACAGAAAGCCATGCCGAATGCCGAATTCCTTATTATCAGCACTGCCGACCGCGCATTTAAGTATGGTGAAACGTTCCAGACCGCAATTGGCATTAATAACCTGATCAAAATACAGGCCGACCTCGCCTACAGCAATGGCGATGCCTTCTTCAACATGTTCAGCAGCATGGGCGGCTCCGGCACTATTGTGCGCTGGGCAGAAGGCGCTCCTACCCTCGCCAACAAAGACTACATACACCCCAACTTGAAAGGCTCTGAAATACTGGGTGGCATATTTTACGATGCCTTCCTGAAAGACTATGGTAAACTGGAGGGAACAGCCACCGATAAAACGCCTGTACCAGAGGCAACACCCGAATACATCATCAGCAGTATCAACTCCATAATTGATAAAAAGAACAACCTGGAATGGTACATAGCTGATGACAAAAATTACACCTGGCCCGAAGCTGCTCAATGGGCAAAAACGCTTTCGGTAAATAAAGGTAACTGGGCGTTGCCAACCGCGGCACAGTTGTTAACCCTATACAATAAAAATGCATCGGCTGGTGCTGGTTTTGAATATCAGGGCAAATTATACACTGCGCGCATTAACCCTGCATTCAGCAAAATAGGCCACAGCTCCTGGGCATGGACGAATGAAAATATTGATTCCGAAAAAGCCTATTCCGTAAACCTGAACCAGGGCATAAAAGTAGAGTCATCAAAAAATGTAATAAAATACCCTATCAGGGCGTTAGCTGTGCGCAAAATCAACTTACCTAAAATCTAATAATCAACACATAAATTGGACCTTCCGTCAATAAACCTGCCCACATTCAATACCGAGGCCTTTTTGCATCAGTTCTTGTACGATGCCAAGAATCCCCTGTTATTCAATAATGGTTTCTTTGTTTATTTCTTTTTCCTGTTCATAAGCCTGTACTTTATGTTCAGGAACCACAATACGGTGCGCAGTTTTATTGTAAGTATATTTTCGCTGTATTTCTTTTATAAAGCAAGCGGGTGGTTTGTTAGTCTGGTGCTACTATCGGCAGTTGTAGATTATGCCCTTTCCAATCTCATTTATACCCGGAAGAAGATCGGCAGCAAAAAATTCCTACTGGGGCTCAGCGTAATTGCCAACCTGGGTATGTTGTTTTACTTTAAGTATACCAATTTCTTTATCGATTTCAGCAACCAGTTTTTCGCCACCAAGGTGAACCCGCTTAATATTATGTTGCCGGTAGGGATATCATTCTACACTTTTGAGAACCTGAGTTACACTATTGATGTATACCGTGGCGAGTTTGAACCGGAGAAAAAGTTCATTCACTACATGCTGTTCCTGTCCTTCTTCCCTAAGCTGATGATGGGACCCATTGTGCGGGCAAAAGATTTTATACCCCAGCTGCACAAGCCTTACACCATTAATCAATTCGATTTTGCCAAGGGGTTTTACCTTATCGTATCTGGTTTATTTAAGAAGCTGGTCATATCCGACTACCTCACGCTTAATCTCGTCAACTACGTTTTTGACGACCCCAGCCGCCATACCGGCCTGGAGTGCCTGATTGCCCTGCTCGCGTACGCCATAGTTATCTATTGCGATTTCAGTGGGTATAGCGACGTGGCTATTGGCATCGCCCGTTGGCTGGGCATCACCATACCGCCCAATTTCCTATCGCCTTACCAGAGTAAATCTATTACCGAATTCTGGCGCAGGTGGCACATATCGCTATCCAGCTGGCTGAAAGATTATTTATACATCTTCTGGTTAGGTGGCAACCGTAAGGGCCGCTTCCGCACCTATGTACACCTATTCATTACCATGCTGCTGGGGGGCTTCTGGCACGGTGCCAACTGGACTTTTATAGTTTGGGGGGCCATGCACGGCACAGCCCTTGCCTTGCACAAAGTATGGATGGAAGTGGCAAAGAAATTTATTGCGAGGCTGGACACGAACATCTTGTACAACTTCCTTGCACAACTCCTCACCTTCCTCTTCGTTTGCTTTTGCTGGATATTCTTTAAGGCGACCAATTTCAACATTGCGCTGGCCATGATACACCAGATCGGTTATAATTTTTCGCTGAGCGTGTGGTGGGAATTCTTTGGTAACTACCACAATGTTATCTACCTCATGTTGCTCGGTTATTTCCTGCATCTGTTGCCAGATGACCTGCCGGAACGCATTATTCCACGTCTGCAAAAAGCGCCAATGGTGGCCTATATAGCCGTGTTTCTTGTATTTTTAGTGGTGTATTCTCAATTTAAATCAAGCACACCCGTAATGCCAATTTACTTACAGTTTTAGGCGCTGGATGTTGGCAATGAGAATGCCAGCTTTTTAAGTTTCATAAACTACCTGAAAACCCGATCGCACAATGTTTTCAAACAAATGCGTAGATGTAATGCGCCCTCTTTACACAATTCCCAAAACAATTTACATACATTACAGGTAAGCATTCAACTGTGCATGATGTTGCCGTAAATTTAGGTTGTAATAAAACAACCTTTTTTATGCGTGCCATCTGGACAGGTTCAATTGGCTTTGGCCTAGTTAACATCCCCGTTAAATTATACAGCGCAACGCAGGAAAGCCAGCTCGACCTGGACATGCTGGACAAGCGCAACCATGCTAACATACGGTATGCCCGAATTAATGCTGATACCGGCAAAGAAGTGGAATGGGGAGATATAGTTAAAGGCTATAAAATAAATGACCAGTACGTAGTGCTTACTGACGATGACTTTGAAAAAGTGAGTCCGGAAAAAAGCAAGATGATCGGTATAAATGAGTTCGCCGATGAGTCGATGATAGATACAACCTTCTACCAGACACCCTACTATCTGGAACCCACAAAGGGTGGTGAAAAAGCCTATGTATTGCTGCGGGAAGCCCTTAAACAAAGCGGCAAAGTAGCCATAGGCCAATATGTAATGCGCAATAAAGAAGCCCTCTGCCTGCTCAAGGCACAGGGCGATGTATTGCTGCTACTTAAAATAAGGTTTCCGGAAGAAATACGAGATTACGAAGAGTTGAACATTCCCCAAAATGTAACTGTAAAACCTGCTGAGTTAAAAATGGCACAATCGCTCATTAACCAGCTTACCCCGAAGAAGCTATCTCTTGAAAAATACAAAGACACTTATGACGATGAGCTACTCAAACTTATAGAAGCCAAATCAAAAGGCAAGAAAACATCTACACCAAAAATAAAACTGGTGAACAGCAAATCGAAAGACCTGATGGAACAATTGAAAGCAAGTTTAACGCCCAGTAAAAAAGCATCATAATGAGTCTGGAAAAATATAAAGCCAAGCGAAATTTTACCGATACGCCCGAGCCATCAGGCGCGGTAAACAAGAAGAAGGTAAAAGAGCAACTGATATTTACAGTGCAGCGGCACCATGCATCACATCTGCATTACGATTTCAGGCTGGAACTGAACGGCACGCTGAAAAGCTGGGCGGTGCCAAAGGGTCCGTCACTGAACCCAACCGACAAACGCCTCGCCATGATGGTGGAAGACCACCCTATAAGCTATGCCGGCTTTGAAGGTGACATACCAGAAGGCAACTATGGTGCAGGTCACGTTGATGTATGGGACCATGGCACTTATGAACCGATTGATGAAGACGGAAAGGTGATAACCGCGACCGCATTTAATAAAAACCTACATGCCGGTAGTATCAAATTCAGGATGAAGGGGAAGAAGCTAAAGGGCGATTTTGCGCTAGTGCATATGAAGCAGGATGAAAAAACGTGGTTGCTCATAAAGCACCGCGACAAATATGCAACCGAAGAGCCCTATAACAGCGAAGACTTCGCTAAAAAAAGCTCACTGGCTTATACTGCTGAACGGAATAAGGACAAGAAGCCGGTAAAAAAAAAATGAAGTTGCAATTGCTTCCTGAAAAGCCAAAGGAAGAAACTACACCCAAAAGTTACCAGCAAACCCATAGGGGCAGCGACAACCGCAAGTATACTGATTTCGTAAAGCCCATGCTTGCCAAATTACATGAAAAAGCTTTTGACAGTAAAGAATGGGTATTTGAAATAAAATGGGACGGTTACCGGGCAATTGCTGAATTAGACGGAACTAAAACAAGGCTTTATTCCCGCAATGGGCTTTCCTTTGAAAGCGACTACCCTGTCGTTTATGAGGAATTGAAAACGATAAAAAAGAAGGCCATAATTGATGGCGAAATAGTAGCGCTTACTGATGATGGCATACCCAGTTTTCAGTTATTGCAACAGTATGGACAAGGTAAAAACGCAGCTATATGCTATTATGTTTTCGACTGCCTAAGTATTAATGGAGTATCCGTTGAAGATAAAACCCTGCTGGAGCGCAAGGCTCTGCTGAAAAAATTATTACCAGAAAGTGATATTATTAGATATTGCGAACATATCGCTGAGCGAGGTACCGACTTCTTTAATGCGGTTAAGGCTAAGCACATGGAAGGAATGATCGCTAAAAAAATTGACAGCACCTACTACGAAGATAGCCGGAGCGGAAGTTGGCTAAAGGTTAAAAATATTATTAATGAGGAAGCTGTGATAGCTGGCTATACCGAACCCAAGGGCGGCAGAAAGTATTTTGGCGCATTGGTACTGGGCATTTATAAGGGTAAAAAATTAGAATACATAGGCCATACCGGCACTGGTTTTACTGATAAAACGCTCCGAGATGTTTATACAAAAATGCAGCCGCTCATAACCGAAAAGTCGCCATTTTCTGTGAAAATTGCCGTAAATGCACCGGTTACCTGGGTAAAACCACAACTAGTCTGCAACCTGAACTATGCTGAAATTACGGAAGATGGGCACAGGCGGCATCCCGTTTTCACGGGTCTTAGAATTGACAAGGCAGCCCGCGAAGTACACGCGGAAGTAAAAGCCGATGCACAAATAGAACCAATAAAACAAAAACATATGCCTGCTGCAAATACAACAGACGCAAAAGTGAATAAACCCACAACCAAGAAAATGGAAAAGACGGCATATGACGAAGTTAAACATATTGCCATAAGTGATAAGGAGCAGACCATTGATAAGCGCAAGCTGATATTTACCCATACAGATAAAGTCTTTTGGCCGGGCGAAGGCTATACCAAAGGCGACGTGATAAACTACTACAATGCCATATCGCCATACATTTTAAAGTATTTGAAAGACCGGCCAGAATCGCTGTTGCGAATGCCTAACGGCATTAATTCACCGGGCTTCTTCCATAAAGATGCGGGAACTGCTGCTCCGGAATGGATAGAGACCTACAAAATGTTTTCAGAAAGTGCAGATAAAGAAATCAATTATATCATTTGCAACAACCGTGCTACCTTGCTTTACCTCGCCAATCTCGGCTGTATTGAAATAAACCCCTGGAACTCAAGAATCAAAACGGCTGATAAGCCCGACTACCTGGTGCTTGATCTGGACCCTTCAGAAAAAAATACATTTGAGCAGGTAGTTGAAACGGCCAACGTAATAAAAGAGATATTGGATAAAGCCGACGCCATCTCGTTCCCTAAAACATCTGGCGCAACGGGTATACATATTTATGTGCCGCTGGGTGCAAAATACAGTTATGAGCAAGCGAAGGATTTTGCGCATATTGTAGCCACCATAGCTCAAGAGCGGTTACCGGAGTTCACTAGCCTGGAGCGTAGCCTAAGTAAGCGGGGAAACAATATGATATATATCGACTATTTGCAGAACAGAAAAGGGCAAACGTTATCCAGCGCCTATAGTGTAAGACCCAAACCGGGGGCATCTGTTTCCACACCGCTAGAATGGAGCGAGGTAAAAACAGGGCTAAAGCCCACTGATTTCACGATCAAAAACATATTCAGCCGTCTGAAACAAAAAGGCGACCTGTTCGAAGGTGTTTTAAAGAAAGGTATTGACATGAAAAAGTGTTTGGCGAAATTGGCACAATAGCTAACGAATATTTTTTTAAATTTAAGGTAAGACATATTGCATACATTAACAGCTATTTTGTAACTTGCAGTACCTTAAACTCAAAACATGAAAAAATATCTGCTGATCCTCGCAGCCTTCATCTGTGTATCTTCTATTGCTTCAGCACAATATTATTTGCCTCAAAATAACAAATGGGCATTCGGCTACAGCGGTGGCCTGGACTTTACCTCAGGTACACCCGTTGCCACAACTACTGCCATCTATTGCTTTGAAGGATGTGCATCCATTTGTAATGCCGCCGGCAACATGATGTTTTACACTGATGGTGTAACAATATGGGATAACACCAATTCCGTTATGCCGTCAGGTAGTGCCATCGTCTCCTATACTGCTGCCAGCAGCACCCAGGCAGCCCTTATAGCACCAGTTTTAAACAACCCAAATCAGTTTTATGTTTTTTCAATGGAAGATGTAGGCTCATCCTCCACATATTGCGAACTCAATTATTGCATTGTAGACATGACGTTAAATGGCGGTCTGGGCGATGTTATCGCATCAACCCTTGGCACCTTTGTAACCAATAAGCTTGGCGAAAAAATGACCGTAATGAGCGGTAATAGCTGCGACCTTTGGCTGGTTACCCATCGCATTGACTCTACCAGGTTTTTATCTTACAAAATTACGACAGCTGGTATTGCAGCACCAGTAAGTTCCAGTTCGGGGGCATTTTCGGGTACTGACGCCTATGGAATCGGGCACATTAAGGGCTCGCCTGACAACAGGCATATTGTGCTGCTGGGTTATTATACGGCAAACGGTACAGAATTGCATGATTTTAATGCAACAACCGGCATTGTTTCCAATTGCCGCTTACTCGATTCTCTTGGCATGCATTATGGTGCGGAATTTTCGCCCAACAGTAATGTGCTGTATTGCGACGATTTTGGTACCGGTATTTTTCAATATGATATTACTGCGGGCAGTGCCGCGGCAATAAGGGCTACCCGCACGGCAATAGGCACGGGTGCCATTTCCGGAGATATGAAACTGGCAACCAATGGTAAAATTTACTTTGGGCAATCATTAGGTGGCAATGCAATTGATTGTATACCCAACCCCAATGTACCCGGCACAGGGTGCGGCTACATTAGCAGTGTAGTTACGCTACCGGGCAGTTCGGTTACTAACGGCGGCCTACCCAATATTATTATGATGCATGGTGCTGGCGATACTACCATAAGAACGAAAGACACAACGCTCTGCATGCCTGTTAGCGGTCTCACCCTTTCTGGCGATACATCTGGCTCTGCATATATTTGGAGTACAGGCGAATTAACCCCCACAAAAACCACTACAGTTTACGGTACTTACTGGGTAGCCATAATGAATAATTGTACCGTGCGCATTGATACGATTCATGTAATAGCAGCGGTGCAGGATACCACATTTAAAGCGCATGACACCACACTTTGCAGTAATACAACCACTTTTAACCTTACCGCTACGGCAGGTTACACCCAATATCTCTGGAATACCGGTGCCACTACACCTACTATAACGGCGACTACGTTCGGGACATTTTTTGCGCTGTGTGGCAATGGCTGCGATTTGCTGATCGATACCGTGCATGTATTATCAATACCTTTCGCCACTGCCACTACTACCCGCGATACCAGTTATTGCTTCCCCGGTACCATTGCACTAAGTGCAAGCCCGGGTTTCAGCAATTATTTGTGGCAAGATGGTTCTGCAAATACTGTATTTAACGCAACGGCCGCAGGCACTTATTATGTTGTGGCCTCCTCATTTTGTAAAGAAGAGATAGATTCATTCCACATCTTTTTCGCAACGTTATCCTTTACCCTCGGGCCAGATGTGAATGTGTGTATGAACTACAACATGACCGCACCAATTAAAGATCAATATGCAAAATACAAATGGCAAGATGGGTCTACAGGCGATTCCTATTCGGCATCCCGCACCGGGCTTTACTATCTTACCATCTCCCGGGAAGGATGCGTGGCTTCAGATACCGTAAATGTTACTTTCTTCCATTTTACCCAGAACATACCCGATACTTTTATTTGCAAGGAAACGCCCTTCACGCTCCAACTCGTTACCACCCCACCGCCGGGAGGTAAAGTTTTGTGGAATGATGGTAGCACCAACGCAGTGAAAACCGTAAGTGACAGCGGTACTTACTGGGTTTATGTGTCGAAAGACGAATGCCAGATATTAGATACGGTACGTGTAAAAACAGATTGGTGCAACTGCTGGCACAATGTACCCTCGGCATTTACACCGAATAATGATGGCCTTAATGACCTTATTAAACCGAAAATACAACCAGGCTGCTCCATTTCGGGTTATCAGTTTACTATTTATAACCGTTGGGGCGAACTGGTGTTCACATCAGACAAACCAGGCGCAGGCTGGGACGGCAGTTATAAGAACCAACCCGCCGATATCGGCGTATATATGTATTCGTTGCAGTTCTTTGCCGGCAGTAAGATCAATCCGGTTATTACGAGCGGAAGCATTACGTTGATACGATAGTACTAAATCGATGCCTTGCTTCCCCTATATTTACAATAAACTCAAAGTATGTACTTCGACCCCGAGAACGTTGTAGTAAAATTATGTGCGCAAGGAATGGAACTTGAGGGGCAGGGCAAAAATGCGGAAGCCAGCGCACTATTTCAGTTGGCATGGGAAAATGCGGGCACATTTCTTGAACAATTTACAGCCGCGCACTATGTTGCGAGGCATCAGCAAACTGTTGCTGATAAATTGAAGTGGGACCAGATTGCACTTATGGCCGCATTAAAAACAGATGACCCTTCCGTTCAGGAAGCACTTCCATCGTTATACCTCAACATTGCGAAGTGTTATGAAGACCTGGGGGAGAATGAACATGCACAATATAATTACGAGCGAGCCTCGTTGCAGGCTGCGAAATTACCGAATGACGGATATAGCAATATGATTCGGAACGGGATACAAAATGGTTTGGAACGCCTGAA
Organism: Chitinophagales bacterium; assembly: GCA_038228575.1. GTDB lineage: Bacteria > Bacteroidota > Bacteroidia > Chitinophagales > Chitinophagaceae > Flavipsychrobacter. The sequence continues at coordinate 2,229 of JBBRPD010000102.1, read as the reverse complement.
AAACAAATGAGAAGGTATAGTGCCAAACACCTGCCTTCTCATTTGTATATCGCCTAAAAACTACCTGCCTCCCCCAGCTGCCTTAGCAATGATAAATATAATAACGCCTATAACGGCTACTACTGCAAAAACGCCAACGCCGACACCGGCTTTAAAAATATCGCCTACTATTTGGCAACTACTGAGCAACAACGTGAATGCCAGTATGAGAAAAAATGATAACTGTTTCATGGTGGTTTATTTAAATTGTGAGTAATAAATGGGAGCATTTCTTTGCTTTGTCCTTTTAAAACCTACGTTTTACCACTATGCAAATATTCGTTACCAGCTAAATTTTAAAAAATATTAACACTATCTGAAATTTTCTTATTTCTTCTTATTCTGTTGAACTTTGCCTTTCTCCTTGAACATAGCTGAATAGCTTTTAAAGAGCTGCGATACATCAAAATATACCCCTTCCAATCCCTCTCCATTCGGCTTTACCTTAATGTAGTCGCAATGATTAGCGGTTGTAGACTGGCCGTCAGCTTCCAGACCAATCAGTTCCAGCAATGCATATTCATCGGTTACGCTCAATACATGTATACCTGTTTCCGAAGTTTTGCCATCACCAGAGGAAAAAACAGTGCGAACGATCATTTCGACTTTATATTGGTACAGCAGGCTTGTCGCCTCATCGCCCAATTCATGATAGGTTCGGAACAATATACCAAGGTACCTGATGCTGAAAGGCTCCATTTTCAATAACTCTTTGCAATAACGAACTATGTTGCGGCGGTCGGTATTGCTTATCTTATCCTGAACATAAACAGCACGTAACGAATCTACAAACGGAGAAATAGCACCCATTGGGTGATAAGTGTCTCTGAAAAAATAGCCATAATATAATAAGTAGTATTCATCAATATTCAAGGTGGTATCATTAGCCTCATACCTTGTATATAGTTTCGGATAGTAGGATCTTAATTTAGCATCCTTGGTCACTTTTTCGATATTGGCATAATCGGGTTTATCTATACGTTGCGGACCTTGGGCATTTACATTAAACACCGCACTCATGAATAGCAGCAACAAACAAACAACATACTTCATGGAAATTTTATTTTAATACAATAGTAGGCAAAACATTTAAAACAATACTTAAGAACAATACAATTACCATACCACTAAAATAAATAATAAAATAGGCATAAATAGCCGCATATACATTTAATAATAAAAATGTGAAATTAATTTGGTTTTACTGAACAGTGTTTAGTAAATTTGCAGTGTAAAGTATTGGATATGGGAATTTCAGAGCGGAAGGAAAGGGATAAAGTGGAGATGCGTAAAAACATTATTGATGCCGCTATGCATATGTTTACCCATGAAGGTTATGAGAATGCATCTATCCGTAAAATTGCTGATAAAATTGAATATAGCCCGGCAACCATTTATTTGTATTATAAAGATAAGGACGAGTTACTATACGATGTACAGGGTGAATGCTTTACCAAGTTGGTAAAAATTTTCCATAAACAGGCAAACGCAACAGAGCCCTTTACCCGCCTGCAACAAATTTTTGATGCCTATATCAACTTCGGCCTCAACAACCCGGAGATGTATGACCTCATGTTCATTATGAAATCACCAATGAACAACTTGGAGGATAAGGAAGTATGGCAGAATGGCAACGATGCATTCGCACATCTGGTTAATTGTGTACAAGATTGTATTGATCAAAAACTTATTAAATTTGATAATGTTTGGCTGGGTGCATTTTCAATTTGGGGTTTTTCTCACGGGCTTATTTCGTTAGACATCAGATGCCGTATTAAAGTAATGAACTTAAATGAAGCGCAGGTGCTCGAGGCTATTCATGGCTCAGTAGCTAACTATTTGAATCAAATAAAAACCTAAGATTATTTTTTTGCTTCGCTGCTAAACAATGTTCAGTATATCAACTACAATAAAAATAAAAACAAAAGTTACCACACTAAAAAACAGCTTATGCGACTCAAATTTATTGTACTCTTCTCTATATTATGCCTGAGCATGTATGGCAAAGCACAAACAAAAAGTAATGAAATTTTAGGTGAATGGCTTTCACCTAAGTGAAGCTAATTAAATAAAGTACACCATTAAGGATAAATTCTGTAATTGAGTTCAGGTAGTTTGCAATGGTAAGATATACGTTTGGGATCGACTTCCGATTTATCTATTTTAATTCCTGTTGTGTATTCTTTCAAG
>JBBRPD010000101.1:0-15815 GCA_038228575.1 Chitinophagales bacterium | reverse complement strand
TACGTAACACCTGCGCCGCCGTCCCGGCGCAGACATTAGAGTAACAAGCTTCAGCAAAACACGCCGCAGGGCTCCTTTTGCCCGCGGCAGCGATTGTCCCGAAAGCATTCGGGATGCCGCTTTTTTTGGTTCTTTTTTTTGCGGCAACACAAAAAAAGAACAGGGAGACGCGATGACAACAACCAGTAAAGAGGCCGGACAAAAGCAGGGTAGAATATAATAAAAATCCGCTGTAATGCTTGCTGGCGCTACATTTCAGTCGATGATTACTTTTTTTGCCGGACAACAGTGACTACAATTATTGAATTGGGATAAATATCCGGTTAATAACCTTACTTCTTATTTTTAACTCTTATTTTATGGTAACTGCAGCAGCACAAGCGGAACTACAAACAGTTCCACACGTTGACCTTGAAAAGTATGCCCGCAAGTGGTATGAGATCGCTGCATTCCCAAAAGGTTTTGAAAGGGGCTGCCATTGCACCACAGCCACATACACCCTTACCGGCGACTATGTTACCGTAGAAAACAGGTGTAACAAAGATGCGATTGATGGTAAGGAGAGCTACATAAAAGGTAAGGCGTTCGTGGTGCCGGGAAGCGGAAATGCGAAGTTGAAGGTGCAGTTCTTCTGGCCTTTTAAAGCCCAATACTGGATAATAGATCTGGCAGATGACTACAGTTACGCAGTAGTGAGCCACCCCAGTAAGCGCTATTTGTGGATACTATGCCGCACGCCAATAATGGACGGTGCCGTTTATGATAAAATACTCCTGCGCCTGAAAAACCGTGGCTTCGATCTGTCTGATCTGCGGCTCACGCCTCAACGGGTGGAAAAAGAATAACAACTATACTTTAGCCTCCGCTCTTTGCTTGATCACCTGCAATATGTTATTCTGTATATCCTGCATTATCCACTTGGCCCACCAACTTGCATAGAAATTAAATGTGGTAGTGAGTTTGAAGTGGCTGTAAAGATGCAATACAAAGGTAGTATTGTCAATTGCTTCCAGTTCATAAGTTCCCGTAAGTACATCAAAGTAGCTACCACCAATTACCACATGCTCATCCATTGTTGTGGAGGGTATTTCATAAGGGAAAGCTTTAATGGTAAATACCATTTTCTTTTTGTCGGTATATTCCAATACCGTTTCATGAAAAGTGAGCCCATTGGTAAATATAGCCTCGCGGTAGCCGCCAACGCCTTCATAATTCAGTTCAGCCCTTACAGGCCTTGGGAACCCTAAAAAACGGGTTAGCCAGCCTTTATCTTGTTGCTGCGGAATTGCTTGTACGCGCGTAACATGCCTCCATATATTGGCCGCATCAGCATGAATTGTAATGGTAGTATTAGCGGTGTAGGTGCCCGGTATTGCGCCAACCATACGCTCTACAGGGGCCATAATTAGCGGCAATAACACAAGTGCGGATATGTAAAGCTTATCGTGCTTTTTTCTGCGCTTTATGTATGCGCCAATAAAGCCACCAACAGAAGCCGCCACCATAAATAACGGAAGTACCATTATCCAGCAGGCAAAACCTTCAAGTGAAACAAGAAGGGTTATCAGGAAGAAGGCAAATAGAGGTAGCCATGGCGCAGTAATGCGGTACCAGATCTTTGCTGCCAGAACAGCGCGCGAAAAGTACACTACCAATGCGCCCATTGTAGTGGGCAGGCATGCAAGAAAGGTAACAGACATAACAGAAAACACATCGGCCCAGGTAGGTACCCCAAAAAACAACCGTAACGCCAACGCATAAATGAGTGATATAGCAATTGCCTTAACAATATAAGCAAGTCTTCGTTTTTCCATAAGGGTGTAATAACCCTATAAAATTATGGACAAGCCGCCGAATGAAAGCAGTTCTTTTTTACCTCATAAATTATCCCATTGGGTAGTTGCTATTGCTAACTTTATCATGCCTACAAGAAGCATGTAATGTTACCACCAGGTATTGGACAATCGAACAACATCGTGCCCCTGTTTTTCCTTGTCAACTTGTTAAGTAGTTGTACCTTTGTAGAAATAACTCAACAATGAAAACACTGAGTGTTGGAGAATTTAAAGCACATTTTTCTGAAGTACTGAAGCTGGTGCTTGCGGGGGAAGAGGTGGGTATACTATATGGCAGAAAAAAGGAGATAGTAGCTAAGCTGGTGCCGAAAACTGTGGAGAGAAAGCCAAGACGCAAATTGGGCTTACTGGAAGGCAAGGGTACAGTTGAATTTGGTACAGGTTTTAAAATGACTGAGGAAGAATTTTTAGGACTATGACTTACCTGCTCGATACCCACTATATGCTTTGGGCGATTGCCGATACCAAAAAGCTTTCTAAAACGATAAAGGAACTGATAACAGACCCAGAAAACAGGGTGGTAGTTAGTGCAATTAGTTTTTGGGAAATCTCGTTGAAAAGTTCGTTGGGCAAGCTGCAAATTTTCGGCTTTACACCCGAAGACCTGCCAGCCGCGTGTTTAGCGATGGGGTTTGAAGTAGAAAGCCTTTCTGCCGAAGATAGCAGTACGTACCACCACCTCTCCGCCACCTACCACAAAGACCCATTTGACCGCATGCTCATCTGGCAAGCCATCCGCAATAATTACACCCTCATCAGTGCCGATGGCAATGTGAAAAAATATGCAACGGAGGGGTTGAAAGTTTTGGTTGGGAGGTAACGGTGAAAAATTTTCGAATTATTTTGCTTCATTTGGGTCTTATCCGTATGTGAATGCGCACGTGCGGTAGCAGCATTAATCTCGAAAAAGGATGGAATCAAAATAGTTGGCAACAAACCCGATACCAGCTAGCCCTGAAAGGGCGTTGATACAACAGCGATGGGTGAAGCCCATCGGACTCAAAAAAGAAATGGAAGCAAGATAGTTGGCAACAAACCCGATACCGGTCAGCCCTGAAAGGGCGTTGATAGACCAGCGATGGGTGAAGCCCATCGGACTCAAAAAAGAAATGGAAGCAAGATAGTTGGCAACAAACCCGATACCCGTCAGCCCTGTAAGGGCGTCGATACAACAGCGAAGGGTGAAGCCCATTGGACTCGAAAAAGAAATGGAAGCAAGATAGTTGGCAACAAACCCGATACCGGTCAGCCCTGAAAGGGCGTTGATAGACCAGCGATGGGTGAAGCCCATCGGACTCAAAAAAAACAGACACAAGCCCTGAAAGGGTGTAATATTGTTACGCAAAATTTACAATATCCATTATGGGACAATCGCTGGTCAATAATTATATTCATATAATATTTTCCACAAAAAACAGGCAACCATTCATCACATCGCCTTACGATATGGAGCTACATAGTTACCTCGCAGGCATCTGTAACAACCTCGGTTGCACACCAATAAAAATAGGGGGCTATACCGACCATGTTCACGTGCTGTGTATGCTGTCAAAGAAAATTGCTCTGGTAACGCTATTGGAGGAATTAAAGTCACATTCGTCAAAATGGATAAAAACCAAACACGAATCGCTTTCCGGGTTTTATTGGCAAGATGGCTATGGCGCATTTTCTGTGAATCCATCGGAAGTGGATATCGTTGTGGCTTATATTGCTAACCAGCATATACACCACGCTAAACGGACCTTTCAGGATGAATACAGGGCGTTTTTAAAAAAGTACAAGGTGATATACGATGAGCGATATGTTTGGGAATAAATTAGCTCGCCCTTTCAGGGCTTAGTGATATTCTACTATTTGACTATGGGCTCGCTCCCATCGCTCTTATATCAACGCCCTTTCAGGGCTATATAGCCGTGGGGCATATACAAAATGCCATACCTCAAAAAATCACCCCACCTTCACCTCTCGCATTTCTCCGCTATACCCATTATCTTTAACCCATGTTTGTAAATCGTCAAATAAAGGCCGTGGGTTGCGGCATGTTGTTGGTGTGCCTGGCCATTACAGGTGCGCATGGTGAGGACAAGAAAAAGTGGGATGTAAATAACCCCGGCGGGCCGGGTAAGGATGTAGCTTTTACGGTTACGGAAGGCACATGGCTTAACCTGGATGTGAGCCCTGATGGGAAGGAAATAGCGTTCGATTTGCTGGGCGATATTTATACCATACCGGTTACCGGTGGCGATGCAAAAGTATTGCGCCAGGGTATGGCCATGGAAGTGCAACCCCGATACAGCCCTGATGGCAAAAAAATACTCTTCACCAGCGACGCGGGTGGGGGAGATAATATCTGGCTCATGAACCGCGATGGCAGCAATGCCCGCCAGCTGACCAAAGAAACTTTTAGATTATTAAACAATGCCGTGTGGACTACCGATGGCAAATATGTTATTGCCCGCAAACACTTTACCAGTACCCGTTCGCTGGGTGCGGGCGAGTTGTGGATGTATCATGTAAATGGGGGCGGTGGCCTGCAATTAACAGCCCGCAAAAACGACCAGCAAGATCTGAATGAACCTTGTATGAGTCCTGACGGCAGATATGTTTATTACAGCGAGGATATGTATCCCGGTGGTTTCTTCCAATATAATAAAGACCCCAATAACCAGATATTCGTCATTAAGCGTTTTGACCGGGAGACCGGTACTAACGAAACGGTAACCGGTGGCCCCGGTGGTGCTGTGCGCCCGCAAATATCGCACGATGGCAAAACCATGGCATTTGTAAAAAGGGTACGCACCAAAACCGTGCTTTATCTGCGCAACCTTGCCACAGGCGAAGAGTGGCCTATTTACGATAAGCTTTCAAAAGATCAGCAAGAGGCATGGACAGTCTTTGGCATTTACACTGGGTTTGCCTGGATGCCCGATGATAAGAACATTGTAATTTGGGCCAATGGTAAAATAATGAAAGTGGATGCCAAAGGCGCGAATGAGGCGAAAGCAATACCATTTACCTGCAACGTTAAAACACACATTACCGATGCGGTAAGGTTCCCGCAAAACCTGAATGAAAGCGAGTTTACGGTGCACGTTATCCGCAATGCGGTAACTAGTCCTGATGGCAAATGGCTGGTGTTTAATGCGCTGGGTCATTTGTACAAAAAAGCATTGCCAAATGGCAAGCCCGAACGCATTACCAATGCGGCTGTGCAGGAAGCGGAGCCTGAATTTTCGCCCGATGGCAAAAGCCTTGTTTATGTAACCTGGAGCGATACCGCAACCGGTACTATTAGTAGAATAAACCTGGCCGGTGGCAACCCTGTGGTGCTCAGCAAAAAGAAGGGCATGTACCGTACCCCAACTTTTTCACGCGATGGCAAAATGCTCGCTTACAGCAAAGAAGGCAGCAGCAATGTAATGGGCAACACCTATACCATAAAGCCCGGCATCTATACCATGCCCGTGAGCGGAGGTAAAGAAACATTCGTTACCGACAAGGGCGAGCAGCCGCGTTTTAGCGAAGATGGCAGCCGCATCTACTACCAGGCAGGCGACCACCCCGATAAACAATTCAACAGTTGCAAGGCTGATGGCAGCGACGAAAGGAACATTTTTAAAAGTACTTATGCAGGGCAATTCACCGTATCGCCCGATGGTGATTGGGTAGCTTATGTGCACCTGCACCAGGTATATGTGGCACCCTTCCCGCATACGGGCAAGGTTATAAACCTCAGTGCCGATTCCAGCGATTTCCCGGTAAGGTGTGTAAGCAAAGATGCGGGCTTTAACCTGCAATGGAGTGGTGATAGCAAGCAACTGCACTACACCCTTGGCGACCAATACTACAGCATCAATTTAGATGAACGTTTTGGCTTCATCTCTGGCAAGGCCGATTCATTGTTCAAGATACCGGAAAGCGGTATTACTGTTGGCCTCACTGCCAGGATGGATAAGCCAACGGGCAGCATTGCCTTTACCCATGCACGTATTATAACCATGAATGGCAATGAGGTAATTGAGAACGGAACTGTTATTACCGAAGGCAATTTAATTAAAGCTATTGGCCGCGATGTGCAGATACCAGCCGGTGCCAAAGAAATTGATTGCAGCGGCAAAACCATTACCCCGGGTTTTATTGATGCACATGCACACGTGGGCCATTTCCGTAGTGGTTTAACGCCTGACAAGCACTGGCCTTACTACACCAACCTGGCCTATGGTGTTACCACCACACACGACCCTTCAGCCAATAGCGAAGTGACCTTTGCACAAAGCGAAATGGTGAAAACAGGGCAAATGGTTGGCCCGAGGATATTTTCGACCGGTACTATTTTATATGGTGCCGATGGCGACTTTAAAGCGGTAATTAATAACTATGAAGATGCCAAGAGCGCACTCCGCCGCACCAGGGCGTTTGGTGCCTTTAGTGTAAAAAGTTACAACCAGCCGCGCCGCGAACAAAACCAGTGGATAATAGAAGCCGCGCGTGAATTAAAAATGGAAGTAGTGCCTGAAGGTGGCAGCTTTTATTTCCATAACTTGGGCATGATAATGGACGGGCATACGACCATTGAACACAACTTACCGGTGGCTACCTTGTATGATGATGTTGTGCAATTATGGAAGCGTGCACAAACAGCCTATACACCTACGCTTATTGTCGCTTATGGCGCATTGTGTGGTGAATATTACTGGTATCAGCATACCAATGTTTGGGAAAAAGAAAGGTTGCTGAGGTTTACGCCGCGCTCGGTTATTGATACCCGCAGCCGCCACCGCACTATGGCCCCGGAAGAAGAATATGAGAACGGATTTATGCAGGTATCGCGTAGCCTTAAAAAGCTGAGCGACGCAGGTGTAAAAGTTAATATGGGCGCACATGGCCAGATACAAGGTATTGGCGCACACTGGGAAATATGGATGATGGCACAAGGTGGAATGACACCACTGGAAGCACTTAAAACAGCTACCATTAACCCGGCCGTAAGCCTTGGCCTGGATAACTGGATAGGCTCGTTGCAACCTGGCAAACTTGCTGATATGTTAGTGATGGATAAAAACCCGCTCGATAATATTTACAATACCGAAAGCCTTCACTATACCATGATCAACGGCCGCCTTTACGATTCCGAAACCATGAACGAAGTAGGCAACTACAATAAAAAGCGCACCAAATTCTTCTGGGAAATGAGCAAGAACGCAGAAACCTTCCCTTGGGGTGGTGGGATGGGTGAGGATGTGGATTAGTGGTGTGAATTTGGCAGATTTGTTGTTGAACAAAAAGTAACCTCTTTATGAAAGTTTGGCAATTGTCAGCTGTTTTGAGTTGTGGGGAGATAACTATTTTCGAAAAATATTGCTCTGGCGTTGATACAATTGAACTTGGCAGGACAGAAGTTGACCAGCATATTGTACGAGCCGCTTTAGGCGAAAGCAAACTGCAATACCATGTTACTTCACAACATTACCTGAGGCTGATGCCGGAGCCTGAATTTCTGAAGGAGATTGGAATCGAAACAGTCGAGATATTGTCTGTGCTGGAAGCCTATGAAAAGTTCGGTGGCGATGCAATTACAGAGGTGGTTGACTACGGAAGTTTTAATTTGCGAAGGTAGTGTGTACTAGAAGGATACTTACATAGTGTTCGTTGTGATAGCGGATTCTCTTTGAAATGAACAAAATGCGAAACCTTCCCATTGGGTAGTGGCATGGGTGAGGATGTGGGTTAATTTATAGTCGTAAGTCATAAGTAGTAAGTAGAAAGTAGAAAGCTGCGATGAAAGCAGAATGCAGATAAGAACAGTTCAATGATATACACACCAATATTCCCTACGCCATTACACCAGCATGCGGCCGAAATTGTCCGTGACTATTTCCTGAATCTAAAAGAGACGGATACCGTGTTGGTAGTTAATTCGTGTGCACGCGGGCAGGCAGTGCCGGAAAGCGATCTGGACTTTGCTGTTTTGGTAAAGACAGATATATTTCCTGAGCGCATTGGTGAACTGGAAGCCGACTGGCTTGCCTATGCAGCCGAACAAAGCACATTAAGTGAATATAGGCAATCGGGTCAATTCGCGCATCTACATTTAGATATCATTACTGGTATTTACACACCTACAATACTGGAGGTAGGGGTTGCTTCAGACTATTTCGAAATAGAGATTGGTAACCAGGTTTGCTATTCGGCACCTTTGGGGAATGCCGGCAATTATTTTCTGGAACTAAGAGAAACATGGTTGCCATACTACGATGAGAATCTGCGGGAGCAACGTTTTGAAATGTGCCGGTCGGCCTGCAATTACGATTTAAATCATATCCCTTTATTTGTGCAACGTGGATTGTACTTCCAGGCATTTGATATTTTATGCAAAGCTTTCCAGGAATATCTGCAAACATTATTTATAGCTTATAGAACATACCCTATTGCCTACAATAAGTGGATAAAATATCAGGTATTACATTTGCTGAAACTTCCTGAGCTTTATCCTAAACTGTCACCAGTGCTTTCCGTAAGTAACATTGAAAGCAACGAGCTCAATGATAAAGCGGAGATGCTGAGGGTGTTGTTGAATGAACTGTGTTTGTAATTACCAATTTTTTCTTACTTTTCATTGAATAAACTAAAATGGTGGGCGAAAACGCACAAAATTCTTCTGAGAAATGAATAGGAATGCCGAAACGTTTCCTATGGGGTAAGTGGTATGGTGAAGATGTGGATTAGTTTGGCAATGAGGTAAATTTAAAAAAAAAGTGTAAGTTTATTTTCGATTAGAATTGACTTTTGCCCTCAATCTTATAGCTCGATTTTAGGGTCAAATCGCTTCGCCCAAAGCATGCATGAAGCATGACAATGTCGTTGTCGCTCCAATTATTTAAAAGCGTGTCAATATGTAAAATGTTCGGATTTTTCATAGGTGTAAATTAGCGGCGCTATTGTATAAAAAACGGAGTCAATGAAAAACAACGTTTCAGAGTTTACTAGTACATTTTCATCGTGCATATCTTCAAGTATAAGTCCGAGTTCCTTGTGTATGTAGTCATTTCTGCGGTTGTTTTCAAATCCATTGAACCCAAGAAATTTCCGGATATCATTTATCTCAACCTGGGCATCAGAATAAACGAATAATTGCTTTAATACAGCGAATAGATTGTCATCTTCCAATCGGAAGCCAAGTAGTTCATAGGCAGTGTTATCGAAAATGAGGTTGTGCAGAAGAATACTATTCAGAAACTCAAACCATGTGGCATAATATATTGCATCATTTAGCTTGATAACATGCAGCCTGTCAGTATGTAGATATATCTTTGCTTCTCCGCCCCTTGTTAAGTAAAGTTCGGCCGGCGGTTCATCAGTCCATAAACTATGTTCGGTACAATAGCCCTGTATCAGGAGGTCCTGCTCTTTTTTAATGCGTGTCCTACTTTCGAAGTCGTCTTTAACCGTTGTACTTGTTGCAAAGCGGCGGCATAGGAAATTTCTGATTGTTGTGCAAGTATCAGTTTGCCCCTCAATGATAATTCCTGAAACGATATTTTCAATTTTTTTTCGGGTATCATCTTGTATCATTTATTACAAAATTAAGGAAATATTTTAACTGTCTGTCTGCCCTCAACTTCAATCAGGAACGTTGACGAAATAAAGTCTACCACATGACGACGTTATTTTTCTTTTAAGCGAGGCGGATCCCGAATGCTTTCGGGAGCGGATAGCAAGTTTTAAAGACTTTTTCAACGAAGCAGAAATGGAAAAGAATAAGGCAGATGGTGGACTTTATTTTGTTATCGTTCCTTACCCTTTTCCTTATCCGCTTTCATCATCCTTTCTATTTCCGGCGAAGTCGTTTTTAAACGGAAGGTGCCGAGGTAACGAATGTCATCGGGGCGCAGAGACAGGCCTATGGCATGTGCGCCAGTTTTGCTGAATGTTGTTTTGAACACTACAACTTTGCCGGGGTCTGATGGGTCGATCCCAAAGTACTGTGTTGACGTAATAACGCCATATTTCGCCTTTAGCTCTTTCATGCGTTCGGGTGTCCAGCCATTGAAACTGGTAACGTTCCTCCACATCCGTGCAATGCTATCGCCTTGTTCATTATTGTAATAACGTTTGAAGCGCGTCATTGTATTTTCATAGTCGGTACGGGTTTGTGCAAATGCACCCAATGGCAGCAGGCATGCCAGAAGTATCAGCTTTTTCATATAGTAAATATACTAGAAATGCTGTGTTGCTTTAGCAAGGAGTTTAACGCAAAGGTCGCAGAGGTATCGCAAAGAAGGCGCAAAGCCCGAAGATTTATTTAGTGTATAACAATAAAGGGATTGAAGCGAGCTTCAATCCCTTTATTGCGTATATCCTAACAATTGCTTTTACTCATAATGCGACTTGCAGGAAAATATAATAATACCTGCATCGGTAATCAAATAAATAAGCCTGTGTTCGCTATCTATTCTCCTGCTCCAGTAGCCTTTGAATTGATGTCTCAGTGGTTCTGGTTTCCCGAGTTCTGCAAATGGATTTCTTAATGTGTCTTTAATGAGGTCTCCGATTCGTAGAGCTGTTCTCCTGTCATTTTGTATCCATTCCTGATATTCATCAAACGCTTTGGGTAGAAACTCCAATTTCCTCATAAAAGTTCATCAGGCTTTAGAGAAATTGTTTTCTTATTAGCCTCATATTGATCGATCCTTTGTTGTAATTCTTTTGCATATGCAGGGTTGCTTAATATATATTCGGTGTCATCGGCAGGCTGAATAATTATGTCTACAGTCTTATGGGGAAACATCGCCTTAATACTATTTAAAACATCCTGTCCCAACATGTCCGTATTTATCCTTATAGTAGTTTCCATAGTATTCACACTTAAAATATAAAGTTACTAACAATTTCTCAAACTCGAGAGTGGAAGCATTGCTTCGGGTGCTTCTAAAAAAACTAAGTGTGTACATGTATATAAACAAAACGGATATTGAAGCCAAACTTCAATATCCGTTTAATACTTTATCTATTGTCAAATTAATTAATCGTCATTCAGTATAACGTCAGTTATCAGGTAATCCCTTTCTGTTTTCTGTTTTACTTTGGCCCAAACCTTGGCATTACCTACCGATACTCTTTTGGTGGGTTTAGTGAGGTCAATGCTGCCATACAAGGTGTTGCTGTTGTCGTATATCATCAGCTTGGTCCAGCCCTGTGTAGGGTCGTAACCATCGTGGGTCATTTCGCGGTTGTGGTAAGCGTCATAACCATATTTCAGTTCGTAGAAGCTGAGGGTTCTCCATTGGTCGCCGGTAAAGTCATAGATCATTTTCGATGTCTTATGTCCTTCTTTATCTGTGCCTAGGGCAACAATATGCAGGTTTTCAACGCTATTGCTTCTAATGCGCAGGGTTTGGGCTTGTGTTGGTGAAAACGCAGCAAGTAATATGCAAAATGAAAGCAGACCTTTTATCATAATATCAATATTAGTTTTCCTTAAAAATGGCAAGGGTATCAGTAATGCCCTCCAACAAAAATATATAAACTTGTTCGAAAGGTGTGTATCGTATGGTTTTTTTACAAAAAAACATTTCAAAGCGGCCGTAAACGTAAATGCGGCATCATATTGTCAGTCTGCAAATGCCCTGAAAGGGCTAAACAATAATAGCAGCGGGTGCAAACCCGCCGTAAAGCCACGTTAAAACCGAACTCCAAAGGAGTTCAACCGCATCCTTAAATTACGGGCAAAATGCCCTGAAAGGGCAAAACAACAATAGCGGCGGGTGCAAACCCGCCGTAAAGCGCACGTTAAAACCGAACTCCAAAGGAGTTCAACCGCATCCTTAAATTACGGGGCAAAAATGCCCTGAAAGGGCTAAACAACAATAGCGGCGGGTGCAAACCCGCCGTAAAGCACACGTTAAAACCGAACTCCGAAGGAGTTCAACTACATGCACATACGCGATGCTACATCAATCTCCCCTCCGGGTGAGGTCATTTTGCATTTTCTATATAAAACTATTTTAATTACCTTTATTCAAATTTGAATTTCATGCGGAAGCTATCTCTTACCATTGCCCTATCTATATTGTGCGGATCAGTAATTGCCCAGCAAAAAAATGCAACCGCGAAACCAGATAATATTTACACCATGAAGCAGCAATACCTGCAGCAGGTGTTACACAACCCAACAGAACACGAAGAAGAAGGAGAAGATAATGAACTGGCCAGCTTTAACAGGTGGTTCTTTAATATGGAAGCCCGCACTTACCCAACCGGCGACCTGCCAAAACCCGATGTATTAATGCGTGCCCGCGATGAGGTAAAGCAAGCAGCCAAGAGCGCACATAGAACCACAGCTACGCCGCTGGTCTGGAAGCCAGTTGGCCCTACCAGCGTACCTGTTGGGTATAACGGCATAGGCAGGGTTAACTGTATCATCAATCCCGCGCAAGATACCAACTTTCTGTTTGTAGGCACGGCATGCGGTGGCGTTTGGGTGAGCAGGGATGGCGGCGCACATTGGTTTTCCAATACCGATAATTTCCCTTCCCTCAGCATTGCCGATGTTGCCGTAAACCCAAAGCATATAGATACTATTTATGCCGCCACCGGCGATGGTTACGGCTATGAAAACGGCGGGTTCAGTATGTTTTGGGGTGGCTTATACACTGCTGGTGTTATGATGAGCACCGATACAGGGCATACCTGGGCTACAACCGGCCTTAGCTACATACAGTCGGGTAGAGACATGATACAAAAGCTGTTGCTGCACCCGAATAAAACCAACATCCTGATGGCCGCTACCCGTAATGGTGTAAAGCGTTCGGTAGATGCTGGTATAACTTGGTCAACCGTGGCACCGGGTCATATTTATTCCATGGCTTTCCACCCCACAAACCCTGATACGGTGTATGCGATAGATTCCATCAACCTCATTGTGTCTTACAATGCGGGCGCCTCATGGGATACCCTGTACCCCAACATTAATGCCGATGACAGAAGCACCATTGCCGTATCCAAAGCATCGCCTAAAAGTATTTGGGTGCTTACTAATGCCAATGTCGTAAAACGTTCTTACAACAACGGGCTCACATTTACATCAACCAGTGCTTCGCCTGCTGCATCTGCATCTTTCTATGGTTATTACGATAGGGTGCTGGCGGTATCTCCCGCCGATTCTAACTACATAATGGCATTCGGTAAAAACATGGCGCGGTCTACCAACAATGGCAATAGCTGGTCGGTGGTCGATAACGCACACAAGGTGCATGTCGATTTCCATGTGTGCACCATGAATCCATTGCGTGCGCCAAGGGCATCCAGCGGCAATTCTACAATTTATGTAGGTAACGATGGTGGCATTTCCGTTAGCTATAACGGCGGCACAAGCTGGAAGAACCTTGCCGATGGCCTTATGATATCGCAAATTTACAGGGTGAGCGCATCGCACCAGGATACCAATGTAGTGCTTTGTGGCCTGCAGGATAATGGCACCTTCATGCGCGATGCGGGCCTTAGCTGGTCTCAGGTTAGCGGTGGCGATGGGATGGATAATGCTGTTTCGCCTAAAGATGACCATTATATGATCAGTGCTTACCAATATGGTAATTTCTTTTTATCGACCGACGGCGGCTCTACATTTAACGGTATTACGTTTGCCGATGCCGGCAGTGGTGCATGGGTGTCGCCAGTGGTGTATAGCCCCAACAGTACCGATACTATTTATTTTGGCCTGAAGAATATTGAGGTGTCTTATGATGGTGGTGGTTCCATCAATCCGCTTACCAGTGGGCTTATGTTTACGGGCGGCGCTATTGCATTGGCCGTGGCTCCGTCAGCTCCCAATGTACTATACGCGGGCGACTATACGCGCTTGTCAAAGTCTACCGACTATGGCCATACCTGGGCCAGTATAGCTGCCGGCCTGCCGAGCAGCGTCGCCAAGACTTTCGTTGCGGTTGACTATCGCGACCCGAATATTGTGTACGTAACCACATCGGGCTACAGCGCGGCCAATAAAGTATTTAAGAGTATAAATGGCGGCACTACGTGGATGAACATAAGCGCAGGCTTGCCCAATGTGCCGGCCAACTGTATTGCAACCGATAGTACTACCCCCGGCGCGTTGTTCGTGGGTAATGATATGGGTGTCTATTACAGGGATAGTGCCGATACTACCTGGACGCTTTACAATACAGGCTTGCCCAACGTAATTGTTGATGACCTGGATATTAACTACACCAACTACAAGCTGAGGGCTGCAACCTATGGCCGGGGTTTGTGGGAAATTGGGCTGAAGAAGGCCAAACCGGTAGTTAACGACATTCAGGATATTGCCAGGGCTTCGAAACTAATTAGCCTGTATCCTAACCCGGCTGCTGATGCCTGGAAACTGGTATTTAATGGCCAGAAGCCCGATAAGTTTACCGTAAAACTGATGGACATAACCGGCAAGCTGATACGTACCCAGTCCAACCAGGAAGTAGTTGATGCCACCGGTTTAGCCAAGGGCGTATACACCATCGAAATTTCAACCGGAGACGTACACGAGAGCATAAAGGCGGTAAAGGAGTAAGGCGAAATAAATTCTTCTGCGCTGTCCGCTGATGGCAGGGCTGAGGTTTCATTTTTTATGCGATATTAAGTGAATGTACAACCCAGAATGGGTGATATGATTATAGAAAACAGGTGATAAGAATCGTCAAAACCCCGAAGGGGTGACATAGTTTATATCACATTTACATAACACTTCACTCCTACTGGTTTAAGTATCACTAAAAAATGAACCCTGGTTGAAGGATTTCCTTCGACCCACCATTCAGGAAGTATTTACTTCCGAACACATTCCCACCAACACTAACCCTGAGTGGCCGGTGTGAGGATATTTTTGAGTCAAGCTTTAACACAAAAGGCCATGGCTGTTTAAACTATACTCTACTCGTTTCCACGCAAATACAACGCGTTAGAATAGAATCAATAAACGACGCGAAATAAAGTGTTCCGTGCTGTCCGCTGATGGCAGGGCAGAGGTTTCGTTTTTTATGCGATATTAAGTGAATGTACAACCCAGAATGGGTGGTATGATTATAGAAAACAGGTGATAAAAATCGCCAAAACCCCGAAGGGGTGACATAGTTCATATCACACTTACGTAACACTTCACTCCTACTGGTCTAAGTATCACTAAAAAATAGCACTGGTTGAAGGATTTCCTTCGACCCACCATTCAGGAAGTATTTACTTCCGAACAGATTTCCACCAACACTAACCCTGAGTGGCCGGTGTGAGGATATTTTTGAGTCAAGCTTTAACTCAACAAGCCCGATGGCTTCTTCGGTCCGAGCGATAGACAAAAGTGTTTCCTACTGGTCTAAGTATCACTAAAAAATAGCACTGGTTGAAGGATTTCCTTCGACCCACCATTCAGGAAGTATTTACTTCCGAAACCACGTTCCCCTCTGCCGCTTGCGGAGAGAGGGCGGCGACGATTATACCCTTAGTTTTCACACTGTGCAAACCAAGGGTGCAACGGTTTGCAGAGGTACTACAACGTGTTACATTTGTTGCATAATGGAAGGAAACAAGTACAACGCCGTGAGCTGCTTATTGCTAAAAATTTACGTTGAGAGATAAGTGCCCAGTTTTTTTTCGATTTGGCGTGATACCAATTAACAAGCTGATAACGCAACGTTCAGAATGTCTATTTAAGGTTTACTTACACTACTGTCCGATTAAAATATTATTTGTAGATGTACGTAACACCTGCGCCGCCGTCCCGGCGCAGACATTAGAGTAACAAGCTTCAGCAAAACACGCCGCAGGGCTCCTTTTGCCCGCGGCAGCGATTGTCCCGAAAGCATTCGGGATGCCGCTTTTTTTGGTTCTTTTTTCTATGCAACATCTTTCAGCAGTTGTTCTTTTAATGCGCTAATTTTTCGTTCTAAGTAATTGATTTTCTTTTCTTTAATTCGCCTT
>JBBRPD010000100.1:0-16057 GCA_038228575.1 Chitinophagales bacterium | reverse complement strand
CATTAACTTAGCGCAAATATCCTCACCCCCGGCCTCCCGAAGCGAGTTCGGGACAGGCTCTCTCCATAAATGGTAGAGGGGAGATTAATGTCTACGGCGTGCCGCAGGGATGACGCAAAATCCATTAAGTTAATGACATTGGGTATTACCTCTAAAATATTTCTTAAAGCCACGCACGCTGCGTGGCTCTATTATTGTTTTTATTGATGCACAGGTATTTACCCTTGCTAAAGAACAATAAAAAATAAAGTCCAACATCTGCCTCGTTCTTTTTCCTTTTGCTTCGGTCATAAAGTCTTTAAACAGCTTGCTATTCGCTCCCGAAAGCATTCGGGAGCCGCCTCGCATAAAAGAAAAATAACTTCGTAATATGGTAGACTTTATTTCGTCAACGTTCCTAATCGCACTTATTCAATACTTTTGCGTGCAGATAAGCTTTCTATCTAAACCGGCATTTGGCAATAATAACTTCAATTATATACTGGGCATTTGTAGTATGGGCGACTGTACAGGCTTTTTATGTGCTGTATTTTTACCTCAGGCTATTGGGTGCACAGCAACAAATTAAAATGCAGCAGACCGCACTGCAACCTGTAAGCATAATCATCTGCGCCCGTAACGAAGCGGCCAACCTTACCAGGCACTTGCCCGCAATACTTGCACAAAACTATAGTAGCACTGGTGGCGCTCCCCTGTTTGAAGTACTGGTGATCAACGATTGTTCCACCGACGATACAGCAGCCGTTATAGAAAAACTACAAAAACAATACCCTCATTTGCGAACCGTAAATGTGCCTACAAACAAGGAGCGCAAGCTAAAGGGAAAAAAACACGCTCTAAGCTATGGAGTTGCCCACGCAAAGCATGACTGGCTATTGCTTACCGATGCCGACTGCCGCCCGGCAAGTAACAACTGGCTCGCTACAATGGCTGCGCCTTTAGCAGCCGGCAAGCAACTGGTAGCAGGCCATGGGGCGTACAACAGCACCAACGGCCTTTTAAACGCCTTTATAAGGTGGGAAACCATCAATTCATTTGTACAGGGCTACAGTTATGCAAAGGCAGGCAAACCCTACCTTGCAGTAGGCAGAAACATGGCCTGTACCAAAACAATTTACCTGCAGGCGGAACAAAATGAAGTGTGGAATATCTCGGCCTCCGGCGATGACGACCTTATGGTAAATCTTTACGGCACTCCAGCCAACTATACCATGGTAACCGATACGGATGCCTTCACCTATACTGATACCCCCACCCGGCTTATTGATTTTATAAAACAAAAACAACGCCACCTAACCGACGGCAAGAGCTACCGGGGCGATGTAAAATACTGGCTATCCACCTATGGCTTTACCCATGCTGCGGTCTGGTTTTACTTTATCCCCTTACTATTTACCAGTTATGCCCATGCCGCCATATCCATTATGGCAGTGCGCTGTGCCATTTATTGGGTAATTTGGGCCATTGCCGCAGTCCGTTTAAAAGAAAAAAAGCTCATTTACATGCTGCCGTTTTTTGATATTGGCTGGATGATATTTAATATTGCTTTTTCGCCGTACATAATTCTGAAAAACAAACAACATTGGACATAATACTGAAGTACTTTGACGATTTTACCGAACAACAAATCAGCCAGTTCCGCCAGTTGGAAGCTTTATACACAGCCTGGAACGAACAGATAAACGTTATCTCCCGCAAGGATATTGAAAAACTATACGAAAAGCATGTGCTGCATTCACTCGCTATTGCTGTAATGTGCAATTTCGACGATGGCACCGAAGTTATTGATATTGGCACCGGTGGCGGTTTCCCCGGCATACCGCTCGCTATCTTCTTCCCTAAAGTAAAATTCTTTCTGGCCGATAGTATTGGTAAAAAAATAAAGGTGGTCGATGAAGTGGCCAGCGCAATTGGCTTAACGAATGTAACCGCATTCCATGGCCGTGTAGAAGAGATAAAAGGCCGCACGTTCGATTACGCCGTTTCCCGCGCCGTAGCACCGCTTGGCGACCTCTGGAAATGGATAAGCCCGCTGCTGCGCACAGGCCAGAAAAGCGAAGAACTTCCCAACGGCCTCATCTGCCTCAAGGGCGGCAACCTCGACGAAGAAATAAAGGAATCAGGCCTCAAAAAAATAACCCAGGCCTGGACCCTCAACTCCATCTTCCCCGAACCCTCATTCGATGAAAAGTTCGTTATTTATGTGCCGAAGCTTAATGGCTAGTAGAGAATACCTGAATAAAGCCAATGTAGGGGCAATCCCTTGCGGTTGCCCTGTGCAGCATCGTCTGAACCGCTGATGAAACTGATTTTATTGATTTCACTGAAAGAGATGTATTGTTGAACTATAGTCAACTCATGTTGTTCAGGGCAACCGCAAGGGATTGCCCCTACTTTATGTTTTGCGCCCTCTCACTGCAAAACGCTGCGTCCTTTGCGCCTGCCTTTGCGACCTTTGCGCGAAGCTCACCCTTTCTGCCAAAACATCAGCTTTTTCGTAAAAACATCGTCATCATCCAGGTAAAGGAGCAGCATGGCAACAATGGAGATGAAAAACGTAATTAGCCCGAAATTAATGACGATTAGAAAGTGGAAAAACAAAGCAGGCAGAATAAACTTCCGTTTAATGCGGGCAGGAAAAAAGATGCAGATAGCCAACAACAATTCCAACAATAATGTACCCCATGTTAGTACGCGCACAAATTGGGTAAGCGTAAGCCACTCATTAATATGTCTTAACCAATCGGGGGCACCTAAGCGGTAATGAGAAGTGTAATAATATACAGCGGTGCCATTCAGCCATTGGGGAGTGAACAGCTTGGCATAACTGGCGTCAAAATAGGTCCAGGCGGCTTGTACCCATATAGCCACCATGGCAACATTTGCAATAATATTGCGTGGCGAGGGATGGCTGTTTTTTCGCTTCCAGCTGTTGATACGGGGGTCGGTAAGGCAAATAGGTAGCAACATGAAAGATAGCACAAAGGCAAGGGCGTCACCGCCATTATTAATCACAAAGAAGTTATGAATACTGAAACATGCCCACGCAAAGAGTATGCCGGTAATTTGCGGCAAAAAGCCTGTCATTACTGTTAGCAAAATGAAAATAATTGCCATCCGCGCGCGCTCGGGAGAAAGCATGATGAATAAGTCCATACGCTCAAACGGACGGTGAAAATTGGAGCTGTGCCTGATCGTATACCCATACAACCGGGTATAATTATGATTAGCAATATGGGTGAGATCGTTGTTCAAAACCGTGAGCATCAACCCGAGTGCCAGCAAAAACCTGACCAGCGCCAGCCGCGGTGTGTGTATATTCTTCCCCTTTAAATACCCGATGAGATGATTCATTTTCGCGAAATATTTACAGGTAATACAACAAGGGTTTTACTAGCAGGCACTGCGGCACGGGCTTTATCCCAATTCATGCGCTCTTCGCTAACTATAAGGTATCGGCCTTTTAATAATATGGAATTGGGGTGCGCGGCCTCATTAAATTGCAAGGTGTCTACAGCAATGCAATCATTAAGCTCTTTCCCGGCGGGTACAGTAACGTTGTAGGTGCGCATTTGCTTAATAGCAGCGGTATCATTGGTAATTACCAATACCTCCTGTGCAATAATCTTATAATCCCTGTTCAACCCGAAATTATAGGCGGGCACAAAGGGTCGCAGGTCCCACAACTTGGCTCTGTTATTTTCTATGGTATATAAGTGAAAACGCGGTTCATCTACCTTTTTTGTATAAACGTTCCAGCGCATCTGGTACAGGTAGCCTATGGTATTGGGGTTTACATATTTGCTTGGCAAAAAATGAAATCGGGTAAACGCGCTCAGCAGTAACAGCCCCACAAACAGGTAGCCCAGGCACATGCCCCAGAAAACCATCCTATCTGTTTTGGTAACGTTATTGCTCATACCTGCAAACTACACTAAATACCCTACAAAAGTATTCACGCTTGTTTGAATAACAAATGACCGACATCATAAAAACAAAGGCTGCCCGGTTATGGGGCAGCCTTTGCAGTAGACTATTAAGCTTCAAAACTATTCCTCATCGCCCGCAGGGCCAGGTTTAGTGCTGAGCAATTCTCTTACACCTGGTTCCAGGCGTTTCATTTTTTCTATTATGGTTTTCGCATAAACCGTATCACCTGCATAATAGGCGGTGCTGGCCAGCGATTGTACCACCTGGAATTGCTGTTTCACATCAAAGCCCATAGCGTCCTTCGAACTGCCCAAAGAAGCAACCCACGTTAGGTCATCCTCAGCATTCCTGATGATCTTCTTGGTCAGCTCCTGTCCTTTCGCAACGGCGCCTGCACGGTAGTAAGCGGCAGCTATGAAGTAAGCGGTATAGTCGTAGTAATATGATTCTTCCGTAATACCAGCCTGTACTTTATCTAACAAGGCAATAGCTTTATCGTTCTTATGCTCTTGTGTAAGTGCATTAGCCACGGTAGAGGCATCCATACGGTAAGTAACGAATTCATGGCGGTTAGGCTCATCAAAATAAACGTCCTTACGCTCAGCACCACCCCACTCAAAACTCATGAACAGATCATAGCTCTTTTTCGTATTAACAGTACCCAGTATCTGCTGTGCATTCTTAATAGAATCAACAAATTTGTAAGGCAATAAACGGTATACCGTACCTTCCAACCTCAGGAAGTCACCGGTACCACCATAATCGCCCTGACGCAAACCTGCATCAAAATACAACGGGCGTTTCCAGCCATCTCTTGCAACTGCTGCAATAATGTTCAGTATAGCCAGGTCGCTCTTGTAAGCTGCATCTTTAGGGTAAGTGAATTTCATTTCGTTGATGATATTCACGGTATCTTCAGGGTATGCAAGACCTTGCTTCACCAGTTCTTCCTTGCTCATTGTTGGTACAAAGAAGTTCTTGGTTGGCATATAGTTATACTCGCTGCCACCCATGGTAACCTTTGCATCCGGCTCGTTACTATTCATGAACGCGCAAATGTCAATCAGGTTAATGTACTTATTATCAGGTATCTGTGGGTTTTTATGGAACGGAACAATATTGCCTCTTTCGCCATTGTAGTTTTCTTTCTTCCACATCATAGGCACAACATCCGATTTGTTGGTCATGTAGTTCAGTTGATCAACATACCAGTCAATACCCAATAAGCTGGTATTAATTATCCGTACATCCTGCCTGTAACCTTCTATCTCCTGTATGTACCATAGCGGGTAAGTCTGGTTATCGCCAAAGGTGAATAGTATTGCATTAGGTGCACAAGCTGAAAGCGTATTGTGTGCCACTGCATGAGCCAATGTTTTCTTAGAACGGTCGTGATCTTTCCATTCTACTTTTGCCATGAGAGTCGGTACTGCAAGCATACAAACACCAGCTGTTACATACGTGCCGGCATCGCCCTTCAACACCTTCTGCATCCACTCATTTACCATCAATACCCCCAAACCTATCCAAATAGTGAAGGTATATGTACAACCAGCAAACGCGTAGTCACGCTCACGTGGCTGCATCGGGTTCATGTTCAGGAATATGCCAATGGCTATACCGGTAAAGAAGAACATGGTAAGAACTACTGTACCATCATTCTTTTTGCGGCCAAACTGGTAAACCAAACCTAAAATACCTAAGATCAAAGGCAGGAAGTATAACTTATTATGGGCATCATTCTGGGTATAACCAGCACCCATTTTTTCAACATCGCCCAGGCCACGCATCTGGTCAATAGGACCAATGCCCGATATCCAGTTACCTCTTTGAGGATCCAGTTGACCTTCCAGATCGTTCTGCCTTCCGGCAAAGTTCCACATAAAGAAGCGCCACCACATCCAGTTCATCTGGTAACCAAAGAAATAGGCCAGATTATCGGCTGAAGTAGGCTCGTCGCCATCCTTCAGGTTAAGCATACTCTTATAGAAATTAGTATGGTTCCCTTCCTGCGACCAAATACGCGGGAAGAAATGTGACTCGTTACCATGATATATAGGTACCCTTTTGTTACCAACTATATCATACTTTCCAGTCAATTTGTTTTGCGAATATAACTTGCCAGATGTATCTAGTTCATCATACTTGCTGGTATAATAAGGGCCAAAGAATATGGGCTGCTGACCGAACTGCTCCCGGTTCACATAGTCCAGGAACGTAATAGGGTTATCAGGATTGGTCATGTCAATAGGCACATCAGCACGCGAACGGATGATGGCGGTAAGGTAACTTGAGTAACCAATAATGATGAAAATAAGGCACAGCATAGCTGTATGTAACGTAACGTTCTGCTTCTTTTTGGCATAGATAAGACCAAAAACGAGTAAGGCAACCAGGATAACCAGGAAGGTTAAAGAACCAGCGTCAAACGGCAGGTTAAAGCTATTGCTGAACAGGATATCGAACTTAGAAGCGATACGTGGTATGTACTGAATAACACCGAACTGAACGAAGCCAAGTATAGCACAACCAATAATAAAGGCGAGGAAAGTACCTTTAGGAGTTGCCTGGTAGCGGCGGAAATAATATACCATTGCTACTGCAGGTATGGTCAACAAGTTAAGCAGATGGACGCAAACTGACAAACCGATGAGATACGCTATTAACAGCAACCAACGGTCAGCGTGCTTGTTATCGGCCACTTCATCCCACTTCAATACAGCCCAGAAAGTGATAGCAGTAAAGAAAGATGATGTTGCATAAACTTCCGCTTCCACGGCTGAGAACCAGAATGTATCGGAGAATGTATTAGCAAATGCACCCACCAAACCTGCACTTATTATCAGTACTATCTGGTTAGTTGTTGGCTCTTCGCCACGTTTAACCAATAGCCTTTTTGCAAAATACGTAATGGTCCAGAAGAGGAAAAGGTTGGTAAGCGCACTCATTACAGCCGAAAGCGAGTTAATAGCTATAGCTGCATTGGTAGATGGTGCACCAGTTGATGCGCCCCCGCCTGAAAAAATAGCGAACAAGCGTTGCAACAACATGAAAAATGGTGCTCCCGGCGAGTGACCTACCTCTAACTTGTATGCGCAGGAAAGAAACTCACCACAGTCCCAAAAGCTGACTGTAGGCTCCATTGTGGCTAAATAAACGAACAGGGCAACAATTCCGGTAAGCCAGCCGCCAATGTTATTGATTTTACGATAGTTCATGATATATTATTAGACTAAGGAGACAAAAATAATAAAAGTTGTCAGTTATAAGTTTTTACATGCCTTTTTGTAGAAAAAAGTTTTACAGATTTTGTGTAAAGCCGCGCCTGTGGCTGCATTGCGCAAAGAGCCAACAAGGTTAAATTTGGTTAATTTATTATTTATGGCGTAAAAAACGACTACAAAACCACAACAATACATACATGCAACTTAAACCAATAGGTTTTCAAGGTGCTTGATGTGGTCTGCATCAACTGTGAGGGAAAGTGATATTCCGCTCAGTTTACTGAGCTTTGCGGAAAGCTCGGCAGCGTCTTTTTCAGGGTCTGCGGTTTTGAGTAAAAACAGGTAATCGATATTATTCATCCAATTGCCCTTCTTCCAGCGGGGGAATAAAAAAGTAGTATCATTTTTTACTTTATACAACAGTACTTCGTAGTTGTCGTCCTGCATCAGATACTGGTAAACCGCGAAGTACGAAATTGTGGCATCATCGCTGCGGTATTCGAGCGTCATTTCCGGCACGCACCTGAAATTCATACCCATTTCATTGTTGATGAGCCAGGACAAATGATAAG
Source organism: Chitinophagales bacterium (assembly GCA_038228575.1). Lineage (GTDB taxonomy): Bacteria > Bacteroidota > Bacteroidia > Chitinophagales > Chitinophagaceae > Flavipsychrobacter. The sequence goes on along the minus strand of JBBRPD010000100.1, from coordinate 8,331 downwards.
CCGGATGTGGGCAGATGATGCCAATCATGGCACTATCGGAAAAGAATTCTCTTTCCATTTCATCGACCTTAAATTTTTCCAGTTTTACCGCCATCGCTGCCGCCGCTTTTCAGTATGTGAAGTTAGTTCATTTCTACGACAGGTAATAGCGTAAAAACAGTTTAAACCCAATTTATTAAACGAAGCCAAAGCTTCGTAATTAATACCCTTTACTCCCCTCAAAAACTTACTGAAATAAATCGGCCAATGTTTTGTATATTCACATTAAATTAAAAACAAATGCTACCATCGTTAATAATAGTCTTCATTATTCTGGCGTTCCTTTTTATGTGCTTTGTAACTGTGCAGCAAGGTACTGTTGCTGTAATTACGGTATTTGGCAAGTTTCGCCGAATAATGATGCCGGGCTTAAATTTTAAGATACCCCTTATTGAACAGATATATAAACGCATCAGTTACCAGAACCGATCAATGGAGCTGAAATTCCAGGCCATTTCGCAAGATCAGGCGAATGTATATTTTTCGGCAATGTTGCTGTATTCTGTATTAAATGAAGAGAGTACAACCATTGAAAATGTGGCATTTAAGTTCATTGACGACAAGAGTTTTCAGCAGGCATTGATACGCTCGGTAGAAGGTGAGGTAAGGGCTTTCGTTGCAACCAAAAAACAATCGGAAGTTTTGCAGCTGCGTTCAGAGATCATCCATCACGTTAAGGGGCAACTAGATATACAACTAGAGGGTTGGGGATACCATTTACTGGATATTCAAATCAATGACATCACTTTCGATGATGCAATTCTGCGTTCCATGGCCGAAGTGGTGGCATCGAACAACCTTAAAGCGGCAGCGGAAAACCAAGGTCAGGCCTTATTAATTACAAAAACAAAGGCCGCTGAAGCTGAGGGTAATGCAATAAAAATATCAGCAGAGGCAGAGCGATTGGCCGCCCAGATGCGCGGCCAGGGTGTGGCCCTCTTCCGGGAAGAAGTTGCCCGCGGTATGGCTTTAGCCGCCAAGGAGATGGAAAGTGCCAACCTGGATGCATCGTTCATTCTATTTTCCATGTGGACGGATGCTATAAAACACTTTGCAGAATACGGCAAGGGCAATACCATCTTCCTCGATGGCTCAGCCAATAATTACCAGCGCACCATGCAGCAACTCATGTCCACATTGCAAGGTTTTGAAGGTGAAAATGGTGATGCGGAAAAGAAGAAATAGTGCCATCGCGCTATCCGAACGCTCGACCTCACTCGGGTGCATTCAAAAACATGGACGGCCCGCGTGGCGGGCCAAAGGTTTGTAGCATCATTTAACCCGATGATCCATGCCCCGGTCAGGGGCTAAACTCCCGCAGTTACAGGAAGGGAAATCATGCCCATCATAAAAATCACACTAAGATCAGCGTTCAGACAATAGAGGTGGGCGGAGCACGGCGCAAAACACGGATATGCCCTATCACGCTGATTTTTTCGTTCCGAAAAAATCAGGTCTATCTTGAGCAAGAGGGAAATTCATTCGCATAGCGCAAGCGTATGTGCGCTGCCAGACACTCATTACTTTTTCACATAAACCGTCTTCACGTTAACGAACTCTTTTATACCGTAGCTGCCAATTTCGCGGCCGTAACCGCTATTTTTAATACCACCAAAAGGCAGGCGAGCATCAGAATGAACAAAATCGTTTACAAAGCAACTACCCGCTTCCATTTGCTCGGCTGCAAGCTTTTCGGCGTGTGCACTGTTTTTCGATATAATACTGCCACCTAAACCATATATGCTATCATTAGCTATTTTCATGGCTTCTGCTTCGTCCTTAGCCTGAATAATTGCCGCTACCGGTCCAAATAATTCCTCATCATACGCTGGCATACCCTTTTTTACATTGGTAAGCACGGTGGGCGGGTAATACGCACCCTTGCCTTCCGGTATAAAGCCTCCGCAAAGCAATTTCGCCCCCATGGCAATGCTTTTCAACACCTGCTCGTGTAGTTGGTCGCGAAGGTCCATCCGCGCCATTGGGCCCACTATATTTTTTTCGTTCGTAGGGTCTCCGTATGCGGTGTTCTGCATTTTCTGAGCCATTGCTACCTCAAATTCCTTCTTAATGTTCTTCAGTACCACAAATCTCTTGGCTGCTACGCAACTCTGTCCGCTGTTTTTCAAACGACCGTTCACACATATTTCGGCTGCTTCCTGCACATTGGCATCTGCCAGTATTATATAGGCATCACTACCCCCTAATTCCAGCACTTGCTTCTTCAGGTGCCGCCCGGCAACCTCAGCCACACTGCGCCCTGCGGCAGTGCTACCCGTAAGCGTAACACCTGCAATAATATTGTTACCTATGAGGCCAGCAATTGAGGCCGATGGAGTAAGTAACGTTTGAAGCACACCCTTTGGCGCACCCGCCTTTAATATCAGTTGCTCAATTGCCAAGGCACAACCGCTCACGTTTGACGCATGTTTCAATACCATAACGTTACCCGCCATAAGTGCAGGAGCCAAGGCCCGGAACACTTGCCAGTAGGGGAAATTCCATGGCATAATTGCCAGTATAACGCCCATAGGTTTAAAGCAAACGTAGCTTTTGCGCGCTTCCGTTTCAATTATTTCATCGGCAAGAAAGGTGGCACCATTGTTAGCGTAGTATTCCAGCACACCGGCACATTTTTCTACCTCATCATAACTTTGTTTTATGGGCTTGCCCATTTCACGGGTAGCCAACCTGGCTAGCGTGTCTTTTTCCTTACGCAATTGCTGTGCAATTTTTTTGAGCACTGCGGCGCGATTTTTAAGGCTTTGCTTACCCCAACCCTCAAAACACTTTTGAGCAACCACCAATGATGCAGCTATCTGTTTTTCAGTGTGGGGTGTGTAACTTTTTATTTTAATTCCGGTGGCCGGATCGAGTGATGTCAATTTTGAGGGCATGGCCTTTATTTTCCTTTGCTCCGTCAAAATTATCTCAAAAAGGAAATAGGAAATGTTAAGAATAGTTAACTTTTAAATTGTTAATGGCAAATAGCGAATTATAAATTGTTGCCATGCGCTCACTATTATAAAGCCGAGGTCGTCGCCAGAAAGAAACAATTGGCAATGGTAAACTGAAAACTGCTGCGTGTAAGCTACATTTGTACCTAAAACCGAAACAATGGCACAGTCGCAACACAGTATCAGCCTTTTAGACACCCAATCGCTGGAACACCTTGAAAAAGCACGGGTTGCAGTAGTGCATACGGAGTGGAATGACAAAATAGTACGGGAGCAACTGAATGGCTTTGAATCGGTTATGAACCGCTTTCACGCTGTAATTGTAGATAAGGTAGCTGTGCCGGGCTGCTTTGAGCTGCCTTTTGCCATTAAGCAGGTTTGGGATAGCTATGCCGATAAACCACACAAGCCAGAGGCCATTGTAGCATTCGGCGCGGTTATACGTGGCGGCACCCCACACTTCGAATACGTTTGCCAGGCGGTAACCAGCGGAGTATTACAACTTAACCTTACCCTGCCAGTGCCAACTATATTTGGAGTGCTTACGCTCGATAATGAAGACCAAGCCTGGGAGCGCCTGGGCGGCATACATGGCCATAAAGGCGAAGAAGCAGCAATTACAGCTTTGAAAATGATTAAAAACAGCAGACAATTGTAAACGTTTAGTTGAATAATTTGGCAACCAGTTGCAGCTCCCATTCAACAAAAAACAAAAACGTGCCACTAATAAAAATAAACTAAATGAAAAAGCGAATATTTATTATTATGGCTATTGTTGCATGTTTGAACATTGGAACTGCACAAACCAAAACGGAACAAAATCTAGCTGGTCGGTGGAAATTAAAATCTCAGTGGAAAAAAAGTGATAGATCATTTTTTAAACCTCACGCAGGGCAGTCAATACAGTATTTTTTTGAAAATAATGGAAAATTCACTTATTTTTATGTTGACCATAAAATATCGCTGGATACTACTTTTATTACTGGAAAATGGAGATTGAATAATGGTAGCACAAAAATCTACTTATATGGACAGCAATATTATACAGCAAGCAATAGAAAGCAACCGTATGAAGCACAAGATAAAATGTTCAAAATAAGCTTGACCAAATCAAGGCTTCTTATTAAAGGAGAATCGCTAAGTGAGGAGGTAGATTTCATAACTTCAGATCTATACACTAGTGAATATTTAAAATCCTGACAATTTTTCACGACCGATGTTAGTTTTCTTTGTCAACATCGGTTGTGACACGCCCTGTTCAGCAAAATAGAGGAGTTTCCCCTGCTTGGCAATAAGTATTGTTTACCATTATCGAATTGCTGGATTAACTAATTGAGGCAAATTCAGTAAATTGCAACTAAATACAGTAACATGACATACAAGGTTAATGTGGTCTTCACACATGACAACGACGGATATTATGTTTTTTGCCCTGAATTGCCTGGATGCCAATCACAGGGAGATAATTTTGAAGAAGCAAAGGCTAATATCAGGGAAGCTATTGACTTGTACGTATCCACAATGAGTGTAGACGAGATGACTCTTGCATTAAATAAAGAAGTACTCACCACTACAATGGATGTAAAAGTTGCCTAAGTTACCAATATTAACGGCAAAAGAAGCGGAAAGCATGTTATTAAAAGCAGGCTTTCTTTTTGTGCGTAGTAATGGCAGCCATCGCATTTATATGAAGGAAAACAAACGTGTAGTTGTTCCTTTCCATGCAGGAAAAAGCTTACACCCGAAAATAGTAAAAGAAATATTAGATGCCATTGCATAAATCTTCCAAAGAAAATCAAATTTCCCAAAGACTGCATTATCGAATTGGCTAATTCGATAATTGCCAATTGAGCCATTAAGCAATTGAGTAATTCAGCCATTAAAAAGTTATCTTGCACCGTTTTTAAATAATAAATATGTATCGTACCAATAACTGCGGAGAGCTTCGTATAGAGCACGCAGGAAAAGAAGTAACCCTAGCCGGATGGGTGCAAACAGTAAGAAAGTTTGGCAGTATCACTTTTACCGACCTGCGCGACAGGTATGGCATTACCCAGTTATATTTCAACGAACAGCTGAATATGCAGCTGGATGCAACACCTATCGGACGCGAATTTGTAATACAGGCAACCGGCAAAGTAATTGAGCGCACCAGTAAAAATAACAGGATACTTACAGGAGATATTGAGGTAGAAATAACCTCCTTCAAGATACTGAATGCAGCAAATGTGCCGCCGTTTACCATTGAAGAAAATACCGATGGCGGTGATGAACTGCGCATGAAGTACCGCTATCTCGACTTGCGCAGACCTACACTAAAACGGAATATAGAATTACGCTACAAGGTGAACCGTTCTGTTCGTAATTACCTGGATACACTTGGCTTCTGGGATATTGAAACGCCTTTCCTCATCAAATCAACACCGGAAGGTGCGCGCGATTTCGTGGTGCCTTCGCGTATGAACCAAGGCCAGTTCTATGCATTGCCGCAAAGCCCCCAAACCTTTAAACAACTGCTGATGGTGAGCGGTTATGACCGTTATTACCAGATAGTAAAATGTTTCCGCGACGAGGACCTTCGTGCCGACCGCCAACCTGAATTTACGCAGGTAGACTGTGAAATGTGTTTTGTAGAACAGGAAGATATCCTCAAGACATTTGAAGGTTTGTTCAAGCATGTATTCAGAGATGTAAAAGGGGTAGAAATAACGAATCCCTTTCCACGCATGACGTTCGATGACGCTATGTGGCACTATGGAAATGACAAGCCAGATATACGTTTTGAGATGAAGATCCAAAACCTGAAAACACCAGTGAACAACACATCATTCGCCGTGCTGGAAAGCACTGGTTTTAAAGTGTTTGTTGATGCAGAAACCATTTTAGCCATTGCAGTACCCGGTGCCAGCGAATATAGCCGCAAGCAGACAGATGAGCTAACAGAATGGGTAAAGCGCCCACAAATAGGCATGACCGGCATTATAAATATTAAATGTAATGCTGACGGTACTTTTAAGAGCAGTGTAGACAAGTTTTTCAACGAAGAGCAACAAAAGGAAATAGCAACAAAATGCGGCGCACAACCGGGCGACCTTATTTTAATATTGGCCGGCGCTGAAACCCGCACCCGTAAAGCCATGAGCGAACTACGCCTTGAATTGGGCAACCGCCTGGGCTTGCGCGACCATGATGTTTATAAACCTTTGTGGGTTATTGACTTTCCGCTGTTTGAACTGGATGAAGAAGCTAACCGTTGGGTGGCCCGCCACCATCCGTTCACTTCGCCTAAGCCAGAGCATATTGAACTGATGAACGACCTGAGCCGCTATGCCGAAATTAAGGCGAATGCTTATGACATTGTACTGAACGGCACCGAAATTGGAGGTGGTTCCATACGCATATACCAGCGCGACCTGCAGGAAAAAATGTTCGCCGCACTGGGTATGAGCAAGGAAGAAGCACAGGAAAAATTCGGCTTCCTGATGGGGGCATTTGAATATGGTGCACCTCCCCATGGTGGCATAGCGTTCGGCTTTGACAGGCTTTGCGCATTGCTCGGCGGACAGGAAAGTATACGTGACTTTATTGCATTCCCTAAAAATAATTCGGGCAGAGATGTGATGCTGGATGCGCCATCAGCCATTGATGATGCACAGCTGAAAGAACTGAATTTGAAATTGGGCTAGTTGTTTAAAATAATGTGCAAGCGGAGCAAGCGAAAATCGGTTGCTCCGCTTGCTTATTTACGGAATGTAGTACCATGCGTACAATTGAATAATGGACAGATTGAAAATGGAAAGAGCGTCCCTCATATAGTTGGACGCTCTATTTTTTTAGTTAGTTCAATCTGTTTTATTGCCCGTATTCCCTTGACATCATTTCCGGGTGCGTTAAAACTGCCATACCAAAAAGCACAATAATTAGCAGAATGCAGAGGAAAAAAAGTACAGAAAAGACCAACCCGATAATTGCACATATTTTACCGCCATTCACATTGCTGAGCGAGCCTGGATTGTAGCGCGTAGGGTTGGCTTTATAAGCGAGGTTATCGCGACGGGCAAGTATCAATGCTATAACACCACAAATTATACCCGGCAAACCATAGCAGATGCACGTTAAAATAGAAGCAATGCCCAAAACCAGTACAGACGTAGCATTCGGCAGGTTCTCGGTGCGATGGTTACTGAATATTTCGCTGTCGCGTTGTGAAAGGTCATCCATAAAGTTACTTTTTTATTAGTGCTGTAAATGTAAAAGCCACAGGTGGTAAAAGCAAACTTTTGTGTGTTTAGCAAATGCTATATATTGGCTAAATGCCCATACAGCATTTTATAAACATAAAATGAAAGCATCAAAACTGCAACTAAGCCCTGCAGGCCTACAATAATAGCCGCTCCCCGCCTGAACTTGAAATACAGATGCAAACCAGCAAAAATAACCAATACCAACATCGGGATCGTGGCCGGATGGTATTGCAAACTAGAATGCAGATCGCCTTGCAGCAGGCATATAAAGCTCCTTTGCATGCCACAGCCCGGGCAATCAATATGTAATAATGCCTTGAACGGACAAGGCAACAGATGGTGCTGCAAAAAAGAGATGAAACCCACACTGCTAAAGTAAGAAATATGCCTGGTAGCAGCCAGTAAATGTTGCATATCGGGAAGGTATTAAAGAGCAAGTGGGAATTATACAACAAAGAAGACCAATGGTGTAACAGTGAGCGGGTTAAACAGTCGCATCTTTGTGAAAGAAAAACAAACGCTGGAAACGGCAATTAAAAAAGCTAATTTATAATTCACCATTAAAATTAAAAACAATGAAAAACAAGATCTATTTTTTCGCGCTAATGTTACTGTTCACCAGCTTTGCCACCGTATCGCAGGCATCAATGAGAAACCTCACAAGGGCACAAACTGAAGCCCGTGTTACTGAAATGAAAACTCGTGTTGAAGAGATAAGGAACACCGACTTCTCTAAACTGAGCACTGCGGAACGCAAGAGCATGAAACAAGAATTGAAAGGAATGAAGAAAGAAATGAAAACAGCTGATCCGGTTATTATTATTTCAGCTGGTGCATTACTGGTAATCATTTTGATACTGATACTTATTCTATAGGAATCGCTTTTAGATGTTATTCTTCTTAGATAGTAATGAAGTGGGAACGTTGATACAGTAAAATCTTACAACCAAAAGGGAGTGTAAAATGAACTGTGTCAACCACCCTATGTGTCCTGCCCGCCCCCGCGGGGGCGGGCAGGACACATAGGGTGAAAATTTTTATCGCATCTGCTGCATCCTCCCCTCAAATATAATATTTAATTGCTGCACGGT
>JBBRPD010000099.1:0-16118 GCA_038228575.1 Chitinophagales bacterium | reverse complement strand
TGCATTGGGTGCAGGGCTCACGGTTATGTTTTGTGAAACCGTAAACGTTCCGCAAGGGTTGGTAACGGTATAGGAAATGGTTGCAGTGCCTGCGCCCACACCGGTAACTGTACCCGTGCTGTTCACAGATGCGATAGCCGCGTTGCCTGTGGTCCAGGTGCCGCCTGCTGTTGCATTGGCAAGGGCAATGCCGCTGCCCACGCAAACTGTTGTTGGCCCTGTTATAGGAGTGATGCCCGATGAAGAATAAACGGTGATGATTTTGTTCACCGTTGTCAGTCCGCACGAATTGCTTACCACATAGTTGATGGTATCCACACCCGCCGTTACACCGGTTACATTACCAGTAGCACTTATGGTTGCAGAACCGTTGGTTGCACTCCATGTGCCACCCGCCGTAGCATCGGTAAGCAGGGTGGAAGCACCCGTACAAACGAAGTTCGCACCCGCTATAGCGTTAACGATAGGGAAGGTGTTGACGGTTATTGAATAGGTTGCAATTGCAGTGCCGCAAGAGGATGCGATAACATAAGAAATGGTTACCGTACCCGAGGCAACTCCGGTAACTATACCGCCACTGGTTACAGTCGCAATTGCGGTGTTGCCACTGCTCCACGTGCCGCCAGAAGTAGTATCGGTTAGTGTTATACTCGATCCTGCACAAACTGAGGTTGGTCCGCTAATAGTGCCAGCCGTACTTGGTCCCGTGCCAACTGTTATAGTTTTAGTAACATCAGCGGTTCCGCATGAATTGGTTTTAGAATATGTGATAACTGTAGTACCTACGGCAACACCCGTTACAACACCAGATCCGTTTACCGTGGCTATACTTAAATTACTACTGGCCCATGTGCCCAGTGCTGTTGTATCTGCCAAGGTAATAGTGCCGCCGACACAAACGAAAGATGGTCCGGTAATAGGCCCCAATACAGGAGCGGTGTTTACACTTACTGTGTAGGTAGCAATTCCTGTTCCGCATGAATTGGTTACTGTATATGAAATGGTTACTGAGCCGCCACCAACACCGGTAACAAAACCAGAGCTGTTCACAGTAGCAATACCTGTATTGCTACTACTCCATGCCCCGCCGCTAGCCGTATCGGCCAATGAAATGGACAGACCAACACACACTGCAGTAGGGCCGGTAATAACGCCAGCACTTGCTGAATTGGTCACGTTTATTGATTGCGTATCGACCGCTGTACCACAACTATTGGTAACAGTGTAGGAAATAATGGTCGTGCCTACAGCAATAGGTATCACCGTTCCGGTCGATGTTACACTCGCAACTCCGGGAACGGAACTGCTCCACACACCACCAGAAGCGGTATCAGTGAGTGTAATTGCAGAACCGACACAGGTACTGTTTCGGCCAATAATTATACCGGCATTAGGTGCTGGTTTCACACCAATTATCTTTGTAACAGTTACTGTTCCGCAAACGTTACTTTTGGTATAAGTAATAATTGCACTACCTCTGCTGACACCTGTTACAATGCCAGTAGAACTTACTGTCGCGACTCCAGTATTAGAACTGCTCCATGTGCCCCCCGATGCGGTATCGGTGAACGTAACACTCGCATTCACGCATACGGAATCTGCCCCTGTAATTGCACTTAGTACCGGATGCGACAGCACTGTCAATAGCATAGTATCTGATGCAACGCCACATGCTCCAGTTACAGTATAAGATATGATCGTAGTGCCGCTGGTAACACCAGTTACAACACCTGTAGTGCTTATTGTCGCAACGCTAGTATTACTACTACTCCAGGTGCCCCCAGTTACGGTATCGGTTAGTGTAAGTGTTGAAGGAAGGCAAAGTGTATTACTGCCAATAATAATGCCGGGGTTAGTACCCTGCACAACTCTTATTATTTTGCTGGTGCGGGTAGTTCCGCATGATGTTGTTACTACATACTTAATAGTATCGCTGCCCAATGAAAGTCCGTAAACGATACCAGCACTACTCACCGAAGCAATTGTAGGAGAAGTACTCACCCAGCTGCCGCCAGTAGGACTTCCCGTTAAAGTTATATTCGAACCAATACATACCGTGTCTATACCTGTGATAGTGGCAACAGTTGAATCTGAAGCAACATATAAGTTGGGGAGCCCTAGTGCTAATGAGCCTGTACTCAGCGTGCAAGCACTCGCCACATAGCCACATCCGGTACCGGAAATATTAGGACTGCTAATGCACGATAGCACTACACCGGAAGCAACGGACTTGAAGTAAATCTTTGAATCAGGTCCTAATCGTAAATCCGAATTTACCGAGCCGGAAACAACAACTGTCCTTGTCGCAATAATTGCGGCCGCAGTACTACCTGTTATGTCATATTGATCCAAAGTTCCTGCCCATTCTTCACAATATAATTTTGTACTGTTAGGTGAAAAATCAGCACCATATTCTGCTCTCGTAGAATCTAAAACTTTACAATTAGACACGATTCCTGTTGAAGGGTCAAAATCATATAATTCAGTTCCCTGCGCACTACCAACCGGATAAACTTGCGACACAATATGTCTTCTATCCGGAGATGCTTTTATTACCCCTAGCATATAGGAATTAGTGCCTGCAAAGCTACCTACCAATGATGATACTGGTGCAGAAATGCCCGATGATGTTATATGATATGAAAGAAATTTGGCAGAATCGCCGTGATGCGCAACCAGCCAAAGATCGCAACCATTGCCAGCGATGGATATCATTTTTTCTGACAGTTTGTTAGTCACGGCTGTTCCTATGGAAGCGGAAACCACGTCACCTGCACCACCTGACAGGGACATATCTACGATGCAATAAACCAAATGGCAATAACCCGAAGTGCCGGCATAATTTTCTAAAGAAAAAAGATAATATTGATTGGAGTTTCCAATAACCGGAACGATGAGTGCGGCCTGCGTCGTACTTGTTGTACTGAACGAAGTTATAGAGCCTCCAGATGGCATAACAGCACCCGATGCATTCCACACTTTAGTGCCTTCCGAATAAAAAAGAAGGTTACCTGATGCATCGGCGACCGATGCACATCCTTCACCAGCTGTAATGCTTGTAGTCATCCCAACCGGGCTGCCTGAAACAAAATCTATTCCTGCTCCGTTGCCAAATGCCCATTTTTTATTTTGAGATGTGTTGTACTGCGCTTTTGTTAATAGTGGAAGAGTGATTAATGTAAGTAACATTAATACGGAGATAGCAGTAAATGACAGGCTAGTTAATTTTTTTTTCATATTGGTGTATTATGCGAATTCAATGAAATTATGATGGTACTTTTCAGTAAAACTCAATTTGGTGGTAAGGTACAAAATAATATATAAAAAATGCCTGAAACTTCCTCAGAAAAGCGCTTTGTAATTGTATTTATAATCACTACTCTCCGATTAAAATATTATTTGTAAAAGTACGTAACACCTGTGCCGCCGTCCCGGCGCAGACATTAGAGTGACAAGCTTCAGCAAAACACGCCGCAGGGCTTCGGGCAGCGGGAGCGATTGCCCAACAGCGTAAGCCCTCATTGAGTCCAATAAAAGACAAACATTACCGAAATAAAGTGCCGCTTTTTTGGTTCTTTTTTTGAGGCAACACAAAAAAAGAACATGGCGACACGATGACAACAACCAGTAAAGAGGCCGGACAAAAGCAGGGTAGAATATAATAAAAATCCGCTGTAATGCTTGCTGGCGCTACATTTCAGTCGATGATTATTTTTTTGCCGGACAACAGTGAAATAATTTATTATTCAAATAATTTTCCCAATAGTGCAAAACTCCCAAAACAAAAAGTCCCCTCAACCGGTAGTTGAGGGGACTTTTATTATAATAATTCCAGTAGTAGTATTAATCGAGGCTGCCTAATTTAGCTAATTTTTTGTCCATATCACGTGCATACAAGCTACGTGGATATTCGTCACGAATTCTTGCATAGGTTTTCTTAGCTTCATCCATATTGTTGTTAGCTTCTAAAGCCAAACCCAGGTGATACAAATACAATGGGGTAACCAATGCATCATCTTTATTTTCTGTAGCTTTTTTGAAGTATTCAATAGCTTTAGCTTTGTTACCGTCTTCCATGTACGCCTGGCCTAATGCACCCCATGCTGAATAAGCAAGCAATGTACCCTTACCATCAAACTCAGACAGGGAAGTAATGGCTTTCTTAAAATCACCAGTCTTCATGTATGCAACACCTGCATAATAATGCGCAAGGTTACCAGCTGAAGTACCATCAAATTTCTTTTCTATTTTAGCGAAGCCAGGGTTTTTACCATCTCCGTTAAGTGCCATATTCATAGAATCGGCCTGAAAATATAACTGAGGCATAGCCATTGCTGCGTTCGCCTTGTCTTCGTTAGGGCCTTTATACCATTTTGTGTAACCAAAATAACCAACTACGGCAACAACTATAACCGTTAACACGGTAGAAAGTGGCTTTTGATATTTCTGATAGAGGTCGGTGACAGTTTCCAGTGGGTCTGTTTCAATTTCTGGTGTAGTTACAACTGGTCTTTCTTCACCCGGTTGGGTTCTTGCTGAATTTGCCATATTAGTATTTAAAATCCTTGTTTAAAATGTTAGTTGTGAATGGTTGTTGTATGGTACGAAAGTGTGCAAAGATAATTCTATTTATCATTTACCCAAAATATCTGTTAAGTAATTCAATTTCAGCTATTTATAACATAAAAATCACTGAAATCGTGCTTAGTCAACTATAAACGGATAATTTTCTTCCGCATAAATATCCTTGTACAATTCGTTATCATCCGGGTACGGGCTGTCTTCCGCAAACTGCACGGAAGCTTCTACAATTGCCTTTACTTTATCGTTGATTGCATCAATTTCCTCCTGAGTAGCCCAGTTATTAGCCAGTATTGTATTCAGGGTTTGGTTGATAGGGTCTTTTTCTTTGTATTCTTCCAGTTCTTCCTTGCTCCTGTACTTAGCAGGGTCGCTCATAGAATGCCCCTTATAGCGGTAAGTCTTGATCTCGAGGAAGGTTGGTCCGCCACCTTCACGGGCACGGCGCACGGCGCGTTCTATTGCTTTGTGCACCTCTTCGCAACTCATACCATCAACGCTGTCAGCAGGCATATTGTATGCATCAGCTAACGGATATATGTCCTGCGCTTTTGAAGTACGCTCCACAGATGTACCCATTGCGTAGTAGTTATTCTCGCAAATAAACACCACCGGCAATTGCCACAGCACTGCCATATTGAAGGTTTCATGCAGCATACCCTGCCTTGCAGCACCATCGCCAAACATGCAAATGGTAGCGCGGTCGGTACCCTGATATTGTTCAGCAAACGCAATACCGGCACCAAGGCCTATCTGCGCGCCAACAATACCATGACCGCCAAAAAAGCGGTGTTCCTTTGAAAAGAAGTGCATACTACCGCCCTTACCCTTGGTGCAACCTGTTGCTTTACCAAAAAGTTCGGCCATACAGGCATCAGGACTTATTCCTTTAGCGATTGCGAGTGCATGGTCGCGATAAGCGGTGATCATGTTATCATCAGGGCGTGTTGCCGACATAATGCCCGCAGCTACTGCTTCCTGACCGTTATATAAATGGCAAAAGCCACGTATTTTCTGCATACCATACAACTGTCCGGTTTTCTCTTCAAAGCGGCGAAGCAGTTGCATCAATTCATACCAATAGAGGTATGTTTCCTTACCAAAAGTTGTTTGCACTAGTTTTGAGTTTGTGCGAAAATATAAAAACTTTCGTTTCCATTGCCGTTCCACGCAACATATATTGACTGTAGGTTGGTTTTATGGGGATAATTTCCCGTTTAGCTATCGGCTAACCACTATCTTCTTAGTTAAAACACGTTCGCTGGTCTGCATCCTTAATAAATAAGACCCGGTTGGCAACCCGGCGACTGAATAGCTGAAGGTGTTGTAACCCTTACTCACCTTCTCATCATTCATCAACCGTTTAACCAATTTCCCCTGCATATCTACTAAATCAATTATTGCCGCATCAGCCATATCAAAGAAGCATTTAATAATTAGGTCATTGGTTGCAGGGTTGGGGTATGGGTCTAGCAATTGCTGGCCACGGTAATAAGGTGCTAATTCCTTTGGTGTGCTTAGCGCGATTGCGCTATCTATAAGAATGTTTTCATCACCAGTGACGTATGTGGTATACAGAAGGTAGGTAAGCATCATTTCATCTGTAGTATTGGCTCCCTCTGCAACATTTACCGGTGGTGAATGTGGGTTATCAGGATTAGCTGTGGTATTATCGTAAACTCCGTCTGAATGTAATACCGTGCCGGTAGGCACTTTTATAAATCTCGGGAAGGTATAAAAGCCCTGCCAGTGGAAATCCCATTCAGGAATATTAATATACCTGTCGGTATCGCCTGAAGGGCGTATGCCGTAGGCATTAATGCTTTTGCCTATCAGGTGCATATGGGGGAAGACAGCCAGTATGGAATAGTCACCTACTATAGGTAAAGTTTCATGAAAGGTTTTAATTGTGTTAGCAGGAATGAAGAGCGTGCTGTCAATATTAGACGTATTGAGTGCCTGAGTAACAAATAATTCCCTCGGTGTAGCAGTTGGTGCAAAAAAGAAGTGCACCTCTGTGCTGTCTTGCATACCTGCCGAACCAGCGGGGTAATGCACTTCCAGCACAATATCGGTATGATTGTATATTTTCATACTGAAGCCTGTAGGGTAAACCATTGGGGCGGAGCCCGGAACCCAAACGCCCAAAAGTGTAGTGCCGCTGCTGCTGGCACCAAGGCCAGGGAAGCCGGGGCCGGCACTCAGAGAATCGAGGTGCGCACAACTACCGGTAGTATCGGCAAATATCTGTACATGGTGTACTATTTGCGGGTTGCCAGGTATGGCCTCCATTGCTACGATGTGTTTATCTACAAGTAGGCCGCTCGGAATAGCAAAGCACTGGTACACATCGCCGCTTGCGGCAGTGGATGTATATGTAGGTATTTTTACCACAAGGTCAGGAGTGCCAGGTAAAATGCCTCCGGTGCCATAAACAGGAATAGGAGGCGCAAGGGTAGTATCGCCCTGTGGCGAACCTCCGTTTACCCAATTTGTAATGGTTGCTATCTGGGCCGTGCTCAATACCCGCTCATGTGCAAAACGCGAGTAGGCTGCGCTTGGCGGCCATGGCGGCATTTTAAGCGAATTTACGTCGGCTTTAATAGCGCCGGCTTGCACCAACGCCTGATTGTAAGTAAGGAGCGAAAACGGAGCAATGCCGGCAGTATGGTGGCAAGATGTACAATGGTTATACAGAATGGGGGCGACATCGGCACTCCAAACTGGTGTTTGCCCAAAGGATGCCAACGATGCAGTTACAGCTACCTGAAGTAAAAGGAGAAATTTCTTCATGGAGATTTGTTTATATAAATGTAGGTGAAATTTCAATTGAAAGTAATTTGACTGTAGGTTGATGGTATAGTTTAATATGGCTACTCTATCCTGCATTATTAACAAATTCTCTGCCGCTGGGTCACCCCGTCCCCTCCCGATGAAAATCGCGATAAATTCTGGGTGACATGCTATGTTGTGTAATGCATTCATTACCAATCAATAAAATGATGACGAAATACGTCACCCAAGGGCTGGAGTCTTAACGGACGGACGACATTTTTTAAGGTATTAAACATTCAAAAGCGCATTTATGAATAATGCAGGCTATACCTGAAAACAAAAATGCCGGACAGATGCCCGGCATTTTCAATGGTTTAATAAAACTGATTATTCCTTTATCAGCCGCTGAACAGTTTTTTCATCGCCTGAACTCACTTCGACCATATAAACGCCTGACGCAAATTTGGCAACCGGTATTTTAATACTTCCGTTGGCTGTAGCCTTTGCTGTTGTATTGTAAACTGCAACACCGGTAATATCTAGTATCCTGATTGCTATATTATTGCTGCCACTTGTTTGAATTTTTAAATTCACCTCATCAGTTGCAGGGTTAGGGTTCATAGTTACCGACATTGGGCGTATTTCAGTAGCCGCTGTTGTGTTATCGAAAGTAAGTTCAAAACGAGCCTCACCCTGGGTGGCTTTATCAGCCGTTATTCCGAATTTATATTCAGTGCCCTGTTGCAACGGAATGTACTGGCGAAGCAATTTGTCGTGCAGGAACATTTGTTTGCCTTCTGGTACAGCCATGCCTTCTGCTTTAATTATATACTCTTGCGCATAACCGCTACTGATTCCTAATGGTACAGATTGTCCGGCTGCAAATGGGCGAGCATCAATGGCCAGCTTCTTACTATCGGCAGTAAGACTATAGAAGTTAAAATCCGATCCCTGCAATTTAACTGCATCGAACTTCGCATCTTCATTAATTGTCGCTTGTTCGTTGAACTGAACATACAGCATATCCCATGCATGATAGTTAGCATCATAAATAACCAATGAAGTGTAAGCTGGGGCTGTTTTTAAAAGCTGTGTGGTGATAGTAGCTGATTTATTGCTTTCGGTAAAATGAAGGGTATCGTCATTATGCGCCGCCCTTACCTGAAAAGCGCAATTTGCTTGCAGATAGTATGGGGAACTTGATATTGGCACTGACTGAAACTGACCAGCCGCACCTAATGAAGGATTGAACACATAGAATGCAGAACCAGTGATATTACCCGCTAGACTCGCATTATAAATAACGGCACCAATATCTACTGGCGACGGATAAGGGTTACCAACCATGTTGTAGTCCTGACCTGTGCCCGCGCCTTTTGCAAGGTGCACTGTTTGCGTACCCTGATTTACTGCACCCCACATGCCAACTGTTACAGGCGAAGGGGTGTAAGAGCCATAGCCTAAACCTTCGCCTTTAGCGCCTCTTACAAATATACGGATGCCCTGATACTGGTGTAACCTGTTGCTATCAGGCGTGCCATAGGCACTTGAAAATGGTTTCCAGCCAGGGTCAGAGCCTAATGTTGAATTACCTACCAACGGATCGTACCTGAAAGCTGATGGAGCATTAGAAGCGGTTGTGGTAAAGCCATTCGCCGCACCACCAGCACCAGTAATATCAATGTAGTTTTCTAACTGGCTTAATGGTATATAATTGCTAAACGGATGGCTCCAGAAGCGATACCTGCGGTAGCCGCCCTGTATATATTGCATTACTTTCACATTACCCGTAATAGCAGACCCTGAAGCAGGTATAGCCGCTATTCTCGCAGTGGTTGCAGAATAGGATGCCAATACTACACTATCGCCTGTTGCCAGTGTACCAGCGGTTATGGTAAGGGTATTGTTTACAGTTAAACGAGCACCAGAATTTACCGTTGCGCCAGCTGTATTATTGAGTTCAAGATTAGTAACAGTGCCTATGCCACCTATTGCCTGAGCGGTTGTATTGTTTAAAACGACTTTACCCGCTCCGTTAACTGATCCATTGTTAGCGAATGTTCCCTTAATATTTAAACTGCCCGCCGCGCCTACATTTACGGTAGCGCCGCTTGCTATGGTAAGGCTTTTAGTGGTGCCACTTGCAGATGCCGCAATAACAGGCGAGTATGTAGTGCCTGATGGAATAAGCACATTGTCGCCAGCACCCGGTACAAAACTGCATGACCAGTTCTGGCCAATGTTCCAATCGGTTTCTACGCCCGCAGCACCGCCAACCCATACCATGGGTGTTGGTGTAACTGTTATGGTGCTATCAATAGTCAGGCTGCACGCAACATTATATACACTATACAAAGTATAAGTATGCGGTGTTGTCATAGCTACGGTAGGCAGCGTGAACGTACCTCCCGCTAAAATGGTATCTAACAATGAACCCCCATCAATTCTGTATTTCAGCCTTGCGCCTGATGTGCCGTTAAATACAATATTGGTCATATAGCCTTCGCAAGGTGCTGCTGCTGAAACAATTGCCGCAGTAAGTGTTGAATAAACGTTGAATGGTACGGTTACATAAGATGAACCGCATGAGTTTGATTTAAAGTAAGTAATGGTAGCAGTACCCGGACTAATTGCGTAAACCATTCCGGTTGATGTGTTGATAGATGCTACTGTGCCATTACTTGTTCCCCATGAACCACCGGCGGTAGTGTCAGTAAGTGTAGTTGTTGCACCACTGCAAAGGTTGGTCGTTCCGCTTATAGGGCCGGGCGTTGGTGGTACCGTGTTAACTGTAATAGCAGCAGTAGTGGTTGCCGTGTTACAACTGCCGGTTACGGTATAGGTAATGGTAGCGCTACCTACGCTTATACCGTAAACCATGCCAGTAGCCGAGTTGACAGAAGCTATAGAAGTATTGCTGCTTGTCCATACGCCCCCTGCAATAGTATCAGCTAAAGGTGTAGAGCCACCTGTGCACACAGTGCCGCTTCCGGTGATTGCACCTGCTGTAACCGGTGCGCTTATGGTTATTTGCTTTTTAGCTGTAGTAGAACAACCGGATACATTGGTTACGGTGTAGGTTGCAGTATCCAACCCCGGAGTTACGCCGGTTACGGTACCGGTACCTGATATGGTTGCATTGCCGTTAGTCATTCCCCATGTACCTAAAGGAGTAGCGTCAGTAAGACTGATATTTGACCCTGGGCAAACGCTTGAAGGGCCTGATATTGCAGCAACCGAAGGGGCTGCATTTACAGTAATAGTTCTGCTTACAAAATTAGTATCGCCACCGGCTACAACGGTATAATACACGGTATCTGTGCCGCTGGTAATACCAGTTACCACACCTGCTGTATCAATAGTAGCACGGGCGGGGTTGGATATACTCCAGTAACCGCCTGTTGTTGCATCGCTGAGTGTTGTTGTACCCCCACCGCCGCAAACTGTTGCAGTGCCCGTAATAGCGGCAACCTGTGGCAATGGGTAATTCTTAATGATAGAAATATTATCTGAGCCATTGTTGCCTGTAACAATGTCCGGGTAGCCGTCATTGTCAAGATCGCCCATGTTAACACCGAATGGGGTAGTACCTACGCTGTAATCAGATTTTGTAGCGAAAGATACAGAACCACTGCTTGATGTATTTCTGAATAACGACACTGTATTGCCGCCTGCATTTGCAGCGGCTACATCAAGCTTTCCGTCGCCATTTACATCGGCTAAAGAGAGCCCGGTTGGCGCACTACCTGTAGTGAACTGAGCTACTGTAGCGAAAGATATAGAGCCTGATGAAGATGTGTTGCGCAGTACCCCAATTTTATTGGTGCCGCTGTTGGTAAATACAATATCTGGTTTGCCATCGCCATCAATGTCGCCTGCCTGCACATCAATAGGGTTACTACCCGAAATGCCAGCTGAAAAAACCTGTGGTGTAGCAAAACTGCCTGAATTAATAACTCCGGCCGTTGCTGTATTTCTGTAAACGGCAATAGAAGCGGCAGAAGTACAGGCTACTGCAAAATCTGGTTTACCATCTCCGTCAAAGTCTGCTGCAACAATGCCAATAGGTGTACTGTGCGCCCCGAGTGAAGCCGGTGTATTAAATGATACGGCCGTAGCAAAAGAACTGCTGCTGAGTGTGCCCAAAGACGATACATTGCGCATAACAGAAATGGTGCTGTTACTTGCCCCCGTGTATGGAGATGTGCTCGCAAGGTCGGGTTTGCCATCACCGTCAAAATCAGTAATAGTAACTTCGTAAGGTTGTGCACCAATTACGCCTGTTGAGATAGTAGACACATTACCACGACTGGCAAATGAGATGCTGCCCGAAGATGATGTGTTCCTGAAAACGGAAATGCTTCCTGAGCCCAAACTTGTTACTGCAATATCGAGTTTGCCATCGCCGTCCAGATCCATAAGTTGTGCATTTGATGGCCCTGCGCCTGTTGAGATTGTACCGGCTGAAGTAAATGAACCTGAGTTGATAGTGCCGGTTGTGCTGGTATTTCGGTAAAGCGTAATGGTATTACCGCTGCCAGCATTGGTATTGGGTATTACAAGGTCTGATTTGCCATCGCCATCAAGGTCGCCAATAATAGCAGTGTTAGGACCAGTGCCGGTTGAAAAATCAACCTTAGGCTTTAAATTAAAGCTGCTGGTCATAAAATAACTGCTCGTGAAAGTTGGCATAAACGGATACTTGCTATAACCAAATAAAATTGCCGGTGTTTCCAGACTTATTGGTGCATGAATAGCGCCAAGTGGCACTACTACATTTAGGCTTGTTGTGCTACCTGATACCGCCACTCCTTTTGTTGCGCCAAAATATACCGTGTTGTTAGATGGAGTGCCGCTAAAGTTGCTCCCGGTTAGGGTTATGGTATCTCCAGGTTTTGCTGAAGCTGGGCTAACACCTGTTATTACCGGCGGGAAGGTGAGTATAGCAATATCGCTGCCATTGTCGTTGCCAAAACTAAGCGGGTTGCCATTTATTACCCTTACCCTGTAATTGCCGGTAAGTATGCCAGCCGGTATGGTTGCTGCAATAGGAGATGTTAAGCCCGAATCCAGAATGCCGGTAGTTGTATCGGCGGTGAAAGCACCTGTAGTATCAGAAAGTTGAACTTTAAAATTACTATAGAAAGTGCCTACTGAAGTGGTAAACGCCACAGAAATAGTATGTGATGCCGTGTTGTAAAACGGACCGAAAGACGCAATAGTAGTAGTTATTGTCGGGTTCTTAGGTACTACTTCGCCATTGCTTAATTGCTGTGCAGGGAAGTAATGACCTGAACCATCAAGGAATTGAATTTGTGCAATTTGGGTTACCGTAAGTCCACTACCTGTTGTACCAACTTGTAACCTGCCCAAGCTACCAGTTGTACCCGCACCCCAGGTGCCATTCCAGCCTGTTATGGTGAGCATTTTCCCTGCAGTCCATGGTATTGTATTGCTGGCTGCAAACTTTAAAGTATGTACTACTGAATTACCTAATGCAATGGTGGAATTATCAGCCAAATTCAATGTGCCTAAAGTTACTGTAGGGAAGGTGACTGCAGTATCGCCTATGGTACTGAATGTGCCACCGTTCATGGTATCTGGTGCGCTCATGGTCATTGTTCCCGAAGGGTTAAAACGAATTTCTCCCGCATTTAGCATCAAGCCTCCGGTAAGGAATGATCCTTTTCCGCTCAATGTTAATCGGCCGGAGCCGTTTTTAATTAATTTACCTGCACCAGAAATAATGCTGGTTAGTGTTGGTACATCGCCTGCACCATAAGTGTAGTCAGATGACATATTCAATGTCAACACAGTAGCGCTGGATAGCGAAACAGTCTGCGTAATGGTTCCACTACTGGTACTGAAATTACTGCTGATGCCGGTTACAGTCTGTGCCGGATTGTTTAACGTAATCGCAGTATTGAACGCAGTTGTAGCACCGGCCATAACAATAAGGCCCGTGCCAATGCCTGACCCAGACCCAGCGATAACAGACCCTGCAATTACTTTAGTACCACCAGTTGAAGTATTAGCACCTGTTAGGGACAAAACGCCAAGACCAGAGCTGCCGGTTTTAATTAACGTGCCGGAGCCCGATACTGCACCGGAAACAGTAAGTGTTGCAGTGCCGATATTTGAGATTCTCGCATCAGAAGCCAGGTTAACCGGGCCCGTCCAGGTGAAACTTTTGTTAGAGCCGGTTACAAGTGCACCGCCAACAACTGTATTGGTAGCATTATTGCCATTGCCATTTAAGTTAAGCGTAAGGTTTGATGTATTAAATGTGTCTGTACTTGTCGAGTTCAGAAACAGTTCGCTGAATGGGTTTATGGTAATATTGTTACCACTTACATTATTGATAGCGGCTTTATTATCGAGTTGCAGTATGCCGGAGGAATAGGTTGATGAAGCAGAACCGACGGTTATGCCGCCCGTAAAAGTGTTTGCTGCACCCAATCTCAATAAGCCACCCAAAACCCCAGAACCTCCGTCATAAGTTCCTCCGCCCAAAAATGTTGGGCCGGTGCCACTGATAACGCTCGTTATAATAATGGTATTACCTATTAATGTTGATGATGCCCCCGTACCTGTGGTAATGTTTGTAGCACCGCTAAGCGCAACTTCCATAGTTTTGTTACCACCGCCCTGTATATTCTGTAAGGTTAAGGTTTGGCGGGTGGCGCCGTTAATGCCAAAGTTAGCAATAGCAACATTGGCTGTCCCGTTAACTGTAGCTCCGCTCAAGGTCAGTGTTCCGTTACTGGCAGTAGAACTATTACCAACTATCATAGCCGCAGTGCGGCTGGCACTTACATAAACTGCACCAGCAGCCTGATTGTTCGCGCCATTGTTAGTAGAGCCATTCATGTCAATACCCACCCCCGTTCCCGCAGTAGGGTTAGCATTGAACTGTGCCACCTGCGTTGAAGTAGGGTAGGCACCTCCGGTCCAGTTGCTGCCAGTGAGCCATACTGCGCCGCCTGCAGATGACCATATAACCTGAGCCTTAGCCTGCATAACAGATAAAAAGGAAAGAGCAGTGAACGCGGCTATTTTTAAAAATTTGTTCTTGGTGATATTGTGTGTTGTTTTCATAGAAGAGAGGTTGGTGAATTTGTAATGGTATGTACGGTGACTTCGTTTTAACTGTTTTCGGTGTCTGGTAATTTGTTTTGTAAAGGTATCCCTGTAGCATGCCGGTAGCCAAAATAACTTCACTAACGGTCGAAATACTTCACTAACGGTATTAACAAATATCCAATTGTTAACAGATACACAAAGTAATTATTCGTAAAATATTGATAATCGATTTTTGCTTTGGTTTAGCCAATACAAAGTTCGAAGATGTTAATGCAGCAATTGTTACAGAAAGCGGGGAAAGAGTTATATAATTCCACATTGGAAATCAGCATGTGCTTTATTTAAGCCCGATACTTCTTACTATTTTAACTACAGAGTTACACAGAGTACGACACAGAGTCGCACAGCGTTTTTGCCTTTCGTTTGCAGCAATGCAGCATTTGTGCGGTTTTGATAACTTTATAAAAAAGTTGTCAAAGCGAAACAATGCGATATTCACAAAAAATCATGACTTTCAAAAAATCATAAAAATCATAGTTCAGACAATCCTATTTGGCAACGTCTGATAAAGCTGCCAAAGCGAAATGATACGATATTCATAAAAAATCATGACCTTCATAAAAATCATAAAATCATAGTTCAGACAATCCGCAATAGCCTATGTTTAATTCTGCCCTTATATTGTCGCATTACACCCACGCAGATTAGTAAGGAGTGCAGTACATTTGAATCCGGGTTGAAAAGATGAGGTGCCAATACTAACCCAAAATGCAAATTTATATGAACATAGAAAAACAAATTGAAGATTACATCGCCAGCCAACCAGAACCGAAACGCAGTGACCTGCAGACTTTGCACGGGCTTGCAGTTCAGATGTCACCAGGCTGCAAATTATGGTTCTTAGATGGTAAAAACAGCGACGGTAAAATTGTATCTAATCCTAATATTGGTTACGGTGCCTACACCATAAAATATACCGATGGCACCACCCGCGAGTTTTATCAAGTAGGTATAAGTGCGAATACTACCGGCATCTCCGTTTACATAATGGGTATTGAAGATAAAACGTATCTGACCCAAACGTTTGGCAAAGAATTGGGTAAGGCAACAGTTACCGGTTATTGTATTAAATTTAAAGCGTTAAAAGATATCAACATGCCCGTACTCACAGCCGCAATAAGCTTCGGATTCAATTCCAAAAATGCACAAGCTTGAAATTTGATCTCAGAAATCTGTTGATTCGATAAAGCACATGCCCGATGTCTTATTTTTCAAAGATTGTAATTCAGTTACTATTGGATAGTTGCTAAAACTGTAACATTGATATCCCGTTCCAGCATTATAATTCAGACTTTTACCTAATCAAAATCCCATTTGAAATTTATAAAGTTGAGTTTATGAAAAATATATTCCCGGTATTATTGCTTTCATTTTTTGTCAAATTATCTTCTGCGCAAGTAGCGAGAGATTATACGGTATATCATAATTCCATTATAAAAGCGGAAGAATGTATTTTTATAAAACGAGACTCAACAAAAGGGGAGTGTAAAATGAACTGTGTCAACCACCCTATGTGTCCTGCCCGCCCCCGCGGGGGCGGGCAGGACACATAGGGTGAAAATTTTTATCGCATCTGCTGCATCCTCCCCTCAAATATAATATTTAATTGCTGCACGGTC
>JBBRPD010000098.1:0-16281 GCA_038228575.1 Chitinophagales bacterium | reverse complement strand
GGCAGCACAAAAAAAGAACATGGAGACGCGATGACAACAACCAGTAAAGAGGCCGGACAAAAACAGGGTAGAATATAATAAAAATCCGCTGTAATGCTTGCTGGTTCTACATTTCAGTCGATGATTACTTTTTTTGCCGGACAACAGTGATTTCAATTCTTTGCACTGTATTATGCTGATAACACCTGCACCACGGTGCATACATTAGCTCTCCGTTGCTCTCTTTTAGGGTAATGTTATTAACGAAGCCTGAAGGGCTTCAATCTAAATAGCCGCTGGTGAAACCGGCGGTACGAAAAGGAAAACACCAACGCCGGAGGTGTTGAACATCGCTAATTACACACACAAAAATCGTTTATGTCATTGACATTGGCCTTTAAGCAGAAGACTGGGGTTAAACATCGCAAAAGCTGCGAGGAATTAAAATGCAATCTTGTCATAGTTGCCGATAGGGAGTATAATATTATCATTACTTTTGATTGCGCTTTTTAGAACCATG
The DNA here is from genome assembly GCA_038228575.1 of Chitinophagales bacterium. Classification (GTDB taxonomy): domain Bacteria; phylum Bacteroidota; class Bacteroidia; order Chitinophagales; family Chitinophagaceae; genus Flavipsychrobacter. The sequence continues at coordinate 15,782 of JBBRPD010000098.1, read as the reverse complement.
ACACATAAATGCCCATACCCTTTACTTATCGTAATATTAACCACGTTGCTATTGCAGGTCGGGCAAGGTCTTGCCCAAATAAAAAGAATAAACGGACGGGTTATTGACAAGAACGGGCATGCGATACCCTATACAAATATTGAAGTGCGGGATAGTTTTGTTGGGTGGAGTACCGACGACGAAGGACTGTTTTCTATCCGTTTCAACAAGGATAGTGTAAAGTATCTTGTCATCTACAAGCGCGGATATATTAAGCAGGAGTTTTTCACTGATACACTTGGGAAGGATTCATTAATTGTGCGGCTCACCGAACGCGCCAGCGACCTTAAAGAAGTAACCGTGCACAGCACTCGTAAAAAGAAATTGAAAGAAGGTCTTTTAGGCAGGAGTCGCCTTACCTGCAACGGAAGATCTTATATGGCATATGGCGATGAAGAAGCTATTTACCTGGAAGCTGTACATCCCGAACGGCATGGTTACCTGAAAGAGATATTCATTTATATAACCGATGAAGGCATTCCCGATACTAAGTTCCGGGTGCATGTTTATGATGAAGATACCAACACGGGCGACCCGCTACACGACATTACAGATAGTGTAATTATAACCCATGCCACAAAAGGCAACGAATGGGTGAGGGTTGATATTAGCGATAAGCTGATACCAGTTAAAAATGGTTTGTTTGTGTCTGTAGAATGGCTTGCCGGTTATGGGAACGATCCTAGAAAGATACAGATGAGTAACCTAAAACCTTATTGGGTCGGAGGTTCGCTTAGTAAAGGATGGGAACTTGGCAAAGGATACTACAACGGCCAGGTACTTGGCCTTACATTTAAGTATGGAATACAGCCCATTGATTATGCGAATTTCGAACAGGATGATGGAACAAGGAAGTTATTTAACACAGAATCGCCTTATTTTAATAAAGGCAGCTGGCTTCACCGTAACCGCTGGGTAAACCCAATGATCTACTGCACCTATAATTATACAAATAAATAGCGAAATGTGGTTGATTTCAATCAACTATTAAATTGCTTATTGTCATTTTCTGGGGCAGCAGCACAGGGTATTTTTGTATCAGTTTCTAAACAATAATTATAAGCTAATGATTAGAAAATTCCAGTCCGTTCTACTGCAACATTTTATCCCATCCTGAAAAGCCAGCATCTTATAAACGCTGGCTTTTTCTTTTTGCCAGGTACACTTGTTTGGTGTTCAGATATTGGCACTTTAATTCCTAACTTTATCCGGCTTCTAAAACAACTACTATATATATGCACCTGCCACATACGCTTATCGTAAAACTGTTTTTGTCGGTGTTAATTGGTGGCGCAATAGGCCTGGAACGGGAATTGAGAAGCAAATCGGCCGGGTTTCGTACGCTTACGTTAATTTGTGTGGGTGCTACGTTGTTCACTATATTGTCGCAATACATTGGCCAGCCTAATAATACTGATCGTATTGCCTCTAATATCGTTGTGGGTATCGGGTTTTTAGGTGCAGGTGTAATTTTCCGTAGCGAAAGGGGAGTGAGTGGCATTACAACCGCAGCATCCATCTGGCTTACTGCTGCGCTGGGCATGGGTATCGGTTGCGGTTATTTTGCGGTTGCCTTGTTAGGTTGTATAGTAGTGCTGTCCATCCTGTTCCTGTTCTCGTTTTTCGACCGATTTCTGGATAGCCTGAACCAGATACGACAGTATCGCATAACCTACCCCTATGAGGAAAAGCAGCAGCACAAATATGAAACCCAGATAAAACATTACCACCTCAAGATATTGAGCCGGTCTGTCTCCAAAAACGGCAATATCATGCGCGGTACGTGGTCGGTAGCCGGTAGCGAAAAAAAGCATCGGGCTTTCATAGAACACATGCTTACCGATTGCGAATTGTCAGAGTTCGATTTTTAGATGCGTATAGTTTGATTGTTATTACGTAATTATATTTTCGTTTAGCAAATAAAAATTATAATCATTGTATTTGTATAATGTCAGGTAATTATTATATTTGTTGCGATAACGATGTTATTACCGGTACACCGAAAACGGGTTAATAGAGTAGGTGTAAAAAACAACAACTATGAATGGTCAGTTACTTTACGCTATTACTTTGGTGTTCTTTCTGATATTGATCATTTTCCTGCAGAAGAAGTTCCATTTGCTGGAAGATACCACCCTGACTACCATAAGTGTAAAACCTTACAGCCTGGCGCGCACACAGCTGGTATGGTGGACGTTTATTGTCATCAGTTCCATAGTAGCCATAATTTGGGCAACCGGCAAAATACCCGATCTGTCTGACTCTACCCTTATTTTATTAGGCATCGGTTCCCTTACCACGGTTGCAGCGCGGTTAACCGATATTTCAGATGATAGCAAGGCTGTGGCTGCTAATACAGCGGCTGGTATCCCGCCTGCCGCGGCGAATGCGGCAACCGCTACAACAGCCATACCAACTGCCCGCATTTCGCGTAATTCGGAAAGAGAGAATTTTTTGCTGGATATATTATCTGACAAGAACGGCATAAGCATACACCGTCTGCAGGCCGTTGTCTTCAACCTGGTATTTGGGCTATGGTTTATTTACGAGGTTTTTCAGCACATTAAATGCGTTAACTCCTGTAGCTTGCTGAGCCCTGCCGATGTCACTGAGGCTACCAAAAGAATTACAGCACTACTACAATTACCAAAGTCGCCTTGCACCGATGAATTGATAAAGAAGTTGCAGGAAGGCGTAAGCCAATCAGCATTGGTGAATTATATTATCCCTGATATCAGCCACAATAACCTTATACTTATAGGTATGAGTTCCGGCACCTACGCTGCATTGAAAACCACTGAAAATTCCAACCTGCCATCGGTGGCAAGCAGTACCCAGCAAATGCCGCCGCAGAACCCGCAAGGCGGCATGGTGCCGCCGCCAGTAAATCCGGTTCAGCCCGCGCAGCCGGCAGCGCCTGCCGTTCAGAATATTGTTGTTCAAAACGAAGTAGTAACACCACCAGCCCCGTCAACTGATAACCCTTAGTTTTATACCAGGGTTTTAATGGAAAAATGAAAGTCTGCAAGCCGGCATCGCTATGTGCCGGCTTTTTTTGGTGCATTTCAACTTCGCACTACCTAAATAAAATCCTCACCCCAACCCTCTCCATAAATGTAGAGGGAGGTCAATGTCTGCGCAGTCGCGCAGGTGTTATTTGAAATTAGAATAATGCGAAAATTTAAAATGCACCCGCTTTTTTTAAATGTTTTGTCATGTTAAAAATATGTGTCACCTTTGCATAGCAATACTACAAAATGAACATACTTACAATTTCATCCCTTCTGTTGATCCTTGCTGCACGATGTAGTGCGGGGGTGAGTTGTATGTGTTAATTGTCCCGGTCCGGGTGTACCTCACTTCCTTTTTTCCATATTTAACCACTGTGCATATTGCCGTTAAATTATTACGGCTATTTTTGCGCAACTTAATCAGGTCAAAGCATATCCTGATTGGTGATTTCAATAAGGAACTTTGATGCGCTGCATCAAAGCTTTTGACTTTATACTTTCGACTTTTTACTAAATACTAACTAATGGAACACGATTTAAAATTATACAACTCCTATACCCGCCAGAAAGAAAAATTCGAATCGATAGTGCCCGGTTATGCTGGTTTATATGTATGCGGACCAACCGTATCGGGTGAATCGCACCTGGGGCATGCGCGGCCGTATATTACATTCGATGTGGTGCAGCGTTACCTGAAGCATCTGGGTTATAAGGTGCGTTATGTGCGCAATATTACCGATGCCGGCCACTTTGAAGAAGAAGGCCGTGAGGCGCAGGACAAAGTAAGCGAAAAGGCCAAGCTGGAAAAAATGGAGCCGATGGAAATGGTGCAGAAATACACCAATATGTTCCACCACGGCATGCACCTTTTCAATTGCGTTGAGCCAAGCATTGAGCCAACGGCAACGGGCCACATCATAGAGCAGATAAACATGATAGAGACCATCATTGAAAAAGGCTATGCCTATGAGGTGAATGGCTCCGTTTATTTCGATGTTAGTAAGTATGCCGCCAGTTACCCCTACGGTAAACTATCGGGCCGGGTGCTGGAAGACCAGCTGGAAACAACGCGTGAACTGGACGGGCAGGAAGAAAAGCGTAATAAAGCCGATTTTGCATTGTGGAAGAATGCGCCACCCGAACATATCATGCGCTGGAAAAGCCCGTGGGGCGAAGGTTTCCCCGGCTGGCATATTGAGTGCTCGGCCATGAGTAGTAAGTATCTGGGTGAGGTGTTTGATATTCACGGTGGTGGCATGGACTTGCAGTTCCCGCACCATGAAAGCGAGATAGCCCAGAGTACCATTGCGCACGGTCACGCCCCGGTTAACTACTGGATGCATAATAACATGATAACCATCAACGGCAAGAAGATGGGCAAGAGTTATAACAATGTAATTAAGCTATCGGAACTTTTCAGCGGTAACCACCCTATACTGGAACAAGCTTACCACCCAATGGTGGTGCGCTTTTACATTTTGCAGACCCATTACCGCAGTACACTTGACTTCGGTAACGAGGCGTTACAGGCCGCAGAGCGAGCCGCCCGCAGGCTTTGGGAGGCTTATGACATTATGCAAAAGATAGCGCATCCCGGCAATGCCACCCCAACAGACGCGGCGCTTGACCAGCAGGTAGTAAAATTGTGCCATGAGTTTACCGAATTCATGAACGACGACTTTAATACAGCCAAGGTTATTGCCAATATGTTTGAGCTGGCCCCTATTGTGAACGGCATGAAGGGCGGGCAGGTGAAAATGGATGCATTATCTGCTGCAACCTTCGAACTGATGAAGACGAACTTCAAGGTATTTCTTGAAGATATACTGGGTATGCAACAACTGGCAGTGGCTCAAAGCAATAAACTGGGCCAGGTTTTGCAGGTATTGATGGATATACGCGCAGAAGCCAAAAAGCGCAAAGATTTCGCCACCAGCGACCAGATACGTAATAAACTAGCCGAAAGCGGGGTAATAATAAAAGATGAAAAAGACGGTAGTACTTCGTTTACAATAGAGTAGGCAACGAAGCATTAAAAGTCCCGGAGGGTCTCTAATATTTGAACCTTCCGGGATTTTGCTGATTATTCCAAAAGGTTACAAGCAGTATTACGTTTTTACGTGTATTAACCTGATATACCAAAGTAATTTTCTTATGGACAAGCGTAACGTGTGTTTTCTTTCTTTTGTTACTGGGGTTTCCAAGCCCTGGAAATTGAACAAGTAATTTCAACTTACTGTCAACTCTATCTACAAATTTTCCAACTTCTGCGGGTCCAAATTGTTCATTGATGTATTCAAGAATGCTATCAAAAGAATCCTCAGCCTCAGGAGACCATTCTATTTGGTTAACCATTTCGAATATTTTTTCATAACCTCAGAGTGAGGTTTAGTTTCACCCGCTTCTATCTGAGCAATTCCCCTGTCAATAGACGCACGCTGCTCATCGCTTATTTTATCCCACCAATCTTCCTGTTGGTCGGCTTCTAGCATTGCGTAAATCGCTTTGATCATCCTTTCGTCAGCATGATCTATATATTTTTTCACTTCTCTTTTCAATTCTTTAACCTCAACTGTAGTCATAACCACATAAGTTTGTAAACAAATTTACGAAAAGAACGTTAAGTTTGGTTTGCCATCATCGCTGTAGAGACGACTATTCATTTGGTATAAGAATTTTTATATAATTTTGCTAATATGGAAAATGTAAAAGAACAAGAAAAGCCAATGAACTCAAAAGGGGCTACCATTTTCAAAAAAATGCTTGATGACCAAAAAGCTGTGAGGCAGCATTTGCGAAATGGAGGTAAATTAACCGATCTAAAAGATAAATACAAATTCCTTGACCCCTTATCCATTTACATCGCTTAGCGATTTGTCTTTCGAATTTACAACAGATCAGGGAGTAGTTTACAAAGCATATTTTATAAGCTTTGGTTCTGTTTTCTCAGAATTCCCTGAATTTTCTGATAGTATATACAACTTTAACCTTGAAGTTTTTCATGGAGATATGTATGATCAGGCAATGGACCAAAAAATAGGAGAAACAGTTGTTGATATTTTTCGCCACTTTTTCGCAATAAGGCAAAACGTCATCATTTACATTTGCGATACGAGTGATAACAAACACATTGTCAGAAAAAGAAAATTCGATCTCTGGTTTTGGAAATATAGTGATGGTTCTATTTTAAAAGACGATGGTCTTGCAGTAATAGAAGACACAGAAATTTTTAACTCGTTGCTTGTACATAAACAAAACATATTCCTTGATAAGATCGTTTCGGCATTTAGAACACTGAATGAACGTGCAGCGGATAAGTAGATGGATTTTCACCAATAAATAATTACAATAAAAGATTGCATGCCGGAAGGGCAACCAAATAATAAATGAAAAAAATTTCTCGGTTACTTAAATACCTGGCAGACTATAAAGGCAAAATAGTATTGTATTTCCTTACTAATATGCTAGGTATCATGTTTGGGGTGCTGTCATTATCAATGCTTGCACCTGTACTTGGTGTTTTATTCAAGCTCATTAATACCACAGACAGTAAAAAGGGCGATATCGTTTCCCGTTTCACTGGTTTTATCACCGATATTGCTAAAGATAAAGGTCCGCTAACAGCACTGGCATACATCTGCATAATAGTAGTCATTTTTACCCTTCTTAAAAACGTCTTTCTTTACCTGTCACTATATGTTTTAAATCCGTTGCGCAATTCAGTACTCAGGCGCCTGCGCAACGATATTTTTGTGAAAACACTATCACTACCCATAGGCTTCTTTACCGAAGAGCGGAAAGGCGACCTTATTTCCCGCATGACGAACGACATTAATGAGGTGGAACTTTCAATAATGAGTGTGCTGGAAGTATTCATCCGTGAACCGCTCACTATTTTGTTTTACCTCATCAGTATGGTATTCATCAGTCCGCAGCTTACCATAGTATTGCTTATTTTCTTACCCATTGCCGGTATAATTATTGGTTCGCTGAGCAAAACATTACGTAAATCATCAAACATAGCGCAGGAGCAATTGGGCAGTATGATGGGTGTTATTGATGAAACCCTTGTTGGTATGCGTGTAATTAAGGCATTCAATGCCGAAAAAACCATGCATGCCCGATTTATGAAATTGAATAATGTGCTTTTTCGCACCCGTAACCGCATGGCAGCTCGCAAAGAAATGGCGTCGCCGCTTTCCGAAACCATGGGCGTGATGGTAGTAAGCGGCATTTTGTGGTACGGTGGCAGCCTTATTATTAAAAACGACTCATCGCTCAGCGGGTCGGGTTTTGTTACCTTCATTGTGTTTTTTACACAAATCATTAACCCATTCAAAAACCTTTCTTCAGCTTTTTCTAATGTTCAGCGAGGCACGTCTGCACTAGACAGGATAGAACAATTGCTCAATACAGAGAGCAGCATAACAGAAAAGCCCGATGCAAAACCATTACTCGCCTTTGAGCATGCGCTGGAATTTAGAAACGTACATTTTTCATACGGTGATAAGAAGATATTGAATGGCGTAAGCCTTACCATACCCAAGGGCAAAGTGGTAGCCTTAGTTGGGGCTTCTGGTGCTGGAAAGAGTACGTTTGCCGATTTGATTCCCCGTTTTCACGACGTTACAAGTGGCGAGATATTGATTGATGGCGTGGACATCAGAAACTATAAAATTGACGACCTGCGCCGCCTTATGGGTGTAGTAAGTCAAGACCCGATCTTGTTCAACGATACTATTTACAACAACATAACACTGGGCACCGGTGGTGCCACCAAAGAGGGTGTAGAAGAAGCCGCACGCATAGCCCATGCCGATAAATTCATAAACCTGAAAAGTGAGGGCTATGAAACCATGGCTGGCGACAGGGGCGTAAGACTAAGTGGTGGCGAGCGCCAAAGAGTTACCATAGCCCGTGCGGTACTTAAAAACCCGCCTATAATGATACTCGATGAAGCAACATCATCTCTGGATACAGAAAGCGAACGCATAGTGCAGGAGGCCATCAATACACTCATGAAGAACCGCACCTGTATAGTAATTGCCCATCGCCTGAGTACCGTACAGCATGCCGATGAAATTATTGTACTGGAAAAAGGGAACATTGCCGAACGAGGTACCCATGCCGGCCTGCTGGCCAACAACGGTATTTACAAACGCCTGGTGGAAATGCAGCAGGTGAGGTAGTTGTCAATTGTTGGGAGGGACTTAAAGCTGGTTTGTTCGTGGGAATGAATAAATAAGTAAATTTGTAGTAGCGATAGCGCGACTATAGCTACTGTTTGACGACGGTGTAAATTATGTTTGTATGAGTACTATTCAGCTAAGCGTAAATTTAAATTATCAGCAGCTTCTTGAGGCGATACTCAAGTTAAGCCCCAAAGAGCAATTGCAAATAAGTGATGCGTTATGGGAAGGCAGTATGGATATCCCGCTGGAGCAACAAGAACTTGTGCTTGCAAGAATAGATAATGCCAGAAAGCACCCCGAAAGACTGTTGGACTGGGACACAGCATCTCGAAAATTGCGTTCGTAAATGACACGTTATACTATACTTATAGATAGCGATGCTCTAATTGATATTCAAGACGCTACCGACTGGTATAATAAACAATTGCCGGGACTTGGTACAAGATTTCAAAAGCAAGTCAGGCTTCAGGTTAATACGCTTAAAACAAACGCAGAGAGTTTTACAACGCGTTACGCCAATGTAAGGTGCATGGTAATAAGAAAATTCCCATTTTTGGTGCATTTCGTACTTAATCGCAATGAAATGACTGTAGAGATATTCGCTGTAATTCATACCAGCAGGAACCCCAAAATATGGGAGGAAAAGAGATATAAGAAATGACAAATATTGACCAAAGAAACTACTCAACTAACTTTGTCATCATGACGCAGGAAGCATCTACGCTAAGCGAGCATAAAACGATTGGGTAACTCCCACGGAGTATGGTTGTTATATCATCAATATAACTACAAAGCGGTAGCACCTACGGCGCAGTACAGTTGCCACAAGCAACCTTACCACAAATAACTCCAAAAACAGGTCATTGCAAGGCCCTTCGCCGAAGCAACCTCGTAACACGTTCTTGCGAAAAAACAAGGCCAGCATCTTTATAAATAAAGGCTTATGCCGTTCATTGTGCAATTCATATAATTGTTACGTTTTAAAGTGTAAATAAAGCAGGTAAGATGCCCGGAACTTTGCGATGAAAATGAATTGCCATGGCGGGTTTTTATGAAGAAAAAAATAATCGTTAACTTGTAGGGTATATAAACGTAGTTTACACACATACGGTAAAGGAAATATTGCTACATAACTATGGATTTTAAAGACTACTATAAGATATTGGGTGTTGCTAAAACAGCGTCGGCAGATGATATTAAGAAGGCATACCGGAAACTTGCGGTTAAGTACCATCCTGATAAAAACCCGGATAATAAGGAAGCAGAAGAGAAATTTAAAGAGATAGGCGAGGCCCATGAAGTACTTGGTGACCCTGAAAAAAGGAAGAAGTATGATGAGCTGGGCGCAAACTGGAAGTCATATCAGCAAGGTGGGGGTACACAAGGTTATGATGGCTTCAGGGCGGGTAACCGAGGTGGTGGCAACCAGTATTCAACGGGAGGCCAGTTTGATGATGGCGACTTTTCTGATTTTTTTGAGAGCTTTTTTGGCGGCGGCGGCTTTAATCGCGGCGGCGGTGGTAGGCCCAGGGCCTATAAGGGCGAAGATTATACTGCCCAGGTACAGGTTTCGCTGGAAGAAGCGTATACGGGCACAACCCGTGTTTTAGACCTCGGCGAGCAAAAGCTGCAAATGAAAATTAAGCCCGGTACCATTGACGGGCACAAAATGCGCCTGAAAGGCAAGGGTGGTGCTGGAATTAACGGAGGCACAGCAGGCGATATTTTTATTACAGTACGCGTACAGGAGCATAATTACTACAAGCGAAAAGAAGACGACCTGTACTGTACCATAAATGTTGATTTGTATACAGCCATTCTGGGTGGGCAAACCGTAGTTAAAACACTGCGTAACGCCATTAACGTAAACATAGCGAAGGAAACAGATAATGGCAAGGTATTGCGGCTGAAGGGAATGGGTATGCCAAAGTATGGTGCAGAAACGGAGTTTGGTGATTTGTATGCGACGGTAAATGTGACCATGCCTAAAAATCTTTCAGATAAGGAGATAGAGTTATTCAAGCAATTGTCAGCAATAAAAAATGCATCCCATGACGGAACAGTTTAACCAGGCCGGAAATTATGTTGAGCCATTGCATGCACCGCATTGGTTCTTTGAAGCAAAACTCACGTATGTGCTGAGCGAAATAATGCAAGAACTAGGTATAGAAGACGAAAACGACATTGCCGCGTCGCTCAGCCGCGCCTTCAGGGCGTGCGATACCCTACAGTTGCCGGTAAGCCGTAATTTCAGAAAGGTATACCGGGGCGAAGGTCACCAAATGAAGACTGATTGGGAAATTTCGCCCGTAGCCTGCTACCTCATTGTTATTAATTGCAACCCTACCTACGAAAGCGTGGCAAGGGCCCAATTATATTTTGCACTTAACCGGGTAGCACACAGTTAAGGGCAGTGCAATTAAGCAAAGCTTTTGGGCTATAGCACCCCTTCGGGCAATGTCACTAAGTTAAGGATTTATGCCTTAAAATGGTGTTTTGTGTTATGTCACTCCTTCGGAGTTCAACCATATTATACACTTTCATTTTCTATAATAATGTCATCCCTTCGGGATTTTTCCCTTAACTTAACGACATTGCCTTTCTGGGTTTTCTCTATTTTTATAACCTGTTTTCTACAATCACGCCACCCATTCTGGGTTGTACATACGCTTGCTTAATGACGTTGCAGTAAAGTCTGGCTACAAATAAAAACGGGGCTCAAAAATTGAACCCCGTCTGCATACTTGTTATAGCATTACATTGTGTTTATTACCACCTGAAGGTAATGCCGCCCATTACGTTAAACCCTGCCTGTGGGTAATAGTAATTCTGGGTGGTGAATTTTGAGTCATAGATGTAGCTGAAGGTGTAGCCATTATTGGCGTACACCGCCCCGAAAATATTGTTGAGTGCAAGAGTGGCAATTATTTCCTTGAAAGGGCGCGTTTTTACCGAATACCTTACCAGCGCATTGAAATAATTATATTCCTTTATGGCACGGGCATCATTCTGCGTATTATCCAGGTAATGTTTGCCTACATATTTGCTGGTGAGGTCTACACCCAGGGTGGTGCCTTTTTTGCCGTTGAGTAATGTAAACGCAGCGGTGGCGGCAGATATGAAGTTAGGAGAGAACGCAATATCGTTATTGCTGTGGTTAATTGCACGTTGTGCGCTGCTGTCGTAATTGTCAATATACTCCGTGAAATTGTCAATTTTATTGCGTGACAGGGTAGCATTGCCGAGTAATTTAAGCCATTTGGTTAGCGTAACCCCGGCCTGCAATTCAATACCGGCGCGATAGCTGGCATTTACATTGGTTTGTGTGTAAGCGCCTACATCATTTATCTGCCCGGTTAGTACCAGTTGGTTGTGGTAAAACATATAATACAGGTTAGCACCTACATTCCATTTTTTTCGGGCTATTTCGTAGCCTGCTTCACCATCTACCATTTGTTCCGGCTTGGGCAGGTGCAGCGCATCTGTTTCAAATGCGCCACGGTTTGGTTCGCGGTTACCTACCGCTACCGAAGCATAAATGCGCTCGCGCTGTGCATCGGTATTACTCATTAAGTAGGTGATGCCGGCTTTCGGGTTAAAGAAATTGTAGTTCACATCTCTGCGTATGGCGGGGTTATGGCGGAAGCCATTCATGAAATAGGCCACATTGCGGTACTGCACATCGCCAAAAAGCAGGGCATTGCCCACATGCTGCTCGGCTTTCAGAAAAATGTTCAGGTCGTTCTTTTGTGCATCATTCTGGTACCATTTGTAGTTATCGCTAACGCCACCGTTTTGTGCCCAGATAATGTTACCATACATAAGGTTAGCGAATTGCGACCAGCCACCTCCCAGCGTAACAAGGGTTTTTTCTTTAGCATACTGCAATGAAAATACACCGCCATAGTAGTAATTATCGAGCCACAAGCGGCGAATGAGATCGGTTTGGGTTGTAGTATCGCCTTTGGCGCTTATTATATCTGAAAGGCCATAGTCCGCATAATTTTCACCGGCTTTGTATTCTTCGTAATATCCCTTTCCCCGTGTAAGGAAAAGCCCTGCATGCCCTATTAATGCCGAACTGAATTTATGGTCGGCAAATAGCTGGTAGTAGTTCTGCATGTAGTTATCAGTCTGGTTGTTGTAGAAAGTACCATCGCTTTTCATACCTAATTCATTATACCTTCGGTTGGTACTCAACGAGTCTTGCGGAACGCCGTTCCAGGCCTGCCCGGTTTTTTCAGTACCCGGCATGAACAGAAAATGGAATGAGGTGCGTTCGTTCGGCGTCCAGCCCGCAGTAAATTGCATGGATTTCAGGTCGCTGGCGGAACGTTGTATGTAGCCATCGGAAGATATTTTAGACAGGCGCACATCAAACTGCCAGCCTCCCTTTAATAAACCGGTACCAGCCGCCAGGGTATTCTTAAATGTGTTGAAAGAGCCTGCACTGGTGCTGTACACAACACCGGCACTATCCATCTGCTGCAGGTTGCTGATGCTTATAGTAGCCCCGAATGCACCGGCACCGTTGGTTGATGTGCCTACACCCCGTTGTATCTGTATGGAATTGGTTGATGACGCTATATCCGGAATATCTACAAAAAAGGTAGCCTGCTCTTCGGGGTCATTAACGGGCATTCCATTAAAGGTAACATTAATGCGTGTAGCGTCTGTGCCTCTTATACGTATGCCGGTATACCCTACGCCTGCACCCGCATCGGTATTAACTACAGCCGAAGGGGTGTACTGCAGCAACATGGGCAGGTCCTGCCCAAGGTTCATTTTGGCTATATCGGCCCGTTTAAGATCTGTTTTTGCAAATGGCGAGTTAGTGGTAGCCCGCAGGCTCCTTACTTCAACCGGTTGCAGATCGTTCATTTTTTTAGGTTTGGCTACAACGGTGTCGGCTTGTTCAGCATCGTCAGTTGTGTCAACCGCAGGTTTGGTTTGCGCATGGCCCACTGTAGCAGTAGCCGTGGAAATAGCGGCAAGGAAAACTAGTTTTTTAAGCATTGTATTGCTTTTTAATGGTTACGGGGGCGCCATAAACAAAAAACCAAAACATTATTGCGACATAGCCCAAGGCCGGCAGCCAATAGCACTATTGCAGGTAAATGTATTAACAATAAAATCGCTGAAGTTTTACATCCCTAACCGGCATTACCCGGTCCAGGTTCAGCGGGTATGATCTCAGCCTTTATATTTCGGCACCCCGTTGTAATAATAATTACAAGGGCAAAGGTATAGATTCTGGAATTACGTGGTACTTCAACTTCATATTTTATAATGTGCAATTGAATAATGTAACCATGTGCATACGTGTAATTTGGCTGTTTGGTAATATTTTTTTAATTTTAAGTTTAAATACGCTAATTTTAGCCTCCTATTATTTCTTAAAAAAACAAAAATGAAAAAAACATTTACATTTTTAGCATTGGCTGCATGCCTGGCTATTAGTACGAAGGGAACCTCGCAGGTTATTTACGCTGAGGATTTTGAAGGTACAACCGCCCCTTCTTTACCTTCAGGTTGGAGCCAGAACGTAACCCCTAACGATTCTGTGGGTTGGAATTCAGGCGACAACACTACGCTTGGTTCTAGTGCATTTAACATGAATGCACACACAAAATTTGCTTGCGTAAATGACGACGGCCATGCGGGTGCTGCAAATACTGATATCCTGATGAAATCAGGAACATTCAGCGTTGCATCTGGTGCTGCTCCATTTTTATCTTTCGATTGCTGCTACCTGCACGGTACCTACAGCGGAGCTACTGAAGATGCTACCGTTGAAGTATCATACGATGGCGGTACCACCTGGACGGTTATTTCAACACTTGCTGCAAATGCAAATTTCTGGTGGGAACCACGTTATATTAATCTTAGTGCAACAGCAGGCCACACAAGTGTAATGCTGGGCTTCCGTTACAAAGACGCTGGTGGCTGGTTATACGGTTTTGCAGTTGATAACATTAAAGTATTTACACCACCTACAAACGATCTTGGCCTGGTTTCTATCGCGCCAATGGCTGGCACACCTCAATCTTATGGTGTTGGTGGTACCAACATCAACATGACAGGTCAGGTATTTAACTATGGTGCAACAACCGTTACATCATACGACGTACATTATGTTTTTAATGGCGGTACAACGGTAACCAATACCGTATCTGCAAGTATAGCTCCTTTTACAGCGGCAGGCTTTACAGCAACTACCCCGGTAACATTGCCAACAACAAACGGTGCATACACTATCTATATGTGGGTATCATTAACAGGCGATGCCAACAGCGCAAACGACAGCAGTGTATTAGATACCCTGAATTCAGTTTCATTTATGCCAGCTAAGAAACTAGTAATAGAAGAAGGTACTGGTACCTGGTGCGGATGGTGCGTACGTGGTATTGTTTATATGGATTCTTTAAGGACTTTGTATGGCAATAACGTAAGCCTGGTAGCTGTTCATAATGGCGACCCAATGACTGTTACAGCTTACGATAGCTGGATGGGAACAAAAATATCTGGTTACCCTTCAGTTGTTATTGACCGTGCTTTCACCGGCGACCCAAGCGATCTTTTAGCTCAGTACAACGCTCACCACAACGATTTCGGGTTTGCAGATATCACTGCGGCTGCAACCGTTACTACATCATCTGTATCCTTGTCAGTTAACGTAAAGCCAGCGCTTAACCTTAACGGTAACTACCATTTGGTTATGGTATTAACTGAAGATAAAGTTCACGGTACAGTATCAGGCTGGGAACAACATAACTACTACAGCGGTTCTTCAACCAACCTTTTAAGTGGTGGTGGTGTTAACTACAATACAGCTCCATCAACAATACCAGCTTCAAGCATGTATTATGAGCACGTTGCACGTTCTATAACTCCGGGTGTTACCGGTACATCGGCTTCCGCTTTACCTACTGCAATGGTTGCAGGTACTATGTACCCTATGACCCTTACTGCCCCTGTAACTGCAGGCTGGAACCTGAACTACATGCATGCTATTGTAATGATGATAGATGATGCTACAGGCCGTGTGTTGAATACACAGAATGCTACCCTTACACTTGGTGTTAACAATGTTGCCAACAGTGTAGAAGCAATAAGCGTGTATCCTAACCCTGCGAGTTTAAATGCTAATGTAGCATTCACATTGCAGAACAATTCTAAGGTTACCATTCAGGTATCTGATGTAACTGGCCGTGTTTTGAGCACAATTGCTGCTACTGAATACACTGCCGGTGAGCATGAAGTGGAACTGTCTACTGCTGGTCTTTCATCAGGCCTTTATAACGTAAATGTTATATCTGAAGCAGGTACTGCAACTACAAGGTTAACTGTTATCAAGTAATTTTAATTAAGAATTAATTATAAAATGCCGCCCTCAACGGAGGGCACTGAAAAAGTGCCTCTCAGAACGGAAGGCAAATGGAATAATGCTGATTTTCGAAATAAAGGCCATAAGAATCGCTTATACGCAACTTAAGCATAACCCAAAGCCATATAACGCAATGTAGAAGGGACTAATCGT
>JBBRPD010000097.1:0-16897 GCA_038228575.1 Chitinophagales bacterium | reverse complement strand
CTTTCGGGACAATCGCTGCCGCGGGCAAAAGGAGCCCTGCGGCGTGTTTTGCTGAAGCTTGTTACTCTAATGTCTGCGCCGGGACGGCGGCGCAGGTGTTACGTACTTTTACAAATAATATTTTAATCGGACAGTAGTGATACAAAAAAAGAATTTTTTATTTCAATATAATCTTAGTGACATAACGCTGGCCAGAAACATCCTGAACAACGACCTCATACAAACCGCGTGGCAGGTGCGCCAGGTCTAAAACAGCATTCATTTCGCCATTGGTAACTTTTTCTACCCTGCCAGCCACTAACTGACCAAGTATGGAATAACAACTTACAGACAGCTTATCGCCAACGGCATTAGTTACGTTAACGGTGATTCTATCAGTCGCCGGATTTGGGAATACCTTTATTTCCGGCCTCGAATAACCATTATTTTGATCGTTAATAATTACAGGCGGTAATTTGAAACGGATGTTTACATTGTCAATGTATAACTTCTGACCGTAGTGCCCCACATTATCGAAAGCGACCATAACACTATTCCCTGCATAGGCATTTAGCGAAATGGAATCGGTGCGCCATTGAGTTGCTGTTGGGGTAAAGACATCGGTAGTATCAGAGCGCGTAGCAAGGGCACCGGTATCTTTCGCGTAAATGGTGGCATAGGTTTTGCCGCAATCGGTAGAAATATCAACCAGCAAGGAATCGCGGTAGCCCGGATAGTACGCATAGGCCACATCAAATTTCAACCATATATCATAAGCAAAAGACAGATCAAGTTTTGGGGTAATAATACGATCGTGCCTGCCACCAGCATCATTACTGAAATTATCGAATACTATGCAATTGCCGCTTGCGCCGTAGCCGCCTGCGGTATTGGTAGGCTGCCAATTTACAGCGCTCTGGGTACTTAGTGTCCATAGCAACGGAGGCCAGGAAGTGCCCTCAAAGCCCTCGGCAACAGGTAATGCATTGCCTTTGGAAACTATTATGTAGCCATAACGCGAAATAGTATCATTGCCGTAAGTGCCAACAAGGTTAAGCGTAGCATTGTAAATACCGTCCGTAGGGTAAACAATAACCGGGCTGTCGGCAGTTGAAGTTGCCGGAACGCCCCCCGGAAAACTCCAATGAAATGAAGTGAGGTTGCCGTAAGTGGTTTTATAATACCTCACAGTATCACCTGCGCATATCTTCTGCTTATTCGATGTAAATGAACCGGTAGGCGGCAGGTTGTTCAGGATATTGCATTCCCACATGCCTCGCCCGTAAGTGCTGAGGCGCAGTATGCTTGCTGACGTGCTGTCATTGTAAATCATCATGTCGCTTATGCCGGCAACCGTTGGTAAACCAGTGGTGAGCGTCCAGGTTGTGGTGGTATTGTCTTTGTAATATACATAACTGCCCATGCAAACAAATAAACGCTCTGTTGCAGAATATTGATCTGCAATTACTTTCCTGATGTTAAGAGATGGGAGGGTTGACGAAATGTTGGTCCAGCTAACACCTTTATTAATGGACCGGTAAATGCTGCTGCCGCACGAAAGGTAGACGATGTTGGCATTGTATTTATCTGTAGCAACGCTCGCCGCAACATTGGTAGCACCGGGCGTAGTAAGGGTGGTAAACGAAGGCGATGCTGCAAGCGCATTATCGCTTCTCAGCAAATGGCCGTTATTGGTAACCGCATATAGTATGTTGTTGTCAGCCCAACTGCAAGAAAGCCCTCTTATATCTTCACCAAGCGTTGTGAGGAAAGTCCATGACGGTGAGGCATTGTTAATGTTATCGCTCCTCCATATGCTGTCGGTTGACAGGAATGCCTTGAACGGTTGTGACGGCATAAATTCAATAGCAAAAGCAGGCACTGTAGTAAAAGGCGCGTTATAAGAATAATCGCCGCTAAGCGGAGACAAGTCTCGGCGACCGCCACCATCATAGTAAACCGTACCGGTGCTTAAATAATCCATATTGCAGCGCGGCCCCCAGTCGCCCCCCCTGTTACATTTCCAGATGCCATCAAAATACAATTCGCCATTGTCCTGCGTGCCGGCACTTGCGAGCTGGCGATTCACGGGGCTTTGTGCTGCATGATACATTTCGGTTGCGGCAAGGCCCTGGCTGCGTGTTTCCCAAACGTTGACGGTAGAGTCGCGGCTGAGCCATACGCCACCATCATTCGCGTTAAACCTTAAATTTAGGTTGTATGGGTCAAACTGAATATCGTGCATATCGGTATGCACTTCGCGCCACCAACGGGTACGCCAGCTCCAGGTAGCGCCACCATCGGTAGACCGCCACACACAATGTGACACCAATAATAATTCGTTTGCGTTAGCAGGATTAACCGTAATGTTGAAATTATAGTAGCCCTGCGAGCCAGAAGTAACTGTAGAATCATAACACACCAGGCACTGTGTTGTACTGGAATAAACAGTGCTGAAACTATTGCCACCGTTGGTTGATTTAATAATAACACCATAGCCACCGGTTGTGCCAAGTATTACAAGATTGGTATCTGCAGGAGTTACAGCTATCCTTATCCCCTCGTTAGATGCCGGTATGGAAATGCCGGTTGTAATTTTTGACCATGTAGAACCAAAGTCAGGGCTGCGGTAGAAGAATGAATCGGTTGTTGCATACAGGATGACATTACTACCGGGTTTCTTTTGCATGCTGCGGAAGTCGCCCGGCCCGAGCCTCAGCGCCCAGCTTGCACCACCATTAGTAGTTTTCCATATGCCATCGTGGGTTGCAGCTACCAGGGTATTATGGTCGGTTGGGTCCATTAATATCTCTACAGCCATTCGGTTACCAATGCCTGCGTTAGCGGCAGTAAATGTTACACCACCATTTATGCTTTTATAAATGCCATAGCTATCGCCATAGTAATTGACATCGCCCGTTGAAAGGTACAATATGTTATCGTTAGTGTAGTCGATACAAACAGCGGAGCAAGAAGTTGTAGCAAATACTTCGGTACCCGGAGTTACCACCCAGGTACTACCTGTATCGGTGCTGATGAACAGCCCGCCAGAGGCACTTACCGCATATATTTTTGCAGGATTGGAAGGATGAAATTTCAGTTGGCTTACCCGGCCCATGCCGTGCACCTGCCCGCTTACATTCACCGGAAATTGTACCGGCCCTGTATTAGACCACGGCCCTACAGCCTGCGCCCCCGCTAAAAACGGAGCAATTAATAACAACAGGCAAAAGAGCCACTTATTGGTTATGAGGTAACTATTACTTGCCATTATTAATTATTTGCTGATGTATTTGTAAACGTTGAGAAGGCGTAAGGATGCTGCCATCGGGTTGCACATAGGGCAGCATCATATCATGCCAATGTTCATACCGTTTAATATCCATGCGCAGGCGATTGTCTTTTTCAATTTTCCTGCGCTCCTTTTTTGAGGGACGTTTTTCCCTTTTTGCGTGTTCGCCAATATCTTCATTTTCGCCCTGTGGCTTTGCATGATGCTGGAAGTAGACTTTGAATGCTTTTTCAGCCTCAAAATAATTGGTTGTGGTATCGTTGACCATGGCTATCCAGTACGGGGAACGGGCATAGTCTTTTTCGGTGGGAACTTTGGTTTGCGCAAACACCACTTTTAAGGGTAGCATGAGCAACAGTATTAAACTAATGCGCTTCATAGACCGTTTCGATATATATTTTGATAACTAAAACCCTAACTGTCATTGCTGACCCACAATCAAAGTTCCATCGCTACAAAAGTAACTATATTGTTTGGGTTAAACTAAGGCTTCGCCACAGAGTAGGAAGCACACGCCACAAGTGCGCCAACAATTACAGGGCTATTAATAACGCCTCCTGTTCCACCCCTTTCTTGTATTGGTGCAACAATGCGACCATGTCTTTAACGTTTTCTTCTTCAATTTCGGTTTTTGAAAGCGTTTGCCTGTCGTACAATTTTGTATTGCCAAAGTTGGCCAAAAGCATCTCAAAATTGGGCGGGATGTAGAAAGAAGCGCGATCGCCCAGATGCTTCCTGTATTCGTTGAGGTAAATGTTGACACCCGCAAAATCGCAATCGCCAAAGTGCAGGTACTTATTAGGCAGCGATTTTAACCACTTCATAATATCGCCAGATTGCTCTTGCGGATACCGACAAATGAACAGCGCCTTTAACCCACCAAATAAATGGCGTTGCTGCGCTACCCTGCTAAAATTCAGCATGTTTTCAATGCCAATAATGGTTACATCATTGCCCGGCACAAAGCGTTCAAAATCATAGATGAACTGAAAGGTACCTTTAGCCGGATGGATGGAGTATGGTAAGCCGTTCAATGTGCATTCCACCGGCTCATAGCTATTCACTAAAAAGCCTTTATAGGATCGGGTTGCTTTGCTTTTTGAATTATTCGCTACCGCAATAAGATCAGATTTATCTGCTGCAGTATCTTTAAGAACCTCAATGTAAGTAACCAGATTGTTGATACCATAGCGCTGAAATAACCACAGATCCAGCACATTCGCATCAGGCACACAAAGCACGCTTTGAGTACGGCCCACTATTCGGCGCTGAATAACATCGTCATTGATCAACTCGGTTATAATGCCATATTTCAATTGGCTTGCAGGTAGCTGTTCACCACCGGCAAGCCGCAATAATTTTTCAGCAATATGCAAGGCTATTGGCATCATATCATTTCAGCACCTTTTTTAATGAGCCGCTTCACTGTTGTTACGTGCTTACTGTCCTTCGAAAGCAAGTAGGTATACTTGTAGTCAGTAGCATTGTAAGATGTAGGCGAACTATTGATGAGGAGTATATTCCTGTCGTTGGCAAACTTCAGGATACCCTTTACGTTATTCGGGTGCAGCTTGCCTATTTCATCCATCATGCAATGCAGCCTGAATTCTTTGAAACGCTTTGAAGCACTATCTTTAAATACATTGAGCAACATGATGTTGATCATGGCCTTAACCAAGATGTCCGTGCCCTCTGAACCAACATTGGTCAGCTTTTCAACCCAACCGCTATCGTTCTCATTTTCAACGATACGGAACTGCAATTCGAAAGAATCGGGCAAGCCGATTTCTTTTTCCTTGCGGCCATTTATTTCTTTGGCAAATTCCTTCAACAAAGCAACGGCTTTCTTATTCTGCCCTTCATTATCGCCGGTAGAAAACAGATCGACAACACCAAGGCCCATGGCATTGGCATCGTTAAACTGTTTAATGGCCTGCAACAAAGCGACTATTTTATTCTGGCTTTCTGATAGTTGCAACCTTATGCTCTTAATAACTCCCGCGAAATTCCTTTCTTCAAAATCACGGTTTATTTCTGTTATCACTTTTTGTATCTCGCCACCCTTCGATGTAAGCTCGTTGGTCTCTTTACCAATCTGGCGTATGAGTGTGGCAAAGCGTTCGTTGAGGCGCTTTTCGTACTGCAGTATCTTATCCTCTTCCAGAAATTCATAGAGCATTTCAGCAAAGGCAATAAAGTCCTCGCGCTCCACAAGATTAGTTTTGAAATTGAAGATGTTCTGCGAAGAAAAATTACCCAGGAACTTATTGATGGATGATTGCAGGTCGTTATACCGTTCCAGTATGGTGTATATTTTGCCACTCAATGCATCGATCAGCGTCTTCAGGTCGTGATTACTATCGCCACCCTCATACGGTATACCGTCAAATTCAGCAATCTGTTTATAGTGGTCCGTCTGTTTGAAACCGGAAAATGAATTGATACCTTCATTGATGATAGACAGCCGTGCATCGAGCTCTTTAATTTCCGCGGCAAATACATCAATTTCCTGATGCATTTTCTGCTTCTGCAAGTTGTATTTTTCCTGCTCATTTTCCAGCTGATTTTCTTTAAGCCGCTTTTCAGTTCTATAAGCATCGGCATTATCCAGCAGTTCGCGCTTATCCTTATTGTACTCGGCTACCCTATCACGATTCTCATTAATAAAACCAAGTTCCAGGTTTATGGCTGCAAGCTCCCGCTCAATATCCGCAAGGCGAATTACATCGGCACCTTCCAGTTGCAGGTCTTTAGTTTGTTGTTGCTTTACAGCTGCTATGCGGGCTTCCGTTTCCTGCCTGCGAGCCAGCAATTCCTGCTCTAATTCTGCTGCCAGTTCTTTAATACGCTGGTCTTCTGCTTTTATCTTTCTGTTCCTCTCCTTCTCCTTATTATCCAGTTGTTTTTGTATACCTGCTTCAATGCCGGTGAGGTTCTTTTCTTCAACTATCAACTCTTCAGATGCACCTTCAATTTCCTGTGCCACTGACTGCAATAAACGCTCTTTTTCTTCCGCAGCTTTCCTGATAAGATCCGCTTGCTTTACCTCGTTTACCTGCAACTGCCCTTTCGACCTTTGGAGGTCGTACTCCATTTGCCTGCGGGTATTATTCAATTCCTTTATCTTACCCTGGTATCTTGATTTCAGCTTGTCCGAAGCATCGTTTTTTTCTTCAACCAGTTTGTTTACGTTGGCTCTGTTAGCGTCAGCTTTCTTTAACCATTCATCACGATCGTGCTCATAATCCGCAACCGTTTTTACTACACGCTGCACTTCTTCCAGGTCTATCTTTAAACCAAAAAGAGAGTCATTACCCGCTTCAGTTAACTGCGGTGCCAGACCGGCGTGAAACAGCACATGCTCTTCGTCAATAACCTTGCCCACAGTATTTTCCCAGCCCGGCATATTATTGTTCAGCCAACCGTATAACGAGTCTTTATTCTTTTCCAGTTTCGCTTCAATTGCAGTAACGGCGGTAATGTATTGTTTACCATCTTCCCGCAGTTTTTCAATCTTGCGCTCAAAACCGGTTTCGCTTTTTTCCTGATCCAGCTCCCATTGTTTTTGCAATGTTTCGGTCTGGTTTTTTGAATTGGCTATTTCAGTTGTGGTATTCTTTATCTTCTGCTGCAGTTCAGTAATATCCTGCTTTACAGCTTCCAGTTCCTG
Organism: Chitinophagales bacterium; assembly: GCA_038228575.1. Lineage (GTDB taxonomy): Bacteria > Bacteroidota > Bacteroidia > Chitinophagales > Chitinophagaceae > Flavipsychrobacter. The sequence continues at coordinate 9,956 of JBBRPD010000097.1, read as the reverse complement.
TTCAAAATAGCGTTGCAATTGCGCCTTTTGCTTTTTGAGCTTCAGGTCGTGGATAACATCCTTCTTTTGCGATATTACATTGCGCACTACCTCCAGTGCATCCTGATGCTGCTTCCTTATTTCATCGAACGAATGGCTGTACTGTTCTGTTACTTCATTCTTGAATAACAAGAACTCTTCCTGCAATTTATTCTTGCGGGAACTGTGGGCATTTTCAAAACCAGAAAATGCATTTTGCTGCTGCTGTATCAGCGCCTGGTAGCGGGTGTTTATTTCCGTGAACTTCGCATTGAGCAGTGTCTTTTCTCCGAGCAACCTTTCGCGCTCGGTATCATGATGTTCTTTACGGCCCACGCGCTGAATGGTAGCATTAATGTTGATGCTATCATAATATTCAGCCTTGGCCTTGGCTTTTTTCAGGTCGTTTTCGAGTATGTTGATGAGCTTCTGTACATCATCCCTTTTTGCCTGAAATTTACCTTTCAAATCATCGGCACGTTGCTGCGCCACCTGCAATTGCTTTTGCTGTGTATCGCGCTTCTTTTCAATTTTCGGCAATTCATCCTTCGCGCCATCATAGGCATGAAACAACTGTATGGCGGCCTCCTTTTTCTCCCTGTTCAGCGACTGTATTGCGGCGTGCACTCTGGCAATATTTTCGGCCATTTTGCGTACCGGTATCTCCCCTGTTTTGTTGGTCTCCGTCCACTTATTTATGTCAGCCAACTGGGTATCGAAATCCTTTAAATGCAATGCGTATTTATCCAGTTCTATCTTCACTTCTTCCTCATTAAGCGACATGATAATGGTCTGCTTAATGAACTCTGCATCCAGCTTTGAATTGAGGAATACGTTCTGTATGGTACGGGGTAAATTCTGATATTGACGGCTTTCTATTAATGAATACTTCCTGAACTCCTTTTCAAGGCCCAGGTTATTACCATACAGTATATCGCGGTATTCTTCGTAACGGTCAATCTTTTTAGTGTAGCCAATCTTCTTGCCAAATGCTTCCCGCATACTTTCCCAGGTGCGCACCTTACCATTGTCAACATAATGTTCCAGCTGGTAACTGCTGTTAATGAAACGGAAGCATACCCTGCCCTGCGATTTGAAAGCCAGTATGCAATAAGCCCCGGTCTCGCGCATCACTTCATATACCACATAAGAATCGCCACCCGGAAAGTAATATTCGTCAAAAGTTTTCTTACCCTTTTCTATACCCAGCTTCAATTTATCGGCATTGTAAAAAAAGAGTATGGCGCGCAACAATGTGCTCTTACCCACGCCCTGGGTACCAATAAAGTGAACGTTACCGTCAATAGCTATTTCAGCATATTTTACGTTAGCGCTGTTTATTAAAAATATTCTATTTAAGTATCTCATTCTGTACTGATTCAGGGATATTTATGGAAAGTATCAAGCGCTCCAGATAATGGAACGAGGAAAGGGTTTTATAGCTATTGGAAATTTCGTTTTCCAGATCAATAAAGTTATCGCGGCGCAACTGGTCTAATACCTTCTCTAATATTTCGGAATGCTTTTCCTTGCCACCGGCATACTTTTTCAGCCCTTCCAGTTTGTTCTTCAGGTCTACATCAACCGACAGCTTTATCAAAATATCAGATGGCGTAAAACGATAGCCGGCACCGAAAGAATGATCGAAGGTTTTGAAAAAATCGAGAATGTCGATCCATTTAAAAGCCGCTTCTATTTTACGTTCCAGATCGGTCTTATTTTCGAGGCGTGTGAACATATAATACTCATCGCCTTTTTCCAACACCAGATTTATGGCCTTGAAATAATCGTACAGATCATCGAAGTTTTCGTCAATGATATTGTATAGTTTCCTCGTGGTATCCTTGCAGCTGTTAGAACAGATGAACTGCCCCTTGCTGAGGATCTCAAATATATCGGAAGTATGTTTTGGTACTGGCATTTATTTTTTATTTGGGGTAAACCATTGCGAACTCAACATCCTGCTTACTATTATACACATCGGTTATCTTAAACAGGGTATCGAATTGCGATATCATCTGGCAGTATATAGTAACACATTCATCAAACGTTACCTCCTTGCCAAAATCGTAATTACATATAAAATCGAAAAGGTTGTTGCTGCCAGCTATAAAGCCGTTCTTCACTTCATCCAGGTTTATCTGTATCTCTTCTTCAATGTTGGTTTCCAGGTATTCGCCGCCTATACTGCCCATCAAAGGCATATTGCTTTTGATGTTTGTTTTTATGCGCTTACGTACCTTCAATATCACATCCCTGGCATCATCATCGGTCTGTAGTTGGTCAAGCGGAACGTTAAGCGGGTATGTTGGGTTCGGTTCAAAAACAACAGCTGTATTTTCGGCCAGTAAAGCCACGATATCTGTTTTGCTTTTTAACTCAAACTGGTCTTTAAGGTACTTGATCTGGCGCAGCTTTTCAATTACGCCGCTCTGGTGCTTTATGCGGTTGAGGTATTCTATGATCTGCTTCTGAATGTCAATAAGATTGTGGCGGCATTCATTCAGTTGAAGCTTTAATACGATAATAATACGGTTCAACTCTTCATCAGAAGCTACCTTGAAAAAGGTCTGCTCCTCTTCGCCTGAAACAAGGTGGTCGGTCTGGTTGATGAGTGCATAAATAGTGTGCCTTTTTTCATCCAGATGCTCCAGCTTGGTCTTCTTTATTTTATAGTTGGGTTCGTTCTTAAAGGTGTTGTCAATGTTCCGGTTCAGGTCCACTACATTCCGAAAAGCTATAGTACCTATTTTGCGCAAAGCCTGCTTAACCTGCCGCAGGTAGCTATACTTACGGGTCTCATTATTTTCCTGCAGGTAGTAGATAATGCCCTGCTTAATGTTTTGTATATGTTCGTTAATGTAAGAAACGTTGATCTCTTCATTCACCTCCATCACCTGCTCAAAGAATTGCAGGTACAAGTCGTCGAGCTCTACATTATTACCATTCTGCCTTACTACTGAATAATCAATTAAGGCACTTATCTTATCTGCATCAAAATCAACCAGTTCAAGGGCATAATCGTAATTAAAAGAAAGTATCTTCCTTTTTTCAAACAGCTCACTCAGCAGCTTTTGCTCCCGGTTAAGTGTACCCAGTAATTGCTGTATGGAAGAGAATGTTTTCATAAATCAGGGCGCAAATATAGGTGAATACCCGTCATAGTCAGCACAACAACGGGGCCCCGCAATTGAGTTGGGGATAAATAAATTGAGTTGTGTGTAAGGTGGGGGTAAATGGTTGTCGCAGGAAGGAAATAATGAATATTAAAGGGTTATTACAACTTCCGGCCGACCTGGCTTACTAACCGCGCTTTTCTCCTGAACCTACTGAAGGAAATATTAAACATAAGGTTCCTACTTCGTAGAAAATACCCACCTTTTTTCTAACCAAAGAAAATTCATTATTCGTGAACCTTCAGCAGCCATTTTTTTATAACAGATTGCAGCTGGGTTTGTTTTGCTACAACATCGGCCATATCGCTGAATACTATAAGGCGGCGGCCGTCTTTATAATCGCCTTCAAGCAAACCTGTAGCATCGTTAATCTTTGACCCGCTCGGGAATACGAGCATTACACGGCCTTTGAACAAGTTAAAAACAGCTATTTCCCGCTTGTACTCTTTCGGGTCGAACTCGGCCATTTCGCCGGTAAAACAGAAACTTGGGTTATTCCATTTTATGCGCTCACCAATTATACTATCAGTGTCTAAAATTATTTGCCTGAGCTTTTCAACAATGGCGCGCAGCTCAGGTTCCAGTGCTTGTATATGGGCTGTAACCTGCTCTGCATCCGTTAACTGTGGTACCGCCTTTTTAGTCGCCATTGTGGGGAATCTGTTTCTTTGGTCTGCACCAAATATACTACAAGTACAAAAAACGGATGCAATCCGCTCTGGGGTGTAATTACCCTAAAGTAGCCGCATCCGTCTATTCAAATATTATTCAAAACTATCTGGGTGCTATGACGCGCCTATCCTGTGCTTGAGGTCGCTCACCTGTGAATTCCACAACTGCTCCTGATCTTTGATATCCCCTTTTTCAGCAAAATCGGTAATTCGCAAAATAGTTTCGCTGGTTACCGGGCTCTGCTCTATGCTGAATTCAAAGAACTCATCTTTCGGATAATACTCCCAACGATAGCGGATGAACTCATTTTCAATATGTTCCAGAATTTCTGCGCTTTCAGTAGAGCCATTCCACGTAAAGAAAAATTTATGGTCACGTTGGTCCACTTTATCTGCAAACCATTCCTGCAATCCTACCGGGGTTGATAAAAACTCATATAATATTGCCGGGGAGCAACGAATGGGGAATTCTACGGAATACATTGTTTTTTTCTTACTCATTTCGAGACTTTCACTTGTTTCTTAGAGTGCAATAATAAAAAAAGGAAGTTACAAACAAAATTTTATTACCCATTTAAACGAATATTTTTTTATGAAATTAGCGCTGAATATCAATTTCCCGTTAAGAGTTTCCTAAATTTTTTTTGGCTTGGAATGCTAAGACCCTTAGATTTGCCAACAGAACATCACTATTGATTGGTTTTATTTTTGTGAATTTCAATTTACTAACCACTAAATTCTTTGCCTATGTCCATGCGTCAGCTAAAGATTACGAAGTCAATTACCAATCGTGAAAGTCAGTCGCTCGAAAAGTACCTGCAGGAAATTGGTAAGGTTGATTTGATTACTCCTGAAGAAGAAGTTCAACTTGCCATCAGGATAAAACAAGGTGATCAGCGCGCACTAGAGAAGCTTACCAAAGCCAATCTGCGTTTCGTAGTATCTGTTGCGAAGCAATACCAGAATCAGGGTCTTTCGCTTAGTGACCTTATTAACGAAGGTAACCTTGGCCTTATCAAGGCCGCACAGCGCTTCGATGAAACACGTGGTTTCAAATTCATTTCTTATGCCGTTTGGTGGATCCGTCAATCTATTCTGCAGGCTTTGGCTGAACAGTCGCGTATTGTTCGTCTGCCTTTGAACAAAGTAGGCTTATCTAACAAAATAAGCAAGGCTTATTCGCAACTGGAACAAGAGTTTGAGCGCGAACCTTCAACCGAAGAACTGGCTGAGTTGTTAGAGATAGGTACTGAAGAAGTAGAAACTACATTGGGGGTGGCAGCACGCCACGTTTCGGTTGATGCACCATTTGTGGATAGCGAAGATAACTCTTTGCTTGACATTCTTGAGAATCCTAACTCTGTTGCTGCCGATGCTGAGCTTTACCATGGCGAATCGCTCAGGTGTGAGATAGAAAGGTCGTTAAGCACCCTTACAGACCGCCAGAGGGATGTTATTATGCTGTACTTCGGTATTGGTGTGAGCAACCCTATGAGTTTGGAAGACATTGGTGAAAGGTTTTCGCTTACCCGCGAACGCGTAAGGCAAATTAAAGACAAAGCAATTACCAAGTTACGTACACCCGGTCGTTGTCAACTCTTAAAGACTTACCTAGGCAATTAATCTCTACATTTCATTTATAAGCGAAGCCCGCAACCGGAAGGTTTGCGGGCTTTATTTTTTACCTGTAACGTTGTTATTGATTACCTGTAACAATGGGTTTATCCGCACCCTTCCAATCAGTGATACCACCATCCATATCGAATACTGTTTTGAAGCCTAGCGCCTGCATTTTATCGGCTGCGGAACTACTTCTGCCACCTGACAGGCAATATACCAATACCGGCTTTGTTTTATCCAACTTTGCAAGGCCCTGCTCAAAACCTTCGCTCCTCACATCAATGTTCACCGCATTTTTCAAATGTCCCGAATTGTATTCGTCAGCGGTGCGGACATCAATTAATTGCGTGGCGGGCTGTTCAACGAGCTTCTTTTCAAAATCATTTACCGAAATGGTTTGCTTTACCTGCGCACTTGCCGATTGGGAAGTGCCGGTGCTTTTTACGTTCTGACATGACGCCATGTAACCGCCTGTTGCCAGCAATAAAAATGTGATCAGGTGTTTCATTATGCGGGTATGGGATTGAGTACCGTAACGGTAGGTTGAAAAATAATTTTCGATTTTACTGAATTGGATATCAGGCAATTTTGTTCTGCCTTTTGCAGTATTCTTTCTGCCTTGGAAAAATCGGCCTCAGTAGCTATCCTAACTGTAGGGCGCAATGTTACTTCGCTCATTATGTATTTGCCATCTACTTGTTCCAACTTGCCTTCGGCATCGGAATTGAAACTAACAAAGGATAACTTTGACGCCTCAGCGATGGATAGAAATGTGGTCATAAGGCAGCTATTGATGGCCGCAGTAAACAAATGCTCAGGCGACCAGATGCCGGCCATGCCTGCGGGAAATTGCGGAGGCGTGGCCACGTTCACTGTTTCGGCTGCATCGGGGGTATTCATTATACCCATCCGGTTATTCTCCCACCGCACACTTACGGGGTAACTATGTTCTATGCTCATTGTAGTTTAGATTAAATGTTGTTCTATTACTTTCTTTAATTGTGTTGCGGGTATAACACCTGACTGCCGCCAAAGTACTTTGCCCGCCTTAAACAGCATGATGGTTGGCACGCCGGATATCTGGTAGGCCTGAGCGGCAGCCGGATTCTTATCCACATCTATCTTAATTATGGTAGCCGTATCGCCTATCATTTTTTTCAGCTCACTTAATATCGGAGCCATCATTTTACAGGGCCCGCACCACTCTGCTGAAAAATCGACCAATACAGGCTTACTGCTGTTTATCAGTTCTGAAAATGCTTTAGTTTCCATGGTTTGTATATTTTATACTTACTTTATTTCTTCATAATCAACGTCCGTATCATCGGGTGGTTTATTGTACACCCGCTGGCGGCGGCTGTTACTTCGTGTATTGCAACCCGCCGCGCCACAACAAGTGGTATCGCTAACCGCCTGGTACAGAAAAAAAATACCCATTATACCAAACATCCATTCCTTCATGTAAAACGCGCCAGCAAACAAATATAAGCCAATGGCTAATTTTACAATACGCATCAGGTGCCAGTTATTCAATAGCCGCTCTTTTGAAAAAATCATTTTTCAAATTTTTTAAGGTTCGTCCAGCCACCACCATTGTGCACTTCTTTAAAGCCGCTTGTTTCCAGTAGCGATTTAGCCGAACTACTCCTCATACCTGATGCGCAACACGTAATTACCGGTTTATCTTTCTTCAGCGAATTCAGCTTCATGCCCAGCTCATTCAGCGGTATATTCACTGAACCTTTGATATGCCCACCGGCGTATTCGCCCACACTGCGCACATCCAGTATAATTGCTCCCCTCGATAATACTGCTCCCAAATCGGCTTTAGGGGCCATTCCCAACATTTGTTTAATTGAATCTAACATTGTTTATTGATTTTAAAATTTACGTATTTTATTTTACTTCTGATTTACTTTGTTTCCTTTTCCACGCTGCCCTTGAGTAAACTAAATGCGAGCGCACCCACCAGTGCCCCATATACTGTACTGTTAAGCGGATTAGAGGAAATTAAGCAACTGCCAGACGAACACCCCACAAAAAACCAATAACACCATCCGGCAGCTGCCCCCACTATAACACCACTTAACTCCAGTCTATATCTTTTTATTAATTTCATGGTAAACCTTTTTGCTCTTTGCTGCTTTCGTTACACAAAGGTGAATTGATTTTCAACATCGGTCGGGAACATTTGTTACTTATGCGGTAATTATTTTTTACCTCTGGTAGATATACCAAAAGGCATATATAGCGGACAAGTGCTGATAAAGCTGGTGAGTAAGAAAATGCCCGCCAGCGCCAGGAGTACAATACCTACGGTGCCGGTAATTACGTGCGTGAAATATAAAGCAGCAATAACACCTGCAATCAACACCCGTATAACGCGGTCAACAGAACCCATATTCTTTTTCATAAACGTTAGTTTTAAATTATGATGTAAAACTACGCCGCGGGCAAGCCCTATATGGGAACAAATGTTACATAAGCCGCCTTATTTTTGATGATGGTGGTCATTGCCCAACTACAGCAACTCAATGGAATTACGGCCGAGGCGCACAATATCCTTAGTTTCCATATTACGTAACAACCGGCTGATGGCTTCGCGATGCGTATGCAATTCGTCGGCAATTTGTTGATGGGTAATGAATAATGCGCGGGTATTTGCGGCTTTAGCCCGTTCTTGTAAATAGTGGAGCACTTGCTTATCCATATTATGGAATGCAATAAGATCAATGACCTCCAGCAATTCAGTAAACCGCTGCCCGTAGGTGCTGTTAATGAAGGTTTTCCATTCGGGATACCGCATCCAGTCTTCCACCTGGTTTACAGGCACCTGAATGATCTCTGTATCATCTTCCGCAATAGCTTTCACCATGCTCTTCCTGTTGGCCTGGCAACAGTTTATGGCCATGGCGCAGGTTTGGCCGGCATACAGGTGATACAGGAAAATTTCTTTTCCCTCCTCATTTTGTCTTACAATGCGCAATACCCCGCTGGTAACTATAGGCACAAAAAATATCTCGTTACCGGGTGCAATGAGGATGGTGTCTTTCTCAATCTGCTTCACGCGCGCGAAGCGGGCTATTTCGTCTAAAAGCTTAGGATCGGAGAAAGGCGTGTTATTCATGATTGCTAAAATTGTTAAGCGTTTGTTTTTTAGGGTCACGGCGAATTAAAAAAAGTTTGCTGCCCTGCCCTATGCAAATGACAACCAACCATTTACAATATGCCAACGCGAAGTAAAGTTCTGTATTAATTGCAGCCCAGCCAAATGTTATACACACCATGTGCAAGAGGTGAAAACGATGAGGAATATATGAGGTGTATGCGTAATCCTCCGGGGCAATGTCATTATCTTGCGCACATCGTCAATAATTGTTTAGCTATCGCTAACCTTCTGGCACCGATTTTGTAGCAAGGTTAGCTGGTATCAACCTTTAAGGTTATTGTCATAAGGCATGCGATAGGAGCAACCCGATACGATTTTACTACAGCTGCACGTGCAAATGATCGTCATGCCGTATAGCATGGCACCCCTGAAACCTTATTTTTGGACTGGTTAATCTGAGTCTTGCCTTTAAGTGGGGTTCGATAAATAATTTACCGATAGCTGGTTGGGCTGCGAATAAACTGACCAGTTCCTTGGTACGGACTGCATCAAAAAGAAATTTATCGTTGTTTCGTTGCGGAACTACCCGGTTGAGTGCGCCATAGTATTTATAACCACATGACGCACAATACTGCGTTGTACTTACTTCATCCGGGCGGGGTTCTTCGCTTATACCATATCCTATTGGTGAGGGCACTTCATTTGTTTGCGCCCCGGTACGGGCATCCGTATAGCAAAAGGACACATCCACCTTCCTGCCATCGTTATGGCTGAGATGCGGGAGCAGTGGAAAACCATTAAAAAACGGGAAACCAGCATCGAGGTAATTGATTGTTGTACCGGGAAACTTTTCATTCATTTGACTTCCGACAGCAAATATGGCCTCCTTTAATTGGGTGCGGACATAATGCCTGTTCAGCAGGCAGGTAAAAAAGTGCAGTGGCTTTACATTGTTAGTAGCCGAAAGTGGCAAAGGTACCCTTCCCAACGGCCTTGCAATAATGGGTACAATTGCAAATGTAGCCAGGCAGTACAAAAGAATAAACAATCCGAATTGCCCAGCGCAACGCAGCCATTTACCTGCAACAACTTTGTTTATAAGTGGCTGCAATAATAATGCGGAGAGATAAATGATACCACCCACTTGCGTAAGTATGGTTAATACTATTATCAAAAAAGAGATTGATATGTTTCGGAGCACTTTCATATAAATTTCAAAATCACTGTTGTCCGGCAAAAAAAGTAATCATCGACTGAAATGTAGCGCCAGCAAGCATTACAGCGGATTTTTATTATATTCTACCCTGCTTTTGTCCGGCCTCCTTACTGGTTGTTGTCATCGCGTCTCCATGTTCTTTTTTT
>JBBRPD010000096.1:0-17618 GCA_038228575.1 Chitinophagales bacterium | reverse complement strand
ATTAACTTAATGGATTTTGCGTCATCCCTGCGGCACGCCGTAGACATTAATCTCCCCTCTACCATTTATGGAGAGAGCCTGTCCCGAACTCGCTTCGGGAGGCCGGGGGTGAGGATATTTGCGCTAAGTTAATGACATTGGGTATAACAGCATAAAGGTTAATTTCTTTTTCTGCTGTATCAATCTGTCAATAGCCTTGTATTTTTCAACAGCTCGCTGTAATTTCGACAAAAATACCCTTATGAATATTATTGAAGATTCCATTTTCCCTGAGAGAGAAGTTGTCTATGCAAAGTTTGCGACGCGTTTTTATGCCACGCTCGTTGACATTTTAATATTGCTCATACCATTCGTGTTAATAAGTATTTTTTTACCGACACCAAGGTTATTTATTTTGCTTATGAGTTGGTTATACTCCGCGATTATGGTATCGGGGCCACGGCAAGCCACATACGGCAAGCGGGCCTATTGGATAAAGGTTACGGATATGAACGGGGAGCGAATTTCCTTTGCGAACGCAACAGGAAGGCATTTCGCTAAATATGTTTCAACTATTACAGCGGGTATAGGCTATTTGATGAATTTATGGGATGGAAAAGGGCAGACACTGCACGATAAAGTTGCCGGAACATTAGTAGTAACCAGACCAAAGGTATTTTAACTTGGTAGCCCACGTTGTAAACTGCCGTGAGTAGGTTACCTTTGCAGCCTATATGCATTACGTTTCAGCAGAAAAAATTAGTAAATCTTACGGGATAAAGCAATTATTTGAAGATATTACCTTTCATATAAGTGAAGGCGATAAAATTGCTTTGGTGGCCAGGAATGGCAGTGGAAAATCGACTTTGCTGAAAATACTGGCGGGAAAAGATACCGTGGAAGACGGCACCTTGTGGATACATAAGGATGTTACCGTGGCCTTGTTTGAGCAAGACCCCCAGTTTGAAGAGGAACTTTCCGTACTCGACAACATATTCCATTACAAGCACCCTGTTTCAGAAGCACTCCGGAAGTATGAAAAATTACTTTCATCGGAGGTGCAGGACCCCGTTGCATTTGGTGAAGCATTATCGCAGATAGATGAGTTGGGTGCATGGGAGTTTGAAGCGAAAGTAAAAGAGATACTGGGGAAGCTGAATATCAACAATCTGGATCAGAAAGTAAAAACGCTTTCCGGCGGGCAGCGCAAAAGGGTAGCACTTGCCCAAACGCTCATTGATATAGGTTTTGAGCACAAGCACGTATTGCTGATAATGGATGAACCTACCAACCACCTGGATGTGGAAATGGTAGAGTGGCTGGAACATTACCTGAATCAGGAGAAAGTGACCTTACTGATGGTAACCCACGATCGTTATTTTTTGGATGATGTTTGTGAAGAAATATGGGAACTGGACGATAATAAAATATACACATACACAGGCGATTATGCCAACTTCCTGGAAAAGAAGGCGGCACGCATAGAAAACGCTATGGCTAATATTGATAAGGCTAAAAACCTTTTCCGTAAAGAGCTGGAGTGGATGCGCAAACAGCCTAAGGCAAGAACTGTAAAATCGAAAAGCAGGCAGGATAATTTCTACGAAGTAGAGGCTCGCGCCAAGCAAAAGATAGTAGATACCCAGGTAAAACTGGAAATGAAGATGAACCGCCTCGGCGGCAAGGTTGCAGAGTTGAAGAAGGTATATAAAAGCTATGGTGATAAAGTAATACTCAAGGGCTTTGATTACACTTTTAAGAAGGGCGAGCGCATTGGTATTATTGGTAAGAACGGTGCCGGTAAATCGACCTTCCTGCAAATGCTGCAAGGCACAGAAATGGCTGATAGTGGCAAAATAAATATTGGCGACACTGTAGTATTCGGTAACTTTTCTCAGCAGGGGCTGGAGATAAAGGAGGATATGCGCATTATTGAGTACGTAAAGAATATTGCTGAAAATTTCCCGCTGGCCGGTGGTGGCACCATGAGTGCTGCTAACTTCCTGACGTTGTTCCTGTTTCCGCCAGAGCAGCAATATACTTATCTTTCTAAATTGAGTGGGGGAGAGAAGAAGCGTTTACAATTGCTTACCGTTCTTTTCCGCAACCCGAACTTCCTGATACTGGATGAACCTACGAACGACCTTGACCTGCCTACACTTTCGGTACTGGAAAACTTCCTGAGTGAGTATCCCGGCTGCCTGCTAGTAGTATCGCATGACAGGTACTTTATGGATAGGTTGGTAGACCACCTTTTTGTGTTTGAAGGCGATGGTGTGGTATCTGACTATCCGGGTAACTATAGCGAGTACAGGGTGTGGGTAAAATCGAAAGATAAGGAGCAACTGAAGCCTGTGGAAGGGCAGCAGGAAGTAAAGCTTGCACCAACCGTTGCAGCACCTGTGGTGAGTGCCGAAAAGAAAAAGATGTCGTTCAAGGAAAAGCGGGAGTTTGAATTGCTGGAGAAAGAACTTTCCGACCTGGAAAAAGAAAAGGTAACGCTCACTGAAAAGATGACGCATGCCGGCCTCAGTTATGACGACCTGCTTAAAATGGGCAACCGTATGACTGAGATAACAACCTTACAAGAGAACAAAGAACTTCGTTGGCTGGAACTCAGCGAGCTGATACCCGTATAATACTACCCTAATATATTGCCCGTCAGGGGAAGATCTAAAATGTCTGCGGTGCGCCGCAGACATTTTAAGTTTAAGAAGGTTGTGGGGGAGATTTTTTGCGCTGTTGCACCAACCAGAACCCCGAACAAGAATCATTAGTTAATAACTACCGTAGGCCATTACTTTTTTTACTTCATCGCTAATGATGGTAAGGGCAACATCCGTAGGTGTTTGGCCGTCGGCGGAAAGGACGTAGTCCATTATTTTGGTGTAGAGGTCTTTGGCGGGTGCTGCGGGGTCCATTTTTTCGGCTACCTGATTCACCATGCTTATTTCTTGTTCCTTCACACCTTTTACGGTTTCCCAAACGTTTTTAGATACATATATCTGTTGGGAAAGATTATGTTCGAACTCGCCGAGTATGCCGAACGTAAGGGCGGTGCGGAGATCGAGCACTGTCATGTCGGAGCTGTAAAAGCGAGGCATTAACTGGCGCGGGCTGATGCGTTCCACCAGAATGGTAAGCCTTTCATAAGCCTGCAGGCGCATCCTGAGCGTAATATCCTGCGACTCCTGGAATACTTTCAGTTGCTGACGTTGTGTTTGTGATATCAGGAACCTGTTCACAATTAAAAATGCCGCGAGCAGCACCACAAGTGCCGGAATAGTATATTTCAGTATTTCGAGTAAAGCTGATGATGTTGCATCCATAGTTTGCAAAAATAGAAGGTTTGTTCGATTATCAAGGCATTTGCATTATTTCATCGCGTGGCAATTTATTCCGGCTTCAGATATAATGTCTGAACCATGATTGATTTGATTGTTTTAGTGCGGAATGATTGCAGGTGAGATGGTCTTGGTCAATGGTCATTTTTGTCATAGGTTTTATAGTATCCACCACTACCTGTTGAACTCCTTCGGAGTTCGTGTTGGTGTTGTTTTTTACGGCGGGTTTGCACCCACCGTTATTGTTGTTTTGCCACCTTCGGGGCAATGTCATTAAGTTAAGGAATGGTGTTTTCTGTTATGTCACTCCTTCGGATTTCAAGCATATTACACACTTTAATGTTCTATCACAATGTCATCCCTTCGGAATTTTTCCCTTAACTTAATGATATTGCCCTTCCGGGCAATTTTCGCCGTTATAAGTGTTCTTCAACAACAACCATCGGGACGTGCTGGTTTTAGAAAGTGCACTAAAAATATGTCAAATCTCGTTTACATTGAGCGCAAAACAATGGCTGGTGCGTTAGATTTGACAACTTCTGAGAAAGTTGTCAAATCGGATACCGCGTAACCCTTCATCTGAACCATATTGACGCGGCGATCTACTTCATTATTTCGCTTTGACAACTTTCCAAAAAGTTGTCAAAGCTTCTCAGTTGCTGAGTAGACACATTGCCATTTCGCCGTTGTTGGTGTTCTTTAGCAACAACCATCATAACCCTTCTCGTTTACATTGAGTGCAAAACAATGGCTGGTGCGTTAGATTTGACAACTTCTGAGAAAGTTGTCAAATCGGATGCTGCGTAACCCTTTATCTGAACCATATTGACGCGGCGATCTACTTCATTATTTCGCTTTGACAACTTTCCAAAAAGTTGTCAAAGCTTCTCAGCTGCTGAGTAGACACATTGCCATTTCGCCGTTGTTGATGTTCTTCAGCAACAACCATCGGGACGTACTCTATTCATTGTAAGCCTGTAATGCGGGCGTAAATCAGCACTGGTCGCCAAAGCCTTTGGTATTCATTCTTCCTATTTCACGCATTTCTACTAACTTTATTATTGGTGGACCGACACGGCAGTAGGTATAACCTACGCCGAATAAGGAGAAACACTGCGAAGAGCCGTTTCTCCGCTTTTCTTGGGTATGGCGCATGCGAGACGCTAATACTACTGGTGCTACATCGGAAGTAAATACTTCAGGAATGGTAGGTCGAAGCACATGCATCGACCAGTAGTAGAACATACTTGGACTAGTGGGTAAGAGTATAAAGAATTGGTTTATTTTACAACTATATATATGAAAGAAAAAATCGCGACGATTTGCATTCTCTTATTCGCTACTATTGTTAGAGGGCAAACATTTCCGCATGTACATTTAGATCCAGAATATGAATATGTGCCATATATTGTTGATCTAAAAAGGTATGTGATATCTGATAGCGATTATATGTTGAAATTTCCATCGACAGTAAAATATGTTTATCTTTCAGTTGAAACGTCAGACACCGTACAGAATAGTCATTGTGTATGGTTTTTTAAAAACATTGATAAATTTAAGAACTTACAAGCACTCGAGTTTGCAAGCGGGAAATACGATTTAACCAGAATTGATTTTAAAAAGCTGAAAAAGCTTAAGTACTTGATCATAACGCGTGCAACTGTCCACCTCCATCGTTTGTCAAGTCCTTCAATTGAGCTTTTGGTGATACTTACAGGTGATGTTGACTTAAATAATATTGCATGGATTGAGTTTAGCAGTTTAAAATATGCTATGCTCCGTTCGTTCGAATATGCATTCCCTGATAGTTTTTTTTATTGCAAAACATTGAGCCATTGTAATCTTTCGGGTTGTAATATAAAAAAGATCCCGGAAGCAATCAGATATATTAAAAATATTAATTATATAAATCTCCATAATAATTATTTACTTTATATCATTCCCGAGGGTATTGGGAATTTAAAAAGTCTGCATATGCTTGACATAACTAACACATCGATTAAATCATTGCCAAATTCTATTTTTGAAATTCCTAAGTTGTTTTTGAAGATTTCAGGATGCTCTGCAATTTCGTCAGAATTTTCATGTGATACCATTGAGTATATTAAATCGAAAAAACCTGATAATTGGACAATAGCCGTTTTTTAGATTTACAAATTTCCACCTCCGTCGGTATATAGTGCATCTTTAGTATTGGCTATGAGTTGTCTTGTCAAATGAAAATAGAATTTCGTTTTACGGCAGTTTTATATTTTAGTGACGAAGACCGTCCCAAAAGAAATCTGTACAATAATATGACATACGTACACTATAATATATGTTATTCCGCCGTTGTTTGTGTTATCCACCAATAACCATCGGGACTTGCTCGTTTTAGAAAGTGCACTAAAAATATGTCAAATCTCGTTTACATTGAGCGCAAAACAATGGCTGGTGCGTTAGATTTGACAACTTCTGAGAAAGTTGTCAAATCGGATGCTGCGTAACCCTTCATCTGAACCATATTGACGCGGCGATCTACTTCATTATTTCGCTTTGACAACTTTCCAAAAAGTTGTCAAAGCTTCTCAGCTGCTGAGTATTCTATTCATTGTAAGCCTGTAATGCGGGCGTAAATCAGCACTGGTCGCCAAAGCCTTTGGAATTCATTCTTCCCTACTTTTTAATTACAGCGTTTGTACTTGTTTTATGGTAAGCGCCATTGCTAAATTTATATAGGTAGCTTACCGTGAAATCAAAACTGTCGTTTTTCGGTGTGTATCTGGCTAGCCCCGGTGGAATATCGGCAGAACCGAATTCCATGTTTAGGGTGTCTTTTAAAAACGTTCCTTGTAGGGTTACTTCAATGGGTGAGAATTTTTGGCCTGGAGCAGGTTTGGCATTCTTTAAACCCATATCCCAGTTCGATAAGCCGGTATTGTATCTGCGAACGGCCGGTATATTGAGCACTTTTTTAAACGTGCCATTTGCTAAAGCAAACATGTATAATGCCGAGTAATATACACCTCCTGCTGCGCCGTTTGAATTCAGGAGATAAAATTCGCAATTGTCAAGCTCGGCCATTTGTATGGCAGGTAGCTTTTGGAATGCCCCGTAACAGCCCAGACCATAATTAAATGCCCGGAGTTCCCACACGTTATGGTGTTCTGTAAACAGCGCCACACCCAAGACCACTCCGGTAAAACGGCTGCAAAAAATACACGTACAGTTGAGCGCATCATGCGTTGCAAATGTGAGTAGGATATGATTGCCATGCGCATTACTGAAATGGATGGTATCGGCCAGTTCCGTTATGTTAGCATCGAAAGGGAAGGTTATGGGGTTCTCCCAATCTTGCAAAGTATAAGTTTTACAGTTGTTGCAGGTCCAGGCGGTTATATTGAGTAAGTCGGCCGAATCCTCGAGTCGCGGGAATGTTGCAAAATTGCCGGGTATAAGCGCTTGCAGGGCTTTTACAGGATTGAACGGTTTAGTTAAGTGCAAGGCATGTGGTGCTATTAAAGCGGTAGATATTGGCTTTGGATGAATGTATATACCATTTACATCATAAACCTGCTGCAATGGCTTGCTCGCTATTTTTTTATGCTGTGCATGTGTATTGGTCGCCACAAATAACAATATGCACATCGTGATAATTTGTTTCAGTTTAATTGCTGCCGTATAGTTGCTATTCATAGTTTTACAAATATAAGGCAGGTTTGCGCCGCTATTGTAGGTTTCCTTTCTCACGCATTTCGTAACCGAATTCATTACCAGAATACTACCCAGCGCTATTCTACGTAGTTGTCAATAAAATAAATCAGCTCTTTGGCCATGGCTGTTTGTTCTTTGCGCTTGGGGTGTTTATTGGTGTTGTTGTAGGGGAATATATGGGTGTATATCTTGTCGTCTTTAAGTTGTGCTACGGCTTTTTCAATGTAGCCGGGCCAGGGCGATGTGTAGCGGGTGGCATCCATGCTGCCGAGCGTGACTATAATGCTGGCATTGGGGTATTTGCTTCTTATGGTTTCAATAAATTCTTTGTAGCACTTTACAATGTAGCCTTCTGAGGGTGGATACACGCCAAAGCGGTTTTTGAATTGCAGGTGATCGTGTTTCAGCACTAGCCACGAATCATTTTGGCCCAGGTCAATAACCACCACATCGGGGCTATACTGCTTAAAATTCCATTTGTTGATGCTGTCGGTTTCTTCGGGCCGGTCGTACATTTCGGGCATAATTATCTTGAACCAGCTGAGCATAAGCCCTATGCCGCTTTTAGCAATGCAGGTATAGCCGGCCTTGTAGTGGCGCGCGGTAATGGCAGCATAGGAAAAGTAGTTATTCATGAAACGGGGTTCGCCAGAATCGCCAACAGAATCGTCAACGCTGTAACCTACGGTGATGGAATTGCCATAAAACTCTATGTTCTTTTCGCGCTTTGCCGGCAGCAATATTTTAGCCTCTTTATTCAACTCAAAACCATAGAACCAGGTTTTGCCCACGCGGCTTTCAGTAAGTTTATACAGCAGCGCATTGTGGTAGCCTTTGCGCAGGTTAGTAGCTACCGTATATGTTTTGCGGACCGTGTCGGGTTGCAGTTTGGTGGGTTCGCCGTCATCAACAATTACGTAATAGTAGTTATTGCCTGTTTCATCTTTAAGAGTCACTGAAATATCAGCCCCTTCAAAATTAATGGCAACCGATGAACCGGGCCACGAAAGAGCGGCAGTGGAGTCGGTATGCACAATGCGGCCCATGTATTCCAGCTTTCTGTCGTTGCAGGTGACCAATTTTGTTGCTTGCGCCATACACGAATGCATTACAAGGCAACAGACAAACAATGTAAAAACAGCAGGAGTAGAGATTATTTTTTTCATGAAAATATTGAAATTATTCCTAGTGTGAAACTTGTTGCTCTAATGTCCGCTGTCGTGGGTCGCTGCGTTTTCATGCACCATGGCGATGCTTTGCAATAATTTGGTGGTGTTTTGCTCAATGATCTGCAGGGTTTCCGGGTCGCATACTGCGCCATCTTTGTTCATTTTTGAGCGGATATACGGCAACAGCAGGGCGCAATCGTCGGGCAGAACCGACGATATTACCCGCAAGGTAAGTAGCAATGCGGCATGGGCTTTATCGCCACCGGTGGCAGCAGTAATAAGGGAAACAGGTTTGTTCATGAACTCGCCGGAGGAGACGGTCCAGTCCAGCGCATTTTTGAGCGAACCGGGCACGCCGAATGCATATTCGGGCGAGCAAATCAGCACCGCATCTGCGCTGCGAATCATTTCCCGGAAATCAATGACTACCTGCGACGGATGAGGGTTGTCATCGAAATGGGGTAGCGTGCCTAAGCCTTCGAACGGAATGGTATTGGCCTTGCCTTTCAGAAATTGACTGGCGGCGGCAATAACTGCATTATTCGATGAATTGGCCCGGAGGCTGCCCGATATGGTGAGGATAGTTGGAAGCATAATAATAATGTGATGTCAAATGTACCAAAACCGGGGGCAGAAGCAGGGCCGCCCGCGAAAATTTTTTGCTACAGTTAGCATTAACGGTGCCAGTATGCCCGGCTGCTTGTGGGCGCGGCGTGACCCAACAATGCATGCTTCGGTAAATTACTGCTTTGTTTACAATACTTTTTAGTAATTTGGCTGCTTATTAGGCATTTGCTGTAAAGCAGGGCCCTGAATGTTATTGAGTTTATTTAAAATAGTAATACATGAAGAAGTTATTCACCGTACTGTTATTATCATCAGTTGTCAGCGGTTCTTATGCTCAGGTTTGGCATCAGAATAGATTTCCTTCGCAGGAAAGTGCTACGTTCGACAATAATGGTAATGACCTCAGGGGGTTTGTTAATAAATATAAGTCTGATTTTATTGCCAAGGGCGACAAGGTGAATGATGCATCAAGAAGCGACTGGGGCTATCTTGCGGTCAAGAATGTAAAGACTCCGGGCATTGACAAAAAAGGTAACCTGAATTATTTCGAGTCTTTCGATGTTACATTGGCTATGTTCAAAACCGGCACTGATGGCAAGGCTACATGGTGGGCACGCGAACACAACTCTGCAAAAGGGCCTATGGTCTATTTTAAAGCGGGCGACGCAACTACACTCAGTCTGCCTAACGTAAAATACACCGAAGTGCTGAATGAACTGGCTACCAAGCGTTTTACGTTGGTTGAATATACCGATACGATGTATAGCCGCAACGATTTTGACATCTTGCTTAAAAATTGGGCTGTTGTAAAAAATGGTACTATAAAAAATGTAAACGATTACAAAACGCTGGTCGATTTTTACAACAAGTTCTTAGATAAGTTTACCTCTATTAACGATGCTGTACTGGAAGACAAATCGTTCATTACCTTCTTTAAAGGCACGGGTGCAAACTATGCCGGCTATTTTAATATGGTTAACGGCAAACTTTCCGGCAGAATAGAACTGATAGACGCTCCGTTTGAGCGTGACCGCATAAAGTTTGTTGATGACATGTTTAAGAAAATAACCGGCAGCACTATTTATGTATATGGTGATGATACATTTGGCCTGGAGCGCATTATTAATAAGCGTGCTGATAAAGCCAATGCGAAACTGGAAATGAGGAAAACCACTACAACGCGTAAATTTAACCAGGATATTTAGATAAATTGTAAGTTGTAAATGATAAATTGTAAATGGCATGAGGTGCGTACCTTGTGCCATTTTTTATTCAGGAAACTCTACTAACATTATGTATGGCCTATACAGCCGCACGCAAAACCCCATTCCCAAAAGGTGATATGATTTGTCATCGTTTTATTTATTACGGCTAAATACATTTTGCAACATACCATGCCGCCCTTCAGGGCTGGGGTGACCCCAGCGGGAGAGAATTTGTGAATAATGCAGGCTATACAACGCCCACATACGCGCATAAAAAAAGATGCCTTCGTGAAGGCATCTTTTCTATAAATTAGGCAGAAATTATTTTGCTTTCTTTTCAGCTTTCATTTCTTTCTTTTCAACTTTTTCAGCTTTCTTAGCTTCAGTTTTCTTGCCAGCTTTTTCAGCTTTCATTTCTTTCTTGTCAGCCTTCATTTCTTTCTTTTCAGCTTTCTTTTCTTGACCGATAGCTACAGAACCGATGAACATAAGCGCTAACGCTGCGATTGTGATTTTTTTCATTTTAGTTTGATTTTTTTGTTTGAAATAGGTGGCAAATGTAAGTACTAGGTGGTTCAATTGCAATAGATAATTAAAAAATAGTGAAAATAATATTTCGTAATAGGATAGCAGGGTTGTACTTAGTTGGTATTTGTAATGTTGTTGGTGCTAAAAAAGTTGTTAAGAAGCTATTTTAATCAAATGTATAGGTGTTTTAGTAAAATCGGGATTAGGCGTGTAACTTTGCGGCCTTATGTTGATGTCTTTACAGAACGTTTCGTTCTATTTTGGAGCCAGGCCTATATTAGAAGAGGCTAACTGGCAAATTGGTGATGGTGAGCGTATTGGCCTTGTGGGCAGTAATGGTGTAGGTAAATCTACATTGTTACGCATGATGACCGGCGCTTATTCGGTGAGTGAGGGTGCTATTAATAAACCTAAAGACGTAAGTCTGGGTTTCTTTAACCAGGACCTGTTGAGTTTTTCTACTTCCGACTCAATTTTAAAAGTGGGTATGCAGGCTTTTGAAAGGGCCGTGCAGGTGGAAAAGGAAATGGAGGACATACTGAAGGAGCTGGAAAGCAAGCCCGATGATGCCGACCTGCTGGACGATTACAGCCATAAATTACACGACTATGAAGTAGCCGGTGGCTATGAAATGGAACATAAAACAGCAGAAGTGCTGGAGGGCCTTGGTTTTTCCACGGCCGACCTGCAACGCCCTTACGACCAGTTTAGTGGTGGTTGGCGTATGCGTGTGCTGCTCGCAAAAATGATGCTGCAAGCACCGCAACTGTTGTTATTAGATGAGCCTACCAACCACTTGGATCTTCCTTCCATTGAGTGGCTGGAGCGTTATTTGATCAGCTACCCCGGTAGTGTGGTTATTGTATCGCACGACAGGTATTTCCTGGATAGGATGGTAACCAAGATTGTGGAAGTATGGCAGCGCGATCTGCACCAATACAGCGGCAACTATTCTTTCTTCCAGAAGGAAAAAGTGGAGCGTATGGTTTTGCAACAGCGTTCTTTTGAAAACCAGCAGGATTATATACGCCAACAGGAGCGTTTTATTGAGCGTTTCCGTGCACAGGCAACCAAGGCTGCTCAGGCACAGAGTGCTATTAAGCGCCTGGATAAGCTGGATAAAATTGAGGCTCCGGATTCTTCAATGCCTACCATGAACATTAACTTTGACGTAGGTGTGCAGCCCGGCAAAATTATATGCGAACTGAAGGGCATCAGCAAAAGTTATGGTAACCTGAAGATACTGGAAAACGCAACCGCTGAAATACTGAGGGGCGACAAAATAGCCCTGATAGGTGCGAATGGTAAGGGTAAATCGACCTTGTTACGTATTATAACGGACCAGGAAAAATTTGAAGGCGACCGCAAGTGGGGGCATAACGTAGAAGAAAGTTTCTATGCACAGCACCAGTTAGAGGCACTTACCGTTGAAAATGAGATACTGGAAGAAATGAAGATGTGCGGCAGCGGCAAGAACGAACTGGAACTCAGGCAATTGCTGGGTTGCTTCCTGTTTAGCGGCGACGATGTTTTCAAGAAAATAAAAGTGCTTTCGGGTGGCGAGAAGGCGAGGGTAGCATTGGCGAAGGTTATTGCGGCTAAAGGCAACTTCCTGTTGCTGGATGAGCCTACCAACCACTTGGACATGCAGTCGGTAGAAATGCTGATAGATGCACTGAATAAATACAAGGGCACCATCATTATTGTATCGCATGATCGTTATTTTATTAGCCGTACAGCCAATAAAATATGGAACATTGAGGATGGTGAGATAAAAGAATTCGTAGGTCCGTATGATGAATTTACTGTTTGGCAGCAGGATAAAATTAAGCGCGAATTGGCCGCTGCCGCTGCGGCGCCGAAGCAAGCAGCCCCTGCTAAAAAAGAAGAGAAGCCCGCACCCAAACCTACGGTAAATAACGACCAGCTGAATGCCCTGAAAAAGGACTACCAGAAGCAACAAAAAGCCTTCCAAAAACTGGAAGAAGAACTGGATAAGTTAAAGAAAGACACAGCCGCCCTGGAAGCAAAACTGGGCGACCCGACATTCTATAATAACAAAGCTGAATTCCCTAAAGTAGACGAACAATACCGTCAGCATACCGCGCGTCTTGCCCAAATGAACAAAGACTACGATAAGGCATTTGAGGTGTTGATGGAGATGGAAGAGAAGATAGCGAGTTAATTGTAAATTGTTAATTGTTAATGGTTAATTGTGAATGAACGTATAAATAGGGGCTGAATTTTTCAGCCCCTATTTATTTGATTGACGATTTGTTTTGTTTGGGGAGAAAAGGGAGCATCAAACCCCTCGAACGCAGTCGGAGATTAGGCTTGGCCAAAATTTCATAACCCTTCTTCACGAATATATAACACGCAATAAAATTCATATATTCACGCTATGGTGAACGACGAAATAATAATTGAGGGGACAAAAAAAGTACACATCAGGAGCATTAAACAAACGCTTACTTATGGTGGGCTGCTGGAGGGTATCCCCACAAGGCAAATGAATGAACGGATATTGAAGGATGTAGTCAATGATGCGAGAAAATTCAGTTGTATTGATGAGGTTTATTTGATTGAACCTGCACAAATACCCATTGCATACAACGGGCGCTATCCGTTTGGTGAACCTGCGGCGTTGCCGCCTGTTATTTGCATAGTGGAGCTTTCCGGTTCTCCCCAAAGAGATATGAACCGACATGGGTCATGCCTCGCACTCGTTTGGTTTCAACAAGACTATATGTTCCCCATTGACGCCGATATTTTAAAAAAGATAACCGAAATCCCCTACAGCAAAGTTTGCGGGGAGTTTGATCACTAGTAGTGGATGACTTTTAATTTAGAATGGATATAATTGGAGCGTGTCGCTAGATGCTTACATCCTGTCAGAGAGAAATTTAGCCCTTTTCCGGCACATACGGTCCGCCGGTTTCGCCCCAACCCCATTTAGGCATAGGTTCGTTTTCACCGAGCGGATTCTCGCTTTTAATAGAATTGATAACGGCTACCCGGCTGCCCCATTCCAGGTAGCCTACAAGGGCCGAACGGAATTCGGGATCATCGGCTAACTTTACTTCGTCGCAGCTTTCCAGCAACAGTGCCATCCAGCGTTTTCTTTTAGTTTCGTCCAGCATCTTGCCCAAATGGTGAGCAATCATCTTGTAATGGCTCCCAGCGTCATCCCCGGAATATAACTTGGGCCCGCCGAAGACTTCGCCAATAAAATGTGCCACATGCTTGCTGTGGTCGCCTGCCATATTTTTGAATACGGGGTACAGCAGCTCATCTTTAAGTACTTTATCATAAAATACTTCAGTAAGCTGTTCCAACGATGCTTTGCCGCCAGCCCATTCGTATAAAGTAGGTGTGTTCTGTTTCATGGATGCAGGTGAATTGACCTGTCAAATATAGGGTAGATATTTGTCAACGTTCTAATTCAGGTTAAGCTTGGCCTCCCAACGCTAACTGGCACTGGAGGTACTTTCCGGTAAACAGAACTTTTACAGTTACAATTTACGTAGATGTAATTATGTATACTGATACAACCGTAAATTTTAATGCATTATGAAAAATGGGTTTTTTAAGAGCGGCTGGGAAGTGATTGTAAATACCTTTAACGCATTTTCTGATGATAAGGTAACCAAACTCAGTGCTTCACTGGCCTATTATACGGTGTTTTCAATGGGGCCGCTACTGGTGGTCATTATTTCGTTCTGCGGGCTTTTTCTGAAACGGGAGGCGATAGAAGGCAAGATTTACGGCATATTACAGGGTTTTCTGGGCAGTGATACCGCTAAAGAATTGCAAGACATTATCAGGCATGCAGCGGTGAGCGACAAAAGTTCTGTTGTTGCTACAATAGGTATAGTAACGCTGTTATTGGGTGCTACCTCGGTATTTGCAGAGATACAAGATTCCATAAACAGCATTTGGGGTTTAAAGCCGAAGCCCAAACGAGGGTGGCTAAAAATGGTTCAAAATCGATTTCTTTCTTTCTCGGTTATTGTGAGTCTGGGTTTTTTGTTGCTGGTTTCGCTCTCCATTAGCGGGTTAATTGAGGTAGTGAACAAGCATTTGCAGGTGTCATTCCCTCAAATAACAGTAGCCATTTTTTACGTGGTGAATTGGGTGCTTACGCTGGGTATCAGCACGCTTATTTTCGCAGTTATCTTCCGGGTGTTACCAGATGCTGAAATAAGGTGGAAGGATGTATTTGTAGGGTCGTTAATAACAGCGGTACTGTTTTCGCTCGGCAAATTTGGTATTTCCATATACATATCGCAAACAAAGGTAGGTAGCACTTACGGTGCCGCTGGTTCGTTGGTTATTTTATTGGTATGGATATACTATTCCTCTATTATATTATACCTGGGGGCTGAGTTCACCAAAGCCTATGCCGTAAAATACGGCGCACCCATAAGGCCGAACAGCTATGCCGTAACCACCAAACAAATAGAAGTGGAGACAAACACAGCAAGCATTCAGCAAAATGAAAAAGTAATTGAAAAGGAAAAGCAAGTGGAGGAGGTAAAGAAAGAAGCACCCAAGCCCACAACCTAGTAATTATGCGGGTTACCGGTGTACGGACATGTAAATTTTGTAAAATTTAAATGCTTTTGTGTAACATTCAAAAGCTGGTTTTGTTCAATTTTGTATCGTAAACAATAAACACTTTCACCCCGAAAACAAAATTTACTATGGAAAACGAACAAGCTATTGACGTATTGAACAATTTGGTAGAAATTAATAACGACAGAATTGAAGGTTACCGAAAAGCCCTTGAGGAAACCGGCGACGCAGATCTTAAAGTGCTGTTTTCCCAGTTCCTGCAAAATAGCCAGAAATGCAAGGCCGAGCTCATCAGCGAACTTCAACTCATTGGAGGTACACCGGTTGAAGGTACCAGAACAAGTGGCAAGTTCTACCGCGCATGGATGGATATTAAAGCGGCGCTTACAGGTAACGACCGCGAAGCTATCTTAAATTCATGTGAGTACGGCGAAGATGTTGCAGTTGGCACTTACCGCGATGTTTTGAACGATGACATAGGTAAGATAACTGTTGCCCAGCAAACCCTCATTAACAATCAATACCAATTACTGCAGGGCGATCATAACAAAGTGAAGCTTATGCGCGATGCTTTAGTGCAGGCTAAATAAGGTATGGAGTCAATCATTATTCAGGATGGAAAGCGCAGGTAACCGACTTGCGCTTTCTTTATTTTTATAAGCACAATTGTTTCTGCTACATTGGCATGAATATAGGTTACCTTGTGGGCAATGCAGGCGAAGTTCGAAGAGTTGATTGAAGGGTTTATTACAGGTAATATTGGTATTTCTGAAACATTTTTGAACCTGCCGCTGGCAACAGCACTGCAACAAAATCTGCAACGCCTGAAGCGGGATAGCAGGATGGAAGCCGCTGGCATTGGTAATGCTACTAAGGATAAGAACCAAAAAGTACGAACTGACAAAACGAGCTGGCTCGATTCTGCAACTAAAAACCATGCTGAAATGGAGTTTTTAGACACCATTAGCCAGTTTATGGGGCATTTAAATAAAACGTGTTTTACGGGCCTTAATGCGTGCGAGTTCCATTACGCATTGTATGAGAAAGGTGCCTACTACAACAAGCACAAAGACCAGTTGCGCAATGATAGCAACCGCAAATTTTCAATGATCAGCTACCTGAATGAAGACTGGACGGAGAGTGATGGCGGTCAGCTTATTGTGCATCAGAATGAAACAACGCAGTCTATACTGCCCAACAATCAAAAGGCCATTTTCTTTCAGAGCGATGTGTTAGTACATGAAGTAGCCATAGCTAACCGTCCAAGAATGAGTGTAACGGGTTGGTTAAAAAGAGTGTAGTTTTTTTCTGTTTACAGTTGTTCAAGCTCCCATTGCAGATTGGTGCGTGCCTGCATTTCAAATGTAGCATGGAAATAGTGCGTTTTAAAAATAGAATCCATGTTCAGGAAATGCTGCAGTACTTTCCTTCTGCCGGGCTTGTAAACCATGTCGGGATATATTTTGTACTCCTTTCTTATCTGTTGGGTATAAGTAGCGTAAGCTTCTGCCGACGCGCCCAAAATGGAAAGATCGGCATCGGTGAATAGATTTGTGTCGTTATCAGTACTTACCAGGTGTTGTTTGGTGGCCAGTATCTGTTCCGCGCAACGGGTGATTGAGGGTAAAGGCACGCCAAGTTCTTGCATTCTTTTCCTGGCAAGCAATGCGCTTTCTTCCTCGTTATCATTTTTTAATGCGCCGTAAACAACATCATGGTAGAAAAGCGTGAACAACAGGGTATCCCAATCTGCAATTTGTTCCCGAACCGCGGATAGCTGAACCAAAAGATTTTCAAGGTGCGCCAACGTGTGATAATGGCGGCCTTTACCGGTATACTGATGCTCTAATTCAGCCCAGCATTTTTCTATAACAACTGTATCGGTTGTGTATTGGCTTGCCAGTTCAGTAAGGGTATTTTTAAGCATATTTTTGAAGGTAAAGGGTTTATTTGTAAAGGTCAAGCCTTATGTCGTCCATGTAAATTTCAGTTTTATCGCTTACCCACATGGCAACCCTCACAATATCCCCCTCCTTTAAGCCGCCGGGCACTTTAGCGAAGAATGAAACCTTATCCCATTTTTTTGTCACACATCTGTTAAGTGTCAGTGGCACAGTACTATCATGCATATTATTTTCAATTTTAAAACCACGCCACAGTTTTTCCTTATTATTGATGTCAAGGTTTAGTATGTGCCGGAAATAGTCCAGGTTATTCGGGCTCATAAAGCGGCCGCTGCATTTAAACCATTTGGCACCTTTAAACAGTTTTTCTTTGTAGGGTATTACTGCTACTTCCATATAATCTTCATCGTGCCAACGGAAGAAATACTTGCTATGGTTAATTGTGTCTTTTATGTAGTCGGTAGTTATAGAATCGTCAAATGTTTCATTGGAAAGCGTATGGAGATAGGTTATCTTATACCATTTATACATAATAAACCGGCAGGGTTGCGATTGTTGTGTACCTACCGGCACACGGTTTATTTAATTGGTTAGCAACTACAAACCTTTTGCACTTACCAGCGCAATGACATGATTTTAGCGCCGTATTTTGAT
>JBBRPD010000095.1:0-17907 GCA_038228575.1 Chitinophagales bacterium | reverse complement strand
CCCTGGGAGCTACAGCGGATGATGATTTCTTTAGCAGACGCTTAAGCACTTCTACGGATTCCTGAATCTCTATGATTTGCAATTTTGCCATACATAACTACTGCAAAAATCATGCCGAAATTTAAAATATAAATGGTATAATAGCAGCCAATGAACTGGTGTATGTATATATGATACTGGAAAACGGTTCGCCTGAAAAGTCAATATACGATAGCCGGAAGTGGGGCGGAGATGGGAGCGGCGGTTGCAGTGGTGGTGGCGGTTGTAGCGGAGGCGGAGGTTGCGGTGGAGGTTGCGGAGGTTGTGGTGGTGGAGGGGATTGATTCGAAGATCCCGGCTTTTTTTGGTATGCTGATCATCCCCTGCGGATGATTTTTTGCTTTTATAGAATGGGCCATCATGGGTACAAAAGCAAAAAGCACACAGTTGCCTATGTGCTTTTTAATTTTTTACTTTTACTTTTTAATTTTTTAAGCTACTGCTTCACCTTGTTTAATGAAGTTCTTCACCCAATCAGTAGTAATTGACTTCGGACGCTCTATCGGGAAGCCAAGGGCCCTATCCCAACAAAGGCTTGCCAATACACCAAGCGCGCGGGAAACACCGAACAATACAGTATAGAAATCTTCTTCTATAAGGCCATAGTGCTTCAGTAATGAACCTGAATGCGCATCAACGTTAGGCCATGGATTCTTTATTTTACCAGTGCTTTCCAGTATTGGAGGTGCAACTTCATAAATATTCCAAACTGTGTTTACAGTAGGGTCATCCGGGCAATGCTTTTTAGCAAATTCCATCTGCGCAGTAAAGCGCGGATCGGTCTTACGCAATACAGCGTGGCCATAACCTGGTACTACTTTGCCAGCAGTAAGTGTTTTATGTATGTAGTCAGCAATTTGTTCTTTAGTAGGTTGGTCTGAATTCAGCTCCTTACACATTTCCTCTATCCAGCGAATTACTTCCTGGTTAGCAAGGCCGTGTAACGGACCAGCAAGGCCTGTCATACCCGCAGCGAAAGAAAGATAAGGATCGCTCAGTGCAGAGCCTACAAGGTGTGTAGCATGTGCAGAAACGTTACCACCTTCATGATCAGCATGTATAACAAGGTACAAACGCATCAGTTCTTTGAAGCTTTCTTCTTCATAGCCCATCATGTGTGCGAAGTTTGCGCTCCAGTCCAGCATACCATCCGGATGAATATGTTCTCCGTTTTTATATTTCCTGCGGTAGATATAAGCAGCAATACGTGGCAGGCGCGCAATAAGCGTCATGGTATCTTCGTAAACGTAGTCCCAGTATTCTTTTTTGCTTATACCTTCTTCGTATGCTTTAGTAAATTTTGATTCTGTTTGCAGTGCCAGTACGGCAGCAGTAAACACCGTCATAGGGTGAGCCGATATCGGAAAGGCTTCAATAACATCGAACACGTGGTTAGGTACGTGCGAACGGCGTGCCCATGTTGATGAAATATGTTCTACATTTTCTTTCGATGGCACTTCACCTGTAAGCATCAGGTAAAATAAACCCTCTGGCAGCGGCTCATTGCCACCGTCAGCTTTCGGAAGTTTTTCCCTCAGCTCAGGGATAGAATATCCACGGAAGCGGATACCCTCATTTGCATCAAGCAGCGAAGTTTCAGTAACAAGGCCTGTAATGCCGCGCATACCCTGGTAAGCCTGGGCAATGGTAACATCTTCAATCTTCTTGTTGCCGTGTTGTTCAAGAATACTTTTTATCTCTTTGTTCTGTGCATCTGCCTTTTGCTTGAAAAGGTCTTTTACGTATCCCATATAAAATTTAATTATTTATCGTGACAGGAATGTTAATTCCGGCCAAAGGTAATACAAACGCAAATAAATCCATGTGAATTAAACATGAAAAATAGCGGTATTTTCAAATTAGTTTTCAATTTGTTTATAGAGCCTGACAATAAATGTACCAACATGCAAAACTACTGCTGTAGTGTGTTAATAACCAATGGTTAAATTAAAAAACCGCATCGGTTAAGATGCGGTCTACAATATTATTTGTTGATTTTTTACTAAGCTAATTTTTCAACCTGGCTGTAGTTCAATTCCACCGGAGTTGCGCGGCCAAAGATCTTTACCACTACTTTCAGTTTCTTCTTCTCTTCGTTAACTTCTTCCACCGTACCATTAAAGTCGTTGAAAGGTCCGTCAATAATCTTAACCGTTTCGCCCATAATGTATGGTTCAGCGTAGCTAATACCTTGTTCGCTAACTTCATCCATTTTACCGAACATCTTGTTCACTTCGGTTTTACGCAAAGCTGTCGGGTTGTCGCGGCCCAGGAAGTGTATAACGTTGGTAACGTTCTTAACTGTTTGTACAATATTATCGGTAAGCTTACCGTCAATCGCTTCCAGCAAAATGTAACCCGGGAACAATGTCTTTTCCCTCAATACTTTTTTACCATTAACAACCTTAAATATTTTTTCAATAGGGCAAAGTACCTGTACTACCGAAGTTGACCAGTTATTTATTTTAACCTCGCGGTCAATGTATTCTTTTATTTTGCGCTCTTTACCACTTACCACACGTATTACATACCATTTGGTATCTTGTACGGGAGCGGGAGGTGCTGCTACTTCCTGTACGGGAGTTGCAACCTCTTGTTCAGGTGTTCCCTGTTCAGCTGCTGGTTGTTGGTTTTCTGCTACTTCGTCCATTGTTGTCATTCTTTACTTGCCTAATATACCGTAAATAAAAGTAAGAACTGCTTTCGATGCGAAGTCCATTCCCCAAACTGCTGCAGTAACTATAGCCAATGCCACCAAAACAATAGCGGTAGTTTGCTGTAGTTCGTCCCATGACGGCCAACTTACTTTATGCAGTAATTCGTCGTAGGCTTCCTGTATGTAAGTTCCTAATTTACTCATTTCAGTTAATTTTTAATGTTAAAACGATAACCGACCCGTCTTTTAAAAGATGCTTACATCTTTCACAAGACCGGTCAGTTAACAAAAAACTCAGCACGGGCACGCGGATTCGAACCACGATCAAAGGTTTTGGAGACCTCTATTCTACCGTTGAACTATGCCCGTATTTATGATGTAATATGGCTGTAAACAACCTGACAAAATGAATACTCTTAGAGTTCTACCGAACTAAAACTAAAAAGCCAAAAAGATAAAACCCTTTTGACTTTTTCAGAACGGATGGCAAAGATAGAAAAAACTTTTTAAAAAGTGTGTATAAAATTTTATTTCGTAAAAGTGCTACACCCAAGCCGTGGTGTATGGGTAATTAGCCAGCATAGCTGTGCACGAACCGAAAAAAGCTGCCCTTTTATGAAATTCTATTTGGATATACAGTAAAATATAATACATTTGCCGGATATCTACAAAAAGCATGAAACTATTTAAGTATTCCTTGAGCATAGCCTTCGCGGGCATGCTACTTTCAGGCAGTGTTACCACGTATACCTGGGCACAAGATCTGAAAGCCAAATTGCCACAAGATCCTAAGGTGGTAACCGGTAAACTGGCTAATGGCCTCACTTACTATATTAAAACCAACAAGAAACCAATGAACAAGGTGGAGTTGCGCATGGCTGTAAAAGCAGGTGCAATACTGGAAACCAACGAACAATTGGGTTTGGCTCACTTTATGGAGCACATGAACTTTAATGGAACCAAAAACTTCCAGAAGAATGAACTGGTTAGTTACCTGCAATCGATAGGCGTTCAGTTCGGCGCAGATCTTAACGCCTATACAGCGTTCGACCAAACCGTATATATATTACCTATCCCAACCGATAAGCCGGGTAATCTTGAAAAAGGTTTCCAGATAATTGAAGACTGGGCGCACAATGCCTTGCTTACAGACAAAGATATAGATGAAGAGCGTGGTGTAGTATTGGAAGAAAGCCGCCTAGGTAAAGGTGCTGACGACCGTATGCTGAAGAAGTACTTCCCGAAACTAGCTGAAGGATCTTTGTATGCAGAGCGCTTGCCAATTGGTAAAGACGAAATACTGAAGCATTTCACCTACGATAAAGTGCGCAGCTTTTATAAAGACTGGTACCGCCCTGATTTGCAGGCGGTAATGGTAGTGGGCGATATTGATGTTGCTACCGCTAAGAAGATGATTGAAGCACATTTTGGCGGTATTAAAAACCCTGCCGGAGAAAAGAAGCGTAATTATGTTGAAGTAAGCCCACGTAAGGCACCGGAAGCCATGGTGGTTACCGATAAGGAAGCAACCAATTCAACCTATATCCTTACCTTCCCGTATTCGAAGAAACACGCTGTAACTACGCTGGGCGACTACCGTAATGAGCTTATACTGAACAACCTGGTAACAGAAATGCTGAACCGCAGGTTTAATGAATTGTCGCAAAGCGCTAACCCTCCTTTCCCATTTGCGGGTGCAGGTATGGATAACCTGATACATGGTTACGAGAGCTTTAATATTTATGCGGGCATTGGCGATGATGGTGCGGCAAAAGTTGTAAACGCAGTAACCGGCGAACTGATTAAAGCTAAGAAATTCGGCTTTACAGAAGGTGAACTGGAACTTGCTAAAAAGAGCTACCTCAGTAATGTTGAAAAAACCTACAACGAAAGAAGCACTACCGATAGCAAGAATGCAATTGAAGAGTACATTGGTGTGTTCTTGAATGGCGATTGTTTCCCGGGTATTGAAAATGAATACAAGTATACCAAGCAACTGATGCCTGGCATTAAGGTGGCTGAAGCTAATGAAATGTTTAAGAAGTGGATGAGCAGCATGAATACATTCTCGCTTATTACCGGCCCGGATAAAGCAGATGCCAAATTGCCTACTGACAAAGAATTACTGACCATGACTGCAGCTGGCTTTAACCAGGATATTAAGCAGAACGAAGATAAGGTTGTCGCTACAGCTTTAATGAGCACTAAGCCTGCTAAAGGTTTAGTGGTAAATCGCCAAAATGAAGAAGGTTTTCAGGCTGAAACTATTACTTTAAGTAATGGCATAAAAGTAACTATAAAGCCTACTACTTTCAAAAGCGATGAAATTTTAATGCATGGCATTAAAAAAGGTGGTTCAAATAACTACGGTGTTGCTGACAGAAGCAATGTGAAATTCGCTACGGAGCTTATGGATGCCATGGGTTATGGCGCATACGACCCTACCGAAATAGAAAAGATACTTGCGGGTAAAAAGATTGAAGCTTCTATGTCTATCGGTGAAATATCTGACGACCTGAATTGCAGCAGTACCATTAAAGATTTCGAAGACATGCTGCAACTTACCTACCTGCAAATTATGCAGCCGCGTAAAGATGCAGCTTTGTTCAAAGCGTTCATTGACAAACAGGAGTCGCAGTTGAAATACATCATGTCGAACCCGCAGGCGGCGTTCTCTGATACCATGGTGAAAACTATGTTCAACAACAATCCGTTGGCAAGAATGGTTATACCTACACCTGCTGATTTCGCTAAGTTGAATATGGACAGGGCAGTGCAGATATACAGCGATGAATTTGGCAATGCAGATGGTTACCACTTCTTTATAGTAGGCAATATAACTGCTGAAACCGCTATCCCATTGTTAGAAACTTACCTCGGTAGTATCCCGTCAAAAGGAAAGGTCGCAGCATTTAAAGACAATGGCGTTCGCCCTGTTTCCGGCAACAAAGAATTGAAAATATACAAAGGCAAAGAGAAGAAGAGCCTTATTATAGAAATGTTCTCGGGCGAGATGCCATACAGCGAAGACCTGGCTATAAAAACACAGGCTGTTTCTGAGATACTGAACATTAAAGTAATTGAAGAACTTCGCGAAAAAATGGGCGCTATCTATGGTGGTGGTTTCAATGGCAGGTTAAGTAAAGAGCCTTACGAGCGCTTCAGCATTCAGTTGGCTTTGCCTTGCGGACCAGAAAACGTTGACAAGCTGATAGCAGCTGCCAATGAAGAGATCAAGAACCTGAAAGAAAAAGGACCTGATGCTAAAGACCTTGCAAAGGTGAAAAGCCAGTGGATTGAAAAATACAAAACTGACGTAAAGGAAAATAAATTCTGGAACGACAAAATGCAAGCCGCTATCTTCTGGGGAAGGGACAGGAACCGTACCTTGAAGTATGAGGACTACATTAATAAAATAACTCCTGCTGAAGTACAAGAAGCAGCTAAGAAGTTGTTTACTGGTAGCAACCAGTTTACTGCTATTCTTTACCCTGAGTCATAGTATTTACGAAGCATAATTAGTTAATTGAACGTCCGCAACTGGCAACAGTTGCGGACGTTTTTTTATGCTACATTATACATGCAGGCAAAGATGTTTGTAAAGAGCAGGTGTGGATGTATATATGCCCTGAAGGGGCAAAACAACAATAGCGGCGGGTATAAACCTACCGAATAAATACAATCGTTGACGGATTTACTTCGTCCTGCTATTCTGGAAGCATAAACATCTGTGCTAACGGCGGACACCGAATTAATGTGATGCAAATAAAACTGCCCTGAAGGGGCTAAACAACAATAGCGGCGGGTGCAACCCGCCGAACAAACAATGATAAATTCGAACTCCGAAGGAGTTCAACATTGTTGTAAAAAGCCCATGCAAAAATGCACCCGCTGCTAACAAAAAAGGCCGAAGCACACGCCCCAACCTTAAAATAACTGTTGCACGAAAAATATTACTTAAAGTACTTAAAGTATAAAAATGCGGCTATCTGAGATAGTATGCCTATAATATAGCCCAGCCAGACATCCCCTTTTTGGTGAGCACCTAAAACGAGCCTGGCAGTACCAATAATACCGGCAATGACCAGAGCAATAAAGAATGGCATCATGATGTTTACCGGCCCTATAAGCTGCAGCACAATGAGTATGCCCAGCATACCACCCGCAGCCGCTGTATGCATACTTATTTTGGTAAAAATATTAATGAGGAAGAGCACCACAATACCGTAGAAGTTACCCAGCATCAGTATTTTTAAGATCATGGGTAATGAACCCCCTGCCATGTTGCTGATGGTTTGGCTGGCCCAGAAGAAAAATACCATGCTTACCATTAACGGGATAGTCCGTTCGCGGGCAGTAGGCATTTGCAGGCTGCCAATAAACCCGAGCGGCTTCATGAGCAATATGCTTATAAGCGGGAAGAATGCTGCATTCAACGCTATAATAAGCAATATCATTTTTATATCAATTCCGGCAAAAGTATTTGGCCAGAGCGCATATAGGGTATATGCCATAATGATGGGCATAAATACCGGGTGGCATAAATAGGAAACTATTTGTGCCATGATGCGCAAATAGTGCGGTTGTGTAGGTATCTGCTCTTGTGCCTTATTGTCGCTCACTATGTGTTATTGTGGTTATTTGAAAAATATTGATTGGGTTTGCTGATATTGCAGGTGCAAAGCTAAATAATTATGTGCAACCATATTCTCAGTTCTGTGAATGATTCGGATTGTATCCGATAAAAGGAGCAAACCCGAAGTTCAGGGAATGATTCAGGTTGTATCCGGTAAATGGAAAAAACCGAAAGATTGGCATTATTGTAGAAAGAAATAATGACTATGACTAAACTCTGAAGGAGTGATATAATTTATTAAAGATGGCTTTTTCGTTTTATGTCACCTTTTTGGGCAATGTTATTAGTTAAGAATTTACAGGTTAATTTGTTATGTCACTCCCTCGGAGTTTTTGCCCAATTAATGTTGTATTTTCTACAATCATGTCATCCCTTCAGGATTTCCCCTTAACTTAACAAAATTGACCGTCTGTTGGGTTGTTACAACCCTCAATTCTCTACAATAAGGTAATCCCTACAGGGTTTTTCCAATTGCAAAGATTGTACAGGTAGGCAGGGCGTTACTTCATCTCCCATACAACCTCTCCCGCATCTCCACCAGCAATGCTTCGCATTGGGCGGGATCGGGCGTGTCAGGTAGGGTGCTTTGGGCGTACTGTTGCTGAATGAGTTCCATTTTCTGTTCCACCATGTCCATTAATTCTGCAAACTCATACTCGCCGTTTTTTACTTTGAAGAGCAATTCGCGGTCTGGGCGCTTTACATTTACCCGGTGTTCTGTTGCAATTTCACTGGCCATATTCAGCAGGCGGAAGGTGTGCATCATGTTTTTGGAGTCGTAGTTCTTGCCATGTTGCAGCGTGTTTTGGTAGCGGGCATCATTACGTTTAGCTACCCATTCCCAATACTCTTTATAATCTTTACAATAACCCGAATAGCTGTCCTTATTAAAATTAACTATACCCAGCGGTTCAATACCCGGTGGCACGGTGCTTAGTTTTACATCATTGGCATTTTCGCCAGAATAAATGCCATCAAAATAGCCTGTTGTAAGTTGGCTTTTATGGAAGATGGCGTAGGTGTCCCGCGTATGCGGTATTTTAACCAGGCCGCAGTCTGCTTGCTCAAAGCCCCGTTGCGCCAGCCATTGCAATAGAGGCACTGCTGCATAGCCCGAAATAAAGTAGCAAAATTCCAGTATTGATTTACGCACCTCAGCCACCGGATTGAATATTTTTTTATTGAGACCGCCCGCTTTTTTTACCTGTGTAAGTGCATAACCCGCAAATGTTTGCAGACATAGTTTTGACAGGAAGATTTCCGGCTTTATAATGTCTAGCACCGGATGCCTGTATAAAATACAGTCGGTCGGGGTATTCAGTAATTCAAGAATATTGGGGTTATTGCGGGTAAGCAGTTCTATGTATTTTTTCAGCTCGTAATAAGCAATATCATTGCTCGGGTTCGCTACCTGATCAGTATAGTTAAGGCCGTAAAACTCTTGCCTGCTGAGGTAAAATATGCCCCTGATGTCGGTATCAGATTGCGGTGTGTCCAGGCCATAGGCCCGGCTGCCACTTATGCATTGCAACAGCAGCACATTGGTGTTGTTATGTACCTGTTCAAACAGCATGTATCAGTTCCCGGAACAGTTTATGGAGTGACGCGTTATTTACTTCTTTCTTCGGCATAAGGTTGCCTTGCGCCTCGTACACGGCAATGTTGCTGGTAATGAAATCGTTCAGTAACTGGTGCGGTTTTATAAGGGTGCTTTCATTGCTTCCGGCCTTTAGTTGTAACAGGCTGTCTATTTCATTTTGCCAGTTCACGTCGGTTATCTGGGTTCTTAAAATTGCAAATTCAATGGGTGGCACTTGTTGCTTGTCAGCTATCCACATTGCTGCCAGTAACGACCGCAAGCAATAGAAGTACTTTTTCAGTTTTATCTCCTCTCCCGATAAAGTATGGAACGCATTTCTTGCAACCCCCAAATAGTGGTGCATACCATCGCGGGGCGAAAAATATGCACCCATCATGGCGGTTAGTTCAGGTAGAAAATCACCATATTGGGTATATACAATGGGCGACTGCAGCCACTCATAAACCGCGGCATTCGATCTGCTGAACAGGCGCAAAGCTTTTCGCAGATCCCAGCCATTAATATCCAGCACTTCATTTACGGGTATATCAATGGTGTCTTTTATGTCGTCAATGCCCAGATATTCATTTGCAGTGAAAGCATAAATAAAACGCACATCATAATCGCTGTCGGTTGAGGGAAAGCCCCATGCCCGGCTGCCCGACTCACAGGCATATAAAACCCGCACGTGATGGCGGGTTTCAATTTCTTTCAGTTTTTCCTTTATCTCAGCAATTATGAGGGCATCCATATTGTATTACTTTTCTGTTGTTAGTCCAGCACCGGCGAAAGCCACCGTTGCATTTCTTCGTGGCTCAGGCCCTTACGTTTGGTATAGTCTTCCAGCTGGTCGGGCATAATTTTATTAATGCCGAAATAGCCGCTTTCCGGGTGGCTGAAATACCAACCGCAAACTGATGCCGCCGGGAACATGGCCAGAGATTCCGTGAGTATGATGCCGGCATTTTCAGTAGCATTCAGCAAGCTGAACAGTTTATTTTTTTCGGTATGGTCAGGGCAAGCAGGGTAGCCCGGTGCAGGGCGAATACCCTGGTATTTTTCATGCACCAGATCTTCAAGCGCAATTTGCTCATGGCTGGCATAGCCCCAATATTCGGTTCTTACTTTTTTATGCAGCACTTCCGCAAATGCTTCCGCAAGCCGGTCGGCCAGGGCCTGTAACATTATTTTATGGTAGTCGTCATGGTCGTCACTATACTTTTTCAGGTGCGGCTCTATGCCATGTATGCTTACGGCAAATGCACCCATGTAATCGGTTGCATTAGGCTTAACAAAATCGGCCAGCGAGAAGCTGGGTTGTCCGTCAGCTTTCTTTATTTGCTGGCGCAACATTTCCAGTGTAGTAAGTTCGTTGCCTTGTTCGTCCTTCAGTACAATAGTGTCAGGCGCTGTTTTTAATGTCTCCCAGAAGCCGGTAATGCCCTTGGCAGTTAGCCATTTTTCGTTAACGATATTATCCAGCATTTCGTTGGCATCATTGTACAATTTGGTAGCTTCCGCGCCTACATGCTCGTCCTTCAGTATTGCCGGGAATTTCCCTTTCATTTCCCATGCAATAAAAAATGGTCCCCAGTCAATATACTGCCTTACCTCGCTTAAATCGAAATCAGGGAATACCTGAACGCCCATTGCAGCTGGCTTTGGCGGGTTATAACCATCCCAGTTTATTTTAACGGCATTGGCTTGCGCCTCTTTAAATGATATGTAATTCTTCGCCGATTTTTTATTGTCGAAATCGTGTTTAAGTTTACCGTACTCTACCTCAATATTGGCAAGGAAGGCCTCCTTATTTTCTTTGTTCAGCAAGTTGCCGGCAACGGTTACACTGCGGCTGGCATCCAGTACATACACCACTCCATTATCATATTGCGGCGCAATTTTAACAGCGGTATGCATGCGGCTGGTGGTGGCGCCACCAATCAGCAGCGGCTGCTTCATGCCACGCCTTTTCATTTCGCGGGCCACATGCACCATTTCGTCGAGCGAGGGCGTAATAAGGCCGCTAAGCCCTATTATATCTACATTCTCTTTCTGTGCAGTATCTAATATTTTATCGGCAGCTACCATTACACCCAGGTCAATAATATCGTAGCCGTTACAGCCCAATACCACCCCTACAATGTTCTTGCCAATATCGTGCACATCACCTTTTACGGTAGCCATTAATATTTTGGCGGCACCCTTATTTTCTTCGTTAGTTGTGCCTGCGGCAATATGTGCCAGCCTGCGCTCTTCTTTTTCAGCCTCTATGAAAGGGAATAAATAAGCTACGCTTTTCTTCATTACCCTGGCACTCTTCACCACCTGTGGCAGAAACATTTTACCACTGCCAAAAAGGTCGCCCACTACATTCATGCCATCCATTAACGGACCTTCAATAACATCAAGCGGCTTCGGGTATTTTACACGGGCCTCTTCGGTATCGGCATCAATGAAATCGGTTATACCGTTTACCAGTGCGTGTTTCAGGCGCTCTTCAACTGGTGTGCCCCGCCATAGGTCATCTTTCTTTTCTTCTTTGTCTTTTGCTTTTACGGTTTCGGCGAATGTTACCAGTGTCTCTGTAGCATCGGGGTTACGGTTAAGAATAACGTCTTCGCAAAGTTCTCTTAATTTAGGTTCTATTTCATCGTACACTACCAGTTGGCCGGCGTTAACAATGCCCATATCCATACCCGCCTTAATGGCATGGTACAGAAACACACTGTGCATGGCTTCGCGCATGGTTTCATTACCCCTGAAGGAGAATGAAATATTACTTACACCGCCGCTCACTTTGGTAAGTGGCATGCGCTGTTTAATTATACGGGTAGCCTCAATAAAATCGACACCGTAATTATTATGCTCTTCTATACCTGTCGCTATCGCGAAAATGTTGGGGTCAAAAATAATATCTTCGGGGTCGAAGCCTACCTGTTCGGTGAGTATTTTATAGGCACGTTGTGATATGTCTACCTTTTTCTGCATGGTATCTGCCTGGCCGGTTTCGTCAAAAGCCATCACAATTACCGCTGCGCCATAGCTATGGCATATTTCAGCTTGTTCTATGAATTTTTCTTCCCCTTCTTTAAGCGATATGGAGTTTACGATACACTTACCCTGTATGCATTTAAGTCCGGCCTCAATAATGGGGAACTTAGATGAATCGAGCATTATTGGTATTTTGGCTATATCGGGTTCGGCTTGTAGCAGGTTAATGAAGGTGGTCATGGCGAGCACACCGTCCAGCAGGGCATCATCCATGTTAACGTCCAGTATTTGCGCGCCACTTTCTACCTGTTGGCGGGCCACTGAAAGTGCCTCTTCATATTTATTTTCCCTTATGAGCCTTGCAAATTTCTTCGATCCGGTAACGTTTGTCCGTTCGCCTACATTCACAAAGTTCATTTCCGGCCTCACTACCAATGGCTCCAGCCCACTTAATCTCAAAAAAGGTTTAATTACAGACATCTATTTTTATTAAAAACTGTGCAAAGGTAGGGTATTGCCCCATAGGTTGAAAGGGCAGGAAATGCAAAGATTATAGAATTGTTTATTTGAGGGTGATAAAAGGTTTGTTTTTTTGTTTTGCAGGGCACAAGGTTAGCGATGTCTGTAAATTGTGAGAAGATGATAAACAGTCTGAGTTACGAAGTTATTATTTACTGGAGCAAGGATGATAATGTATTTGTTGCAGAAGTTCTTGAATTGCCAGGATTTATGGCTGAAGGAGGAACGCAAAATACCGCACTTGAAAATGTACAAGAGATTATGAAGCAATGGATTGACACTGCAATTTCGCTTGGTCGTAACATTCCTGTGCCGAAGGGTAAATTAATGTATGCCTGATATCGGGACGAGTATGACCTAATGTCTTAAATCCGTTAGGAATACTTATACATGTTTATTACATTTGGATAAATTTATTGTGCTATGAAGCGTATCCTGTTGATAATAACCAGTGTTCTGTTCTTTGCCACCACTAACGCCCAAATAACCATTACGGCAACTGACATGCCTGTTTCCGGTGATACACTTCGGTTAACAACGGCTGCAACGGCGGGTGCAGGCATAAACCTGGCCGATAGTGGCGCTTCGTCTACCTGGAATTACAGCAGCCTCGTGCCACGCGCCCAAACGGTAGATACCTATCAAACAGCGCTCAGCGTAAGTTTAACTTATCTGCTCATTTCCATTAATGCATATGGCTATAAGGTGGCCGATA
Organism: Chitinophagales bacterium; assembly: GCA_038228575.1. Lineage (GTDB taxonomy): Bacteria > Bacteroidota > Bacteroidia > Chitinophagales > Chitinophagaceae > Flavipsychrobacter. The sequence goes on along the minus strand of JBBRPD010000095.1, from coordinate 4,772 downwards.
GTTTTCCGGGTGGTTCTTTTCTCCCGGTTTCTATAACGCAGTTATATACTTTTTTTGAAAAGCAGAGCAGCAATACCCGTTTTGCAGCGGTGGCCTTTGCGGCAAAGATAGCTGGCTTGGCCACCCCGTTTAATTATTCAAAAGATGATATCTGGTACTATTTCCCGCTTAACTATGGTAATGTAGATAGTTCAAATTACGCCTTGAATATCACACTCACATCGGCCGCATCCATCAAGCAGATCGGGTATCGCAAAACAAAGGTAGATGGCTGGGGTACTATTACTACGCCTTTTTATACCACCCCGGTTAATTGTATACGGGTAAGGTCGGAAATACATGGTGTTGATTCTATTAATTTCGGCTTTCCGCTGGGAATACCGCGTAATTCGGTGGAATACAAATGGCTGGTTCATGGCGATCACTACCCTGCATTGTGGGTAACAACCAATGTTACGGGCACTACCGAAACAATAACCAGTATCAGGTATCGCGACAATTACCAGAACCTCAGCTTGAGTGCGTCGTCACCACTGGCTACCCGGATATATGATGTTAAGGCGTTCCCTAATCCTTCAGCAAACGGTATATTTCAATTAGACATACCGGCACAGTGGAAGGAGTTTAGTGTAGAAGTGTTTGATGTTACAGGCAAGCTACTGACAACTACCTATAACAAGCCGGGTGTTGACCTGCATAGCTTTGCAGCAGGTCAGTATGTTGCAAGGGTAACGTGCGGAGCGGAGTTTAGTTATGTAAAGTTGTTAACAGAATAATAGTTCTATTCTTTTACAACCCTTCTTACAATATTTCCATTCATCTTGACCAAATATACACCTGCAGGATATCTTGACAGGTCTAGTTGAAGTCGTCTGCTATCAAATACGTTTTTATACATGACTTGCCCCAGTAAATTGACAACTGAAATATCTGTTATTTTATCGGAACTGGTAATGTTTAATTCATTTTGGGTTGGGTTCGGATAGAGAACAACGTCATCTGAATAGATAGGGCCAGTAATGTTTTCAACATTATTGGCATAACACCCTCCGTTGTCATAGTTGTACTTTGCGATAAAAAGATATTCATAATTACTGTCGGGGGCTAATAATGTATCTGATCCGAATACCAGCGTAGTTCTATAAAAGTCTCCAGCGACAAATAGATTTCCGCGGTTGTCAGGCCCTAAGAAAAAATTATCATCACCTCCACTTTGTAAGGCTATACTCGAGAAATAGGACCCTGAAGTGTCATATCTGGCTATGAATAGAGGGTCGCTCGAATGATATAACGCGTGAAGGTTACTGCCACTACTGAAGGTCATAAAGTAACTGGAATCAGGGCCAGTGAATCCGATATAACCAATGCCGCCTGCCACCCAAAGCGACCCACAACTGTCTAAAGCCAGAAAACTTCCAAAATCATTGCGTGTTCCACCGGCTGATTTTGTCCAGACAATACGCCCTGACGAGTCGTAACTGGAAAGAAACATATCTTGCATCCCTGCCGATGTGAATGTTACCGAACCCAGTGTCACAGTATCCTTAAAGTAGCCGGTAGCGTAAAAATTATCTTTTTTATCAGCTATCATTGCCGTAATTGGAGCATTTTCGCTGATGTAATGTGCCCAAAGGACTCGACCACTACTGTCCATTTTTACAATATACGGACAGTATGCCGTGCTAGGTGCAGTAAGTACGGTTCCACCTACATTAATATGCCAATAGGTCGTGTCAGTAGTACTAACAACAAATGAACCACATAGATATGTAGTACCGTTTTCTGAAACCGTTGAATTAATTAAATAATTATTACAAGAGCCGCCCTCCACGCCTTTCAACCAAATAAACGAGCCAGACGATGAAAATTTTTCAATAAAAATAGAATAGTGGCTTCCGGAACCAGCTAATGTAACGCCGCCGACCGTAAGCGGACCGCTATAGAAGCCCGTCATATAAAGACTGTTTTCTTTGTCAATTGCCAGACTTCGAACGCCGGTACTTTTTGTACTGATGCCCCAAATGACATTTCCAGTTGGAGACATTTTTACAAGAAAACAATTGCCATGAGTGGAAGAACTCAAATTATATGAGCCGAATGAAATTAGGGAATCATAGGTGCCGGCAACATATACATTTCCTGTATCATCTACTTGAATGCCGGCGACACTGACTATATTTTTAGCTTTCACAGCCCATAGCAGGTGCCGGAATGTGTCAGTCTTGGTAATCAGTAAATAAAGGCCTTTACCTGAAAAATGAATTACAGAAGTCCCCAGAATCATGGAGTCTCCGCCATCATATAAACCCGCCATAATTATATTGCCCCTCCTATCAATAGTTGCAGCGGCTTCGTCGTATATGGTTGAATCGACCTGGACACTTCCTAAACCCCATTTCCATCCGGTTTGAGCAATGGCATGGCCTGGGCTTTTAAATATTGAAAAAAGTAAGACCGTCAGAAAGAGGAAGTATTTCTTTTGTTGCATATGGATATATTTTATTGACATCAAAGGTAAAAAACAAATCGTAAAATATATATTGGGCTGTCAATGCGTTCCAATTACAGAATCTATGCAATGAAATATCTACCAATTCGTTTACGGCATTTTAACGCCATTACAAACTGATTTTTCTAATTGCCTCGCTTGTAGCAAATTTGGTAGGTAGCATCGCTAATAGCTACAACGGCGGTTAACTTGCCGGGTACTTTATCTATATACTGTTCCGCCTTGCTTATGCTGTCAATGGAATAGACCGGCAGGTTACTGCTCATTTTATAGGCTGGGTTTGTCTTTAAAACCCAATAGGCAGGCACATCTTCAGGGTTATTGAAATGTAAGGTGGTATCAAAACCGGGAGGGTAGCACAGTATAAGTGCCTTGATGCTGGAATTGGGAAAAACCAGCACTTTATCATCGGGATAAGCAATGGTGGAAGTAACGAAGATGGGTAGTTTTTTGCTTTCTGCGAGCTCAATGCCCGCCGTTACATTCTTGAAAATGGCCCGCTCTTTACTCGGTTCTTTATTTACAATATTCTTAATGGGGTTGTTAATGATATTGCCAATTGTGCCTAGGAACAATACCACTATAATTGTGCCCATAAGTTTTGCCAGTTGTGGCTTTTTATAAAGTTGGTTTAACAGGTAAATAATAAGTATAGCTATTGCAGGTACGGAGTAAGCGTTGAGTCGCGGCTCGCCAATGGGCAATTTGCCAGCAACAAATAAAACGAGGATTGCACCAATGAGCATAATGCCATACAACCGTAACTGGGCACCATTGTCGTTGGTGTTGGCGCGGAAGTTGCGCACATAGTCGCTAATGCTGGTTATAAATGCTACAGTGCCAGATATGCCCAAAATAGTTTCGAAGAGCAAGCCGTTACCCAGGTTTGAAAAAACGGTGTAGAAGCTGCGCAAAAAAAGCAGCGGGTCAAAGCCGTGTTTCATCATCATTGTATCCCAGTAAAGTTTCATGCCCTTGTCCTGCAACAGTTGGCCCACGTCCACTACATAAAAAACTACGAGGCTGGCAACGCATAGCAATAAAGGTATCCAGAGCTTAATAACAAATGTTGATTTACGGGTGTCGCCTGCCTGCGGTTTATACAAAGCAGTTTGCAACACCGCAATCATAAATACCGGGCCAACCAAAATAGGGTAGGAATAGCTGAAGAACGGCACAACAATAAAGCTAAGGCAAAGCAGCAGATAATTAAGCATGGACGGCTGCTCTTTGCTTTTGAGTTGCAACAGTTGCAGCAGTTGCCAAAGCACCAGCACACTCATAAAAATATCCATGGTGTATTGCTTTATCTGCACAAAGTATTGCACAAAGGTATGTGCAGAAGCCAGCAGCAATAAGAACAGGAATTTTGTTGCGCCATTGCCGGGATACAGCTTTAACATGAGGCGATAGCCGAGCAAGAGTGTTGCTGTGGCTATAAGGAAAGATGGCAGCCTTAGTGATGTGTAACTATAGCCGAAGGTGCTGGTAAAAAGTTTTATAAAGTGTAGGTAAGTTCTTGGGAATTGTTGCATCAGGTCCAGCTGGCCCCATAATGCAGTGGTGTCTTTCATCTTGAGGTTGTAAATAATACAACGCTCATCTCCCCAGAACGGTTTTATTGGAAACACCACCAGAACCAGACCTATGCAAACCAGAAATGTTAAGGCGGATAGCGTTGCTATTTTTGCCAGTTTTTCGGGTTGTTTTATCATGTATTAAGGTGTCGTTAAATTAAATGGTTTTAAAGCTGGTTCTCAGGGTAAAAATACCATGCTTTCAATAAAAAATAATTGGGTAAAGAAGCATAATTTTTTGCCAAAATACACTTTTTTAAATAGCAACGGCACAAATACTGCCTGATTTAGGCACCTTTCTACTTTTGCTACAATAGTACAAGATCGTTTTTGGGGCTAAAGCCCCAAAATTTACATACAAAACCACGATCCTAAGGTCGTGGCAGTTAGTTTTCAGCCGTTTTTTAAACGCGTTTTTCTTATTTTTTACTTTTGCTTTCACTGTTGTCCGGCAAAAAAAAGTAATCATCGACTGAAATGTAGCGCCAGCAAGCATTACAGCGGATTTTTATTATATTCTACCCTGCTTTTGTCTGGCCTCTTTACTGGTTGTTGTCATCGCGTCTCCATGTTCTTTTTTTGTGCTGCCGCAAAGTATTAGATAAGCGGATGATGTTTCCGTAAATGCAACATGAGTATTTTTGTAAAACAAAAGTTCTTTGCAGCTAAAACCGTTTCTTTTAATG
>JBBRPD010000094.1:0-18209 GCA_038228575.1 Chitinophagales bacterium | reverse complement strand
TGTTAAAGTCCTCCGGACTTTTCTCAAACTGACGCACAACATCCACAAGCCCAATGGGCTTGAACAATAATAGCCGGGAGTGAAACTCCCGGAATGAAAAAAAACACGACGAAGCCTGAAAGGCTTCAACACATATAAAATAAAGCTACAAAACACACTTGTCTTTGGCAGGCTTTTCGCCGAAGCAATCTTACGACTCGTTCTTGCGAATGTCTTTGAACTTTGATGTATTGATTGCATGGTGGACTATCATCCCAAAAAATATACCTATTGGCGCTAAAACAGGCAGCCTGTATAAATTAACTCCTATTTACCTGCACACCACAACGCTTCAAGCCTACCCGCAATTCAACAGTGTACTGCATCTCAACCAACCAAATCACTTTAATTTGTTTCATATACGAATATCCTGTCCTTGCCTATTATTTTTTTCTTACTTTTGCACCCCGGGCGTTGAGCCCGATTCTTATATCAGCTCATCGCCTGTCATTTGAATTTTTTATATTTTAATCCAACGTAATGCCTCGCGATCTTTCCATTAAAAGTGTTCTTATTATTGGTTCAGGCCCCATTATTATTGGCCAGGCTTGTGAATTTGACTATTCCGGCTCTCAGGCTGCAAGAAGCCTTCGGGAAGAAGGTATTGAGGTAATACTCATTAACAGTAATCCCGCGACCATAATGACCGACCCTATTATGGCGGATAAGGTCTATTTGCTGCCCCTTACGGTTGAAAGTATTGAACAGATACTGGAAGAAAATAAAATTGATGCCGTATTACCTACCATGGGCGGGCAAACCGCACTCAACCTTTGTAAGGAAGGGGATGAACTGGGTATTTGGGAGAAATACAATGTAAAACTGATAGGTGTTGACATCAAGGCCATTGATAAAGCCGAAGACAGGGAACTCTTTCGTAAATGGATGATACAGTTGGGTGTGCCGGTTGCCCAAGCCAAAACAGCTAATTCCCTGCTGGAAGGTAAAGAATTTGCACAGGAAATTGGTTTGCCAATCGTTATAAGGCCATCATTTACCCTGGGTGGTACCGGCGGTGGTATTGTTATGCATAAGGACGAACTTGATGCTGCGCTGGATAGGGGCCTTACCGCCTCACCCATGCATGAAGTACTGGTTGAAAAAGCGATGCTGGGCTGGAAGGAGTTTGAACTGGAATTGCTGCGCGATAAAAATGACAACGTTGTTATTATATGTACGGTTGAAAATTTTGACCCTATGGGCATACATACCGGCGACAGCATTACAGTTGCCCCGGCTATGACCCTAAGCGATACCGCCTTTCAGCTGATGCGTAATACCGCTATAATGATGATGCGCGACCTGGGCAACTTTGCCGGTGGTTGCAATGTGCAGTTTGCGCTTAACCCTGAAACAGAGGCAATAATAGCCATTGAAATAAATCCCCGCGTAAGCCGTTCCTCGGCACTCGCATCGAAGGCAACGGGTTACCCTATTGCCAAGGTAGCCGCTAAACTGTCCATCGGTTATACCCTCGATGAACTGAAGAACCAGATAACACAAACTACTTCAGCTTACTTTGAGCCGGCTTTAGATTACGTTATTGTAAAAATGCCCCGCTGGAATTTTGATAAATTCAAGGGTGCTGATGATACGCTTGGGCTGCAAATGAAATCGGTAGGTGAGGTAATGGCTATTGGCCGCACCTTTACCGAGGCTTTACAGAAAGCCTGCCAGAGCCTTGAAAACAATGCAACAGGTTTAAGCTACATAAGTGCGCAGCGTTTAAGGCCCGAAGAAATTATTGATACCCTGAAACGCCCTACATGGGACCGTATCTTCAGGATAAAAGAAGCTATTGCGGCAGGTGTATCTATAAAAACCATTCGTGAACTTACACAGATCGACCGCTGGTTCTTGTACCAGATTCAGGATATTGTGAAGTTTGAATTGGAAATTAAGGCGTTTAAACACATTGATAAAATGCCAGTGGACAAGATGTTCCTGGCTAAAAAAATGGGTTTCAGCGACGAACAGATAGCCGAATTGCTGAAAGATTGCACTGCGGAAGAAGTGTATGAATACCGTAAAAGCCTGGGTGTTACCCGCGTTTATAAAATGGTAGATACCTGCAGCGCGGAATTTGAAGCCAAGACCCCTTATTTTTATAGTACGTTTGAAGAGTTGCCTACTAATTTACCTGTTAAGGGTGCCATTAAAAGCAACGAAAGTATAGTAACCGATAAGAAGAAAATTGTAGTGCTCGGCTCAGGCCCTAACCGTATTGGCCAGGGTATAGAGTTCGACTATTGCTGCACGCATGGCCTGCTGGCGATAAAAGACTGTGGTTACGAAGCCATAATGGTGAATTGTAACCCTGAAACCGTATCAACCGACTTTGACATTGCCGATAAACTCTACTTTGAGCCTGTTTATTGGGAGCACCTTTGGGAAATAATTGAGCACGAAAAACCTTATGGTGTTATTGTACAACTCGGTGGCCAAACCGCGCTGAAGCTGGCAAGGCGCCTTGCCGAAAAAGGCATTAAAATAATAGGTACGTCGTTCGATGATATGGATATTGCCGAAGATCGCGGCCGCTTCAGCGATATGCTGAAGGAAATGAACATCCCTTATCCTAATTATGGTACCGCTTACACTACCGATGAAGCTATTGAAGTAGCCAAAGAAGTAGGTTATCCGGTACTGGTTCGCCCTTCTTATGTATTGGGTGGTCAAAGGATGCGTATTGTTATTAATGATGAAGAGCTGGAAAAAGGTGTAGTAAGCCTGCTGAAACACCTTCCGGGTAATAAAATATTGATTGATCACTTCCTTGACCGTTGTCAGGAAGCAGAAGTAGATGCTATTTGCGATGGTGAAAGCGTGCACATAATGGGTATTATGGAGCATATTGAACCGGCAGGTATTCATAGTGGTGATAGCCATGCGCTATTGCCAGTGTTTAACCTGGGGCCGCTTGTGGTGGAAGAAATGACGGATATAGCCAAAAAAATTGCGCTCCGGTTAAATATACGTGGCTTAATAAACATACAATACGCTATTAAAGACAGTAAAGTATATGTTATTGAAGCCAACCCACGTGCCAGCCGCACTACTCCGTTCATTGCTAAGGCTTATGGCATACCTTACTTAAATGTTGCCACCAAAGTAATGCTGGGCGAAGTAAAGCTGAAAGACCTGAAATTTGAAAAGAAACTGGAAGGTTTTGCGGTTAAAGAACCGGTATTCAGCTTTAATAAGTTCCCGAATGTAAATAAAGAACTGGGGCCTGAAATGAAGAGCACCGGAGAAGCAATACGATTCATTAAAAACCTGCGCGACCCATGGTTCCGCCAGTTGTATAAAGAAAGGAGTATGCACCTGAGCAAGTAAGACCTCATCCCCCGGCCCCTTCTCCGAAGGAGAAGGGGTGACATGTAGGGACAGTACTTATTTGTTAGCAAAGGCTAATAAAACTTTGTCATCCTGAGGTACGAAGGATCTGAACATAAGGGGTAATAGATGCTTCCTATGTCAGCATGACAAGCAAGAGTGGTGTAATGGCTGCGAATGAACCTTGGAACAAAACATTGTCATCCTGAGGTACGAATGATCTTACTTTAGGCGGATATTCATACTATTTGCTGATATAAACCGTTAGTAGTTGCAAATTGACTATGCCACAAACCACCAACTCGCTTAAAAAATTATCGCTGCTGGGGTTGGCTGTGCTGGGGGTATTGTTTATTGGAGGTATTGTGTTTTATAAAGAGCGCGTGTTCTTTTGCGATGCATCATACATAGCGTTCAATATCCTTAAATACGATCGTCTGTTTATACAAGAGCACAGGTTTGGGTCGTTTGTTACGCAAATGGTCCCTTTGCTTGGGGCTAAATTACATTTGCCGGTAGGCATCATACTTAAAAGCTATGCCTTCAGCTTCAACCTCTTTTATTTATTGGTGGGTATTGTTGTTTACAGGTGCAGGCAATATGGGTTACTGCTGGTTATGGCGCTCACCTACACCCTGCTGGTAAGCGATACCTACTTCTGGACCAATAACGAGATACACCAGGCCCTTGCGTGGATGTTCCTGTTTTTTGCGGTGGTGCTGAGAATGGGCGAAAAGAATGTGAGCATGATACTGTTCCTGCCTGTTTTCCTGTTGTTGGCAGTTACAACGCTTTACACACATTTTATTGTTATTATCCCTATGGCATTTTTATGGGGCTATTTCTGGATAGCAGGCGATAGCTGGTACTGGAACCGTAATACATCTATATTACTTACTGCCTGCCTGCTGGCTATTGTAGCCAGTAAGTTCGTGCTGCTGAACGGCATATCATACGAAGCTGGCCACTTGCATAATATTACCCACTTTTCAGCCGGGGATATTGTAGCCGCAGCGCATGCCAGCGTGGTAAAGAAGTTTGCCATGCGCCTGTTGAAAATATACTGGCTGGCACCTATTCTGTTCGCATTGGGTATAGTTACGCTGCTAAAGAATAATACCAAAGCACTTCTTGCCTGGACATTGGTGTCTTTTACTGGTTATGTTATCATTATGGGGCTCACCTATACCGATGGCGATATATTGCTGTTCCATATAGAAAGTGAATGGGAAAGCATGGCGGTGATATTTGCTACGCCATTTGTATTTGCGGCGTTGCCAAAAATGGAATTTCGCTATGCCGTGATATTGCTGGTTGTTGTATTGGTTGTAAGATGCGGCTATATCGTAAACTCAAGCTTTAAATTTTCATGGCGAACAAGATTTAAAGAACATGTGCTCACACAAATGAAAAAGAAGAATATAACTAAACTAGCGCTTGTTGGAAATGAATATCTGCATAAAAAGAATGACTTTTTTCATAGAAAGAATATACAGGATTGGGCATTGCCGGAAGAGAGTTTGTTAATGAGTACAATGAATGGCGACCAACCCACCCTCACATTTTTTTTGATAGATCCTGAAGATAAAATCACATTAAATTTGATAACCCAGCCCAAGGAAATCTATACCAGCTTTGATAGCAGGAAAGGAGAAAGGCTCAACAACAACTATTTCAGGTTCGATACCAGCCACCCCTACCGGGTTATGACTTATGAAGAACTGAATGTGACAGAGGAAGATATAAATTTTCCTGACAAGGAAATTAAATAAGTAAATGAACAGTCAACAAAAAATGCAATTACTTTGCTTATGACACAAAAAGAACTACCAACTAAAAGGCCACAAGATTCAGTAGTGATCATGTCGGAACTGGTATTACCTAATGACACCAACACCCTGGGCAACCTTATGGGTGGTAAACTAATGCACTGGATGGATATAGCGGCAGCTATAGCATCGCAAAAACACTGTAACTGCCCGGTGGTTACTGCTTCGGTTGATAATCTTTCCTTTGCCAACCCTATTAAGCTGGGCAACCTGCTCACTATTGAAGCCAAACTTACCCGCACCTTCAACTCATCGATGGAAGTGTATTTGCGAGTTTGGGGCGAAGATCTTTCTGCACAATATAAGTATATAAGTAATGAAGCCTACATGACCTTTGTTGCTTTAGACCCTAACAGCCGCCCCCGTAAAGTGGCCGAACTGGTGCCGGAAACAGAAGACGAGCAGAAAATGTTTGAAGGTGCCCTCAGGCGCAGGCAGTTGCGTCTTATTTTAGCGGGCAAAATGAAAAGCGAAGACGCGGGTGAGTTAAGGGCACTATTTGTAAAAGAATAGAATAAAATTTATGAAGATTTCCATTTTCTGGTTCCGCAGGGATCTGCGGCTGTTTGACAATGCGGCTATGTACCATGCCCTGAAAAGCGGCAGCCCGGTACTGCCCATTTTTATACTGGATAAGAACATACTCGATGACCTGAAAAACAAGCAGGATAAACGGGTGGATTTTATTATGCGCACGCTCAACGGGCTGCAGGAAAAACTGGTAACCGCTGGTAGCACCTTACAGGTAATGTATGGTACACCCGAAGACTGCTACCAGCAATTAACAACGCAATATGATGTTGCGGCTGTATATACCAATCACGACTACGAACCCTACGCCCAAAAACGCGATAGCGAAATAGCGCACTTACTTGCAAAAAAAGAAATACCCCTTTATACCTTTAAAGACCAGGTTATTTTTGAAAAGGATGAAGTGCTGAAAGATAACGGCAGCCCTTACACTGTTTATACGCCCTACAGCAAAAAATGGAAGGAGAAGCTGAGCAGTTTTTACCTTAAACCATACCCCGTAGAAAAGTATGCCGGTAACTTTTTAAAGCAAGTGCCCATAGCATTGCCCACGCTAACGGAAATTGGCTTCGAAGCTACGGATATTGATATACCCACCCCGGACCTCAACGAAGGCATTGCCGCTAACTATAACAACACCCGCGATTTCCCGGCGGTAAAAGGCACCACCCGGCTGAGTCTGCACCTCAGGTTTGGCACCGTAAGCATACGGCAGCTAGCCAAAGAGGCTGGTAACCTGAACGCCACTTTGCTGAATGAGTTGATTTGGCGGGAGTTTTACATGATGATACTATGGCACTTTCCGCATGTGGTGGGGGAGTCGTTTAAAAGGGAATACGACAAGATACAGTGGCGCAACAATGAACAGGAATTTGCACTATGGTGCGCCGGAAAAACAGGCGTTGCCATAGTAGATGCCGGTATGCGCGAACTGAATACCACAGGTTTTATGCACAACAGGGTGCGCATGATAGTTGCCAGCTTCCTCACCAAAAACCTGCTTATTGACTGGCGTTGGGGCGAGGCTTACTTTGCTGAAAAGCTGCTGGACTACGACCTGTCTGCCAACAATGGTGGCTGGCAATGGGCAGCAGGCAGTGGTTGCGATGCGGCACCCTACTTCCGCATCTTCAGCCCACAACTACAAACCGAAAAATTTGACCCAAAGTTGCAATACATCCGCAAATGGGTGCCTGAATTTGAACAATTCAACTACAAACCCATCATTGACATAAAAGCATCGCGAGACAGATGTTTGACAGAGTATAAGAGGGCGCTGAAATAGGGGTAGCTATGCATTTGTCTGAACTATGATTTAAGCATGATTAGTGTGATTAATATGACCCGGCTTTAGTGCACTCATTTTCCATGCATATTTCGCCGTTATTGCTGTTCTGCCCCAACAACCATCGGGACGCATTCGTTTTGGGAGGGCAGGCGAAATAATGAATGAAGTTAATTACCCTTGCGTTAGTGGCAGCATTTCGCCCATGAAATCAATCTTATATGTCCTGCCTCCGAAATCTCTTAGCACTATGTGATCACTAAAAATCTGGATCCCGCGCTCATCACCCATTGCAACAAAAATATTTTCACCACCAAATTGCCATTTTGTTTTCCCTTCTGCGTCAATTCTTGAAATCTCACATTCGCCGTGGATAATGTATTCGCCGTCTAATTTAAATACCTGAAAACACGTAATGTCATCTGCTGGAGTGCACCAAAGCATATCTAATGTTGGAATTGCTAAACAGAAAACCGAATCTCCACAACAAATGATGATGCAGTCGTTATCAATTACCAGTGAGTTTTCGTAGATCCCTGTTGCACCGCCGTAACCTGTGAGCAAACAACTGGTCAATAATACCGCTCCCTCGTAAACCTGAATACCGTACCAGCAGGAAGCTTGATATTCCCTATCGGAAGCGGGGTATGTTCTTTCATAATTATGTACATTATCCCGCGAAGCCGGGGTAAACGTCTCATCGTTGAAAATTGAAATGGAATATTGTTTGTAGATAAGTTTCATTTATTGGGCTTTGAATAGCTAAGTTACAACTACCGGAGGGGTGCTCAGCCTCCTCAAAAACGCCCAAACTAAAAAAAGAAAAAATATTTTTTCATCTTTATACAATAAAGTCATAGTTGCACGTTATTTTCATTACAAATTCCACTCTTTTATGAAGTCATCCTCCGGGCAACCTATTCGTGTAATAGCTTGCCTATTTTTGTGCTTGGTGCTCTACGCCTGCAAAACGAGCCAGTATGATATACAGGTAACCAAAAATTTTGAAGAGGAGGTGGAGCAACAGCAAAATCTCTTTTTCACCTTCAACAAAGAGCTATACCCGGACAGCATGCTGGGGCGGTGGGACAGCACCGTGTACATGGAAATAGAACCCGCTGTGAAAGGTTTATTCAAATGGAACAATGCCAATGTGCTTTCTTTTTCGCCTGCGGAAGGTTTTATGCCTGGAACAGAGTATACGGCAAAACTCACCAGTAAAATTGTAGATCACAGTAAAACCAAATGGAGCTATGATAAAACAGCCATCCACTTCCATACTTCGCCGCTCAAGGTTACCGCAGCCAACCTGTCCTGGACACGCGGCAGCAATGTATCCAACATCGTGGTGCAGCTGGATATGACCTTCAACTATGAAGTAAATCTGGCCGAAGCATCGAACAAACTGAAGCTCAGCAGCGGTGGCAACAACATCAGCATTATAGCTACCAATGCGGGCAATGGCAAAACGCTATCGGTGCAGTTCATGCCTGTGAACGATAAAGACGAAGAAACACCCCTGAAAATAAACCTGGATAAGGGTATACCTGTAACCGGATCCAAATATATATCCGTGAAAGATACCTCGTTTACTGCGGGCATACCTTCCCGCTACAATATGTCGGTTACCAGCGTTACCGCACAGCATACGGGTACAGAAGGTATTATTACCGTAACTACCTCTCAACCAGTGCTGGAAAATAACCTGAAGGCAGCAATAAGTATCAGCCCGCAAGTGCCATTTGAAGTAACGCTGAGCGATGGTGGCTTTATTATAAACAGCAGCAAGCTATTGGCCAGCCAGATGTACACCATGACCATATCCCGCGGCCTAGAAGGTTCTTTCGGTGGCAAGATGAAAAGCGACCATACCGAACAGGTGTCTTTCGGGAAACTGAAGCCTACCATCAACTTTATCAATACCAAGGGCATGTACCTTTCATCGGCCGGGTATAAAAATGTGCAACTGAATATAGTTAACGTAAGCCAGGTGGAAGTAAGCGTGATAAAGGTTTTCGAAAACAATCTGGAACACTTTATGCGTGGTGGAAGCAGTAACGGCTACCACTATGATGAAGGCGACGACGAAGGTGGCGGCTACCAGTATTTCGACACTGAAAACCTGAGTGACACCATTTACCACAGAACCTACGAAACGAGCAAGTTGCCCAATCAAAATGCCGCGCATACATTGCACCTCGATTTTGAAGACAAGCTCAAGGGCTATAACGGGGTGTATGTGGTGCAGGTGCGTTCCAAAGAACATAATTGGGTGCAGGAATCGAAGATCATTTCTATCTCCGACATAGGTATTATTGTAAAAGAAGAGCGGGATAATATCTACGTCTTCACCAATTCCATACACACCACTGAAGCAATGCCGGGGGTAGCCATCTCCTTCGTCAGCACTACCAACCAGAAGGTGTACAGCGCCACTACCGATGGCAGCGGTGTTGCGGTATTTAAAAATATAAGTGCTACAGCTCCGGGTTTCAGAATAGGCATGGTAACGGCCAAAAAAGGCGAAGACTTCACCTTTGTATGGTTCGATAAAACACGCATCGGCACATCGCGCTTTGATGTAGGCGGCAGGATACCGAGCGAGACCGGGCTGATAGCCATGATATATCCCGAACGTAATTTATACCGGCCGGGTGAAGCGATACACCTGAGCACCATAGTTCGCAACGACCAGTGGAATCCCGAGCCAGATATGCCGGTGAAAATAAAACTGAGCATGCCCAATGGTAAGGAATTCGCGATGCTGCAGAAAATACTGAATGACCAGGGCTCGTGCGAAGTTACATTTAACCCACCCCCAACAGCCCTAACCGGTAACTACCTGGTGGAGGTATTTACAGGTAATAACGTATTGCTCAATTCTTACAATATTAGCGTTGAGGAATTTATGCCCGACCGCATGAAGGCTACGCTGAAACTGGATAAGGCAGACTACAAACCCGGTGAAACTATAACCATGCAATTGCAGGCCGATAACCTTTTTGGTACACCCGCAGCAGGCAGGAACTACCATTGCGAAATGAACCTTTCCAAGACCTCATTTTCTTCAGATAAATTCCCCGATTATTCATTCGATATGAATAACGAGTTTAACTTTAATACGGACAGCCATGAAGGCAAAACCGATGATAAGGGTGCCGCAACACAGGTCTTCAAGCTTGATGGTGTTACGGCAGATGCTGGTATGCTCAATGGTAATATTCTGGCAACTGTATTTGATGAAACAGGCAGACCATTGCACCGTTATGAGCATTTTACCGTGTACACACAACCCTTGTTTGTGGGTTTAAAAAGTCAGCAGGAATACATATCATCGAACACCCCAACGAGGATAGGGCTGGTAGCATTAGATAAGAACGGCACGCCACAAAATGCCGAAGTTCAAATTACCGTAATAAGAAAACACTGGCATACCGTAATACAACAGGATGGGGGCAGTTACCGCTACGTATCCGTAAGTGAAGATCAGGTAGAAGTGAACCAGAAAATGCAGGTATCGGGCGTCGGCACTATGTATGGCTTTACACCGAAACAAAGTGGCGAATACCAGGTACGCGTATTTATAAACGGCAGTAATAACTATGTAGCCAAAACATTCTACGCTTACGGCTGGGGCGATACGGAATACTCGTCATTCGAAGTGAACAATGAAGGCAATGTTGAAATAAAAACCGATAAGAAAGAATACAATACCGGCGATAAAGTAAGCGCGCTATTCACCACGCCTTTTGAAGGCAAGATACTGGTTACGCTGGAACGCGACCACATGATAAAGTACTACTACCTTAACACCAAAAACAAATCAGCATCGCTGTCATTTGGTGCCGATGAAATATACATGCCGAACGTATACATAACGGCAACTTTATTCCGGGCTATGGATGGCAGCGATATGCCACTTACCGTGGGCCATGGCTTTAAATCCATAAGGGTAACCAACAGGAATTATGATATGCCGGTTGCTATAACAGTGGCTGAAAAATCGCGCTCCAAAACAAAACAAACAATTACCGTTAAAACAACGCCCGGTGCGTATGTAACTATAGCTGCGGTTGATGAAGGCATATTGCAGGTAAAGAACTTTGCAACGCCTGAACCGTTCGATTTCTTCTACCAGAAAGTTGCACTTACTGTGAATAGCTATGACATATACCCCTGGCTGATGCCGGAAATAAAAACGCGCCTATCCAGCACCGGTGGCGATGGCAGCGACGATGGCGGCGGCAGGGTAAACCCTATGTTTGTGAACAGGGTAAAGAACGTTTCCTTCTGGAGCGGTATAAGGCAGGCCGATGGAAGCGGACGGGTAAAGTATGATATAGATATACCACAATTCAGCGGCGACTTGCGGGTGATGGCACTCGCTTATAAAAACAAGGCATTCGGCAGTAGCGATAAACACATGAAGGTGGCCGACCCTATCGTAATCAGTGCGGCATTGCCCCGCTTCCTTACACCGAAAGATGAAACTATAATGGGTGTTTCGCTGAACAATACCACCAACAAAAGCGCGAGTGCAACCATTACCGTAACTACTACAGGCCCGTTAGGTGTTAAGGGTGAAGCTACACAAACCATACAGGTACCTGCTAACCGCGAACAAAGAGCAGTGTACAATATAGTGGCCCAGCCATCAATTGGCGCTGCCAAAGTAACGGTAACCGTTCGGGCCCTTGGCGAAACATTTATAAACGAAACCGACATCAGCATACGGCCTCCGGCATCGTTACAAAAGATAACAGGTAATGGCCTTGCCGCTGAAAACAGAACAACCGCAGTTGATGCAAAAAACAACCTGATACCCAGTTCTGTAAAAGGCAAACTGGTGGTTACCAAATCTCCGCTTACCCAGTTCAGCAAACACCTGAATGACCTGGTGCGTTACCCTTATGGTTGCGTGGAACAAACAGTATCAGCAGCCTTCCCGCAATTGTATTTTGCCGACCTGGTAAAAGGCATGAACAGCGATGCTGGTAAAGACCTGAACCCGGCCTACAATGTGCAGCAGGCTATAAATAAATTACAGGCTATGCAGCTGGGTAATGGCGCGCTTTCTTACTGGCCGCAGGGTGGGCAGGAAAGCTGGTGGGGTAGTGTATATGCCTGCCACTTCCTTTTAGAGGCCAAGAAAGCAGGTTATGATGTGAATGCACACACTATCGACCGGCTGGAACAATACATGAAGTATAAATTGTACAAAAAGGAAACCATGACCTTCTTCTACAATACCAATAGCAAGAAAGATGTAGCGCCGGAAGAGATAGCCTATTCGCTGTATGTATTGGCGGTAGCAGGGCAAACACAACAATCGGACATGAACTACTACAAAGCCCATCAGGAATTACTTACACTCGATGGCAAGTATCTGCTATCTGCTGCGTATGCGCTTTCCGGCCAGCCCTCACAGGCTAAAGATGTATTGCCTCCGGCCTTCAGTGGCGAAATTCCGGTGCGTTGTTTTGATGGTAGCTTCTATTCGCAGATACGCGATGAGGCACTATCGCTATTGGTGCTGATGGATATTGACCCGAACAACAAACAGGTGGGCATAATGGCTAAACAAGTATCAGACCAGCTCGCGAAAGAACGCTACCTGAGCACGCAAGAAAATGTATTCAGTATGCTGGCATTGGGCAAGGTATTACGTGTAGCCAATCAAACTACGGCTACCGCAACCATTACCGCCAATGGCAAAAATATTGCCAGTACAACCGGCCAACCTGTTACGGTAGATATGAAAGCACATAGTGGCGATGCACTTGCTGTACAGGTAAAGGGCAAGGGCAATTATTACTACTTCTGGGAAGTGGACGGCATTACCGCCGATGGCAGCTATAAAGAAGAAGACAGCTACCTTAAAGTGCGCCGCACTTTCTTTGACAGGGAAGGCAGAGAAATGAAGACCTTCCGCCAGAACGACCTGGTAGTGGTGCGCCTTTCCATTGAAACTGCCTATAACGGCACGGTAGATAATGTTGCCATTACCGATATGCTGCCTGCAGGCTTTGAAATTGAGAATACGCGCCTCACCGAAATGCGCAAATTGGAATGGATAAAACAATCGGCAACGCCTGACTATATTGACGTTCGCGACGATCGCATTAATATGTTCACATCGGTAGGTAATAAGCCTAAAGACTTTTACTACATGGTGCGTGCGGTATCGCCCGGCAACTTCCAGTTAGGCCCGGTGCAGGCCGATGCGATGTACGATGGCAATTACCATTCGTATAATGGTGCAGGTGTTATTAAAGTTTCGGAGCGCTAAGTGCGGCAACAAAAATGGATTGGAGTAAGGGTAAAACTGCTTTAAAAAGGAAATTGAAAAAAGGATTCATCGGTGCCGCTGCGGCGTTACTGCTGTTTCTTTTGCTGGCGCGTGTACTGCCTGTTGATACCGATATTGCTTTTGCGCAAGTTGTAGAAGCGCGCGACGGAACCGTGCTGCACGCCTACCTGGCCAAAGACCAGCAATGGCGCATGTTTACCCGGCTCAATGAAATTACACCGGAACTGAAAAAGGCAATTGTTTATAAAGAAGATCGGCATTTCTACCACCACATGGGCGTTAACCCTATGGCTGCCGGAAGGGCACTGGTGAACAATGTTTTTAGCCTGAAGCGCACATCAGGCGCTTCTACCATAACCATGCAGGTAGCCAGGATGCTAAGACCAAAGCCGCGCACCTATTTCAATAAGTGCCTGGAGATGTTTTGCGCCACACAACTGGAACTCCGTTACAGCAAAGATGAGCTGTTGCAGATGTACCTGAATCTGGTGCCCTACGGATCGAACATTGACGGTGTAAAAGCAGCATCGCTACTGTACTTTAATAAAACGCCCGACCATCTTTCGCTGGCTGAAATTACAGCGTTGAGTATTATACCTAACCGGCCCAATTCGCTGGTTATGGGTAAGGATAATGCAAGCATTATAAAGCAGCGCAACAAATGGTTGCTGCGTTTTAAAAACGACCAGCTGTTTCCTGAAAGCGTTATTAACGATGCGTTGCAGGAACCACTTACTGCGCACCGGCATGCAGCACCATCTGGGGTGCCACAGTTCGCGATGCGGGTAAAAAAAATGCACCCGGGCAACCTGGAAATACATACCACACTCGATGAAAAAATGCAACAAAAAGCCGAAGGCATCGCCACCAATTATGTGAACCAGTTGAAGATGCACAACATCAATAATGCATCGGTGCTTATTGTTGATAACGTTACCCACGAGGTGCTCACCTACGTAGGCTCGTCAGATTTTGCGGACAGGTTCCACTACGGGCAGGTTGATGGTGTGCGGGCAGTGCGCTCGCCAGGCAGTACGTTGAAGCCGCTATTGTATGGCCTGTGCATGGATAGGGGTTGGGTAACCCCTAAAACCATTATTGCCGATGTGCCCATAAGTATTAAAGGGTATTCACCCGAAAATTACGACCGCACGTTTAAAGGCAATGTAACTGCGGAATATGCGCTCAGCCATTCGCTCAATATACCTGCTGTAAAGTTGCTCGATGAAGAAGGTGTTGATAAATTCGCGACCGTACTTACACAGGCTGGCTTTACTTCCATTGCACAAAATAAAAAGAAGATGGGCCTCTCGCTTATACTGGGTGGCTGCGGCATAAGGCTCGATGAGCTTACTGCATTATACGCATCGTTCGCTAACGATGGCAGATATTATCCGTTACAGTACGAATTGATAAATAAAGGCGCTGCAAGTGCTACAACTTTGAAAAAAGATACTGCTAAAAAAGATGGTATTGCCATTATCTCTCCCGCCGCAAATTACATGCTTACCAAGGTGCTAAGTGAACTGCACCGGCCAGACTTACCTAATGCGTTCGATGAAGCGCAGGGTATACCCCGTATTGCCTGGAAGACGGGCACATCGTACGGCAGAAAAGATGCCTGGAGTGTTGGCTATAACAAGCGCTACACCATAGGGGTTTGGTTGGGTAATTTTTCTGCGGTCGGGGTGCCGGAACTCAGCGGTGCATCTACGGCCACTCCGCTGTTATTCCAGCTATTTAATGCTATCGATCATGATGCCGCTAATGAGTGGTTGGAACCGCCAACTGATTTAGGCTTCCGCCTGGTGTGTGTGGAAACAGGTAAAGTGCCCAACGAATTTTGCACCAACCAGATAATGGATTATTATATTCCCGGCATATCCAAAAGCGACCGCTGCGACCACCTGAAACAAACCTGGACATCGGCCGATGATAAGTTTTGTTATTGCACCTATTGCCTGCCGCCCAATGGCTATAAAACAAGCCTGTTGCCTAATATAACTTCTGAACTTGCCAGCTTCTATGAGGCTTCCGGCGTGGTATATACCAGGTTGCCGCCCCACAACCCCGCATGCAACCGCACCTTCCCGGGGCAGGCACCGGTGATTACCTCGCTCACCAATGGCATGACCTACCTTATTGAAAATAAGGAGCTGCAAAAGCTACAACTTTCCTGCACGGTAGCCGGAGATGTGAAAAAGGTTTACTGGTATATTAACGACCGCTTCTATGCCACATCAGCAGCCAATGAAAAGATGTTTTTTGCGGCTAATGCTTCGCTCTTAAAAATATCGTGTTCAGATGATAAGGGCCGGAATACGAACATTGAAATCAGGGTGAAGTTTATTTGATTTTTTTACTGGCAACCCACTATGTGTGACAGGATAAGCTAACGCAAGTACCTTCACCTCCAGCTGCTTCTTAAATCGGAAATTTTCATTCTTATCTCAACCCTGCTTGTTGTCGTAAACGGCTCCTCACAATGTCGTAATTACACTAACAAATACTATATGTCGTTTGTAGTTTTGCAATATCAATTCACTATTTTTATTACACCTGTTAATCATTGTTTATTATGGAGCGCTACAATTTAGAAAACGACATCAACATCTTTTATGTGCAGGCATCTTCATTTCCTGATGGCGTGCTCGCGGCACATCAAAAGCTGCATGCATTAGTCCCCTTCACGCCAGGTAGAAAATACCTGGGTTTATCGCGGCCCGAACAAGGCGTTATTCAATACATGGCTGCAACGGAAGAAGCCTTTGCCGATGAAGGTGAAAAGCTGGGTTGCAAAACGATGACTGTGCGGAAGGGAACGTACGTAAGCATGATACTGCACGACTACATGAAAGATACCTCTGCTATCGGCGATGCCTTTCAGAAACTGGTGAAACAGCCCCGTATTGACCCCAACGGTTATTGTGTAGAATGGTACATGAGCGATAAAGAGGTAAGATGCATGGTAAGACTTGCCGACTAAAAAAATCAACATCCGGTTATGGAAAAAATTAAGAAACAAATTACGGTTGATGCCTATATTGCATCGGAACCTAAAGCGGTACGCGAGATACTGGAGCAAATGCGGGCTACTATTAAGCAAGCAGCACCGGAAGCTGAAGAAGTGATCAGCTATGGTATGCCAGCCTACAAATACCACGGCATGTTGGTTTATTTTGCGGCGCATACACACCATTGTGGTTTCTACCCCGGTAATTCGCAAACCATAACAACAACTTTTGCCGAAGAACTGAAGGGGCTCGACGTGTCTAAAGGCACTATCCGTTTCCCTTTAAACGAGCCGGTGCCTTACGACCTCATCAGTAAAATTGTAACGGAACGGGTGCAACAAAATATAGCGAAAGTAGCGCAGAAGGCGGCCGTTAAAAAAGTAAAGAAAGTATAATAACAGTCTGTTTTTTCAATAAAATAAAATCATATCTTTCACACGTAATTCAATCAAGCATGAAAAAGACAAATACAATCTATTGGATAATTACCGGCATTTTTGCCGCTTTTATGTTTTTTACAGCGATACCCGATATAATGAACAACCCTAAAGCAGTAGTGTTTATGGATCATTTGGGATACCCGCACTACTTCACCCCTTTTATTGGCGTGGCTAAGGCGTTGGGTTGTATTGCCATAGTTGTTCCTGGTTTTCCCCGGCTAAAAGAGTGGGCTTATGCGGGTTTGGCCTTCGATCTTATTGGTGCTACTTATTCGCAGGTTGCAGTTGCCATGCAACCGGGCAGTCAGGACTCCATTGCACCGGTATCATTTATGATATTGCCGTTCTTGTTCCTGAGCTTGTCTTACATTTACTATCATAAACGATTGAAAGCTGCCTGATTACCATAACCAGTACTTGCATGATAGAAGTCTTCAAAACCAATGTAGAAAGTGTTGCACAGTCTGACCAGATCGTGCAGGAACTTCTATATCATTTTCCCGGTGCGGCTGTCAATTTCGATCTTGATGATTGCGACCGGGTGCTGCGCATTGCCGGCGATAGCATTTCATGCCATACCGTTATTGATGTTGTGAGACGCAACGGCCATCATGCTGAGATGCTAGATTGCTAACCATTTTCTGATAAAACAGCTGTGCCTATTAAAAATACGGTCATTGCGAACGCAACACAGATGTTGCACACCTCCAAAGTGTGTCACATCTTATAGAGAACAAGAACGGCTCGCAGAGATTCTTCGCTGCGCTCAGAATGACAAAGTTAGAGTTGGTTTGTATAATTTCCCTTACGCTTACTTTGTCATGCTGACGTAGGAAGCATCTTCTATAAGCGGCTGAGCCACTATAAAAAAACACGGTCATTGCGAACGCAGTGAAGCAACCTCACATCTCGTTCTTGCGGTGTAAACGGAGCGAACGTAACACAGATGTGCCACACCTCCAAGGTGTGTCACATCTTATAGAGCGCAAGAACGGCTTGTAAGATCCTTCGCTATGCTCAGGATGACAAAGTTAGAGTTGGTTTGTATAATTTCCCTTACTCTTCCTTTGTCATGCTGACGCAGGAAGCATCTTCTATAAGCGGCTGAGCCACTATAAAAAACACGGTCATCGCGAACGTAACACACATGTGCCACACCTCCAGTACCACATCTGATAGAGAGCAAGAACGGCTCGCAGAGATTCTTCGTTGCGCTCAGGATGACAAAGTTAGAGTTGCGGGTATGGTTAGAGCTTAAAACAGTTGTGCCACACTTTAGAAGTGTGGCACAATCAGGCTCATGAAATCAAGATAAACGTTTTAATATTTTTCCAGCTTGCCTGCTTTTATGGGTGTGCCATTAGCTGTAACACAATACACATAAACACCCGGGGCGAGTGTGCTTACATCAACCGTTTCTTTCTG
>JBBRPD010000093.1:0-18445 GCA_038228575.1 Chitinophagales bacterium | reverse complement strand
CATAATAAACCGGCAGGGTTGCGATTGTTGTGTACCTACCGGCACACGGTTTATTTAATTGGTTAGCAACTACAAACCTTTTGCACTTACCAGCGCAATGACATGATTTTAGCGCCGTATTTTGATGTATAAAGGGTATAACACAAATAAACCATTCTTTTCAACCCGCAGCAACACAAGTTAGCCCGAAGGGCTTAAACAATAATAGCCTCCGGTGCAACCGGGGGCTAAATGCCCAATTACACCAACCCCGAATGGGGTTGAACAAATTACCACAACAAATAAACCATACTTTTAAACCCGCAGCAACACAAGCTAGCCCGAAGGGCTTAAACAATAATAACCTCCGGTGCAACCGGAGAACATAATGGCACATATCAACTTCGCAATATCAAATTAACAATACTGATAGCGCACAATATCCACACCCAGTAGAAGATGGGTATAAAGAAAAGAGTGTCTTTTTGCACCCATTTATCACGGCCGGTTTTGGGGTCTGGGGCTTTTAAATAAAATGTAAGCCACAACGTAAGAAGCGACGAAACGAAGAAGGCGATGGAAATGGGATATGGGTTCTTCTGGTAGAAGGTATCATCGTGCGTAAGGGCTTCCGAAATAATTTCCGAAATAAGACAACAACCAAACGTGGTAGCCGCCACCATCCAACCTTTCCGCTTCCAGATAATGTGTACAAAATGAACCATGATAACCGGAATTGATTAGCGCAACAGCATACTACCTACCTTTAAAAACCGGTTTCCTTTTTTCCAAAAATGCATTTACGCCTTCGCGGAAATCTTCCGTTGCGCCAGCTTGTATCTGCACCTGCTTTTCCATATCCAGTTGCTCTTCCAGCGTATGGTCGTAGGTGCTGTTGAGCAGGCGTTTGGTTAAGCCAATGCCCTTTGTTGGCATTTGGGCAAGCGTCATAGCCATTTTTTTGCTTTCGGCTTCAAAAACATCGTCGGCATAGCATTTAAAAATCATACCCATAGCCACCGCATCAGGTCCCGATACTTTTTCCCCGGTCATCATGAGCGCTGCAGCACGTTGCATACCCACCAACCTTGGCAGGAAATAGGTGCCGCCACTATCTGGTATCAGGCTTATTTTACTGAAAGCCTGTATGAAGGAAGCAGCGGTGTTTGACAGTACAATATCGCAGGCCAGCGCAAGGTTGGCACCAGCACCAGCGGCCACACCATTTACGGCTGCAATAACAGGCTTTTCCATATTGCGGATGCGCAATATTGTTGCATTGTAATGCTCCCGAACCATCCGTTCAAAATCTTCGGCAGATGGATTCATAGCCTCAGAAAGATCTTGCCCGGAACAAAAACCTTTGCCAGCACCAGTGAGGTAAACACAACGCACTTCAGGGTCGTTGTTACAATCGTCCAGATGGCTTTGCAAGGTCAAGGCCATATCGCGGTTATAACTGTTGTAAGTTTCCGGGCGGTTAAGCGTTATGTAGGCTACGCCATTTTCTTTATGCAGCAATACTGTACTCATACAGCAAATATAAAGCGGGAAATCTCAAAAATCTCCTTTTCCAGGCACAAATGGCAAACAGGTGCGTATCGCGGCAGCTTAACTGTAAATATAAAAGCAAATGCCGCTATTCTATCCTCCGAAGTGGTGGATAAAATAGCGGCATCTACTCAATAAGGAAACTAAATAGTTGAGTAAATACGTTTTCCGGTAGTTATATCGAAAGCTTCGAAATAGTTACCACCTGCCTGAGAGCACTCCATCAACAATTTATTTTTGTACTTGCTCAGGTAAATGATGTTGGCAACACCTGTTGACTGCTTCATTTCCCCAACCCACATTAATTTACCGGTTTTGGCATTGAACGCAGCAAGGCTGATGCCCGCCGTGCCCTTGTAATAACGCGCCATTACAAAAATGCTATCACTTACCAAAACTTCCGCCTGAACTTTTGCAGCATTAGGCTCTTTATATGCAGGCCAGTTAGCGCCTTTCATATTTACCTTGAGCGTTTTAGCAGCTTCATCGCGAATAATGTAGCCATCGAACGAAACTTCGTTATCAGCCCTTATTACGCCACAAATACTTGCTGCCACTTCATTTGTTTTGCCATCTTTAAGATCAACTATTGTTGCCTTGTGAATATCGCGCGACATCAGTGTATTGAATACCATGAAGCGGTCGGTATGCATGAAATACAACAGGAAAGGTTGTTTGTATTCTACACCGCCTTTTTCAACAATATTCGTGTGCGGCAATATGGTTCTGTATTTTACTTTACCCCACTCATCGTGCTTCATTACACGATAGCCAAGGTCGCCCGCCATGCGCTGCACATGTACAATGCCATCAGGTATACCTAACAGGAAGTTGTTACCCGGTGCGTCGTCCAGCTTCTCATCTTCCTTGCTCACTTCAACTTTAATTTCTTTCGATCCGTTTGTTATTTTATAACCAATGTGGCTATCATCAACTATTCGGAAGGGCCTGTCTTTATACACAGCACTTACCGGCATGGTGCCATTGAGGTTTACAACCCGGAACCGCCCAGCATATTTGCTCGCTTTTTTAAAATCCATGCTTGGCACAGCAGAAGCTGCTGCAGCATTTGAAGCCAGAGAACCGTCGCCCTCGGCTGCTGCCGCAACGGGCGCAGCGGTATCAGGAGGTGTGGCTTTACTAAAATCATCAAGGTTGATCCATGCGGTATCGCCGATCGCATACAGGTTTTGGGCCTGGGTAGAAATTATCCCTACCGAAAACAACAATTGACACGTAAGTAGAATTTTTTTCATGATTGTGCTTTGCGTAAATTTATAAAAAAGTGATTGACTTACATAGCTACCCCACAGTTTTTGTTGTTGTGCATGGCATACTATGTCACTATTCAGTCTTTAAAAAGGAACTTTCTATTTCCCGAAAACAGCCTGCATCATGACCGTTGAAAAAGCATTCCAGGTATACTTCTTTTTTTCTGCGAGCATATTTTCAGTAAGGTCGGGCAATGAATTGGGTTGGTAAAACTTAACAATAGCATCGGCTATTGACGTAGGGTCAGGTTCTGCTAAAAAACCAACTTTACCGTCAGGCACTACTTCCGCCAGGCCACCCACATTGGTCACCACCATAGGCTTTTCAAAATGATAGGCAATTTGGGTGATGCCACTTTGTGTTGCATGCTTGTAGGGTTGCACCACCACATCTGCCGCACTGAAAAAATACCTTACTTCGCTATCTGGTATAAAATCGGTAAAAAGATGCATTGTTTTTTGCAGGTTGTACTTAGCTATTATGCTGTTGTTATTGGCCTCCACGGCTTTGTCGTAATATTCACCGGCAACAATCAATTCAATTCCGGCATTAATTATGCGCTTATCGGCCATTGCTTCCAGCAGAAGGTCCAGCCCCTTATAATCTCGTATAAAGCCAAAGAACAGCATGTACTTTTTAGCAGGGTCTAGTTTCAGTTTTGTACACGCCTCGGTTTTACTTACGGCCTCTTTAAAAATATCGTAAACAGGGTGAGGCGAAAAAAACGATGGCTTAGTTGTAAAACCTTTCAGGTACTTATACACATCTTTGCTCATAGTTACAAAAGCATCAACCGCCTTAATAAAGTAATTGGTGAGCTGCTTATCGCCAATTCTGTTTTCGTGTGGAATTATATTATCAACAATGCATAATACCCGGGTATGCCCATTACTTTTAGCTCTTTTTAAAATTGTACCAAATGCAGGCGCCATAAAGGGCATCCAGTATTTTACTACAATCAGGTCAAACTTTTCCTTGTTCATTTGGCTGCCAACCGTAAGCCAGTTAAGCGGATTGATGGAATTGACAACCGTTTTAATAGTTAACCCCTCGGGTGCCAGAGCGTCGGTAAACTGCGTTTTTCCAGGAAACAGAATGGATGGGTACTGCAATGAGAACGAATAAATAACCACCTCGTGCCCTTCTGATTGCAACTGATAGGCTAGCCGTTCATTAAATGCCGCAAGCCCTCCCCTTAGCGGGTGGGCAGTACCTAACAATGCTATCCTCATGCAAATAATTTTTTAAAATCTTCCTGCGACTGTGCGTAGTCGTCAGGTACACCAATATCAATAAAATATTCGCTGCTGCAATAACCATAAATTGGCTCGCGGGTAACGAATTGTTCCAGGTAATCTTTCTCGAATGAAAATCGCTCCGGCAAATCTTTCGCTAAAAAACGAGGCCTGTTAATAACATATACCCCACCATTGATCATTCCTATGTCGCGCGGTTGCTTTTCTTCAAACGATTGTATTGCACCTTCTTCATCGGCATTTACTATACCATACCTGTCAAAATTATACATCACCTTCAGGCCCAGCGTTGTGTTCGCTCCCCTGCTCTTATGAAAGTTGAATAGCTCAAATAAACTCAGGTTAAACATGGTATCGCCATTGAGCACCACCACATCATCTTCCTTAGCCATGAGCAGCGCCAACTGTATACCACCACCTGTACCCAATGGTTCTGACTCTACCACATAATCAACGGCAAACGGCAAATTTTGTTCGTGTACCCAGTCCACTATTACATCATGCTTATAGCCCAGGGAAAGAATTACCCTCGTGCAACGCTGCCGGGTGAGGTATTGAAAAAGCCACGACAAAAACGGCCGGTCATTGACCAATGCCATGCACTTAGGTTGGGCACCAATTACACCTTGTAACCTGGTACCTAGTCCGCCTGCCAAAATGATTGCTTCCATGCAGGGTCAAATTTAGTGGAAAGATTTGAGTTGCAAACACAAACATTTCATTATAAAATAATTAAATGTTTGTAATCTACATAGACTAACGCCATTGCCGTAGCGCAGGTTCATTATTTCGCTTTGACAACTTTTTTGAAAGTTGTCAAATCGGATTGCCCGTATCATGTAAGCTTCATTATTTCGCTTTGACAACTTTCCAAAAAGTTGTCAAAACTGGCCCTACAACTTACAACTTACAACTAATAAATCATCACCCTGCATCTTGCAACGGTTTGGCTGTTGCCGGTTTCGCAAATGTAAGTGCCGGGTGTGAGGCCCTTTATGTTTAGCTTCAGGTTACCGTTATTATCGAATATCGCATCTTCGCTCCATGCGGTTGCGCCATTTGCAGCAATCATTCTCACCCTTACTGTTTGGCCTTTTAATTGCGTGTTGTTCGTTTTAACGGTAAATGCGCCACGGCTCGGGTTAGGTACTACTGTTATAACATCGGCAGCATACGGTATTATCGAAATTTCCGAAGGGTTTTCATGCTTCGTGGTTTTCCACATGCCGCGGCCATAAGTTGCCGCCCAAAGGCTACCGGTGGTGTAGTTAATATTGAGGTCCTGCACCTGCGCTGTAGGCAGGTTAGTGCTGTACAATGCCCATGAGGTCATGGTAGTATCCATGTAGTAGACCGACATATCGGTGCCTATGTACTTGGTTCCCGAAAATGAATCAATTACAATGCAGTTGATGGGTATGTTGGGCAGGCCACCATTACGGTTGGTCCAGATGCCGGTGCGTAGGTCATAAAATGCCACCTTGCGTGCTGTGCTGTAACCACCGAAAGTAGCCCATAAAATATGTGCATCCTTAGGGTCAACCGTAATACGGGAAATATCTGTTGTGAAAGCGGCTGTTGTTATCGTATCCCAGCTTGTACCGTTATTGGCAGTGTAATACAACGCATTATGGTAGTTCCACCGGCCTTCAATTTCTACATAGATAAAACTGTCATTGGCCGGGCTCATGGCAATATTATTGATCATGCTCAGCGGCGTAAACTGCGGCGAAATGGCATTAAATGTACCGCCCTGGTCGGGAGACATAAATAAGTTATCGATACCTACATACAACGTGGTGCTGGTATGCGGGTGAATGATGTATGGCGTTATCCAGATGCCACTGAGTGTATCGGGTATCGCGGCTGTGATGCCGGTATAGTGTACGCCTGCATCTGTAGTGCGGTTAATGTATCCGTTTTGCGATGCGGTGTACCAGGTGTTGTTCGGGTCATCATAATCAACACGGCATTGCATACCATCGCCGCCTGTAAGATTGCTGTAAAAGCCGTTATTCACCATGAGTGTGCCGTTATCCTGCGCACCACCAATGCACCATGGCACGCCATTGGCCAATGCTGCCCTGTAGAACTGAGTATTGCCTATGCCGTTGTGTATATTGTTCCAACTGGCACCCACCGGGGCAGTTGTGCTATAAATACCACCATCAGTGCCTTCATAAAGCACGTGGTCAAGCGGATTGTATTTTAATACATGCTTGTCAGCATGCACGGCATCAATGCCGCTTATAGCATAATACCAGGTGTTGGCAATTGTCCAGGTGGTGCCGCCATCGCCAGAATAATAGTTATTAACGCCGCCAACGGTAACTTTATTAGGGTTGGTAGGGTCCATGGCTATACAGAGGTCGTACCAGCCCTGACCACCGCACGATGTGCTTGGCAGGCCCATATCCCAGCTCAGCAGGTTGTGCGTGCAGAAGGTATCGTTATAATAAGTTTGCGAAAAAGTTGCTCCGCTGTTTATGGAAGTATATATGCCTTCCAGCCCCGATTTAGGGTTGGAAACTATGGCCTTAACAATGCCGGGGCTTGCAGGGCAAACCGCAAGGTTAATGCGCTGTGCATCGGTAAAGTGTGTTACCTCGGTCCAGGTGGCACCAGCGTTGGTTGACCGCAGTATCTGCGAACTGGAATCGGGTGCCAAAGCATACCGAGTAGCATAAATAATATTGGTATCTGAAGGGTGATACAGCACCTGGTTAAAGTCCCCGGTTGCTGCGCTGTAAGACGATACCATTCCGTTATTGCTGATAATTATTCCGCTGCGGGTAGCCAGCAATATCCTGTTCGTATCTTGCGGATTGATGACCATAGAGCGTATCCAGTTGTAGACGAATGGTGTCC
Source organism: Chitinophagales bacterium (assembly GCA_038228575.1). Lineage (GTDB taxonomy): Bacteria > Bacteroidota > Bacteroidia > Chitinophagales > Chitinophagaceae > Flavipsychrobacter. The sequence goes on along the minus strand of JBBRPD010000093.1, from coordinate 11,519 downwards.
AGTTCAGGCAGGTAGTATTCCAGGTTGCGCCCCCATCAGTACTTTTAAGTGCGCCCATACTATAATTGCCCCAACCATCGGCATCGCCGGTAGCTACATAAACAGTATTGGGGTTAAGCGGATTTACTATAACATCAGATACGCCAAGGGTAGGGTAATTATCGTAGCACGAATTCCAGCTGCGGCCGCTATCAACTGTTTTCCATAAGCCACCGCCCGACGAACCCGCATAGATGGTTTTAGCATCGGTAGGGTGAAAAGCAATAGCATTAATGCGACCAATGCCTGCATAACCACCGCCCGTAGAGTCGGGCCCCTGGAAAACCCAGTTAGATGGTGTACCGGCTGTTGTGCGCGATTGGCTGCCCTTTGCGGCAGGTGCTTTAAGCGCTTTCTGCCATTCTTCCCAGGTTTTGCCGGGGCTTACCATGTAGCCATTATCGTCAAGGTGTTGTTGCCAATACCATGCCCAGCGCTCAAAGTGGTAATTCATACCTTCTTTTACACCTTTCTCTTTGCCATCGTGTTCGCGCTCTTCTTCTTCACCGGCTATTTCTACAGGGTGTGCCCTATAATTTTTTACAACGTCCCAGAATTTTACCGGTCCTTCAGTTGTTTTGGGCATCCAGGGTTGGGCCTGCAATCCTAAAACAGGAACGGTAAAAAGCACGCCAAGTAAAAATTTCTTCATGATTATTATATTTCAGTATACTGAGGCCCTATAGCCGGTTGTTTTTAAATTGGAGTACATAACCTACCATAGCGGAAGATCAGTTGCACGAAACGGCTGACGAAAGCCGGGCATTTTTAGTTGTTAGTTTTAATTTTTAATTTTTTAAGGCATGGGCACATCCTTCTTTTTGGTAATTGTTTTTACCGGGAAGGGTATCCACTTACTGCCGCCTGTTTTATAGAAGATAGTATTGTAGGCCGTTGCGGGAATTTCAGCGGGCACAGCGAACTTGCCACCCCTAACAGGCGTTAGCATAAGTGTATCGCCCTTGTGCACTTCATAACTTTCATCCATAGTGTATTCCACGCCCGGTGGGTAGTGGCGGCCATCTTTAGGATTTATTTTATGAGCCCTTTCAATTTTGCAGGTCATCCAGCCATTGTCGCCTCTCCAGAAACAAGATTCCAGATTACCTGTTGTTTGCCATACAATTACGAAATGGTTAGCAACTTCGGGCGCAGCACCACCGGGTACGCCGGGCAATGTGCGTTGGCTGTAAGCTTCCACCAGTTTAAAATGAGTTTTAACTGTCGTTTTTTTGCTTTTCACCTTAGTTTTTGCCATGGCAAAAACAGGCAAACAGAGCATCAATGTACATACTGCTAATTTTAGGTTCCTGTTCATATTATAGTGTGAAATTAGTTAAAATAAGTGAATTTATTGAGATGTTAACCCTTAACCACTTATGCCAGACTTCAAAAGCGTGGCACAGCTCCAAAGCCCTAATTTTACTTTAAACGAAAGTTTGGATTTTGACGTAAAACTGGGAAGTTGATCTAAAATTTGCCCGTTGTTAGTTTCCCATCATCCCATTAGCTACACGCGCTACCTGACCGGCAGATACCTGCCCTTCAATAAATTTTTTACCAACGCCTGGCTTAATGATCAGCGTTGCAGGTATGGAACCCTCCCAGCTTTCTTCAATGCGCGGAATGAAGACGTTAGGGTCGGTTTCAGATAACCATGCCACCTGAGGGGTGAGGCGTTTACGGCTTATAAAACCCTGTAGCTTGTAAGGGTAAGCATCTTTAAAATCAAGACTCACCATCAGCATTTTAACAGGTTTGCCATCGTACATTTTATACAGGTTGTTGAATTCCGGCAGTTCCTGCACGCAGGGCGCGCACCAGGTAGCCCAGAAGTTGATAATATATACGGTGTCCGGCGATGCCGCGAATTTCATAATGTCGGTTGATGTCATTGACCTGATATCCTGCGCCCGGCCAATAACGGTGCAGCAAACAAAGGCCACTAAAAAGAATGTTCGTTTCATAATAAAAGGTTTCTATTGCAAGTTACAATAATGCCTGCAAAAGCCGTGCCTGATAGAAAGGAGGAGCAAATATGGTCTGTTGTAGCGTCATTTTTTACGATGACATAGCACGTCACCCTCTTTAGGGAAGGGGTGTCTCTTTGCACCCACAAGTTATTTTTAGCGTACGAAAAGCCCGCGTGGCGGGCTAAAGGTTTGTAGTATTATTTTACCCGATGATTCATGCCCCGGTCAGGGGTTACACGTACAATATATGTGCAGCCCCTAACCGGGGCTGGTGTCTTTCTCCTCTTTTGCTACAATCCTTTAGCACCTACCGGCGCTTTGCATGGCATGTAGCCAAGATCAAAAAATATAGGTACACGCCAACAAAGGGAAGGGGTGTCTCTTTGTAACCACAAGTTATTTTTTAGCGTACGAGAATCCCGCGTGGCGGGCTAAAGGTTTGTAGTATTATTTTACCCGATGATTCATGCCCCGGTTAGGGGTTACACGTATAATATATGTGCAGCCCCTAACCGGCAATGTCATTAACTTAATGGATTTTGCGTCATGCCTGCGGCACGGCGTAGACATTAATCTCCCCTCTACCATTTATGGAGAGAGCCTGTCCCGAACTCGCTTCGGGAGGCCGGGGGTGAGGATATTTGCGCTAAGTTAATGACATTGCCCTAACCGGGGCTGATGTCTTTCTCCTCTTTTTGCTACAATCCTATAGCACCTACCGGCGTTTTCCATAGCATGTAGCCAAGATCAAAAAATATGGGTACACGCCACCAAAGTGAAGGGTGTCTCTTTGTAACCACAACGCAACCTCACTAGCGCTTGCACAACCCAAAATGGGTGATATGATTAAAGACAATAAGTCCGCAAAGTGGACGAAACCCCGTTCGGGCAATGTAATTATGTTAACGGACAAATCCCGAAGGGATGATATGATTGTAGAAAATTAGTGTGTAATATGGTTAAACTCCGAAGGAGTGACATAACACAAAACACCGTTTTAATGCTTAAATCCTTAACTTGACGACGTTGCAATTCACCTGATTAAATGCGTAACAATTGGACCAATACCCGCACGCATTGCCAACCTGTATCTACACCGCAACACATCATTCGGCCTAACCGTCAACTTTGTGTAATTTATTTCTATAAAAATTACACAAAACTTGCATGTGCTTGCATAGCTAATACAATTTTGCGTACTTTCGCAACCGTTTTAAAAGATTCAAATCTATATAAATGAAAATATTAGTTTGCATCAGTCAAGTACCTGATACTACAGCCAAAATTGCCTTCTCCGATAACAATACTGTGTTTAACACCCAAGGTGTTACGTACATTATTAACCCGTATGACGAGTGGTATGCTTTGGTAAAGGCCCTTGAGCTGAAGGAAAGTGGTGCCGCTACTGCTGTGCACCTGATAACTGTAGGTAAGGCTGATGCTGAACCTGTAATTCGTAAGGCATTGGCGCTGGGTGGCGATGAAGCGATTCGTATAGATGCTGATAGCAGCGATACGTACCAGGTTGCCGCATTGATAGCCGATTACGCCAAAACGCAAGGTTACGACCTCGTATTGTGTGGTAAAGAATCTATCGACTACAACAATGGCAGCGTTGGTGCCATGATAGCGGAATTGCTGGATATGAATTTTATCGGGTTCGCTTTCAAGGTCGATGTTGCGGGTACTACTGCTACAGTAGTGCGCGAAATTGACGGTGGCGAAGAAACCGATAGTTGCAGCCTGCCACTGGTAATATCATGCCAGAAGGGTGTTGCCGAAGCGCGTATACCTAATATGCGTGGCATTATGGCCGCACGTACCAAGCCGCTTAAAGTGGTTGCACCGGCCGCTATAAACGCTGTAAGCAACATAGTAAGCTACGAAATGCCACCGGCAAAATCGGGCGTTAAAATGGTTGATGCCGAAAATATGGATGAACTTGTAAAGCTGTTGCACAGCGAAGCAAAAGTAATTTAAACCCAAACCTGGGCTTAAATGCCAAAAGCCCAAAATGGAAATTCCAAGACGCAATTAACAATTAACCATCAGAGCTTAAATGCCAAAGTTCGAAATGGGAATTCCAGGAGGCAATTAACCATCAGAGCTTAAATGCCAAAGTCCGAAATGCGAATTCCAGGAGGCAATTAACAATTTACAATTAACCATTAACAATTGAAAAGATGTCAGTACTTGTTTTAGTTGAACACGCACAAGGAATATTTAAAAAGAAGTCGTTTGAAGCAGTACAATATGCTGCCCATATAGCTAAGGAAATGGGTAGCACCGTTACTGCGGTTGCCACGGGCAATGTAAGCGATAGCGAAATGCAGGCTTTAGGTGCTTATGGTGCCAATAAAGTATTGCACACTACTGATGCACGCCTCGATAATTTTAACAGCCGTGCTTTTGCCAAAGTTTTGATAGCTGCTGCACAGCAAGAAAGTGCAAAGGTGATCATTGGTCTGCATGACACAACCGGTAAAGCGGTTATGCCACGTGTGGCTGCCCGCCTTGCAGCTGGCCTTGTTGCCGGTGCCGTTGGCTACCCCGACCTTTCGAAAGGTTTTGTAGTGAAGAAGAATGTATTTTCAGGTAAAGCATTTGCGTTTGTAAATGTGACCAGCGATGTAAAGGTTATTTCGTTGATGCCGAATACCTACCCAGTTATTAAGGGCGAAGGCAGCGCAACCGTGGAGCAAATGGATGCCAGCCTGAGCGATGCTGATTTTTTAGTAAAACTTGTTGAAGTAAATAAGGCGACTGGTGATATTCCATTGTCAGAAGCTGAATTGGTAGTATCAGGTGGCCGCGGTATGAAAGGCCCGGAGAACTGGTATGTGCTGGAAGCATTGGCGAAGGAATTAGGTGCAGCAACCGCTTGCAGCCGTCCCGTAGCCGATTCGCACTGGCGCCCGCATGGTGAGCACGTTGGCCAGACAGGTGGCACCATCCGCCCGAACCTGTACATAGCAGTCGGCATCTCCGGCGCTATACAGCACCTTGCAGGTGTTAATGGTTCCAAGACCATTGTTGTTATCAACAAAGACCCGGAAGCACCCTTCTTCAAAGCCGCCGACTATGGCGTACTTGGTGATGCCATGGAAATCATCCCCCGCCTCACAGAAGCAGTTAAAAAATACAAAGCCAGTCAGGCTTAGTTTTTATTTCTCATTGAAATTAAAAATGCCCCGCTTGTCGGGGCATTTTTGTGTATTGACTGGCGTTACAAAAGCGAATGTCTCTCGGAATTGCGGCAATGCATTTGATTTTTGAAATCTTGTCTATTTTTAGCGTTAGATTAATAGAATTTGTAACAAACGAAAGAAATGCCTAAAATAATTGTGAAGCGAAGCAATGAATTGATTGTACATAGGGGCAGTTGCTGCAAAGTACTTGTCGATGGTGAAAATGTGATTGAATTGAATAACGCGGAGAGTTCAATGATTGAAATTCCCGCGGGCGAGCATACCATTATGGCGGTTATTATTTTAGGAAAAGGTTTGCCAGAGATTTCCTCCGCAAGCAATATGGGAGCGATCATGCCAAGTAGAACCCTGCCGGGATACAACTCGAGCAGTGCATTGAGCTTTAATGTGGCAGAAAATGAGGAAATAACCTTCGAAATATCTGCTCTCATTTACCCTTATATATTGTTGTTGGGCATTTTAATTGCAGCAATAATGATCAACTATTTTCTACTAATAGGTGTATTGTACTTTGGATTTCAGCTGTATTATAGTAGAAGTAATTATCTCACCATAAAAGTTAGAAGATAGTATACATCACTCGTCTGCATTTGCTATTGATAAACTTGCCTCATCTAACTAAGCGCCTTTGTCATTTTGAACGATGCTTATAGCCCGTGCAAGAGCCGCGAAGTGAGAAATCTCCGCGTTACAAACGCCAACGAGGATGTGGCTATTTACCTGCATATGCCGCAACGCATTACGCCTTCCTTTTTAAATTGAATCACTTTTTTGAATTGGTTATCCCATATTGAAAAATCGTGTACTCCTAAAATAGTCGTTAGTTCGTTTTCAATATCGTTTTTGAAAACAGACTTTGAATTATGTCGTGTGCGTGAAATATAGAGGTTGTTTTTACTGAAATGCTGTTGAATCGTATCAAGAACAAATTGCTTGTTGATTTCATTGTCACACCCGATATAGAGACAGGCCCCATTTTCATAAGTTGAATTTAACCACTCGGTGTTGTTGAGCTTAAAATTACTAATCCGATATATTAATTGTGAATCCAATAGTGTGTTACCAATTTGCTATCAAAATACAAACATTTTTTGCGACTAAAACCAAGTACCGCCTACCCCCTTCTTTAAACCGCAGCCGGCGTTACAAACGGCTCAATAAAACACCTTGTCCACACCGTCACGTTTTCCTCCTTATTTTCACACCGTGAAAACACATTGCATAACGCTTTTTTAAGAGGAGATGAACCCGCAACTTTACATGATGAAACGGCCATTAGACGAAAGCTGCACGGCACTCCAATCTGATCTTGTATATAATACTAAGCAACGAAGAAAGAGCCAACTGTTTTTCAAATTTTCAGGCACTGGTTAACACACCGATAACCAAACACAAGCCTCCCTTTTAAACCGCTGCCGATTGCATATTTTTCATGTGGTTGGTACAGTAGAGGGCCAGCAATACTATGGCTGGGTCGTTAGTTTCGGGATAATTGTCGTTGGTTTCAATGGCGTAGTTGAATGATAATTTGGCCCATTGAAAATCGGGATGTAGCGTTATAAGTTCTTGCTCTTGTTCGTTCATCAGTACGTAGGTGCTATGGAAAAAGCCCTTGGGTTTCAGCATATAGGTGGTGCCACCTTCCATGGTAATGATGATCTGGCTTTTCCAGTTATTTTTCATGGTACACTTTTCTGCGCCATTTTTCGACATGTATAATGCGGTGTGCCAGATGTTGGACTTGCCTATTTCATACCTGTCGCCGTTGGTTAAAAGCACTTCTGCCTTGGTGGAAAACCACGAAGTATAATCCAGTTTACCCAGTGCATTTGCATTGCTGTCTATCAATTCAAAATGCCTGTTATGTACACCCTTCGCAGTATAATTCATATTGCTGATTTTACCCACGAATATAACGCATCTCGCGATTATTGTTGAGCAGCATTGCCCATTTTGTTAAAAAAACCCTTATTCCAGTATTTTTCGGATAGTAGCACAATATTTCTCTAAATACTTTGTTTTTAAAAGTGCTTTCTAAAACATAAAGCACTTTGCAATGGACACACCACAATTAGAAGATCAGCAGCGGGAGCAGGCCCCTCAACCCGAACCTCAACAAGACCAGCCACAGCAGCCTGTGCAAAACGGGATGCAGGAAACTATTTACGTGGCGCCACTACCGCCAACACCATCGGTATGGGAGCACAACCGCATACTGCTGAAGGGGCTGCTGGTAGGTGCACTTATCCTGTTGATGCTGATACCGGGCATGTTTGTTTCCAACCTCGTAAGCGAGCGCAGGGTGCGGCAAGAAGGGGTGGTGAACGAGGTGAGCAGTAAGTGGGCAGAACACCAGACGGTAATAGGCCCGGTGCTTATGTTGCCCTACAAAGACTACGTAAAGGCGGCCGATGGCAGGGATGTGGAGGTGCTGAAAATGGCCTACATATTGCCCGATGAATTGCGTGTGAACGGCACCATGACACCCACCGTTAAAAAGCGCAGTTTGTACAGTGTAATGCTGTACGGTTCCAAAATAAAACTGGATGGTAGCTTTAAAAAGCTGCCGATTGAAGCCTTGAAAATTCCACCGGCAAATATCATGTGGCAAGATGCCCGTCTGGCAATTTCAGTGGGCGATATGCGCGGCATTACAGAGCAGGTAGCCCTCACCTGGAATGGAACGCAACACATACTGGAACCGGGTGTGCCCGAAAACAACCTGTTCTCGGAAGGCGTGAGTATTCCGGTAAGTGTAACCGCAGAAACATTGACCAATTTTTCAATAGACCTGAGTCTGAAGGGTTCGGAATATTTGTACTTTACGCCAGTTGGTAAAAGCACAGAGGTAACCCTTTCCGCACCCTGGAAGGCACCAGCATTTGATGGGCAATATTTGCCAGATAATTCCAGTGTTACAGCAGGTAATTTTAGTGCACACTGGAAGATATTACCCATGTCGCACAACTTTCCGCAATACTGGAAGGATGCCAAACAGGAGTTGCAAAAAGGTGCATTTGGTGTACGCCTGATACAAACTGTAGATGGCTATTCTAAAACAGACCGTTCCGTTAAATATGCGTTGTTATTTATTGCGCTCACCTTTACATTTTTCTTCTTCCTGGAAATACTTTTGAAACGCCAGATTCATGCTGTGCAGTACATATTGGTGGGTATGGCACTTATCATTTTCTATACATTGCTACTCTCTATTTCTGAATATACCGGCTTCAATGCAGCCTACCTCATAGCCGCACTGGCAACGGTTTCGCTCATAGGCAGCTACGTATGGACCGTATTCAAAAATGGCAAAACAGCCATTGGTTTTATTGCAGCCCTGGCTGGTTTGTATTTCTACATTTTCATACTGATACAGTCCGAAGATTATGCGCTGTTATTCGGTAGTATTGGTTTGTTCCTCATACTGGCAGTTATCATGTATTTCTCCCGGAAAATAGAATGGTATGCACCTGCCAAAAAGATTATAGCATAGGTTTTTGTGAAGGTGATAATGGTGCATAGCCGTAGCATTTTGCTACGGCTTTTTTGCGTACCGCCATTACTACACGTAAGCTTCTTTATTTCGCTTTGCCAACTTCCTCACCAGTTGCCAAAAGGAATTGTCTGAACCATGATTTTTTTGATTTTTATGAGAGCCATGAATTTTTCTGAATATCGCATTATTTCGCTTTGACAACTTTCTCAGAAGTTGTCAAAGCTCCAGCAGACGCAGGTCACAAAACAATGAATACGTGGCAGATTTGACAACTTTTCGGAAAGTTGTCAAATCGGATTGTCCGTATTTGATTTACGCGCCCTCAAACGCGGGTCCTTATAACAATGTGAAACTTTCACTTACCGCATTACGCCTATATTGGTTCGGAAAATTTTGACGGCAATGGCCAATAATATAACGCCGAAAAACTTGCGGATAACTGCTATGCCTGTTGGCCCCAGCAATCGCTCCAGCGTATTGACCGATTTCAGGATAATGAAGACGATAACCAGGTTAATGAATATGGCTATGAGGATGTTGTAATACTCGTAAGCCGCCTTCAGCGACATGACCGTAGTGAGTGTGCCCGAGCCAGCAATAAGTGGAAATGCGACCGGAACCAGTGTGCTGGTGTTGCTGCTACCGCTGCTATCGTGCTTGAAAAGCTCATGACCGAGTACCATTTCCAAGCCCAAGATAAATATGACAATAGAACCCGCAATGGCGAAAGATTTGATATCGAGGCCCATAAAATGCAACATTTCCTCGCCTATTAAAAAGAACAACAGCATAAGGCCGCCGGAAACCAGCGTGGCGGTCATGGCATTAATATCGCCCATCTTCTTTTTAATAGAAATGATGACCGGAAGCGACCCCAATATATCAATAACGGCAAAAAGGGTAAAAGCCACCGTTACAATTTCAGAAAAATCAGTTTTTGTTAACCCGATTCCTTTCATACGATTACTAAGATACCTATTTTTGAGCACAATTATAAAATCATGGGTTTAGTTAATTATAAACATACGGGTGCTGACAGGTTCATGCAGTATGTACAGGTAGACACGCAGAGCGATGCGGCATCGCCTTCGCAACCATCAACAGAAAAGCAAAAAGCCCTTAGCAAGATACTGGTGGAAGAGTTGCTGGCCATGGGCATAAGCGATGCGGTACTTGATGAACATGGCTACGTTTACGCCACCATACCCGCTACTTCACAAAAAAATGTGCCGGTATTATGTTTCTGCTCGCATGTTGATACCGCACCCGACTGTAGCGGCGAGGGTGTAAAGCCAATACTGCACAAAAAGTATGATGGCAGCGATATTATTTTGCCAGATGATACTTCAGTTGTTATTAGCACAAAAGACCACCCCTATCTTAAATTGCGCATTGACGATGATATTATTACCGCTTCGGGTACTACACTGCTGGGCGCCGATGATAAAGCAGGTGTGGCCATTATAATGGACCTTGCCAACTATTTGATTCAGCACCCTGAAATAAAGCATGGTAAAATACGCGTACTGTTCACGCCTGACGAAGAAGTAGGTCGTGGAGTTGCCGCCATAAACATGGAGCAATTGGGCGCAGATTTTGGCTACACCCTCGATGGTGGTGAAAGAGGCCATCTGGAAGGGGAGTCATTCTCTGCAGATGCCGCTATTGTTACCTTCAATGGTATCAGCGCGCACCCCGGTTATGCCAAGGGTAAAATGGTAAGTGCTATTAAGGCTGCTTCGGCATTTGTAGGTATGCTACCATCGAACGAATGGTGCCCTGAGGCTACTGAAGGTATGCAGGGTTTCGTGCATCCTACCTCAATTGTTGGTGCGCTTGAAAAAGCTACAGTTCAATTCATTGTCCGCGATTTTGAAACGGCTAAGCTTGCTGAGCATGAAGAAAGGCTAAAGCAACTGGCATTAAAGACCGCAGAACAATTCCCTGGAGTAACAGTAGATTTCGTGGTGAAAGAGCAATACCGCAACATGAAGGAAATACTGGACCTGCACCCCCAGGTAATGAATTACGCGCAAGAGGCATATAGCCGCAGTGGTATAACTGCCGAACGCATCAGCATTCGGGGTGGTACTGACGGCTCGCGCTTGTCATTCATGGGTTTACCTTGCCCCAACCTTTTTACAGGAGAAATGGGTATCCATTCAAAACAAGAATACGTAAGCGTTCAGGACATGGAAAAGGCCACCGAAATACTCGTGAACCTTGCCCAGATATGGGAAGAGAAAGCGTAAGCAGTTTGCAGTTTGCAGTTGACAGTTGACAGTTGACAGTTTGCAGTTTTGGAGGTGCAAGTTACCGCTGATGTTTAATCTCAATAGCAGATAATACTCATAAAACAATGGACCACGGTTTAAAAGCCATGGTCCATTGTTTTTAAAACATCTTTAGCCAAAACCCCAAGCACAGTATTTTTAATCCGAAATGGTTGTGCTAGCCTGAAAGGCTTGAATAATAATAGCCGGTGGTGAAACCTCCGGACATAAATCGCAACAGGAGCCAACCGTGAAAGGGTTGAATAGAATATTTTTAACCCGAAATGATTGTACTAGCCTGAAAGGCTTGAATAATAATAGCCGGTGGTTAATCCCCCGGATACAAAACGCAAGATGATCCCACCCTGAAAGTGTTGAATAGAATATTTTTAACCCGAAATGGTTGTGCTAGCCTGAAAGGCTTGAATAATAATAGCCGGGGGTGAAACCTCCGGACATAAACCGCAAGATGAGCCAACCCTGAAAGGGTTGAACAGAATATTTTAACCGAAATGGTTGTGCTAGCCTG
>JBBRPD010000092.1:0-18707 GCA_038228575.1 Chitinophagales bacterium | reverse complement strand
GCTTCGTCGTGTTTTTTTTTCATTCCGGGAGTTTCACTCCCGGCTATTATTGTTCAAGCCCTTTGGGCTTGTGGATGTTGTGCGTCAGTTTGAGAAAAGTCCGGAGGACTTTAACATGAATAGCCCCTGGTGAAACCAGGGGTAACTATAATGAAAGGCGCCAACCCCGAAGGGTGTTGAACCGCATCTGCCATGTTGATTGTCATTGCAGGTTGATTGCAGTGCGCTGAATAAAAACTCGCAAAGGGTGATCCTATTAAATATTTATTTCCTAAAGGTAGCCGTTCAGCGAGAACTTGTCCCGAACTCGCTTCGGGAGGGTTCGGGTAGCGCGCTCGTTTTAAAAATCTCCGTTAAACCCCCGTTAAACTCATATCGGTTAAATTTATTACCTTGGGTGCTTCAATATATTTGCATTAATGAAAAGAATATTTCCTGTAATTGTGGTGTTGATATCCCTTTCGGTGATCGGTATTTTGTTCATACAGATGTCGTGGATATATAACCAGATACAGCTGAAGCACGATGAATTTGAAAGAGGGGTAGAAAATTCTCTGAACCAGATTCGCGTCTCGGTGCAGGGTACGTTCATGTACAAAATGGGCGTGGTTACTGCCAATGATGAGTCGCGCGACAAATACCTGAAGGACAATTTTACGTTGCTGAACGGCTTTTCGAATGACGAAGTAGGGGAGATAATCAATAAAAACCTGAAGCAGAACAACGTAAAATATCCGTTCGAGTTCTGTGTAGTGAACATTTTTAATAATATTATTTTCCAGAGTGATGGTTTTCAGGTAACAGAAATGAATATGGACCATACGGTGCAGCTATCACCAAAGGGGTCCACCCGTTCTAAAGAAACCCTATACATTGCCATACATGAAAACCGCAACCAGGTAATAGGTGAAATGTGGTGGATGATAGCCGCTTCTATTGTGTTTACCTGCATCATTATCCTGGCTTTCTTTGTTACGGTGCGTACGCTCTTTAACCAGAAGAAACTCTCCGAGATCAAGTCTGACTTCATCAATAACATGACCCATGAACTGAAGACGCCCCTTGCTACTATTTCGCTGGCCATTGATGCGCTTACTAACGAAAAAGTGATTCATGATGCCGATAAGGTGAAACTGTACAGCAGCATGATAAAAGAGGAAAACAAACGTATGAATAAGCAGGTAGAAAAGATACTACAGGCCGCCCGTTTGGAAAAGGAAGAAATAAAGCTGACGCTTACCGAAATTGATGCCCACCAGGCCATAAACAAAGTGGCCGATAATCTATCCCTGCAAATGCAGGAAAAGGGCGGCACCTTGCAGTTGCGTCTCAATGCACACGACCACATTATACAGGCCGATGATGTGCATTTTTCCAACATCATTTTTAACCTGCTCGATAATGCCCTGAAGTATTCTGATAAGGCACCGTACATTGAAGTAGAGACCATGAACAGCCATGCTGGCACCTTCGCAATTAAGATAAAAGACAATGGCATTGGTATGGATAAAGAAACCCAATCGCGCATATTTGAGCGCTTCTTCCGGGCACATACCGGTAACCTGCACAACGTAAAGGGCTTTGGCCTTGGCCTCAGCTACGTAAAAGCCATTGTAGAGGCTCACGAGGGCAAAATTAAGGTAGAAAGCGTGCCGGGTAAGGGCAGTACCTTCACGGTTACTTTCCCGTTAACGGAAGGGAGTTAGTAATAGTGAATTATGAATGTTGAGTTTTGAATTGATTCAACCAGCTATCTTTTTCAAAAAGGTAGCTGGTTTTTTTCTTTTAAGCGGGAAATGAGCTAAGCAAAGCAGTAAAAATAAACATCACCAATTGGCGACAAATTCTATTAAGTTATCATTGGTATTGATAGCAGTAAAAATATTTTGGTGCAAATTATTTTGTTCCACTTTGCTCAATTCAGATCAACATTAAAATATACCGTGGCGTCTGCAATGATAAACCAGCACAGTACACCCAACTCTTCTGGGTCCGCTACACCGATATATCAGACATTTTGCTCAACTATGACGATTGGCACCCATTAAATAATTTTTCCACGAATATTTGGAACAGCTATTTTACTGCTCAAAAGTTAAAACAGTAGGTGTTTTTACCTGTTTTGAAGGGGCGAAATTTTACCGAATATGTAAGTATTGACGCGCCTTTCAGCCATTTTCACTGACAAAAATATGACATTGTGATAAAAAATATTCTTATAAACACCCTGAAACCCGCGCCAGTACTGAGAAAACTTTTTTAGTAAATGTGTTTTAAGTTTCAGCATTGTGTTGTAGTTTTGCCTCCGCTTTTATTATATAAAGGAAAGTTAATTTTCAAATTCATACTCGTGCCAGAATCAATAATGCAACTGTTTCGTATATGCTCCCGGAGTGCGCTCGCAGTTATTTTTGCTTTGCTCCTGCTCAACAATTCAGCAATTGCCGCCCCTGATGGGAAGGCTTTATTTCAGTCCAATTGTGCGTCCTGCCACAATCCGCTGAAAGATGCAACCGGTCCTGCGTTGCAGAACATAGACAAAACATTCCCGAGCAAGGAATGGGGATATGCCTGGATACACAATTCAGCAGCGGTTATCGCTTCAGGCGATAAAACAGCAAATGAGATCTTTAACAAATACAACAAGACTGCGATGACCGCATTCCCTCAGTTGAAAAACGAGGAAATCGATGCGATCTTAAGTTATGTTGATAATTTTAAAGCACCTGCTTCTCTTCCTCCAGGTGGTGATCTTGTTAAAGAAGGTGGTGGTAGTTCATCAGAAGGCGGTAGCGGAATGGTGTACACAATCATTACACTTTCGTTACTGGTATTGGCTGTCATTTTATGGCGCGCTAACCAAACATTAAGCCGTTCTGCTAACGAGAAAGAAGGTATCCCTAATTCAAAAGAAATTCCGCTTTACAGAAACAAGGTTGTTATTGCAATGGTAGCTATCCTTACTTTCATTATGGCAGGTTACTGGTTAGTAAATGGCGCCATCAATGAAGGCCGCCAGCAGAACTATCAGCCACTGCAACCTATTTACTACTCGCACAAAGTACACGCCGGCATCAACCAGATCAACTGTTTATATTGCCACGCAGGCGCTGAAAAGAGCAAGCAGGCTATGATACCATCTACCAACGTATGTATGAACTGTCACAAACAGATCAACGAATACACGGGTGCTAAAGATCATGAACTGGTTACGGCGGAAGGCAAAACGGTAAATGGAACTGACCAGATCAAGATGTTGTATCAATATGCAGGTTGGGATCCGGTGGCTAAGAAATATAAATTAGACAAGAACGGTAACATTGACGCTAAGCCGATACAGTGGGTTAAGATTCACAACCTGCCTGACCACGTTTACTTCAATCACTCACAGCACGTGAAAGTTGGCCAGGTACAGTGTCAGCGTTGCCACGGCCAGATTCAGGAAATGGATGAGGTTTATCAGTTCGCTCCACTTTCAATGGGCTGGTGCATTAACTGTCACCGCCAGACAAAAGTGCAGTTCGATAACCAATACTATAGCATCTTCCAGAAATATCACGAAGAAATTAAAGCTGGCAAACGTGACGGTGTAACCGTAGAAGAATTAGGTGGTACTGAATGTCAGAAATGCCACTACTAGTAAGGTAGAGAGTATAAAGTAGAACGTATAAAGTAGAAAACGGATACACAAGGTTTGTTTTCAAGAATTATCAAGACGAATAACAGCTTTTGACTTTCTACTTACGACTGAATTTAATTTTAGAATTTAGAATTTTTGAATATATAATATGTCTCAAAAACAATATTGGACGGGTCTGGATGAGTTAGGAACACCGGTTTCTCACCAGGAAGTTGCAGAAAATGAGTTTAAAGAAGAGTTGCCGTTCGATTTGAGCGGTACGCTTCTTGGAGCCTCAACTCCTCGCCGCGACTTTTTAAAGTTCTTAGGTTTTAGTACACTTGCTGCTACTGTAGTATCAAGTTGCGAAATGCCTGTCCGCAAGGCTATACCTTATGCTATTAAGCCTGAGGATATAACACCGGGTGTGGCAAACTATTATGCATCAACATTTTATGACAATGGCGACTATTGCGCTGTTATCATAAAAAACCGTGATGGCCGCCCAATAAAAATTGAAGGCAATGAAATGTCGTCAATTACAAGGGGTGGTACTTCAGCAAGGGTACAGGCGTCTGTTCTTAATTTATATGATAAGGCACGTCTTCGTTTCCCTGGTTCGCCTGAAGGCAGTGGTAAAACACTTTCCTGCAAAGAATCAACCTTCGAAGCTATTGACCGTATTGTAAAGGACGGTATTGCTGCTAAGCCAGGTTACCTGCTAACTGGTTCTATCATCAGCCCTACTAAAAAAGAAGTAATAGCCCAGTTCATTGCCAAGTATCCGAATGTAAAGCATGTAGTGTATGATGCTATATCTTACTCAGGTATGCTGCAGGCTAACGAAGCTTGTTACGGTAAAAAGACATTACCTACATACCATTTTGATAAAGCACAAACTATCGTTAGTTTGGGTGCCGATTTCTTAGGTACGTGGTTGTCTCCTGTTGAATTTGCCAAGGCTTATTCTAAAGGCCGCAGAATCAGCGCAAAAAATCCAAAATTAAACCGTCACTACCATATTGAAAGTAACCAGACCACTACCGGCGCATCTGCCGATAACAGGGCTACTTGCCGTCCATCGGAAATGGGATTGGTTGCCACGGCTTTATATAACGAAGTAACAGGTGGTGCTAAAATAGCATTACCATCGGCCAAGCTTACGGAAATGGTTGCTAAAGCAGCTGCCGACCTAAAGAAGGGCAATGGTTTGGTTGTTTGCGGTGCAAACGATGTAGCTATACAAACTGTAGTTAATGCTATTAACAACAGTGTTGGCGCAAATGGCACAACTATTAACTGGACCACAACCAGCAACTACCGTCAGGGTATTGACAGCGAAATGGCTGCCCTTACTGACGCTATGGCAAGTGGCCAGGTAGGTTCCGTTTTCATACATGGTGTTAACCCTGCGTATGATTATTGTGATGCTAAGAAATTTACTGATGCACTGGCTAAAGTACCGGTATCAGTTTGTTTCAACGAGCGCATGGACGAAACTGCTCAAAAATGTAAATTCTTATTACCAGACCATAACTACCTTGAAAGTTGGGGTGATGCAGAACCTAAGCCAGGCTACATAAGCCTGATGCAGCCGGGTATCTCTCCGCTGTTCAAAACACGTTCTTTGGCCGATACTTTATTAACATGGGCTGGTGCAACTACCAACTATGCTGATATGTGGAAGAATTACTGGACCGCTAAATTGGGTGGACAGTCAAATTTTGAAACAGCATTACAAAATGGTATTGTAGAGCCAACAGGCGATATGCCTATGGGTGGTGCAGCATTTGCAGGTAATGTAGGTGATGCTATCGCTAAGATACAGGCCAGGAAGCCAGTTACAGGCGATGAGGTTATGGTTTACCAGAAGGTAGCCATTGGCCACGGCGGTGCATGGAGTAACAACCCTTGGTTGTTGGAAATGCCAGACCCTATTACCAAAGCGACTTGGGATAACTACGCATGCGTTTCGCCTAAAAAGGCAAAATTGCTGAATGCAGAGTTGAACGGCCGTAACGAAGTTGATTCTAAAAAAGCGGTTATCACAGTTAAAGGTGCAAACGGATATGCCGTTAATCTGCCTATCGTTGTGGTACCTGGTATGCATAACAATGTAATAGCAATTGCTGTTGGTTTTGGTCGCGCTGAAAGCGTAGGTCGTGCTGCAGCAAGCGATAGCGCTACAGGTTTGGGTGGCAGAAATGCGTATCCATTCACTTCTTACAATGGCGTAAACGTAGAGTCTTTCTCTGCTGCAACTGTTGCTACAACGGCTGACAAGTTTGACATCGCGATTACCCAGACCCACCTTAACTACGAAGCACGCCCTATAGTACACGAGTATACGCTTGAAGAGTTCGCTAAAGATCCTCAGGTGCTTATGAAAGAGCGTAATGTGGAAATAGGTGAGTTCTCTGGCCTGCCATGGATGGAAGAAGGCAAGGAAGATAAAAACGCACCTGCTTACGACGCTGAAAAAGAAGAAAACTACCGTAAAAACGGTACATTATATCCTAACTATCAGTACACAGGGCTTAAATGGGGTCTTTCAATAGATTTGCATAGCTGTACTGGTTGTGGTGCATGCGTAGTGGGTTGCCAGGCTGAAAATAATATTTCAGTTGTAGGTAAAGACCACGTATTGAAGAACCACGAAATGCACTGGATGCGTATCGACCGTTATTTCAGCGGTATGCCAGACGATCCGGATACTATACAAACTATTTTCCAACCTATGCTGTGCCAGCATTGCGATAACGCACCTTGCGAAAACGTATGCCCGGTATCAGCAACCAGTCATAGCTCTGAAGGTATTAACCAGATGGCTTACAACCGTTGTATCGGTACCAAGTATTGCGCGAATAACTGCCCTTACAAAGTACGTCACTTCAACTGGATGGATTGGAATGGTGCAGATTGCTTTGCAGATAACCAATACGAAGACTATCGCCGCGATGACATGAACGATGATTTGACCCGCATGGTGTTGAATCCTGATGTTACTGTACGTAGCCGTGGTGTAATGGAAAAATGTACTTTCTGCGTACAAAGGTTACAGGAAGCTAAGCTTACCGCTAAGAAAATTGGCCGTCCGCTTAAAGATGGTGAAGCGCGTACCGCTTGCCAGACTGCCTGCCCATCGGACGCTATCACTTTCGGTAACGTAAACGATAAAGACAGCAGCATTCACAAATTACGCAGGGAAGAGCAGGCTGAACGTACTTTCTATGTACTGGAGCACATACACACCTTGCCTAACGTAAACTACCTGGCACGTATACGTAACACCGAAGAAATTGTTGCGAATAACGAAGCTAAGAATGGCTTGCTGCAAGACCACATTTAATGGTGGCAATAGTTGAATAGAGTTTTTTGATTTGAGTTTATATAAGAAAAAAGAGGTGGAGGTTATAAAAGACCAAAACTTTACTACTAAAATACCAATTACGTGCTATGCATATTAAGTACGAGTCATTTGTTAGAGAACCGCTTGTAGATGGTGATAAGGATTATCACCAGATATCAGAAGATATCATTTCCCCGATTGAGCGCAAGCCGGGGCGCATGTGGTATGTTGGCTTTTTCTTTGCTGTTTGCCTGCTTATGTTTGGCATATTCTCAGTGGGTTGGTCAGTTTATTGGGGTTTAGGTACCTGGGGTGTAAACCGTACTATCGGCTGGGGTTGGGATATCACCAACTTCGTATGGTGGGTAGGTATTGGTCACGCCGGTACGCTTATCTCCGCTATCTTGTTACTTTTCCGTCAGGGCTGGCGTACGGGTGTTAACCGTGCGGCAGAAGCGATGACCATCTTTGCGGTAATGTGTGCGGGCCAGTTCCCGATATGGCACATGGGTCGTGTTTGGGATGCGATGTGGGTATTACCTCTACCTAATACACGCGGTCCGTTATGGCCTAACTTCGATTCTCCGCTTCTTTGGGACGTATTCGCGATATCAACATACTTTACCGTATCCTTATTGTTCTGGTATTCTGGTTTAATTCCTGACTTTGCGTTGATACGTGACAGGGCTCAGACTAAATTCCGCAAGATGATGTATGGTCTTACCTCATTCGGATGGACCGGTACTGCAAAGAACTGGCAGCGCCAGGAAGCATTGGCCCTGGTATTGGCTGGTCTTTCTACTCCACTGGTACTTTCTGTACACACCATTGTATCTTTTGACTTCGCAACTTCAGTTATTCCAGGTTGGCATACTACCATCTTCCCTCCATACTTCGTTGCTGGTGCGGTATTCTCAGGCTTCGCAATGGTGAATACCCTGTTGGTTCTTACCCGTAAAATATTACATCTGGAAGAGTACATCACTATTGGTCACCTGGAAGCAATGAATAAAGTAATTGTACTTACAGGTTCCATAGTAGGTATCGCTTACCTTACCGAATTGTTCATTGCATGGTACAGTCAGTCATGGGGCGAAATGGCCGCATTCCAATGGCGTATCTTAGGCCCATACTGGTGGAGTTATTGGGCGATGATGACCTGTAACGTGGTTTCTCCACAGTTATTCTGGGTAAAGAAGCTTCGTCGTAATATCCCGTTCACTTTCGTAATGTCTATCGTGGTGAATATTGGTATGTGGTTCGAACGTTTCGTAATCATCGTAACCTCAACTTACCGCGACTGGATACCAGGCAGCTGGGCATACTATAGCCCAACATGGCCGGAAATGGGCTTTTATCTGGGTACGTTTGGTTTGTTCTTTACCTGCTACTTCTTGTTCGCTAAGTATTTCCCTGTAATTGCGGTTTCTGAGATCAAGTTCGTACTGAAAACTTCAGGCGACAACTACAAGAGGAAACAAATACAATACGAAGAGCAAAGCAGCGAAGATTTCATAAACATGGTTACAAGCCATCATGATGAAGAGCATCACGAAGAAGTTGCACACCACTAATAAAGCCGAACACTTCGGAAGGCACGTGAAACGGGAGTTTTAATTTTTAAGTTTTGATTTTAATTTTCAAAAATGGCTATAAAGAAATTTGCGGTAGCAGCTTATGATGACGAGGATGTTTTATTTCCTGCGGTTAGCAAAGTGCGCAAAAGCGGTTACAAGTTGCATGATATTTACACTCCCTTCCCTGTACACGGACTGGATGTAGCAATGGGATTGAAAGAAACTGATTTGCACATTGCCGGTTTTATATATGGTATGTGTGGTACTTCAACCGCTGTTGGTTTCATTTCATGGATATATTGCTCAGATTGGCCGTTGAATTATGGTGGTAAGCCACACTTCGCGTTACCAGCCTGGATACCAGTAACCTTTGAGCTTACGGTATTGTTTGCAGCGGTAGGCATGGTGCTTACTTTCTGCTACCTTAACCAGATAATGCCAGGTGTTAAGAAACACGTTTTCCATCCACGCCAGAGCGATGACCTTTTTGTTGTAGCACTGGAATTGAATGACAGCGTTTCTGAGCAGGAAGCTCTTGATTTCCTGAAATCAACAGGTGCTAAAGAAACGAACATACAAAGGGCTGAAGCAAGCTGGTGGTATGGCCGTTGGGATAAGGCAGAACCTTACGAAGCCCTGAACGCATAGTAACAGAAGAGGCAATTTGAATTAAAATACATTGTCGCAAGGTATAGGATAACTTAGCACTTACGACTTACAACATACGACTAAAGAATATGAACAAGATTAAAAGCATAGTAGTAGCGGGCCTTGGGTTAACCTTGGGATTGGCTTCGTGCGACTCCGGCAACATGCGCCGCACGCCGGGTCACGTCTATGCGCCTGATATGACTTATTCGCGTGCCTACGAATCATATAGCTCTAACCCTAACTTCAGCGATGGTATTACCAACCGTGTGCCTGTGGCTGGTGCTATTGCAAGAGGTCATGCTATGCCTGATCATCTGGCAGAAGGTGATTCCAATGCGTACAAAACTTACACCACTGCTACACGTTTTAACGCGGCAGAGTTGAAAGAAGGCGGACGCTTATTCAATATCTATTGTGCTATTTGCCATGGTACTGGCCTTGACGGTAACGGCCCGCTTTATTCAAGTGGAAAGTTTGCTGCAATGCCTGCCAACTTTAAAGATGCCAAATATCTGCACATGCCTGTTGGCCAGATCTACGCTGGTATTAAGTACGGCAAAAATATGATGGGTTCTTATGCAAGTCAGCTTGACCCTAACCAACGTTGGATGGTAATTGCTTATATCAAGAAGATGCAGGCTGATAATGGTGGTGATGCTTTCTCTTTCGGAGAAGCTGCCGCAGCACCTAAAGCAGATTCTGCAACCGCTGCAAAAGCCGCTCCTGCACAGGATATGAAAATGGCTGAAGTTAAAAAGAAGTAAACAATATTTGTATTAGTATTAATAAAAGTAGCATACAATGAATGACCGTTTTGAGATACCTGCGCGACTAAGAAATACCAGCTTGATGCTGATAGGTGTAGGTGTGTTGACACTTATAGCTGGCATTGCTTTTTTGCTCATGGGGCACAATAGCACAGATTTGGATAAGACCCGTTTCTGGGCCGTTCTCCTCCATGATAGTGTATTTTTTACCTTTATTACAGGTGTGAGCATATTTGTTCAGGCAGCTGTAAATCTTGCTCAAGGTTCATGGCTTACTGCTTACCGCAGGGTGCCTGAAGCAATTGGCGCTAATGTTTGGGTCTTTGGTCTCATCACGTTAGTAGTAACTGCTGCAATCATTTTTGGTTTCAGTACCAAGGGCGCTGATGGCCACACTGTAAACCTAATCTATCGTTGGGTATATCCTGCCGGCGATAAGATACTGGAAGGTAAATCTGCCTTTTTGAATAAGGGAATGTTCGTTGGCTTCAGTGCCATCACTGTTGGCCTTTGGGCTTTCTTTGGTAACAAATTCCGCGCTATGTCTATTGCACAGGAAAGCGCTCCTAAAAATGATACTAAGATCTACTGGAAAGTTTTCCGTTTATCAGGCTTGTTCCTTATCGTTTATGGTTTGTCTATGATGAGCACTATCCCTTGGTTATGGGTTATGAGCATTCAGGCACACTGGTATTCAACATTGTTCAGCTGGTATAACTTCGCAAGTTCTTTCGTAAGCGGTATGTCTCTTATCATGTTATGGGTTGTTTACCTTAAAAATCAGGGTAATCTGGAATTGGTGACTAAGGAGCACATGCATGACTTGGCTAAATTCATGTTCGCATTCAGTATCTTCTGGACTTACCTATGGTTTGCACAGTATATGTTGATATGGTATGCGAATATACCAGATGAAACAGTTTACTTCAAGTTACGTCAGCAGGGTCCTTATAGCGTGATCTTCTACGCGAACTTCATCATCAACTTTGTAATGCCATTCATTATTCTGATGGCTCGCCCAAGTAAACGTAATTACTTCACAGTTACATTTGTTGCGATGCTCATCATCTTCGGGCACTGGTTAGATTTCTTCCAGATGATTATGCCTGGTCCGTTGGGCGAAAACTGGCACATTAACTGGTATGAGATCGGTACATTTATGGGCTTTGTAGGTATCCTGATATTTGTAGTGTCACGTACGCTCACCAAATCATCACTGGTTCCTAACAACCACATCATGTTGAAGGAAACTGCAGTTCATATTGCGTAATAGCTAGGTTAAAGATTAGGATAACAAATTTATTTAGAAAATAAGCTGAACGACCATGTCGGTATTTATAACAACACTATTAGTATTTCTGGTTTTTATCATTATTTACCAGATAGGTAAAGCGAGTGAGTATGCTTCGGTAATGCGGGGCGAAGAAAATATCAAATTCAGAACCAACAGGGTTATCGCCTGGATACTGGTTGCGTTTTTTATACTTTCTATGTACGGTATATGGAAATGTAATGAAATCTTTAAAAACCTGATGCTACCGGTTGCGGCATGCGAAAACGGTGTGAAGTATGACAACATGTTCTTTGTTACGCTTGCAGTAACGGGTATTGTATTCTTTGCTACACAAGCGGTGCTGTTCTGGTTCGCATATCGCTACCAGGCTACACCAACAAGAAAATCAGAATTCTTCGCACATAGCAATAAATTAGAGCTTCTTTGGACAACCGTTCCTGCTATTGCAATGGCCATCCTTGTTGCAATTGGTCTTAAAAACTGGGCTACTGTAACTTCTGACGCTCCTGCAAATGCAACTGTTGTTGAAATTGTGGGTAAACAATTTAACTGGTTGGTGAGATACCCTGGTAAAGACAATGAGTTAGGCAAAAGAGATTTCCGTAAGATAAGCGATGCGAATAACATTCTTGGTCTGGATTGGAAAGACCCGCATAACATGGATGACATTATTTCGCAGAAAGGTGAGTTGCACATGGTGGTAAATAAGCCTACAAAATTGCTCATCGGTTCCCGCGACGTTATACATGATGTTGGTCTGTCGCACTTCAGGGTTAAGATGGATGCTGTACCGGGTATTACTACTACGTTATGGTTAACTCCAACGATCACTACTGCTTCTATGAAGGAGATCACGCACAACCCTGATTTTGTGTATGAAATATCCTGCGACCAGATGTGCGGTAAAGGCCACTATTCAATGCGCGGTACCGTAATTGTTGAAACACAGGCAGAGTATGACGCTTGGATGGCTGCACAGCAGACCTACTACGCTGAAAATAATGCAGCTAGTGCGCCAACAGCTGCAAATATGGCTGCCCCCGCAGCGGCAAAGCCTGCTGGCGATGCTACACCAAAAGCTTCTATGAAGCCATAATTGAAGAAAGCAGTATTGATGAAATAATCGGCTGTAAAAAGAAATAGCCACAAAAAGTGCAAAAATGAATCACGCAGAAATTATAATTGACGGTCAAAATGTAGCGCATCACGCTGCTGCTGAGCATCACGACCACGACCATCACGAACAGCATTTTATCTGGAAGTATATTTTTAGCCAGGACCATAAAATGATATCCAAGCAGTTCTTAATCACGGGTATCATTTGGGCGGTTATTGGTGCATTAATGTCAGTATTTTTCCGTTTACAGTTGGGTTTCCCTGATTCTACTTTCCCTATCATGGAGAAATTTCTGGGTGAATGGGCTAAAGGCGGAAAGCTGACTCCTGAATTTTACTATGCATTGATCACCATGCACGGTACCATACTTGTATTCTTTGTACTTACCGCAGGTTTGAGTGGTACGTTTGCAAACTTATTGATTCCGTACCAGGTGGGTGCCCGCGATATGGCTTCACCATTCATGAACATGTTGTCATACTGGTTCTTCTTTGCTGCCAGCATCATCATGTTAACTTCTTTATTTGTTGAGACCGGTCCGGCATCAGGTGGTTGGACAACATATCCTCCTTTAAGTGCGCTTAAAGAAGCTTCCATTGGTTCAGGTATTGGTATGGATCTTTGGTTAATGGGTATGGCTTTGTTCGTTGTCTCGTCGCTTTTGGGTGGTCTTAACTACATCGCTACTATCTTAAATATGCGTACAAAGGGTATGACCATGACGCGTATGCCATTAACTATCTGGGCGTTGTTCTTTACCGCGGTATTGGGTGTACTTTCTTTCCCTGTATTGTTCTCAGGTGTTGTGTTGTTAATATTCGACCGTAACTTCGGTACCAGCTTCTATCTTTCTGAGATCTTTATAGGTGGTAAAGCATTACCGCACATCGGTGGTTCTGCAATCCTTTATCAGCACTTATTCTGGTTCCTGGGTCACCCTGAGGTGTACATCATCATGCTTCCGGGCATGGGTATGGCGTCTGAGATATTAGCTACGCATAGCCGCAAACCAATCTTCGGTTATTTCGCAATGATCATTTCGCTTGTCGGTATCACATTGCTTGCGTTCCTGGTTTGGGCCCACCACATGTTCGTAACCGGTATGAGTCCGTTCCTGGGTTCAATATTCGTATTGCTTACGTTGCTTATTGCGGTTCCTTCAGCGGTTAAAGTGTTCAACTGGCTAACTACCATGTGGCGCGGTAATATCCGCTTCAACCCTCCAATGCTGTTTGCAATTGGTTTCGTATCATTATTCATCTCTGGTGGTCTTACTGGTTTGTTCCTCGGTAACTCTGCACTCGATATTCACTTGCACGATACGTATTTCGTTGTCGCTCACTTCCATATAGTAATGGGTGTATCTGCCTTCTTCGGTATGTTTGCGGGTATCTATCACTGGTTCCCTAAAATGTTCGGCAGGTTTATGAACAATACTTTGGGCTATATCCACTTCTTCATTACTATTGCTGGTGCTTACCTTATTTTCTGGCCTATGCACTATGAAGGTATTGCAGGTATGCCACGTCGTTACTATGACTTTTCAGCATGGGAGTCATTCAAGCATTTCCAGGATATCAACGCCTTCATCAGTGTAATATCTATAGTCGTTTTCTTTGCTCAGTTGTTGTTTGTTGTTAACTTCTTCGCTAGTATTTTCAAGGGTCGCAAGGTAACTAATCCTAATCCATGGGGTTCTACAACACTGGAGTGGACCACACCAATCAATCCGGGTCACGGTAACTGGCCTGGTGAAATTCCTGAAGTGTATCGCTGGCCTTATGACTACAAAGATGACGGACACGGTGGCGACTTTATTTCGCAAACTACTCCGCTCAGCCCTGGAGAAGAATCACACTAATATAATTCCACTACACACAATTTTATCTGAAGCCGCTCTTATAAAGAGCGGCTTTTTTAGTCGGTCGTTACCGTATAAATACGGTATTTTGTTGTTTTGGGTATAGTTGGCGGTTATATCATTTTATATTTCGCTGTAACTGTTTAAATTTGTAACACACTACACAATCCTCCTGTTATGAATAAGTTGAGAGCTGCAGGCCTTACAGCCAGTATTGTCTTGTTGTTGGGGTTACACGCCACGGCACAGACGTTTAAGGTTCCTGAGCGGTATAGCTTCGAGTCTATAGAAGCCTACCATAAATACGACAAAGAAATTATTAAATGCGTTAACTGGTTAGAGACCGTTTCGCCTGGTGACGAAAGCAATGGAGCTAAAAGGGCCTCCCGTTTCTTGATGGAGTGGCAGACCGGCTGCCCCTACGTTAGCGTTGTGCAAAATGCGCGCATAGATGCCTTTTTAAATGAGAGCCCCGAATACCGCGTTTACTATGTTGGGGGCTGGGTGCGCTACTCGTTGCAGAACGACGGCAAGGCAAACAAAATGATGTGTACCTATGCAGGCATTAAAACGGTGTTGAAGGTATATAAAGCGAACCAACAGAAGAAGCACGATGCCAATCTTGACGAATTATTAAAGCTCGATGAGCAAAGCAAGTTGCGCATGTGGGTGCAAGAAAAATTAAGTTAG
The DNA here is from genome assembly GCA_038228575.1 of Chitinophagales bacterium. Classification (GTDB taxonomy): domain Bacteria; phylum Bacteroidota; class Bacteroidia; order Chitinophagales; family Chitinophagaceae; genus Flavipsychrobacter. Next base: position 3,782 of record JBBRPD010000092.1, on the reverse strand, counting down.
CAATATAGCCCGAATATTCAAAAAAAGAAGGGTGCCGTCAGCTGACGGCACCCTTCTCTTTTTATGTTGTATGGACGGTTAGTAATTAATTACCTGTTCCTCCATTTTTGGTATTTCGCGGAATTCATATTGCTGGTTGCGGAGCTGTGGTTCAAATCCTGCTTCCCTTATTGCAGCTTGTATGCCGGCAGCGGTAAACCTATGGGGCGCACCTGCAGCACTCACTACGTTTTCTTCTATCATGATAGAGCCAAAGTCATTGGCACCGGCATTAAGGCAGATCTGCGCTACTTGCTTGCCAACGGTGAGCCATGAAGCCTGTATATTTTTTACGTTAGGCAGCATGATGCGGCTCAGCGCTATCATACGGATATACTCTTCGGGTGTTGTAAGGTTTTTTGTGCCGCGTATTCGCTGTAACAAAGTATCAACATCCTGGAACGTCCAGGGTATGAACGCGATGAATCCTTTGGCATCTGCTGGCTTTTTAGCCTGCACTTCACGCAATTTAACCAGGTGTTCAAAACGCTCTTCAATTGTTTCCACATGGCCAAACATCATGGTAGCACTAGTAGTCAGGTTCAGTTTATGCGCTTCATGCATAATATCCAGCCACTCCTGTGCACCACATTTGCCGTTCGATACCAGCCGGCGCACTCTGTCATTCAGTATTTCAGCACCAGGGCCAGGCAAGCTGTCCATTCCGGCTTCTTGCAATGCCTTCAGTACTTCATGGTGTGTGCTTTTTTCCAGTTCTGTAATGTGCGCAACCTCTGGCGGCCCGAGGGCGTGCAATTTAAGGTTCGGATACAGTTGTTTCAGTGTCCTGAACAGATCGGTATAATAAGCCAAACCTAAACCCGGATGGTGACCACCCTGCAAAAGCAGTTGCTCGCCACCATAGCGGAAAGTTTCCTCTATTTTGGTCTTGTAGGTTTCAATATCGGTAATGTAGGCTTCCGCGTGACCAGGTACACGGTAAAAGTTGCAGAATTTACAATTGGCCACACACACATTGGTGGTGTTCATATTGCGGTCAATTATCCAGGTTACTTTACCGTGTGGCACCTGTATTTTCCGCAACTCATTGGCTATATAGGTCAGTTCCGCAAGGGGGGCATGTTCAAAAAGATAAACACCCTCTTCTATACTCAGGAACTCAAAGCGCATAGCCCGCGCATATAAATCTGATAATTGCATTCAACCAATTAATTAGGCTGCAAATTTACTGAATTACTACCACCTTAAAGGCAAATATTCATAAGTATTCGTAATGGTGGTATTGTAATGGTAGGGAGTACCTATTGGCATTGCAATGCGGTTAGCAATTCTCAATTTATTTCGCCGATACCATTTTCGATGGCGTCTATTATCCTAAAAATAAACACGGTTACAATAGCGTATTGGCAGTAGATATCCTTGTTTGGCTAAAATGGATTATATTGCATATATAATTTTGGTGATGCCAATTCCCGGTTAAACAAAATAACACGAAAAATACCTTAATGAAGAGAACTAGAACGCTATTTTTTTTATTTACGTTTTCAATAATGCACTTGTACAGTTCAAGTATCAAGGCGCAAATAATAACTACAATTGCAGGAACCGGCGGAAGTGGATTTAGCGGTGATGGTGGATTAGCGACATCGGCTCAATTCCAGGGGCCAGCATGTGGATCTTTTGATAGTTTTGGGAATTATTACTTTTTTCATTCTTTTTCAAGCCCGCGAGTGCGTGTGATAGACGCTAATGGCATCATACACTCAGTTGCTGGTAACGGGAGTTCAGGATTTAGCGGAGATGGTGGACTTGCAACATCTGCGAGCTTTTCACATGTTAATGGGATTGCTACAGATAGGAGAGGTAACATTTTTATTTCAGATGGCGGAAACTATCGAATTCGTATGGTTAACGCAGTTACCCATATCGTTACGACAATCGCAGGTACGGGATCCTCAGGCTTTAGCGGGGATGGAGGAGCGGCAACAGCAGCGCAAATTAAACCAGGAGGAATTTGTACCGATACGTTAGGGAATATTTACTTCATTGATGACTTTAGAATTCGTAAAATCAATATTAGCGGTGTTATTTCAACAATTGCAGGGACTGGGGCGGGTGGAATCACAGGGTTTTCAGGAGACGGCGGACAGGCCACTTCTGCTCAAATAGGAAGTGGGATTGGAATTTGTGCTGATGGGATAGGAAATGTTTATTTCGGAGGTAGTGGTTCTACGAGAATTCGAAAATTGATATTAGGAACTGGAATTATTAGTACTTATGGCGGCAATGGTTCAGGGTCGTATACAGGGGATGCTATACATGCTGATTCTGCAAGCTTTAATGAGTACGGAATTTGTATTGATTTAAGAGGGATTATTTATATTTCTGACTATGGAAATGACAGAATTAGAAAAATAGATACAAACAGAATTATTTCCACTATTGCTGGTAATGGTTCTTTAGGATATAGCGGGGACGGTGGAATGTCAACAAGCGCGCAAATCAACCATGCACAAGGAGTGGCAATAGATACATGTGGAAATGCACATATCGCTGATGAGGGTAATAACAGAATCCGTAAAGTATGGCTTTCAGGTGTTGCTGCAACTTCTGCCTCAAGTGTTTCAATAGCGGTGTCCGCTGACACAATATGCACTGGGATGTCAATTACTTATACTGCCGCTTATAGTGGCGGAGGCTCCATTAACACTTTTTACTGGTATGTGAATGATACATTGGTAAGCGTTAGCTCAAGCAATGTATTTACTGACACTTTGGCTGCTAGCGATTCTGTATACTGCCTGCTTAATTCCCATAACCCATGCGCTATGCCGTCTATGTCAAGGAGCAATACCATACATTCCGTGGTCTTACCGCATGTTACACCATCAATTGCAATTACTCCAAACCCTAACGATACTGTGTGTGGCGTTAACGCTATATTATTTACCGCGACCGTTACAACGGGTGGCTCTTCGCCAGCCTATCAATGGTATGTAAATGGCGGTGCTGTAGGTGCGGGAGGTAATTCTTATTCTTACGGACCCGTAAATGGCGATTCTGTACGTTGCGTATTGACGAGCAATGCTGACTGTGTGTTGCCCGCTAGTGTAAGCAGCAACACTATTAATATGTTGGTTGCACCACTTACACACCCTACAATTGCATTGTCAGGCCCTGCGATAGCCACAATTGGCAACCCTGTTACTATTACCGCCTCCGTTACGGGAACTGGCAGCAGCTACGCCATTCACTGGTTCAATTACAGCACATTATTTGCCACTACAACCATACCATCTGTAACCTACATCAAGGTGCTGGCAACAGATTCCGTGACCGCAAAAATAGTATCTGATGATTATTGTTATGATAGCACTGTAAGTACAGTACTTCTTGTTACGGAAAATGTAGGAGTAACAACACCTCCCTCTCCTTTGGCGAGGGCCGGGTTGAAGCTCTATCCGAACCCGGCAACGGATGTATTATATGTAGCATCTGCGGTGCCATTGGAAAGCATTACTATTTGCAATATACTGGGGCAAGTGTTGGTGGAAAGTGTGCCCCCTTCGCCGGGTTGTTCATTTGCAATTAGCATGGATAACCTTCCCAAAGGCATATATCTTGTAAGGATAAATGGCCTGTATGTGCAGCGGGTAGTAAAGGAGTAGTCGAGAGCTTCCATGTACGGAGTTTTTAGTAAATAGTATAAATAGCATTGTGTAACCTACAAGGGCTCATAATTTTGCAGAGATTGATGAAGAAGGTATTATACATATTGATAT
>JBBRPD010000091.1:0-19294 GCA_038228575.1 Chitinophagales bacterium | reverse complement strand
TATTCAGAACACTTGATGATTTATCCGATGCACTTATGGCTACCGTCAACAAACTCGAATCTCAAACAGTTATATCAATAACTTCTTACAATTATTACATCGATGCATTTAATGCCGTTTTTTAAAGTATAAATGGTATTATTGGTTGGCTGCATCTATTTTATCGTAATCGCCATGAGTTCCTATAAACCGGATATATACTGTTCTGGTGTCGAAATGTATCATAACTATTAAGCGATAATGATTGCCTTTAACATTGAAAACATATCTGTCATCTCCAACATAATCGACACCAGAAAATTGCTTTTTAATATCTGCAAAACAAGCCCAATCTGCTTTTTCTACCGTGTCGTACCAATGAAATAACGCCACCTTTGCTGCACTATGCACTTCAACACTTCGGTCTGTTAGATAACTTTACGTTCATAAATAGTCAATTGTAATGCGCAAATTATTTTACCGTCGCACGCTTGCAAGCATTTGGATCAAAGAGATTGCAGCATTTTATAGAATGCAGTAGTTTTTATTTTCCTTACAAACTCTAATGATTCTTTTTTTACCTCACTCTTTGATTTCCCTTTTGGAACATATCTATCAACATACATATTTGCTCCCTGAAAGGTGATGTATCTCCATCCACCAAAAATGCGCTCTTCAAAACATATACCGGTAAAGCAGGGCCTATTGTTAAAGCTGGGATTACCCGATACAGCCCAATGTTTGATAGCGCTATCAAATTCTTGCTTTAAAGCAGCGATATTTTCATACCGCATAAGTAATCCCTTCAGTTCGCTTGCGCTGGCAGTATCCTTGCTATATTCAATTACAGCCGTTCGCAATAGTAATTGCTTAAGTTCCTGATGCCTGTCGGCTAACCGATATATTTCCAGAAAATTCTCATGGGTTTCTAACATGTTTGACTCATAATCCGTGCCACAAACTGGTCCATACGTATAAACAGTGTCTGCAAGGTAAAGCCACCTCAGGGCACTATCATATACCTTCCTTTCTTTAAAACACTTGTACAGTTGAAAAGCAGCCCTGTGCTTAACATGCGCCACGTAACTAATTTGCTCGCCAGGGTCTAAATCGAGCAATTTTTCTAAGATATTCTTGCCTTCATTTTCAAACTGACCAATACCGCTATATGCAAAACCGAGATAGAAAGTCCATTCAGCTATATTTTCATCCCGAGGCTGTTTTTCTAATAGGTATTTAAAGTTAGCTATCGCAGTTGCATACTTACCCGTTCTTATGGCAGTCATGCCCTCCTTCTCAACTTCACGTGCTATTTTCTGCGAAAAAGCAAAATGCCCATGAAATAAAATGAAAATAACAGTAAATAATTTTTTCATTAGCTGTGATTTGTTTTGTCCAAATCAGTCTTCCTCCTCCATCCCGCCAAATACTTCTGCCAGATCTAATGAAAAATCGGCCAATACAGCAGATGTTACCATATCGCCTGGCACCATCATTCTTGATGAATGAAATTTACCATCAGTAAGTGTATATATAGTTACTGTTTGGTTTTGAGGGCTTACAACCCAATATTCTTTTACGCCCACTTCTTCATACACATTGTATTTATTCTTAAGTTCCTTGGAATTATTGCCTTTACTCAAAACCTCAACAACAATATCAGGTGCACCTACACAGCCTCTTTTATCCAGTTTCATAAGGTCACAAATAACGCACACATCAGGTTGCAGAACCGTAAAAATGCTTTTATCATCAATTACTTTGCGCGAAAGCCTAACGTCGAAGGGCGCAAAAAAAACTTTACAAATATTGTCCTTTAAAAAATTCTTCAGAGGGTTGTAAATATTGCCGCAAATCTCCTGATGCAGCAGATTTGGAGTAGGACTCATCGCATATACCTGACCGTTAATCAATTCAACACGTTCATCAAATTGCCATTGATAATAATCTGCGTAAGAATAGGTTTTATTTAAGTCAAGGTCCGACAGCTGCATTGTTGGAATATTTTAGTCGAAATTACGAAAACATTCATACATCACATCCCAAAATAAGTAATAGTGCATTCTTTCAGCACCTTTTCCTGCGCATCTACACCCTCGGGGGCCGGTAGTTCTATTTTATGGAAATGTGGCCAGCCGTCAACATCTTTCCCCGCCGGCTCATAATAACCGGCAATGCTCAGCAGCGTGCAAACGCCTATGTGCATCAGGTCTTGTTTTTGTTCTTTTGAAAATTTCTCGTCCGGCGAACCCAGTTCATTAAAGCCCACAAGAAAAATAATACCTTCCATATCGGGCACCTTACCAAAACGTTCCCGAAGCATATTTTGTGTATCTAACCAGCGTTGTTCAAAGTTTTCCATATATAATTAAAGCCCTTGGGCATGTGCCGGGGCAGGGTGGTTTTTTGTAAGAAAAGGTAAAATTAACCCTTAATAGTTTATCATTGCAATCAGAGCGTCAGAATGTAATTTTAATTAGCTTTTTAAAAAAAGTTAAAATCTTTGCATCACATTGATAAATAAGTACGTCCTGTTTATTTTTGACTTTCACATTTGAATATCTATGGAAATAGCATCATCAGTTGACATTAGAGAATTGAATGAACGCATACACCAGCAAAGCGCATTTATTGAGCTGCTGAGTATGGAACTCAACAAGGCTGTTGTAGGCCAGAAGCTAATGGTAGAGCGCCTCATGATAGGTATGCTGGCCAACGGCCATGTTTTGCTGGAAGGTGTACCCGGCCTGGCTAAAACGCTGGCCATCAAATCGCTGGCATCAGCCATACAGGCTAAGTTTGCGCGTATACAGTTCACCCCCGATCTGTTGCCTGCCGATGTATTGGGCACCATGGTCTACAACCCACAGAAGCACGAATTCGCTGTGCGTAAAGGGCCTATTTTCGCGAATTTTATTCTGGCAGATGAAATTAACCGTGCCCCGGCAAAAGTGCAAAGCGCTTTGCTGGAAGCCATGCAGGAGCGCCAGGTAACTATTGGCGACAGCACCTACCCGCTGGAAGAACCATTCCTGGTACTGGCAACGCAAAACCCTATAGAGCAGGAGGGTACCTACGAACTGCCTGAGGCCCAGGTGGACAGGTTTATGCTGAAAATAATTATTACCTACCCCAAGAAAGAAGAAGAACGCCAGATCATCCGCACCAACCTTAACCCGGGCGGCATGAGCAAGATAAACCAGGTAGTAAAAACCGACGATATTATTAAAGCCCGCAAACTGGTTCGCGAGGTGTATATGGATGAAAAGATAGAACAGTATATACTGGATATCGTTTTCGCAACCCGTTTCCCGGAAGAGTATAAGTTAGCCAAACTGAAACCGTACATCAGCTATGGTGGCTCGCCACGTGCCAGTATTAACCTGGCACTTGCCGCAAAAGCCTATGCCTTTATTAAGCGCCGCGGCTATGTAATACCCGAAGATATCCGCGCCGTGTGCCACGATGTTATGCGCCACCGTATTGGCCTCACCTACGAAGCCGAAGCCGAAAACATTACCAGCGAAATGATACTGAACGAGATACTGAATGTGGTAGAAGTGCCTTAGTAGTAGAAAGTCAAAAGTAGAAAGTGGAAAGCTGTTATAATATACTGCCCTGCACCCTTGGTGCGGGGCATTTTATTGCAAATACGGGGAAAATACGGATTGCAATTTGACGCCCTCGCGCTACTTTTACATTATTAATTCGTTAGGGATTATAAAAAGTAAAAAATGTTATTTATTTTTAAAACTTAAAAACAAAATTTATGAAAAACACAGTATTAGCAGTTTTTGGTCTATTTTTCTTAACACTATTTTCCGTTGGAAGTTTTACATCATGCAAGCATGGAATTAGCAAACAAGATACTTTGAATATATTATCGTGGTATACTCAGAAAAGTTTACCAAATACAAAAGCTTATGAAAATCTTTTTGCGGGCAAGGAAATAACTCAGCAACAAGCTGAAAATCAAATTGATAGCTTTATTAGCAATCTTACTCGACTCACCGATGAAGAACAGGCAATACGGACCAGGTCGTTTACGATGGATACTAAGTTTTTAAGAGAATATTTTTCGCAAAATTGCTATGAAGTAATGCCTAATCTTAAAATGTGTCTTGCCTTCTCAAACGATTACATCACTGGGGTCACAACTACTCCCCAAATAAGTATGGTCTTCCTAGGATATGACAATTCAGGTACATATATCCACAATGCAAACGGAAAATTCTATAACCAAATAGCTGCATGTCCTACGGTGTGTCCTCCAGCAGGAACTGACGTTTCATTCGACGATTTGAAAATTTCTGCACGTGCTATGCCAACTCCTATACCTTCTACAACATGCACAACGATAACTATTAATCCTAGTAGTCAAATACCCGCTTGTCCCGCTACAACAAGAGAACCTCCACGTATACTTCCTAAATAATATTTATGCCAAGCTCATGCTATTATATATATCTCTTCATACTTTTAATATCTACAGCCACTAGCTTGTTTTGCTTCGACAAAAATAACATAACAAGAATCATGTCCTTGTACATGCTCATAGTTATGCTGACTGAATTTTTAGCATATTTTTTTGCAGTTACGTTTAAAAATAACTACATAATATACGACTTGTTTTGTCCCGCGCAATTATGTATAATCCTATATTATTTTAATACAACTGTTGATATACTAAAAAAAAGGAACTGGGGGATAAAGGTCGCATTTATATCTATGTCTTTATACATTAGCGCCTTTGCTATAGGCTACTCCAAGATTGCAATTTTTAAATATTTTACTTTGTATGAGGGGATAGTTATAATTTCTCTTTCATTAATTTCATATCTTCGGATGTACCTTCTCGATGATACAACTACTGTAAGAAAAGCTGATTTTTGGATAACAACTTCGTTTTTAATTTTTTGGAGTACAAGCTATTTGTACCTAGGAAGTAGCGACCTGCTAAATCTTAGATATCATGATTTTTTTAACTATTCAACACTTTTATTTTGGCTTGTGGAGTGCATATATTATTTAGGTTTTGGTACTATACTCGTACTTACCAAATTTGGCAAATTATATGAATAATGAATATAGTGTCTTGCCATTTTTTATTATCGGCACGCTAATCTTAATGCTTTTCGCATTCACCCTCATCATCTTCCTTATTACCCACAAGAAAAAACGCTACGAACATCTTTTAGAGAAACAGGCTATGGAGAATAATTATCAGAACCAGCTGCTGCAAAGCAGGCTGGAGGTGCAGGAGCAGTCGTTCAAATATTTTTCTGAGGAAATACACGATAATATAGGGCAACTGCTGAGTATGGTTAAAATGCAGCTCTACAATATTAAAAATAAAAGCGGCGAACCCGATATTGTGCGCAAGGCAACACAGAGCAACGAGTTACTGGGCAAGGCCATTAATGATCTGCGAAACATAAGCCATACCCTCAATAGCGCTTTTGTTGATAAGGCCGGGCTGGCTGCCGCCATCAGGAAAGACCTGGACTACATCTGCTCTGCAAAGGAACTGCAATGCAACCTGCACACTACTGGCGAAGAGTACAGCCTGGGTAATGAAAAGGAGCTATTGGTGTTCCGTATTGTGCAGGAGGCCATGGCCAATGCCATTAAACACGCCACGCCTTCGGCAATTGATATACACTTGCATTATGCCCCCACATCGTTTAAAGTAGAGGTGAAAGACAATGGCACGGGCTTCGATGTGTTCGATGCCGCTAATGCCGGGCTGGGCCTTAATAATATGCAGGTAAGGGCACGCTTGCTGCATGGCGACATTTGGGTAAATTCAAAAAAAGAGGCAGGTACAACGGTTGTTCTGGAAATTAAGAATATATCGCACAACACCGACGCTGCCGGTACCGCATAAACCACGCACATTATGAAAACAACCACTGCTGCAATAAAAGTTGCCCTTGCCGATGATCATGCTATGCTGCGCAAGGGTGTAGCCGAGATATTAACATCTTTTGATGGCATTGATGTTGTAATACAGGCCGGCAACGGCCTGGAGCTGATTACAAAAATGGAATCGGCTACCGAATTACCCGATGTTTGCATACTCGATATCAATATGCCCGAAATGAACGGCTACGAGACCGCAGCATCCATTAAAAAAAACTGGCCCAAAGTAAAAATACTGGCGCTCTCTATGTACGATACGGAGCTCAACATTATAAAAATGCTGCGCAGCGGTGCCAATGGTTACATACTTAAAGACAATGACCCCGAAGACCTGAAAATAGCTATTCACGAAGTATACAAACACGGCTTCTATCATTCCGAACTGGTAACCGGCCGCATGTTGCACCTGCTGCACGACCCCAACGTTAAAGCACAGCTTGACCTCAACGACCGCGAAACTACCTTCTTAAAATATTGCTGCACGGAACTTACCTATAAAGAGATAGCAGAAAAAATGTTCCTCAGTCCCCGCACTATTGATGGTTATCGCGAGGCCCTTTTTGCCAAGTTGGAAACAACTTCCCGCACTGGCCTGGCTATTTATGCCATTAAAGCCGGGTTGGTAAAAATTAATTGAGTTGGAAGTTTACAGTTGGCAATTGGCAGTTCCCGGCGAATTACTTTGTATGGATTTATATTAGACGGCTAGCGGGCGCCACCCATTATACAGATTAAGACGCAGCCGAGCCGCTGTTGGCGAATAGCCAACACAACCCATTGGCAAAAATTAATTAAGTTGGCAGTTTACAGTTGGCAATTAGCAGTTCCCGGCGAATTACTGTGTATGGATCTATTAGGCGGCTAGCGGGCGCCACCCATTATACAGATTAAGACGCAGCCGAGCCGCTGTTGGCGAATAGCCAACACAACCCATTGGCAAATTGTCGAATTGTCAAATTGTCGAATTATCTTTGCCACATGGCTTCATTACAAGAGCAAATACAACAATTTGAGCAGGAGATCAATTCCTTTGTTCCGGCAAATGCCGCTGAACTGGAAGACTACCGTATCCGCTTCCTCGGCACCAAGGGTATTGTAAAAATGATCTTTGGCGAAATGAAAAACGTTCCGGCCGATCAACGCAAGGAGGCCGGTCAATTGCTGAACGGATTTAAAATTCTGGCTGAAGAAAAGTACGAGTCTTTTAAAAATCTGCAGGCTTCCGCTTCGGTTAAAGGCCCCGCTATCGATAATACTTTACCCGCCACACCATTACCATTAGGCACCCGCCACCCGCTGCGTGTGGTTGAAAATAAGATCATCTCTATTTTTGAGCGCATTGGTTTCAGCGTGGCTACAGGCCCCGAAATTGAAGATGACTGGCATAACTTCACCTCACTTAACATGCCACAGCACCACCCTGCACGCGATATGCAGGATACGTTCTATGTAGCTACCAATCCTGATTGGGTGTTGCGCACGCACACTTCATCGGCCCAGGCGCGCATACTGGAAAGCCAGCCATTGCCCATAAGGGTTATTTGCCCCGGCAGGGTTTACCGTAACGAAACTATTTCAGCCCGCGCACATTGCTTTTTCCATCAGTGCGAAGGGCTTTATGTTGATAAGAATGTTTCGTTTGCCGACCTGAAACAAACGCTCTATTATTTCGTTACCGAAATGTTTGGCGAAAATACCAAGGTGCGCTTCCGCCCTTCTTACTTCCCGTTTACTGAGCCAAGCGCCGAAATGGATATATCATGTACCGTTTGCGGTGGCAGCGGTTGCAACCTTTGCAAACATAGCGGTTGGGTGGAAATACTAGGCTGCGGCATGGTGCACCCCAATATGCTGCGCAACTTCGGCATTGACCCTGAAGTGTATACCGGCTTTGCATTTGGTATGGGTGTAGAACGTATTACCCAGGTAAAATACCAGGTAAACGACCTGCGCCTCTATTCGCAGAACGATGTGCGCTTCTTGCGGCAATTCCAAAGTGTCTGACGTTATAACAAACTAAATATTATTTTACCCATGGCGAATATTTTGCCATGGGTATTTTTTGTGTGCTTCAGGAATTTTAACGCAAAGAGCGCAGAGGTTTCGCTAAGAAGGCGCAAAGCACGTGTAATGATAGCACCTCCTGGCTCAAATTATCCATCCAAGCGCACTCATAACAACTGGTAAAATCAGTTCTCTCCTGGCGCGAGTGTTCAGCGAAGCGCACTCGTGACACGCAGTTAAACGGGTCTCCGACCCGCATCGAAGCCACAAATTATCCATCCAGACACACTCATAACAACCGGTAAAACCAGTCTCAACCCGCTGAATTCTGTCTTTTTACACACAATTATTACAATTAACCGGGGTTAATTTCCGTTCCCTACCGCTCCCTTAAAGGCCTTGCAACTAACTAGAACAATAAACTTTTTTATAACTAACTTTAAGCCCTGTAATTGCCCGTAATAAACGGGTTGGGACGGATAAAGGGAATTTAATGGTTTTAATTAAGTCTTGCAGTGGATACTTCACGGTTTTTTGTACAACGGTTATGGCTGTTGTTTTTGCCGTGGCGCTCACCGGTTGCAACGGCAAGCATAAAAGCATTACTGAAATGGCCTTTGAAGCCCGCAAAAAAAAGGTGGTTGAAGACTTCCCGAAGATACCGCATGATGAAATATTGCAGCAAATGGCTGGCAACCGTTTATATGGCGAGTTGCAATTGAGCTACAAGAATACACTCATCACTCTAAAGACCGAAACCGACTATGATTGCACTAAACTTATAGTCGTTATCATGACGCCGGAGGTTGGCCGCAATGTTACACTTGCCAACACCTACGGCATACCCTACATACTGAAAACATGCGATAACCTGGGGCTCGATTGTTACGATCTTTCCACACAACTGGCCACTAAGGATATGGCTGAAATAGCACTGTTCCCAGAGGAAGGTATATGGTCTAAAACAGGGGCCGTATACATTGCCGGTTTGCTGGGCGATATTATAGAAAAGTACAATGACCAAAGAAGTAGCAAAGACCCTTCAGGCAAGCCCAAACCCGCGCTGTTCGGCGATCTGCCACCCGATATCAATGAAGTACAAGACGTTGAAAAAACTACGAAGTTTCGCCTGAAAGGTAATTCGCAGGGCTTCCGGATGGATCATAACCTCACCTTCCCTAAAAAGAAACAAAGCATACTTATTTTAGGCGACGACAAAATATTTAACCAGTACCTGGAAAACGAATTTATTGCCACTGCGCTGCTGCAAAAAAGGTTTCCTGATAAAGAAATTATTAATGCAGGTATGCCACATTATACCATCGACGATTTTGAATCGTTATACCGGGAGCGGGCCCGCTTTGTGGAAGCCGACCTGGTAATATTGTGCACTGACGGCGGCGACATATTGGACCAGTATTTTTCGCAACGCAACCAATTTTCGCGCCAGAAGAAAATCTATTTACCTACCCCTACCGAGGAAGATTTTTATGATCAGCTTTACCGCAATAAATAATTATTTATGAGCCTTGATATAGAAGCACTCCGTTACCCCATTGGTAAGTACCAGAAGCCCGAAGGTTACACCCCGGAAAAACTGAGGGAATGGATAAACGTGATGCGGATACTACCTTCCTGGATGGATGGATGCATTGAAAACCTGGATGCCTACCAACTGCAAACGCCCTACCGCGATGGTGGCTGGACCATACAGCAAGTAGTGCACCATGTTGCAGATAGCCACGTTAATGCATACATAAGGCTAAAACTGGCACTAACTGAAGATGCGCCTACCATAAAGCCGTATGCCGAAGGCCTTTGGGCCGAACTTGATGATGTGCAATCGGTTCCTGTAAATATGTCGGTTACTATGCTGCACACCCTGCATGCGCGCATGGTAGCTATATTCAGTACCATGAAACCAGACCAATGGGAACGATCGTACTACCACCCTGAACACGGCAGGTATGTGCCCCTTTGGGAAATGCTGGCCATGTATGCCTGGCACAGCAGGCACCATTATGAGCACATTTACAGGCTCAGGCAGCGCATGAACTGGTAAACACGATATTTAACGTGTACTTACACGTTTTTCTGAACTTGGAACACTACATTTGTAAATAAAAAAGTCTCATGTCACCATATATAGTCTATTTCAACAACATACACAGTATACTACGATATCTATTACTGCTTTTCACCGTTATTGTTGTAGTTCAAAGCCTTATGGGCATGCTGGGTAAAAAAGAGTTTGGTAAAAGCAATCGCAAAATGGCATTGTTCATGATGATCAGTTGCGATTTGCAGTTACTTGCCGGTTTGGCCGTGTATTATTTTAACGGACACATTCTTATGCTTAAAAAAGGTATGGCTTTCGCAACCCATGAAAGCCGCTTTTATACCATTGAGCATCCCATTGGCATGATACTAGCTATTATTTTAGTGCACATGGGGTACAATGCCACGAAGAAGGTGATGGACAGTGCACCAAAGTTCAAACGCTTGTTCTGGTTCTCCTTCATTGCACTGGCTATTTTCATTGCACAAACCCCTTGGCCAGGCAAAAAAGATGTGGGCAGGCCATTATTCCCGTCCATGACGGCTGTTACCGCTACCACTACTGCCAGCAACGGGTAACAATAGGTGCCGCTACGGTATTATAACCGAATACCTGCTTGTTTATTAATACCCCTTCGTGCCATGTATCGCAAAATACTGCAGCCATTTTATACCATTTATGTAGCCCTTACTTTCATCATCAGCATTGTTGTTGTACTGCCCTTTATTGCGCTTATAAGCACCAGTGGCAAACCAGCAGCACGGCATGCCATACACGGGTTAATTAAGGGCTGGAGTTACTTCTGGCTATGGCTTATTGGCATGCGGGTAACTAATGATGGCGCCCCCATGCCGGAAGGCAGGTATATTGTTGTGGCCAACCACATTTCTTATATGGATACATTGGTCATTTTCCCTGCTGTAAGCGGTTATTTCAGGCCACTGGGCAAAAAAGAAATAGTGAAGATCCCCTTTATTGGGTTCATTTACAAACAGATTGTGATACTGGTAGACCGCAGCAGCCCGCAAAGCCGGGCCAAAAGCATGAAGCTGATGTGGCGGGTGCTGAAGCATGAAGGCAACATCATTATTTTTCCGGAAGGCACTTTTAATGAAACACCGGCACCGCTCAAAGATTTTTATGATGGCGCTTTTCGCCTTGCATTAACAACCGGCACCGATATTTTGCCACTTATTTTACCCGATACCTGCCAGCGCTGGCATTATAGTGGTTGGTGGAAGTTATGGCCGGGCAGGAACCGTATAAAATTCCTGCCACCCGTAAGTGTGGCAGGTATGACGGTAGCTGATATGCCAGCACTCAAAAAACAGGTGTACCTTAATATGGAAGAAGAACTGGTAAGGTATGCCAACGAAGATAAAAATGAAGATACCGGGACCAAAACCGATTAGTTTTACGCCTCATATACGTTGATTTTATTGCGAATTTGCAACTAATAGCAGCCAGAGACGGCAATAAAGCTAAAAAATTGTATCATTGCAATTAAAAAAGCAGTTTTAATTATAAAAAATTGGGTGAAAGTTCTAATTTTATCGCTGCAACAATCCGTTACTTATAAAAATTAATAACCGAATAAATGGCAAATATGCAAAAGGGAATGCTACAACGCTCTGCAAAACTGGTGATGATGTTATTCATTGCTTTAAGTTTTAAATCTCATGCACAGGATATAGTAAAAGTAAGAAACCAGAATTTCACCTCTTATTTCTCTAAATCCCAACATCTTCCTGTATTAGTGGTATATACCCTTACCCCAGAGTTGTTCAATTGCAGTAAACAAAAAGGTGAAAATGGCGTTCGTTTAGATACTGACCCTCAGTTACCTGAATATTCAGCTTTGAAAGATGATTATACCAATACGCAGTTCGATGACGCGCAGATGATGTCGCCTGAAGAAAATACCTGCGATAAAGACGCATACCGCGAAAGCTACTATTACACTAACGTAATGCCAATGCCAAAGAACCTTTACAAAAGCCTTTGGGAAAAGCTTCACGATAAAGAAAAGATAAAAGCAAAAAAATTCAAGAAGATAAAAGTATTTGCTGGTACTGTAGGCCGTAACTGGGTTATTGGGGCAACCAACAACATTATTGTTCCTGAATATTGCTGGAAGGTGATTTACATACCTAGCACTGACGAATACCTGTGCTATGAATTCCACAACATTGAGCCATACAATCCTAACGACAAATTAGAATTGCATAAGGTTGATATCAACACTATTGAATCACTTGCAGGTGTTCACTTCGTGAACGGCATTATTTCTGCCAGCTATGTTGTGCCAACACCAAGCAACAACTAATATCATACTGCATCATTTTTTAAGAAATGCCATCCGCAACGGGTGGCATTTTTGTTTTGGACAGGCAGTATTGCCGCGATACAGCCGGGCGAGCTAAATTGAAACAGGATACCGAAATAATGTAAACACCGTGCGTAATTGTGTAATAACCGGTCGCGTAAACAGCGGCACCTTTGCTGAGTAAATTTATTATTCAAAAATCACAAAAAATCACACAACCATGGAAACGAACAGCACAACTAACAGCACGTATTTATCGGGCATGTTTGCCGACCGCGAAAGCGCAGAAAACGCATATAACACCTTACACGAAAAGGGTTATACTAAAGATGATATTAACCTGGTAATGTCTGACGAGACCCGCAAGAAACATTTTTCAGGTGCGGTAAAGGAAACTGAAATTGGCACCAAAGCTGCCGAAGGCACTGGTGTCGGTTCTGCTATTGGTGGCACCATAGGTGCTATTGCAGGCGCAGTTCTTGCCATTGGCACCAGCCTGGTTATTCCGGGCCTTGGCCTGGTTATTGCCGGGCCTATTGCGGCGGCAGCGGCCGGTGCAGGCGCGGGTGGCCTTACAGGCGGTATTGTAGGTGCACTGGTAGGCTCAGGCATACCTGAAGCAAGGGCAAAAATATATGAGTCTGGTGTAAAAGATGGCCACATTGTAATGGGGGTAAAACCACGTAACGCTGAAGACGCCAACTACCTTGAAAATAACTGGAAACAAAACAGGGCCGTTGATATCTACAGGTAGTTTTTATACTACAGCAACTCATCACCATCTATTTTTACAACTATTAAGGAGCGCATTTTTTAAAGAAATGCGCTCCTTTCTTTTTAGCAAAGTCATGGCAGGCTTTTATTTTGCCTTGGGTTTTTTATTCCACCAACCCATCCATACCTTTCCTGTTATAGCATCTATTAAATGCGCTTCAATAAACTGCTTGTGGCTGGTTAAAATTTCGTTCATAGTTGCAGGTGTGTAGGTGTTTGTGAATGTTGTTGCAGGGCAAATGTCATACGCCGCTGCCAGCAGCGTAAAATCGCGCGGGGGCTTTTTACTTTTCCAGGTGGTATAGCTGGCAGGCTCGCCAAACAATGTAAGCGATTCCAATAAACCAACAACAGAGCCAATAATAAGTGCTATCCAGGCAAAGCAAAATAAAACGGCAGCAATCATTTTAAGGTAGCTAAAGAATTTCTCCCAAAACGTAAGTGCTCTGTATATCGTAAAGTTGATCTCGTCCCAGTAAAATTCAATTTCAATTCGGTATTCGTTGTTTTGGCTGCCTTTACCTTCATAAGTAAAGTAGTGCGCACCACCACCGGCACTGTATGCATAAGTGCCCTCATAACCTAGTGCAACAAAAAAACCATCAAACAGTTCTAATATGCGTAACGGTAGCATCCGGCGCTCAGGCTCCAGTTTGGCTATTTCTTCGTAAGCTTTGGCTATAGGGAAGCTTCTCATCTGTTTTTCAAATATAACCAATAAAAAAAGCTGTTATCCTATTATAATAACAGCTTCTACCCAAAGTATCTTTTAGCAATTACTTGCTGGTTGCAGAAACATGGTAGTTACCCAACACCCCGTTTTTCAACTGCACTTCCACCTGTGTACCTGCATATACATATTTCAGGCGCTGTTCGCCGGGTTTAACAACCATATCTGTAGGTTCGCCCAGTATAGCTAACACATCAGTTAAGTTGGTTTGCCCCATCTGGAACGCCGCTACGTTATTATTTTGCCACTTTTGCAATGGTCTGTTATGGTTGCTGTAGGTAAAATCGCGTAACTGGTCGTTCTTAGTATCCCAGCGCAAGGTAATATTATGCTGCGAAGTGGTGTATTGCCATAATTCCTCGCTTGTTTGGTTGTTAATATTAATAATGCTCGCTTCGCCATATAGCTGCAGTAAATGCGCCCTGTTTATTTTTCCAGAAAGTAGTTGCTGCAATTGCGCAAAATCACCAGGGTGGCTTTTATCGTTGGCAAATAAGCTGGTACCGAGGCACAGCAGGGCGAAAATTAAGGTAATCCGTTTCATAAAAGTGTTTTCTTTTCAAACGTATTTGCTGCTCCATTATTGTATTTTAGTAAGGCTGATATGAAGCTTTAACAGATACGTTCCCCAAATGTTTAGCTGTTAATACGGCAATGACACATCATTTTTTTTATTACAAAAAACTATATTTTAATGCATTAAATAGTGCAGTTGCCTACATGAGTACTATCGGAAAAATATTTGTTAAAGGAATTGTTAAACTTGGCACGAAATTTGTAACAGTAAGACTGGCGAAAGTGTGAATTCATGTACTATTAAAAAGAATTCAAAAAATATTTTTAAACTTTCCTAACGAAACCGCTCAACACCTCGTCATATATATTACCAGCCCCTAGAAAACCCTTGTATGAAAAGAACACTCGGAATTTTATTAGCGATATATGGCATTGTGGTGTTGTTGATGGTAAGCTGTCAGAAAACAGACAACAACAAAAGCACCTTAAGCCAAAAAACAATAGTAAAGTAAAGACTGAACCTTTTGTGCGTAACCCCTATCACTGAGCCCTATTTTTTTAACCTCTAAACCAAACCTATCTACTATGAGCACCTAACGCTAAACCGAACCTTAAACCCTATAATTATAATAAACCCTACGAGTAAACCCTACTTAATTTTAACCTACTATCAATCTTTATAAACTAACCTATTGCCCTTTTTTTGCCCCCTATCTTATCTCTTTATAAACCCTTTTTCGCCCTTAAACCCTTATCTGTAACCCTACTAACTTTTACCTTACCGTATTATGATGATATAACCCTGTAAACCCTTATCAAATCACTTAAACACTACAAGTCTATAAACCCCCGAGTACATAAACCCCTATCTTAGTAATGGCGAAAAATCAGCGGTTGTCTCCCGGACAACCGCTTTTTCTTTTGCATCAGGCCGTGTTTTACACAATAGCCGAATACCGATTGCATCTCAAATTCCGTCATTATACGGTAAAACGCAAATACACAGAAGGTTCGCAAAGAAAGCGCAAAGCCACTCAATGCCGCCTTTTGTCAGTTAGTTGGTATTATTCGCGTTGAAGCCCTTTGGGCTTCGTATGGTCAATTTATATTCCGGGAGTTTCACTCCCGGCTATTATTGTTCAAGCCCTCTGGGCTTGTTGCAGTTGTGTTTAGTTTTATAAAAGCCCGATGGGCTTTAACAGGAATAGCCCCCTGTGAAACCGGGGTAACAATAACAACGCTAACCCCGAATGGGGTTGAACTTTATAGAGATTGCCGATTGTAATTGCATATTGATTACAACGGGCTAACTAACGAGCTGCAATGCATGCCAATATTCGATTTCGTTCGATGGCTTTTTTGTAAGGCAACAGTGTTTTCAAATCATTTCAATCAAAACAATCCGCTTTCCTGTTTCATGAATTGCTTATAGGCTTCGGGCCAGCCTTGCCATTCGCGGGCCGTGCCCAAAGAAAAATTGTGGAATATGGTTACCAGAGTGCTATTATTTTCTTTTAGTTGTGCTGCCATACCGGCAAGTGCCTCAAAGGCCTGTGCGGTTGTGAGGCCCAGTTCGTAATGTGCAGTAGTATCCATGAAGCAAAACGGATGTACGCGCAATGCCGACACCTGTTCTTTTTCAATATCGTACCACAGGAACGAACTACCAGTACCAGCCCTGAAACCGAGGTATGCGCCATAGCCCATGCTATAATCATTAGTAATGCCGCATTGCACAAGCAAATGGTAAGTATCGGGCATTTTAAGCTTTATATAGTGCTGGCGCGATAGGGTTACATTATGGCCGGTAATTGCTTCCAGCGTGCTTCTTTCCTTTTCAAACAGCACCTTATTGGTTGCAAAGTAAGAAGGGTGTATGCCGCTATCGCCATCTTTATCCATCTGCTTTATAACCCTTACCATTGCCGGATGCCTGGGGTGTATGTTCCTATCGAAAGCAGAGGTTTTGAGTGCACTGAGTATAAAGTAAACCGGGCGGTAATTGCAGTCTTTATGCAGGTGGCGCAGCCACGAAAAAGAATCGTAAGGGTCGGTTTTCTTTTTCTTCAGTACCTGGGTGCGTTCGGCAATCTGGTACACATCGCCTTTAATTATAGCGCGCAAATAGGCACCAGCAATTCGCGCAATGCCCTTATAAGCATGCGAATAGGCGATATCAATATCGTAAGATGGTAAAAAACTATAGGCTTTGGGTGTAATTATAATGCCCGTTTTTTCAGTCAGCAACCCTGCAAAGGCCGTCACCCATTCGTCAACGACAGGTTCCGCCAACCAACCCTGCTGAAATAAAATACTTTCCGATGCCGGGTAGCGGTCGTGCTTATCGGGCATATAGCTGTAATATTCCTCGTAGCGGGAAAGCAGGTAGAAAATGGCCGCAAACAGATCGAACGGCAAAGTATAGCCCGCAACACCATCGGCAAAAATGGTAGGCATATCGCCCCATACCCCAATTGTGGGTTGTTGTTGGGTTATATCGGTAGCAAAAATGAGCGTGTTTGAGGGCACTGAAATACCCGCCTGCTGCACTTCGCCATAAAAAATACAATTAGGTATCGCTGCCGCTTCGCTGCTATCGTGTATAAGGCAGTAATTCAACTGCAGGCGCTCCTTAAACAGCCAATCCAGCACATAAGTGAGCCGGTTGCTTTTTTGGGGGCTGTATACCGCAATTGTTGTCATGCTTAAAGTTCAAAAACAAGTTATAGTGTGCTGTAATAAATGTGGGGCCGTGGGCGTTAGTCTAAGAACAGCCACCCCCACCAGCAATTAAATACAAAGTACTGAAAAAAGAGCATAAACTGTGTTTAATATTACGAAACACTACTGTCCGATTAAAATATTACTTGTAGATGTACATAACACCTGCGACGCCGTCCCGGCGCAGACATTAGAGTAACAAGCTTCAGCAAAACACGCCGCAGGGCTCCTTTTGCCCGCGGCAGCGATAGTCCCGAAAGCATTCGGGATGCCGCTTTTTTTGGTTCTTTTTTTTGCGGCAGCACAAAAAAAAGAACATGGAGACACGATGACAACAACCAGCAAGGAGGCCGGACAAAGGCGGGGTAGCATAATAATAAAACGAGCTGTAATGCTTGCTGACGCTACATTTCAGTCGATGACTACTTTTTTTGTAGGACAACAGTGATTACGAAAGCATAAGCACGTAAACATAACTTTCTTTCCAAAAATAATTACTTATATATTCCTATCCATAATTTTATTAATTTGGCTGCAAGCAATAATTTCAACTCAGTAAATATTACTATAAGATATGAGCAACACAATGAAAGTAATGTTATTTCTGACTGTGGTGTTAACTGTATTATTTGTTACGTCGCCAGATGAAAACCAATGCCGGGAGCTCGTTCGTGCTCATTTGCAGGCAGCAGTAGGCGATGAGGTGGGCCATTCCAAGCTTGGCGACATAGCTGCGGCCTTGAGCGGCCTTGCAGTAAACCAGTACACGGTTGAGGTAAACGACTATTATGTGTTTACGGAAATACATTTACCGGGTGGCAAGCATGTGGGTTATGGCTTTGCGGGCACCGTAATTTTCCGTTGAGCAGGTTAAGAATTGTAGAATCTTACCCATCTGCGGAGAGGGATGTACTCAAGCGGCTCTTGAAGCTAACGGAAACGATTACTGTGTTTTGGATGTTGACGAAGAAAAAAAGACTAAAATAATAAAAGATAAATTTTCAAGTGTTTGTGCCCAATTAGTAGCATTATGATATTTGGAGCTGTTGTTATGTCGCTCACAATCACGCTATCTGGTCTACAGGCCTTTGCCCAGGAGAAGGATGAGCAAGTGGTATTTAATGGCAGGCACGTAATGCTAAAGAATACAGGCAGAAAAGACACGATCAAGCTCATTGACGCTGGAGAGGAGATATCTAAGATACTATCCTTATTAAGGCCCATCAGTATAGATAGTAAGAACATCGGTGCAGAAAAAACTCCTTACCGTTTAAGCAACATGGTACAAAAATGCATAGTGGATGCATTGTGCCATGGTAAATACTTGAAATCATTGAATGATGGCACGCCAATGCCTGACGGTTATTTCTGTTTGGGTTTGACCGATATTGTAGTCTCCGCTGATGGATCTGTTGCTTACTATAATTTTTATAATTCTTCTTTTTACGTAGAAAAAGATAGTATGACGAGAATCGTGGATTTAAAGTTGGAAATGGACAAGGTTATAAAAGAAAGCTGCAAAGCGACTAAGTTCAATTTTAAAGATGCCTATTTGTTGCTGCACATAGATATTTCCAAGATAAAATTTTCGGTGCATAATGGTGTGGTAAATTGCACTACAACCCCTTAGCCCTTACCACGGCTCCCAGTTTAGGGTAACATAACCGTAAAGTCATAAATTTCTGCAGGCGGTTGCCATAGCCATCATGAGCTGTACAACCCCGGTCAGGGGTTATACGTTTGTAGAAAAACCCTAAATAAAATGCACATGCCCCGGCAAGGGGCTACACGCCACAACTCGCCCGAAAACCCATTAACAACACTCAACTGCCGACATGTAAAGCCCCTAACCGGGGCTTGTGCGCTGAATTGTACAATTTGTTACAAACCTTTAGCCCTTACCAAGGCTTCCCAACAAAAGCAAGGCAGACGTTATGAGTAAAGTGTTTTTGAAAAACCATTTTCATGAAAGCATTTTTGTACAACCCCGGTCAGGGGTTAAAGGTTTGTAGAAAAAAACCCTAAATAAAATGTACATGCCCCGGCCAGGGGCTACACGCCACATCTTGTTTACGAAAACCCATTAACAACACTCAACTGCCGACATGTGAAGCCCCTTACCGGTGCTTGTGTACTGAATTGTATAATTGGCTACAAACCTTTAGCCCTTACCAGGGCTGACCAGTATTAGGCAAGAGTGAGATTCATTTTCTTGCCAGACCCATAAATGTTGTAGTCGATTGTACAACCCCGGTCAGGGGTT
>JBBRPD010000090.1:0-19363 GCA_038228575.1 Chitinophagales bacterium | reverse complement strand
CCCTGGGAGCTACAGCGGATGATGATTTCTTTAGCAGACGCTTAAGCACTTCTACGGATTCCTGAATCTCTATGATTTGCAATTTTGCCATACATAACTACTGCAAAAATCATGCCGAAATTTAAAGTATAAATGGTATTATATACCTATCGTTCTTTTTTACCGGCCTGGCGGTTGGTTTATTTTCGGCTGAATCGGTTTTTGCTGAATCTTTCAGCATTTCAGTGAGCTTTTCAATTTCGGGTTGCGTAAAATAGCGCCAATGCCCTATGGGTAGGTTGCCTAATTGCATGTTCATAATGCGCACGCGGGTTAGTTTAATGGCATTGTAGCCAAGTGCTTCGCACATGCGCCGTATCTGCCTGTTAAGTCCCTGTGTCAGCGTTATGCGGAAGCGTTTGTTGCCTTCTTGTTTTACCTTGCATTTTTTGGTGACCGTTTCCAGTATTTTCACACCCGCACTCATTTGTTGAATGAATTCTGGTGTTATAGGTTGGTCTACTATTACTATGTATTCTTTTTCGTGGTTATTGCTTGCCCGGAGTATCTTATTTACAATATCGCCGTCATTGGTCAGGAAGATCAATCCATCGGAATCTTTATCCAGCCTGCCTATCGGGAAGATGCGTTTAGGGTGGTTAATGTAGTAAATGATATTGGTTCGGTCCTTTGGGTCCGTGGTCGATGTTACGCCTGTTGGTTTATTAAAGGCTATATATATCGGGCGCACTTTGGCTTTTGTTCCTTTAAGTGTTTCGCCGTCAATAGCCACTACATCGCCACGTGGTGCTACGCGGGCACCCGGCAACACTAGTTCATCATTTACTGTTACCCGCGCTTGTTCAATCAGTTTGTCAGCCTCCCTGCGGGAGCAAAATCCGGTTGCGCTGATGTACTTATTTAAACTGATCTTTTCATTATCCATAACCCGCTTCTCCATTTTTGTAAGACTGTAAAAGTAGATAATTTTATAAACAGCCACCTAACTTAATGTTTTTGCATCCTTAGAGAAGCGTATACCCTGCAAGCAGCACTACACACCAATCCTCAAACAAAACAATACCCAACAAAAAAGGTTGCAACCGCAGTTACAACCTTCGCCTGAAATCAAATGATTTTTTTTAAATGACTGCCGCCAGCTTATTGGTGTGCGTATGGAATTCGGTAATGGTAGCCGTGGTCGTTTTCATATTCAGGGCTTCACCAAAAGTAGTGCCCAGCTTTGATATGGCATTTAAAAATGCACCTTCCATAACCGCTTCATCAGCCGCAAAATTCATTGGGGCAATACCGCTGGTGGTGAGTATAATACCACTTATAGGGTGTTTATATTCCACCGTCATTGTGCACACATTTTGTGCAGTATTGTTTTTGCTGCTTTTTTGCAGTTCGTTTTTCACTTCACCTATACTCCAGTTTCCATCACCAAAAACAGCGTTCATACGGGCTAATGCATAATCTTGTTTCAGCCTGAAACTGCCATTTTCCCATATCAGGTTTTCTTCACCCGGCATCGCTCTCAAATCATTCAAAAAGTCGGTCAGTAACTTGTAGTTTGCCATAAGCTTTTGTTTTTGTTTTGGTGATTAAATTATTTTAATTGTGTAATTTTGATGTACAGTGCCTGCATATTTTAAGTGTAGGTACACCTGCTCTCTTTTTCTGAAATAAAATTAGCCCCAAATAAATTTTTAAAATAGAGCGTTTTCGCTCTTTTTTTATTCAATGTTTTTCTGTATAAATTTCTACAATGTGGTGCAAATGCCTGTTTTTAAACCTTTATTGCAGCAGATACAGACTATATTTGTTAATAAAATGCTGTTCATAAAATTTTGTTCTGTATTGCTGCTAAGCCTTTACTGGTGCATGTTTCAGCCATGTGCCTACGCTCAAAAAGTAAAGCCTGCGCTTATATTTTCGCACCTGGCTGGCGACTATTATGTATATACTACCCACAAGCTTTATGACGGTGCTCCATACCCTGCCAACAGTATGTATGTGGTTACCCAGGCAGGTATTGTGCTGTTTGATACCCCATGGGATACTACTCAATTTCAGCCCTTGCTCGATAGCCTTTTGGCCCGGCATAAAATGAAGGTAGTGCTGTGCATCGCCACCCATTTTCATGCTGACCGCACGGCTGGCCTTACCTATTATAACAGTGTGGGCATACCTACTTACACCAGCCTGCAAACTTATGATTCCTGCAAAAGCAGGGGCGAAAAACAAGCTGCACATTACTTTGTAAATGACACTGTTTTTACGGTAGGCGACCATAGTTTTGAAACATATTATGCCGGTGCGGGACACACTGCTGATAACATAATAATTTGGAGCCCTGACGCGAAAATTATTTATGGTGGATGCCTGGTGAAAAGCACAGCAACAAACGACCTGGGAAACATTGCCGATACTAACCTTAAAGAATGGCCGCAAACCATGAAGCGGATAATTACAAAATACCCAAGCCCCGCTTTTGTTATTCCCGGACATTTGGGGTGGAAAAAGAATACCGCTTTGCAACACACATTGAAGCTATTGAGAAAGCACGGAAATTAATGCAAATGGTGAAGGTTGAGATTCGTTATCTTATCTTATCTATAACAATTTACCTTGCTGCCTTGTGTTCTTACAATGTATCTTTATGATTATGAGAGCTTTTTGGGTTGCCTTGCTTTTATGGGTTGCATTAACAGGTAGTTTGTTGGCACAAGACCTGAAGCCAGGTTTTGATGCGGAAGAATATTCCACTATGCTGCGTATAATGACATGGCAGGTAGATGCACAGTTCCGCGGCACAACACCTAAGGAAACCGCTTACAAGTGGGTATACCGTTCGCCTGCAATGGGGCTGCACAATAAGTGGGACTTATGGCTCAATACCAGCAAAACGACCATCATAGTTAATTTGCGCGGTACCACCTTTGATACCGATAGCTGGCTGGAAAATTTTTTCAGTGCCATGGTGCCTGCAACAGGATCTTTAAAACTGGATAGTAATTACACGTTTAATTACAAACTGGCCAATGACCCCAAAGCCCTGGTGCATGTGGGCTGGCTGATTGGTGCCGGTAGTATGGCCCCCGATATTGTGACGCGCATTAAAGAATACTATGGCCGTGGCGTAAAGCAGGTAATTGTGGTAGGCCACAGCCAGGGTGGGGCACTGGCGTTTTTAATTACCAGCCACCTGCACTACCTTATGGAAAAAGGAGAGCTGCCTGCCGATATAGTAATTAAGTCTTACTGCAGTGCGGCCCCCAAACCCGGTAATTTATATTATGCTTACGACTTCGATTATATAACCCGTGGCGGCTGGGCGTTAACGGTTGTGAATGCTGCCGATTGGGTGCCCGAAACCCCGGTATCTATACAAACCCCTTCCGACTTTAATAAACTTAACCCTTTTAACCCCGCAGGGCAGCAAACCCAGAAAATGAAAAGGGTAGAGCGCTGGGCATTACAATATGCCTATGGCAGGCTTTCAAAAACCAGCCGTAAAGCGCAACGCAAGCAAGAAAAATACCTGGGCCGTATCGTTTATAAGCAGGTGAAAAAATACATGCCCGCACTGGAAAAACCGAAGTTTTCCCACAGCAATAACTACATGCGTGCCGGCACCCCCATTGTTTTGCAACCCGATGCCGAATACTACGCTAAATATCCCGATACCGGCACCAATGTTTTTCGCCACCACCTCTTTGAGCCTTATTACTACCTGGTTAAAAAGATATACAAATAGGGATTTACCTTTTATAGGTCAAAATGCCGCACTAAAATCATGTCATTGCTCCGGCAGGTGCAAAATGTTTGTAGCGTGCAACCAAGTAAATGAAACCGTGTGCCGGTAGGTACACGACATTCGTAACCGTGCTCCAGTTGAAGCATAATCAATAATACAGCTGTGCAGGAATCCCACAAAAAAAGGCCATTAAATTAGGGTGTTATCCTGCTTTAATGGCCTCGAATATTTTAAAGAAAAGTCGTTTAGGAGTTAACTACTTTGCCCGGTTTGCGGGTAACAAGGTAGCGATGCTCAGGCATTACGCTGGTGTATTTCTTTACAATTTCCAGCAGATAATTGGCCTTTATTGGCTTGGTCATGAATTCTTCAGCACCCAGAATGATGGCTTCATTTTTTATGGCCACGTTACCGGCCGATGACATGGTAACTACCCTTGTATGCTTTTTCAGCGGATTGCTTTTAACCAGGCTCAATACGGCTAACCCGTTATGATGCGGCATCATAATGTCGGTGATAACCAAATCAAATTCTTGCAAGTCTATTTTTTCCAGACCCTCTTTTCCGTTTGTAGCAGTGTCCACATCATAGCCGTTTTTACTCAGGATATGATTAATCGCGTTCAGCATTACAAGATCATCATCAATTACCAATACTTTAGGCATAACAAACGAGAATTTTACTCACTCAAAGTTAGTTTTATTTTTTTACCATAACGTTTTCTATTTCCTAAAGCTGGTTATGCATGCGTAAAATAAATTATTTGTATTTTCCCCAACCTTATTACTTCTTTTTTTAAACCGAGAATTATGCTTTTTATTTCCTTGCTAAAACTACTTGGGGGAATAGGCTCAAGTATCGGGCTTAGTTGTTGAATTCAGAATCCTGAACCTGAAATTTTGTATTTACATTTCGTGCATTTGAACCTGTGTTTTAGAATTTACACGCTTGCTTTTACGCTTTAGCTTTTAACTTTTTAACTTAATGTTTTCCAGCACCAGTAGTTGCTCCAGTACGGCATGTGTAATAGGGCATATCAATGCATTCTGTTGGGTTAGTACAACCCGTTTCAGCAGCACATCTTCATCCGTATAGGGGTAGCGGCGGCAGTCACTGGGGCGGTCGTCATATATATTACATGTATTATCTTCGGCAAGGAAAGGGCAGGGTAGCTGGCGCACCACATAATCACCTTCTTTATCCAGTTTAAGGTAGTTAGCTACAAGGTCACCTTCCTTCATGCGCAGCGTCTTCGATATACGTTTTATATCCGGCTGTTTAAAGCGTGGGGAATGGTTCTTGCAGCAGTTCGCACATTGCAGGCAATCAATCTTAGCGAAGGCCTCATCATGCAGCTCAGGCAGTGCTTTCAGCATCCTGTTCTTATTGCCCCGCTCCAGCATATACTTATATGCCTTCTGGTGCTCCTTGGCTTCTTTTTCCCAAACTGGTTGTTCCATGTTTCTAAGTCTTAAGTCATAAGTAGAAAGGCTAAAGCTGACCGATAGTGTTGTTGATAATTGTTATGTATCATCAGTACGCTAAGAATTAGTTTTTTAATAGCCACGGTCTTCAGACCGTGGAAACATAGCGTATTGCGCGGCTTTAGCCAAATCCTTTCATATCAAAACCGTGTACTGACAAAAACTCCTCGTACTCCTGCTCGAAGCTTTTCTTCTTATGATGTTCTTCCTGATTTGCAATGTATGTTCTCACTTTTTGTATCGCAGATTCGCTGACCGACAATGCAATATATTCATCCTGCCATTCAAATTTCCCCGGTATTATTTTCTCTCCGTTTGCCCAAAAAGAAGACTCGCCCTTTATCAGTTGTACAACTTTCGATATTGTTTGTTCCCGACCTAGCGAAATCAATAAATGAATGTGCTCTTCTACGCAATTGAGACAGTCAATGTGGATGTCTTTTTTGATGCTGTTCTCCTTTATATGCTTTAATAATGCCGGCTTTAGGTCTTTTGATATAATTTTTTGCCTGTTTTTGGTGGCCCATATGCAGTGAATCATTATTTTGGTAAAGGGCATCCAATCGTGCAGTTTAATTTGGCTAAAGCCGGTGCTTATTTACATGTATCCCACGGCTTAAAAGCCGTGGCTATTTTTATATGTTTATCATTAACCTGTTTTGTAGAAAATAAGACTTGATGAAGATTTTTTTCGCCAGGGTCACCATTTACCATTCATACTTCACCGTTCACCATTAACAATTCACCATTAACAATTAACTAAAGGCTCATCTTGTCCATTATTCTTTCCAGGTCTTCGTCGCTGTAGAACTCTATTAGTATGCTGCCTTTGCCGTTTTTCTTGCGGTCCAGCTTTACGCGGGTGGAAAGATGCGAGGCCATGTTATCTTCAATGCGTTTGTAGGGTGGGGAAAGTTTGGCGAGTGCTTTAACCGGTTCTTTAGGGCCCTTTTCAGTGGCCATATCTTTAACCAATTGCTCTACCTGCCTTACAGATAAACCGCGTTGAATGGTCTCGCGGAAAACATACAATTGCTGGTCAACATGCTCCAGGCTTATTATGGCCCTGGCATGCCCCATACTTAATTCCCCATCGCGTACTGACTTCTGTACATCTGGCGGTAATTTAAGCAGGCGGAGGTAGTTGGCAACCGTGCTGCGCTCCTTTTTCATACGCTCAGCAACCAGTTCTTGCGTAAGGTCGCACTCATCCATCAGGCGGCGGTAACTCATCGCTATTTCAATAGCATTCAGGTTTTCGCGTTGCAGGTTTTCCAGCAATGCCATTTCCAGCATTTCCTGTCCATCTGCAGTGCGTATGTAGGCTGGTATATCTGTTAGTCCAGCCAGTTTGCTTGCGCGCCAGCGGCGCTCGCCACTAATCAGCTGGTACTTGTTCTGCGATGTTTTTACAACAGTAACCGGTTGTATAATGTCGTGTAATTTAATGCTTTCCGATAGTTCGCGCAATGCCGTCTGGTCAAAATCATGACGAGGCTGCTTCGGGTTTACTTCTATCATATCAACCGGAACGCGTGCTATAGTATTGGTATTGCCGGCTGGTTGCTGGTGGCTGTTGCCCTGTGCATCCTGCGAAGCCGGTTTGGGTGCATTTATTTCATCTTCCATGTTGCTGAGCAACGCACGGATACCCTTACCTAAAGCTTGTTTTTTATTTACTTGCGACATTCTTAATTCTCTAAAATTTTAGCCTGCGTTTTAATTTTCGTCAAATTGTTCTTCTGCAATATTTCCTTGGCAAGGTTCAGGTAATTGATAGCCCCTGTGCTTTCGGCATCATACAGTAATACCGGTTTGCCGAAGCTCGGCGCTTCGCCCAGCCTAGTGTTGCGGTGCAATATGGTATTAAAAACGAGGTCGTTGAAATGGTTCTTTATCTCTTCCACTACCTGGTTGCTCAGGCGCAAACGGCCATCATACATGGTCATCAATATGCCTTCAATTTTCAGGTCGGCATTAATTCGGGTCTGTACAATTTTAATGGTATTGAGCAATTTGCCCAAACCTTCTAACGCGAAGTATTCGCACTGCACAGGTATAATAACGCTATTGGCTGCAGATAGTGAATTGACGGTAATAAGGCCCAGCGATGGAGAACAATCTATAATAATGAAATCATAGTTCTTCAGTTCAGGCTCCAGTGCTTTGCGCAGCACATGCTCCCTGTTGGGGTGGTTGATCAGCTCTATTTCCGCACCCACCAGGTCAAGGTGACTCGGTAGCAGGAACAAATTAGGTGTTTCCGTTTCCAGAACCACACCCGCAACCGGTGTTTCATTCACCATACAGTCATAGAGGCTGAGCTGAACATTTTTCAGATCGAACCCGTTACCGGTGGTGCTGTTAGCCTGTGGGTCGGCATCCACAAGCAGTGTTTTATATTCCAGTACAGCAAGGCTTGCTGCAAGGTTAATTGCAGTAGTTGTTTTTCCTACACCGCCTTTCTGATTCGCAATTGCTATTACTTTGGCCATTGTTTTATTTTAGTCGAAAGTCAAAAGTCGAAAGTAGAAAGTCCCGCTGGGAGCTCTGTCTTTTAATCATTTGACTACCTGTTATTTAAAGACTGCACATGTGCAGCTTTCTACTTTGTATGCTATTGTACTGGCTACCTCCAGCTTTCTACTTTCTACTTTAGACTTTCCACTACTCTTCACTAAGCAAAGCTTTCTACTTTCTACTCTCTACTTTCTACTACCCTACAATTCAATCGTTTCACCAATTTTTGGCAATATCAACTCTTTTCCTGCTGCTTTAAACTTGGCAATTACTGCTTCGTGGTTTATTTTAATGTAGCCGAATGTATCAAAGTGTACTCCAATTATTTTGTCGCATTGAATGAACTCGGCAGCTATTACAGCATCGTCAGCATCCATTGTGAAGTTACCACCAATTGGTAGTATGGCAAAATCAAGTTTAGCATACCTTGGTATCAGTTGCATATCCATCATGAGGCAGGTATCGCCGCTGTAATAGAATTTTTTCTCGGCGCCATGTAGTAAAAAACCACCTGATGTGCCACCGGTTGACCCATCGGGCATTGTGCTGCTATGCCATGCTGGTAAAAAATGGAGCTTGCCAAAGTCGAACATAGCAGACCCAAAGTTGAGTGGATGTGCGTTTTCAATGCCTTGTTTTTTTGCCCAATCCACAACCTCGTAGGCTGCAATAACTTTTGCACCTGTTCGTTTGGCTATGGTTGCAAGGTCTGCAACATGGTCGCCATGTCCGTGCGATACCAGTATGAAGTCGGCCTCAATACTGTTCACATCAATATCTTTGGCTAGTTCATTGCCACTAATGAAGGGGTCAAATAGTATTTTTTTGCCGCCCGTTTCTACTGCAAAGCAGGAATGTCCGTAATAAGTAAACTTCATTATTGTGGAATTGTCAGTTCCCGCAAAGTTAAAGGAGAAAACCCGAAGTAAGAAGTAAGATATTTATTATGTATGACATTGGGGTTGTAGTATAAAATAATAGCACCATATATATGGTGCTATTACGTGTAATATTGTATCGTTTTAACTGCTACTTATTTACTTCCCGTAAATGTGCAGGTGGCATTTACTGCACCAGTCGCGGTTTGGGTCATGGTAAAAGAGTTGCCATTAATTGAACCTGAACCACTTAGTGTGTAGGTAAGACCACAATTATCGGTAAATGTTTGCGAATTTAGCGTTAACACATTGCCGCTTGCCTTCATAATAAGCGTTGCGCTTTTTACGCAGCCGGCACCGCCTACCGTTCCCGAACTATTTACAGTATTACCATCAGACCCTGCTGTGATAATGAAGTTTTGTGTAGCGCCGGGGTTGCACGTTGATGTGCCTACCCATGTGCCAACAAATTTAGCGCCATCGTTGCTCGTGTCCGTTTTCTTTGTGCAGGAGGAGATGGTAAATAATGATAGCAACGCTATGCCAGTAACAATGTTCCCTAAGCCCGTGAGCTTGAATTGGGTGTTTTTCATAAGTTTTTTATTTAGTTAAGACAAAGAAACATATATTCTACCACGTATGCAAGTGATGCGTAATATTTTTTAACTTTAAGGCAAGCTGCGTTAGTTTATACAGGGCTGTATGCTAAGCAAGTACACGTCACTTGTCGGCAAAATACAAGCAGTTTTGCGTAATTGTTCCCTTAACCACCGTCCAGCTTAAAGTTATCATATTATTTTCGAGAGACGCATATCCGCTAACTAAAACGGAAACACCACAATCATCAACAAACGCCTGCGAAGGGATTGTAAGGGTATTTTCGGTAGCCACTGCATTAACTTCTATATATTTGTTGCAGTTGCTTTGGCTGATAGACATGCCTTTGATAATTATTGCATTCGTGGAGGTGCCCTGCACGAAACTGACGTATGGGTAAAGTCCTCCGGTGCAAGGCCCGGAATAACCCCTGCTGCCTATAAATCGCGCGCCATAATCTTTGGTGTCTTCCTGTTTCTTCTTACATGATGCGGCAGAAAATAGCAATACAATACAGATTCCGGCAGCAATTTGTTTTTGAATGTTGAGTGCCTTTGTGATATTTTTCATTGATAGAGGGTTTAACTGATTTAAAATATGGACGCTTATAATGGTTAAGTAGTGCGTATTGTCTTAGCGCCTATTTCTTTCCTGTAAACGTAACAACCGACCTCACTGCGCCTGACGATGTCAATGTCCACGTCAAAATGCCATTTTCCAGCGTGCCGTTACCGCCCACCGTAAAGATATTGTTGCAATTGTCGCTGGTATTTACAAGTTCCATTTCCAGATATTTGCCTGAAGAGTACATAGCCAGTGGAATTTCGCGGTTGCAGGAGTTAAAACCTACCAACGCTTTTGACTGCAAAGCGTTTGCCGCACTACCTGCCGTAATCACCATTTTTCGGCTTATGCCGGGATTGTTATTATTGGTGCCGGTCCATGTGCCAACAAAATCATCGCGGGTAGGTTCCTTGTCTTTTTTAGAACAACTGCCGGTAATGAACAGCGCTGTAATTGCCAGTGTTGTTAGCTTTAGCTTTATGAAACGGGCATTTGGGGTATACGATGGCATAGTTTTTTGCTTGCTTATTTAATAATATTCATTTCGTTTACAAGCCAGCCTGCGCCGCCAAATTTTTCGATAACAAAAAGCGTATACCTTATGTCGAGCGTGATATTGCGGCAGCGGCTTGGGTCGAACAGGTAATCGCTCATAGTGCCTTCGTAGGCCCGGTCAAAGTTAGTGCCTATCAGTTCTCCCTTGCCATTGAGTACAGGGCTGCCCGAATTGCCGCCAGTAGTATGGTTGTCAGCAATAAAAGCCAGCGATAGCGTATCATTCACAGCCCAGCGGCCAAAATCGCGCTTCGCATAAAGTTCTTTTAAATAGGGCGGTACGGAGAACCCGTCTTTTTTTTCATCGCCGGCATCAATCATTTCATCAATGGTAGTGTGCCATGAATATTTTGGTGGTCCGTCCGGGTCAAGGCCGCGCACATTGCCATAGGCTATCCTGAGTGTAAGGTTGGCATCGGGGTAGAATATCTTGTCGCTCTCCCGTTCCATCTGGCCTTTCAGGTATAGCCTGTTCAGGTAGCGTTTGTTGAAGCGGAACGCCTCAATTTTAGGCAGTAGATTTTGTTTACGAATGGTGGCCACACCGTTGTATAACTGCCATGACGGGTCGTTTAATATGGTATTGCTATCTGCCCTGGTGGCCTTGCCTGCAAAGGCCATAAGTTTTTCCTGGGAGGTTAACAGGGAACTGTCATACACAAAACGCGCCCATTTTTTGGTCCGTTTGTGAAACCGGCGGTATTCGGCTGTGTAGTAAGCTGGCAGCCATGGTTTGCATTTTTTTACATAGATCGGCATTAGTTTTTTAAACACATCTTTGTCGGTTGCCGCATCGTAATTTTTATAGAACCAGTTCATGCTGGTGGTTAACTTTTTCAGCGTGTCGCTCAGTTCGGCATCGGTAAAATTGCTCCTGAAACAGGCTATGAACCGCTCCAGCGTAGCGCCTTGCTGTATGAGCTCTATGCCCAGCACATCTTCTTTAATATGTTGTTCCTGCAGCAGCAAATTGTCTACTTCTTTGGTTGCTGCGTCCAGCTGTGGTAGTATCGTTTTATAGAACGGGTTTTCATTATTCTTGTTGGCCCATTCCTGAAACGAACGTTCAAATTCCTTTTTCTTGTCAACTGCGTGGTTAGCTTCAAGACCTTCCAGTTCTCCCTGCCATTTTTTCCAGCCATTGGCAACGCCTTTGCGTTTAGAGGTGTACTTATGGAAAATAGCCCGGTCATCGTTCATGTGGTTGGCCCACGCGGCCAGTTTTGGGGTACGTGCCGCAATGCTCACGGGGTCGGAGATGGAGTATACCTGGTTCAATTCAAAGGACGAGATATACTCATTAGTGGTGCCAGGGAAGCCGTAAACCATGGTGAAATCCCCTTCTTTATAACCCTTAATATTGATATTGAAGAACTGGTTAGGGTTATACGGCTTGTTATTCGCATCATAAGCAGCAGGTTTGTTATCCTTGTCAGCATACACCCGGAAAAGGCTGAAATCGCCTGTGTGCCTTGGCCAGCTCCAGTTTTCATCATCACCACCAAAATCACCTATGCCATTTGGCGGGAAGCCCACCAGCCTTACATCTTTAAAGGTTTCGGTGATGGCTACCCAATACTGGTTGCCTTCAAAATAGGGTTTTATCTGTGCGTCAAAACCTGTTTTCATTTCATATTCCCTTTCTATGCCGGCAATACGTTTTGAAATTATGCTATCGCGCTCTGCATCGTGCAGGGTGTCGCTTATGCCCGGTAGTACTTTTTCAGTCACATTTTCCATGCGGCGAACGAAAGTTACGGTAAGTCCAGGGCATGGAAGTTCCTCCTGTTGGTTTTTTGCAAAAAAGCCTGTTGCAAAATAATCGTGCTGCAAATTAACCAAACCCTGCACGGTGCCGTAGCCGCAATGGTGGTTGGTCAGTACCAGCCCTTTCGATGAGATGAGCTCGCCAGTGCAGCCCCTGCCAAAAAGAACAACCGCATTGTTAAGGCCGGTGCCGCTTTCATTATATAATTTTTCTATTGGTATCTCCAGCCCCATCTCCTTCATGCGGTTTTCCTGGGTTTTTATTGTGGCGGGGATCCATACTCCCTCCTTTGCCTGCGAAATAGTTGAAATGGAAGCAGATGAGCAAAAGATGAGTAATTTAAATAATAGACTCGTGTGTTTTTTAACCGAAAACATATACTTTCTTTGATTTACGGAAATAAATGTACAATTTTGCCACGAAAGTCTGAACTAATTCTTATATTAGCCGATTATTACAGAACTTCTTTTCACAGCTATGAGAAAATATTTGCTACTAGTAGTCTTATCTATATTTACGCAACTGAGTATTGTTAGCGCACAAACCCTGTTTACAGCTCCTGATACCGTTTGTGTGAGGCAGCCCGTAACGCTTAACAGCACTATATTCGGTGCGCAATCCTATTACTGGGGCTTCTGTTCCGGCGATATTGATAATGCTCCTTTAGGCACCAATATGGGTAGCACCGGGTTTAATTTCCATACGCCTGGTAATATTGATATTACGCAAGATGTTGATGGTTTGTATTATGGTTTTGTAGTCAATTCTGAAACACGTGAACTGTTGCGCCTTAACTTCGGTACATCTTTAAGTAATGTGCCTTCTATAACTAATTTCGGTAGCCTTACTGATGGTTTACCTTTGCATCCTACTTCATTATTTATTTTGTACGATAAAACCCAGCAAAGCTGGTTTATCTTCGTTTCAGGTGGTTACACGGCTTCCGAATCTACCCTTGGCCGTATCGATTTTGGTCATTCTTTAAGTAATCCGCGCCCTAACGTTGCTAATTTCGGTAACCTCAATGGCTTGTTTAACGGACCTAAAGGTGTGTTTGTTGCACAAGATGCCAATGCACAATGGTATGGCTATTTGGTTAACCGCAATTCTAACGATCTTATCCGTCTCGATTTCTCTTTCAACATATCAAATACACCTATTTCGCGCAACCTCGGTAACCCTGGCGGTGCATTGAATACGCCAACCGATATGGCTGGTATATTTGACAGGGGCGAATGGTATTTCTTTGTAACTAACCGTGCAAGCAACAGTATTGCCCGTCTGGATCTTGGCCGTACTTTAGATACACTAACACCAAACGGCACTGATCTGGGTAACTTCTTATTCAGGATATTGGCTCCATCATCAGTTAGCCTGAACAGGGATTGCGGTAAGATATATGCTTATATTACTGATAGTTCTACGAGCCAGCTTATTTCGCTGGATATGCCAACAGCTGCAGGTCCGTACAATTCAATTGACTACAGCGTAATAGGAGGCATGAATTTCCCATCAGGTATTTCAAGCATCATTCGCGACCATAATAATTTGTTCGCCTTCGTTACCAATGTTAAAGATTCTTCTTTAACCCGGATAAATATTAACGAGTGCTTCAATTCCTCTATCCGTTCTTTCTCTGAAGTTACACCTCCGGTTTATTACTATGATGCTCCGGGCTTGTACAATGTGTACTATGTAATTGATCAGGGTTTGCCAACGATGCAGGTAGAGTGTAAGGAAATAAGGGTTTTACCGGTGCCGCCTATCGCAATTAATATTAACCCGGTAATTTGTAAGGGCGATACTATTAAGTTGTATGCTATTTCAAATACCGCAAACCACATTATCTGGCAGAGCAATTACAATGCCGATACTACTTACAGGTTTATGGATTCTATAAGGGTATGGCCTGACTATTCTTATGATTATCACGTAGAGTTGACTTATGCAAACGGCTGTATAATTGATACCAACATTTTTTTAAAGGTGATAAAGGTTATTGCTGATGCTGGTCCTGACCGCACCATTAGCGATGGCGCTGCAACTACCTTAGGTGGCCCTAATACTACGCTTGGTTTCGGTTATACGTACACATGGTCTCCTGTTACTTACCTGTCTACAACTGCCGATCCGTTTGTGGTGGCTACACCGCCAATTGATTACACTTATACATTAGAAGTCGCTTTGGCCACCGATGGTTTAAACTGCCGTGCAACCGATACTGTAGTAGTAAGTATTAATTGTGGCGATTTCAACTTGCCAAACGCATTTGTGCCAAGCAGCAAAAACTCAGCTACCAATAAATTCGGTATCCTGAATCAGCAGGTTGCACAACTGAACTATTTCCGCATCTTCGATCGTTGGGGTAATACCGTATTCGAAACTACCAGCCCTACCCAAATGTGGGATGGTACCTATAATGGTAAGGAAGCAATGGTTGGCGTTTACACATGGATAGCAGATGGTTTCTGCACAAGTGGTAAGCCAATCAAGAAGCACGGTAACGTTACTTTGCTGAGATAATTACCTTGTTCTTCCCATTCTGCTATGCCTGCATATTTGTTCCAGATAGAGTTGCCACCGTTCAACAATGAACTTATGGCGGTTGTGCCGTTTCACAGGCAGCACATTGACAAATTGTTCTCTGAAGGAAAAATATTGTCATACAGTGTTTCTCTTAAACGCGATATGATATGGTGTGTTATAAATGCCGAAGATGAGCAGCATGCTATGGAAAGTGTTATCCTTTTCCCGCTGTATAAGTTCTTTATCGATGTTACCTGCCATCCGCTGTTGTTCCATAATATTTTACCGGCGACGCTACCGGGTATCATACTCAACTGATTTTAAACAATATTCTTATAAAAGGCCTGCATTCGCGGGCCTTTATATTTTTACTAAGCTTAGGTCTGGTACTTTGCAAAAGGTAATTATCGGCTTATCTTTACGGCAATCTATTTTATTCGCCAGTGCTATCAGTAACTTATATTAACAGGGAATACCGCAAGACCAATTATTCAATGGAAGGGATATTTGACTCGGTAAAAAGCGTGTTGAAAGGCAGGATGGAAATAAGGGATTTCTATGCCGATTCAAAAGTTTCCCGGTTAAAGAACATTCAGAATGTGGGTAAGTTTGCTGGTCCTATCAATCATATTACCGGCGATGTAAATTTCTTGGCAATGGGTATGCGCGGTAAAAAAAACATACTTACCATTCATGATTTTGGATTTTACGAGAACCCCGTACACTCCATTGTAGTTAAAACCATCTACAAGTATTTCTGGTTATATTTTCCGCTCAAATGTGTTGATGTGGTTACGGTCGTATCGGAGTTTACCAAAGAAAAGCTCATAAGGTATTTTCATTTTCCTGAAGCGAACATAAGGGTGATACCTGACCCGGTAAAGCCTGTTTTCAAAAGGGCATTGAAGGAGCAGCTGAATGCAGTGCCCCGCATATTGCAGATAGGTAGCGGCGACCACAAGAATGTTATGAACATGATAGAGGCCGTAAAAGATACCGGCTACCATGTAGATATTGTAGGCTGGCCAAGTGATAAAGAACGGGCAAAACTGGATGAGTACAAAATATCGTACTCTGTTACCAATTCCCTGACCGACGAACAGGTTTTTGATAAATATAAGGAATGCGACATGCTGTTCTTCGCATCGTATTACGAAGGTTTTGGCATGCCAATAATAGAAGCGCAGGCGGTTGGCCGGCCGGTTATTACCAGTAATATAGGCGCCATGAAAGAAGTAGGCGAGGGTTCCGCAATTTTAGTTGACCCCAACAAACCCGCCGAAATAAGGGCTGCAATGGATGCTTTAGTACTAAAGCCAGCCTATTATCAGGATGTGGTGGCTAAGGGCTTTAAAAACGCAGCCAAATACGACTACGTTACCATAGCTGAGGCGTACTACAAGGTTTACGAAGAGTTACATAATAAAACAGGCAGATAATGGTATTGATCGTTTGGCAGGGTATCATCAGCATACATCAGAAGACTTTTCTGGAGGCATTGGTTAAACAGCCGGGCGTAAGTAAAGTAATGATGGTGGTGGAGCAGGAGATATCGCCATACCGCAAGAATATGGGCTGGGAAGTGCCTGTTATTGAAAATGTGGAAGTGATCGTAGCTCCCTCTGAAGAACGTATAAAAAACATATTTGCCGACTACAAAGATGCTATTCATTTACTGGGTGGCATAAGGGTGGGTAAAATGATGACCATGGCCTTCGATGCCGGTGCTGCTGCCGGTGCCAGGATGGGGTCTCTTTCAGAGCCTTACAATAAAGATGGCTGGAAGGGTATGCTGCGCACCTTGAAGTATAAGTGCCAAAGCCTGAGGTATTACAAGCACATGAGCTTTTTTCTGGCAGTGGGCAAGGAAGGTGTTGCAACTTATACCGGTTTGGGTTTTGACGGGCGTTTTGTTTTCCCTTGGGCCTATTTCATTAATGTACCGGAAATGCAACGCCCGGCAAATGCACACCCCCAAAAGAAGCGCATTATTTTCGGTGGCAGGCTGGAACCTGGAAAAGGTATCTACCGCTTTGTTACCGAACTGGCACAATTCGATACAACAAAATATACGCTTGATATTTATGGCTCTGGTCCTGATGAGGAAAAGCTGAAGCAACTGGTAACCGAAAAGGGTCTGGAAGATACCATCAGTTTTAAACCCTTCATGCCCTATAACGATATGGTTAAGCAGTATTGTAATTACGATTGGGTGGTATTGCCCAGTACTGCGAAAGACGGCTGGGGTGTAGTAGTGAGCGAGGGTATGCTCAATGGACTGAAAGCTATTTGCAGCAGCATTTGCGGCGTAAGTTGGGCTATAAAGGATGGCTATAATGGAGTGGTGATTGATTGGAATGATGCAACAAGTTGCAAGAGTGCTATAACCAGAATGCTCAGTAACGAAGAATTTGCCGATAGCAGCACCATAAGCAACTGGGCAAAGCAGGGCGTGAGTGCAGATGCGGGTGCAGCCTATTATTTAAAGATAATAGACGCTACATTCAATGGCAAACAAAAGCCGGATACACCATGGGTGGAAAATTAAAAAATCAAATTAAAAGCGAAACCTTCCCTCTGCTATATGGAATGTTTTTGCAGCCACAGCATAAATAATTTGCCTGAGAGACAATGGAAAACGGCTTTATAACATCATACAAAGACATTAAACAACTTAAGCCTAAAACGCTGAGGGGAACTTTGCGCGATCTGGCTTTGACGGGTTTATCGCTGGGCAATAACAGCACGGTATTTAAGAAGCCGCGGGTTCAGTTTATTTATATACACCACATTTTTAAAGATGAGGAAGCGGGTTTGAGAAAGTTGATGGACTTCCTGCAAAAAGACCACGAATTTATCTCGTATACCGATGCTATAAATAAGGTTGTTACCGGTACTATTGATAAACCCTATATTACGTTCAGTTCCGATGACGGCTTGCAGAATAATTTAAAGGCGGCAGAGATATTGAATGACTACAATGCCAGTGCCTGTTTCTTCATTAATCCCGGTATTATAGGGGTTACCGATAAGGAGCAGGTGAAAAAATATTGCCACGAGAACCTGCAATTTCACCCGGTCGAATTTATGAATTGGGATGAGGTTGCTTTATTGCAAAAACAAGGCCACGAAATAGGCAACCACACCATGTTGCACATGAATGTTGCTAAAGCGGGCGAGCAGGAATTGCAGGATGATCTCAGCCAGTCGTTGCAGATATTGAGGGCGCGTTGCGGCAAGGATATAGGGCATTTTGCTTTTCCGTTTGGCAGGTTCTTTCACTTCAGTAAAACAGGCAGAAAGTTGGTTTTCGAAACTGGGCACACCTCTTGCGCTACGGCAGAAAGAGGGTGCCACATTAACCCGGCTGCACCGCTTACCATTGAGGAACTATGCATACGCAGAGACCATGTGGTATTGGGTTGGGATATGAGCCACATACAATACTTCCTGGCCAATAGCGCCAAGCAAGCATCAGCACAAAATAATTTTTACCCCGAATCGCTGCAATGAAAATAGTTATCCTTTCCACATCGCCCTTTGGTACTTTAGGCCACCATTTGCCTGCACTGTTTCAGTGTAAAGGCATAGAGATAGCGCAGGTAATAGTTGCACCCGGGCTGGTTGCCAGCAAAAGCAAGCGGTACAAAAGGCTGTTTAAGAAGGTACTGAAAATTGGTGTGCTCGGCGCTATGAATGGTGTTAAAATGCGCCAGTGGTATACGCAGGATATTCAGCAATATACCAGCATTACAGATGCCGAAGTTTTTTGCGGGGAACACAATATTCCGTTCGCCAGAACGGCCTCGACCAACAGTAAGGAAACGCAGGAATTATTTACCAAGAGTGGTGCGGAAATTGGCCTGAGTCTGGGTAATGGTTATATTACGCAAAAAGTATTTTCCATACCCAAAAATGGCATGCTCAACATTCACCATGAGTTGTTGCCACAATACCAGAATGCACAAAGCATTATTTGGGAGATATACAATGGGTCTACCGATACGGGCTATACTATTCATAAAATAAACAAAGAAATTGATAAGGGCGAGATCTTGTTTCAGGAAAAAGTGCCCATAGTTTTCCGCGATACACTTGCCGATACAGTTGCATATAACTACGCCCTTTTGTTTGACGCCTCGGCCAAGGGGCTGGTAAAGCTACTGTCGAACTTTAACGAATATTACGCCAATGCCAAACCGCAGGGCAAGGGCACATCTTATACTACACCGTCATACCGTCAATTCAAGAAAATAGAAAAGCAGTTTAAGCGGCTAAAGGGTGATTTGTAAGCTTGACTATAGATTAAAACTGGGTACTACATCTCGGTAAGTAGCGCCATCACCCCTGGCCGTTCGCAAGCGAAAGGCCGTCCCCTCTTTGGCAAGAGGGGAGTTCCCACCTGGTGTGTTTACAATATTTGCTGGCGCAAATATTGTCTTGGTTACCCCACCAAGTGAACCTTGTGCAGGTTCGTTTTTTTTAGCGCAAATGAAGGTTTTGTTCTTTGGTAAAGATCGTTCCCCCATACACGTTCAGAAAAGTTTCTGATTGTTGCGTAAAAGCAGGTTTGCTAAAAGCAAATGAGACTCCCCTCTTGCCAAAGCTACCCCTTACCCAAATTTTCAGACGTGGATTTATATTTGTTATAAATATCAAAGATGCATAAATTAACGGTAGAGGATTTTCCCGGTATTGACTTTGGCGATAGCCGCCGTAATGATCGCTT
>JBBRPD010000089.1:0-19530 GCA_038228575.1 Chitinophagales bacterium | reverse complement strand
TGTCATCGCGTCTCCATGTTCTTTTTTTGTGCTGCCGCAAAAAAAGAACCAAAAAAAGCGGCACTTTATTTCGGTAATGTTTGTCTTTTAATGGACTCAATGAGGGCTTACGCCGTTGGGCAATCGCTCCGCTGCCCAAAGAAGCCCTGCGGCGTGTTTTGCTGAAGCTTGTTACTCTAATGTCTGCGCCGGGACGGCGGCGCAGGTGTGACGTACTTTTACAAATAATATTTTAATCGGACAGTAGTGTTTAATTGGTTACCAGCTACATACCTTTTGCACTTACCAGCGCAATAACATGATTTTAGTGCTGCATTCTGATGCATAACCGGTATAAAACAACAAAGGACCGTCAGCTCACTAACAGTCCTTTGCTCATCTCCAATATTTATTCCGGGCCATTGCCCGTTCGTTTTATGCCATTACTTTATTGCCTTTATACTCACCCTTGCTCTTACGGATGTTTACTGCAACAACCTTGTATTCAGGGCAAAGCGCCTGTGAGTCGCACTCGCTGGAAGTGATATCATTCATAGCAATTTCCGGGAAGTGGAAGGTACTGCTGAGTACACCTGGCTTCACTTCATCGGTAACATGCGCCATTACATCAATTTTACCACGGGCTGATTCTACGCATACCATATCGCCTTCCACAATGGAATGCTTCGTCGCATCAGCCGGATTGATCAGCAGCACATCGACAGTAACAATTTTGGCATTGTTGGTACGGCGGGTCATAGTGCCGCAATTGTAGTGTTCCAGTTCGCGATTGGTGGTAATGATGTACGGGAAGCGTTCGCCGTGTTTTACAATTTCTTCCGACTCTTTCCAGTCGTTATAAACGAATTTGCCCAGGCCTCTTTTAAAGGTGCCAACGTGCAAAATATCAGTACCCACACCGTCTTTATTTACGGGCCATTGTTTACCATTGGTGCCCAATTCGTTCCACTTAACGCCTTCAAAGAAAGGCACGATGCGCGATATTTCGTCCAGTACCGATTCTGATGAATATTCCGGCTGCGGATACCCCATGCGGTTCATTATTTCAACAATGATCTGCCCGTCCGATTTTGTGCCCGGTATAGGTTCTACTACTTTATTTACTTTTTGTATCCTTCTTTCGCCATTGGTGAAAGTACCGCTC
This sequence comes from Chitinophagales bacterium, assembly GCA_038228575.1. Taxonomy (GTDB): domain Bacteria; phylum Bacteroidota; class Bacteroidia; order Chitinophagales; family Chitinophagaceae; genus Flavipsychrobacter. The sequence goes on along the minus strand of JBBRPD010000089.1, from coordinate 18,386 downwards.
TTTTCCAGGAACGATGATGCCGGCAATACCACATGTGCAAGCTTGGCAGTTTCCGTCATAAACAGCTCCTGAACCACAAATAATTCCAACTGGGCAATGGCAGCCTTAACATGATTCGTATTAGGGTCGGTCTGGGCCATATCTTCCCCAATTGACCACATGGCCTTTACCTTGCCGTCCAGGGCGGCCTGATACATTTGCGGGGTTTTTAACCCTACATAATCCGGCAACTTGGCATCATAAAACTCTTCGTATTTTTTGTGATAAACAGGGTCAGTTACATCGTAATATCCTGCGCCCTGGTGTGGCTGGCAACCCATATCTGCCGCACCCTGCACATTATTCTGCCCGCGCAGCGGATTAACGCCAACACCCGGACGACCAATATTACCGGTTATCATAGCCAGGTCAGTTATCTGCATAATAGCAAATGTACCCTGCGAATGTTCGGTAACACCCAGGCCGTGGAAACTCATGGCATTGGGTGCCGAAGCATAAGCAATCGCCGCTTTACGCACCAATTCCCTGTCAACGCCCGATATTTTTTCCATCTCCTCAATATTGAGGTTCAGTATGTTCTGTTTAAAGTCATCATAACCTTCGGTGCGGCTTTCAATAAAGGTTTTATCTTCCAGCCCTTCTACAATAATGTAGTACAGCATCATGTTCAGCACCGCTACGTTAGTACCCGGGCGCAGTTGCAAATGGTAAGTAGCATACTTAGCCATTTCGGTACGGCGCGGGTCTATTACTATCGATGGCCTGCCGCTTACAGCAAATTGTTTCAGTTTAGCACCGGTTACCGGGTGGCCCGAAGTGGGGTTGGCACCAATAACCATTATGCAATCGGTCTTCTTAATATCTTTAATAGAATTGGTTGCAGCACCCGTACCGAAGGTACGTTGCATACCCAATGCAGTTGGTGAGTGGCAAACGCGGGCACAACTGTCAATGTTGTTAGTGCCTATTACTACCCTCTGGAATTTCTGCAACAAATAGTTTTCCTCGTTCGTGCCACGTGCCGAAGAAATGGCGCCAATAGCATCGGGGCCGTACTTAGCTTTAATACGGTGCATTTCTGCCGCTATATAATCGTAGGCCTCATCCCAGCTCACCTCAACAAACGCTCCATCCTTTTTCAGCAATGGTGATTTAAGACGCTCCGGGTGGTTGTAGAAGGAGAAGGCGAAACGGCCTTTAAGGCAGGTGTGCCCCTGGTTAGCTTCCGCATCATAAGGCGCTTGTATCGATTTTACTTTGCCTCCCTTTACCGAAACTTCCAGATTGCAGCCTACACCGCAATAAGTACAAACTGTGCGAACCTTTTCATCGACCTGTATTGATTTTGATTCAAAAATATCAGAGATGGCCGATGTGGGGCAAGCCTGCGCGCAGGCACCGCAACTCACACAATCCGACTGTTCAAAATTCTGTTCAATGCCTTTAATAATATGGCTGTCAAAACCACGGCCTCCCATACTCAGCACGAATTGCCCCTGCACTTCATCGCACGCACGCACGCAACGGTAGCAGTTAATGCACTTCGAAAAGTCCGATGTCATGTAGGCATGGCTATGGTCCTTTTCTTCCTTTTTATACAAGTGATTTTTGCCTTCGGGATAGCGCACATCGCGAATGCCCACCCTTGCGGCAACTGTCTGCAGCTCGCAGTTGTTGTTTACTTCACAAGTAAGGCAATCTAAAGGATGGTCGGTAAGCACCAGCTCTATAATGTTCTTTCTTAGCTTCTGTATGCGATCCGATTCCGGGTATATGTAAGAACCCGGCATAACAGGCGTATGGCAACTCGCCATAGCTTTTGCAGGGCCGCCCTTAGCAAGCGCCACATCAACGCTACATACCCTGCAAGAACCAAATGGATCGAGGTTTGGGGCATCGCATAATGTAGGCACAGCATCCCTGCTGCCCATAACACGACGTATCAGCGAAATGATGGTCTCCCCTTCCTTTATTTCGTATGGTTGGTCATCGATATAGGCAACTTTAGCCGCAACCGGCACCGGCTCACTTCCTGAAGAAGATGAACCACTGTTCGACTTATTATCTACATAATATTGCTTGCTCATGATGATATTTTTTTTACTATAAACAAACTTAACCAAAAACGATAAAATCAGGCTGCTGAATTATGTTTACGTTGCAACCCAACTTTTGTATTTGATTTCACTTCAGACTTCACACTAAGGACCTGCTTTTTTTTCAACAGTTCACTAAACATAGTTTTTTCCTCAGGAGTCCATTCTTCATCCACAAACACAACCTCCTTATCGTCTAATTTTTTAATATTCATGGCTCAAATGACTTAAAATACTGTCTTACTATTTCTTTGGCTTCTTTTGTATCAATGTACATTCTGTTTGCAACAAGCACCTTCGCCCCAAGCATTATCTTATAATGATCAATTAATTGTGATTTAGCTACGAATGCAATAACTCCACTATAACCAAGCTCAAAAGACACCTTACAAGCAAAGGCAACCAGATTAGCTGGAACTCCCTTATACATTTTACCTTTTCCTTTATTAAACTTAGCACTTTCTATCAGGTGCAAATAAATATGATCCGAATTATCCGTTACACTGATCAGCCCATGGACAATTTTATCATTACTAACCGTAACCAACTTATATACCTGCCTATCACTTTTCTTCAACTCGTCATGCCAATTAAATTGCCAATCCGCTTTTTTTATTTCTTTCCTTTCCTTATTTGTCAATAACATTACTTCGGTATTGAAAACTTCACCAGTAACCGCATTTTCAATTGAATTAGTTATCTTATCTACAATAAAATCATTAATGCTCGGCGTATCAGATTTCACACTTACAAATTTATGAAAAACATAAATCAATTCTTAAAATACCCCTTCAATTCTTCATCAAAATACTTCAATGAGTTGCGGATAGGTAAAGGTAAACCGCCACCGAGGGCACATAAAGAGCCTATTTCCATGGTTGTAATGAGGTCGGTAAATAGCTCGCGATCCATTTTGTAGTCGCTGGTAAGTGCTTTGTTTACCATTTCATAACCACGGGTAGACCCGAGCCTGCATGGGAAACACTTACCGCAGCTTTCATGGGCAGTAAACTGGAACAAATGTTCTATATAATTGATGACAGGGAATGATTCCGGCAGGCAAACTACCGATGCGTGCCCCAGCAAAAATCCGTTTTGTGAGAAGGTTTCAAAATCAACGCTTAGGTCACCAATTTTATCAACCGGCACCAGGCCACCCAACGGACCACCAATGTGCATAGCCTTTATTTTTTCTTTAAAGCCACCACCCAATTCGTTAACCACTACAGAAAGTGGAGTACCCATATCCACCTCGTAAATACCGGGCCTGTTGAAGAACCCATCCAGCGAAACCAGTTTAGTACCTGTTGATTTGCCTTTGCCTATGGCTGCAAATGCAGCACCACCATTCTTTACCACCCACGGTATACAAGCCAGTGTTTCCACATTGTTTACAACCGTAGGTTTATTGAATAAGCCTTGTTGTGTAGGGTATGGCGGGCGCACACGTACTTCTGGCCGCTGGCCTTCAATGCTGCTCAACAGGGCCGTTTCTTCGCCGCATATATAAGCACCCATGGCCTTTATTACCTTGAATTCATAATTAAAGCCAGACCCTAAAATATTTTCGCCCAGGTAACCCTTGGCACGGATATCGTCTATCGCTTGTTGTGTTATTTCTACCGCTTCAGGGTACTCTCCCCGAATGTATACCACACCCATATCGGCACCCATAATGTAACCGGCTATTATCATGCCCAACAGCACCGAATGTGGCTGTTCTTCCAGCAAATAGCGGTCACTGTATGCGCCGGGGTCACCTTCATCAGCATTGCAGACCACAAACTTTTGTTTATCCGGGGTGTTCTTAGCCGATTCCAACTTAAAAGCAATTGGGAAACCTGCACCACCACGGCCACGCAGGCCAGATGTTTTTAGTTCGGCCAATAGCTGATCGGGCGTGAGGCTTAATGCTGTTTTAAGTGTAGCATAATACGCATCAATACCAGGAAAAGCACTAGTGAGCACAGCAGTACCGCTGCATGCTACATTGTATTTATCGGCAACATTTTTTTTGTCATTCTTTATTGCAGCAATGTCGTTAATAGCATCGCCTGAATAGTTTTTACCGCCAACATGAAACGAACTGTTTTCGTGGCAACGGCCGAGGCAGCACATTTCGCCAATTTCATCTTCGCTAAAATGTTTTGTGAGTTCGGCTTTAAGGGCAGGCTGTGTACCTGCACTCAGGCAACTGCTGCCATTGCACACATATACCTTCTTGCCCTTGTTTTCGGGGCGCAGAAAATCATAAAAGGTGGTAGTGCCGTACACATTCGCTTTGCCGAAAAGGAATTCATCGGAAAGCCTTGCTACATCTTCCTTCGATACCGTACCAGTGGCGGTAGCAGCAATACCCAATTCTTCAAACAGATTCTCTGTTAACCCTTTTCTGCGCGATAGATCGCCTAAGTTTTTTGACATCTCAACAGTATTTTCCACCTGTATAAACAGGATGTGTAAATATAGTAATGTTTGAGGAAATTTCCCGTAGCGTTTGGGGTACACAAATTGGCTGGATGATGGGCTTCGCGCCATAAAGAACAAAGTTCTATTTCTGAAGTGCTGCTAGGCATTACGGCAAAGCGATCGTTTGTTCCCCCGAATACGAAAAGCCCTCCAGATTTCATGGCATCACTACCGTGCGACAAAACAATTCATACCCAACATAACTCACAAAAAAAGCCCCATAAAACTTACCGTTTTAGGGGGCCAAATATTGTTTGTTCCGCTATTACTACCAGCCTTTGAAGAAGCCTGGGCAGCGTGTTTTCAGATATTCTTTGGTATTACCGAATGCACGGAAATAAATAGTTACAGACATATTAGCCCACCAAGGAATTATTGCACCTGCTCCAGTTAGTAGAATTGTTTTTTTTCATAAAATTTTGCCCTAATAATACGCCACTTCTACTTCCGAAACGAAGCTCAATACTTTCTTGCCCTTGCTTAGTGCGTAGGTACTGTGCTTGCGAATATTACCGGATGCATCGTACTCATATTCGTGCCACGAACATCCTCTTTCGCTCAATTTGCCATCGGCGGTATAATACAACTGTTCCAGGCGATTACAATGGTCGTCATACTTCCAGGTGAGCTTATAGTTCAGTTTACTGCCCCTATAGTTGAGCCGTTCAGTGCAAAAGCCGGATATGCTATACTTCATTACCGTACTGTCAACCGGTGCAGCGGGAATGGCGTTCACAAGCGTTACGTTATTACCCGCCTCATCGTAAGAGGCCCTGATATTCTTGGAAAGGGCTGAATCGGCCCCCCAGGCCATACTTTCAATATGGTTGTGCCGGGCGTCATACCTGTCAATATTGATCTCCACCAAATGAAGGCCGTGAGCATCGGTATCAGAAAAACACCACCCTTCATACCTTAACCTTTTAACACCGTCGGAGTCTATTTGATCCATCTCCTTCAGAATGCGACCTCCATTACCGAACACTTTTTCTACCACAAAACCTTTGTCGTCATACTGGTAAAACTGCCTGCTTATGTCATTTATCGAAGTGTCAACGATATAATCCTCCATCTTTCGGCCATTGACGTAGTAACTAATGGTATGGCTTATTCCATATCGGCTTGGGTTCCAATCATGAGACACCCATCCTACCAACTTTCTATCAGCATATTTATAGTTGGCGGTGGCCGCAAGTAAACCCTTTGCGTCCTGCACCATCACGTCGATCAAATGACCGAAACCATCAAAAGTATAAGTTCCGCTTCGAAAGGGCACTTTGGTTATAACCTTCTTCCTGGTTACAAAATCGTATTCGTTAAAACGTATCGTCTTCACACGGCCGGTCAGGCTGTTTTCAATTTCGGTGAGGGGATCAATGGTCATGTTTTCGGTAAACATCTTTCCTTTTCCGGAGCTTTTTCGTTCAACCTTCTTTACAACACTCGTTTTTGTCCCCTGACCAAAACCACTTGCGGCATAGCATAGGCAGGCTACTGCATATATCAGCGGTAACAAACCTTTTATTCGCCCTACTCCGTCTTTCATAACGTTTTTAATAAAAATACAAACGATCAATGCCAATATCCATTTGTACTACTGAAGAATTCACTTGTCATGCTTCTGGTAAACAATACCCCCCATTAGCTCTCCCTTATTTGTGAGATCAAGTAATTTCACATAACTCACAAAAAAAGCCCCATAAAACTTACCGTTTTAGGGGGCCAAATATTGTTTGTTCCGCTATTACTACCAGCCTTTGAAGAAGCCTGGGCAGCGTGTTTTCAGATATTCTTTGGTATTGCCGAATGCACGGAAATAAATAGTTACTGACATATTAGCCCACCAGTACCAGTCGTTGGCTTTAGTATCGCCACGCTGAAAGCCGTAGTAAGGATTGTTATGATCCCATTCCGTAATAGTGTTACCACGATACGACATTGCTTTTGCCAACTGGCCTTTATATGCTTGCAATGAATCAAGGTCAACATACGATTTGCTTACATCATCCAGATAATCGGTGTTGGTATAACGGAAACCAATTTCAGTAGTCAGGAAGAATGCATTACCGATGAAGAACTTAAAACCACCACCAAAAGGAAAGGACATATTGATCTGGCTGTAAGGCTTGCGGTCAGGGTACATTGGCAAACCTTCACCTTCTGTACTCAACGGCTTTAAAAACACCCTGTTACCATTAATATCATCAGCAAACGGATTGTAATAGAACGCAGCAATACCACCAAAAATGTATGGTGTAGCCTTCATTCTTAATACATCAATAGGTAACAGATTAATTTCAAGACCGCCGTGCATCTCATAAAGATGCGTACCAAAACTGAGGTTTCTTTTTTTATTAATCGGTATGTTGCTCACGCTATCACCACCTGAAAGGGCGGTATAAGAAGCCCCGAAACGCATACCAATATGGGGTGTCATGAAATATTTATATATAATTCCCCCCATTGGGTGATACCCTTGTGATGCAAAAAGCTTTGGTGTTAAGTCCCCGTAATAGTTCGACAAACCAGCTGTAAGGCCTATTTCATGATGCTCCTGAGCATGCATTGAAAGCGGCAAAAGCATTATTAACGATAATAGAATTCGTTTCAACGTTAAATAGTTTTAGTAGTGGCACACGAAAGATAACAACAAATTTCGGAATAATTATAACAAATCCCAAACGAAAATTTAACATTCGACACATTCATATAATTGCTGTGCGTAAAAATGGTTGCTTGTGGGTTTAGTTTAGTGTGCCAGTTGTGCTATTTTTGCCGCAACCGAACAAAAGAAAAGTATAAAATGAACTTAGTAGCCGAATTACGGGAAAGGAAATTGCTGCAGGAAATAATGCCGGGCACAGAGGAACAACTCAACAAAGAAATGACCGCCGGCTATATTGGTTTTGACCCAACGGCTGACAGCTTGCACATAGGCAGCATGCTGCAAATTACCCTGCTCATGCGCCTGCAGCGTGCCGGCCATAAGCCTTATGTACTGCTTGGTGGTGCTACAGGCATGATAGGCGACCCATCGGGCAAATCGCAGGAACGCAACTTGCTGGACGCTGAAACTATTGCAAAAAATATTGCCGGCCAACGCAAACAACTGGAAAAATTCCTTGACTTCAATAGCGATGCACCCAATGCTGCCGTTTTGGTAAATAATTACGACTGGTTCCAAGGTTTTTCGTTTTTAGAATTTATTCGCGATGCAGGCAAACACATTACCGTAAACTACATGCTCGCGAAAGATTCGGTGCAGAAGCGCCTGGAAACCGGCATGTCTTTTACCGAATTTACCTATCAATTGATACAAGGCTACGACTACTTCCACCTGAATAAGCACTTTAACGTAAAGTTGCAAATGGGTGGCAGCGATCAGTGGGGCAATATAGTTACGGGCACCGAACTCATTCGCCGTAAAGGTGGCAGCGATGCATTTGCACTGGTAAGTCCGCTTATAACCAAAAGCGATGGCAGCAAATTCGGGAAGTCGGAAGGTGGTAATATATGGCTGGACCCCACCCGTACTTCGCCGTATCAGTTTTACCAATACTGGCTGAACCTACCCGACGCCGATGCCGAAAAAATGCTGCTCATTTTTTCATTCAGGCCAATTGAAGAAATTAAGGCAATAGTTGCGGAGCATAACCTTAACCCGGGCCTGAGGAAGGCACAAAAAATGCTGGCTGAAGAAATAACGACACTGGTACATGGGGCAGAAGAACTGGCATCAGCTCTGGAGGCCAGCGACATTTTATTCGGACAATCGAGTGTGGAGGCATTAGCCACTTTAAGCGAGCAACAATTGCTTTCAGCAATGGAAGGCGTGAACCAGGTAAAGGGATCGGCAGATGCCCTAATTGCAGGTGTGGATGGCATTATGTTCCTGGTAGAAAATGGCATACTGGCCTCAAAAGGCGAAGCAAAGAAGTTATTGCAAAATAATGGCCTCAGTGTTAATAAAGTAAAGGTTAAGCCAGACTTCGTTTTAACTAAAGGCCTCTTGCTGAACAACAAATACATACTTATACAAAAGGGTAAGAAGGAATTTACACTGGCTATTTTTGAGTAGGACTTTTTGAGTAGAAAGTCTAAAGTAGAAAGTAGAAAGCTTTTTTAGTAGATAGTATTTAGTACTTAGTAATTAGACGTAAGTCGTAAAACGTAAGTCGTAAGGCTAAAGTAGAAAGTAGAAAGCTGTTTTAGTAGATAGTATTTAGTACTTAGTAATTAGACGTAAGTCGTAAAACGTAAGTCGTAAGTCTAAAGTAGAAAGTAGAAAGCTGTTTTAGTAGATAGTATTTAGTACATAGTATTTAGTACATAGTATTTAGATGCGTCTGAAGGTAAAAATGATTGACGGAGGTTGATTGACGGAAAGTCAGTCAACCTTTTTTTGAAATGGTGGAGTAAACAGAATTGTAAATTATAAATTGTAAACTGCCTACTCTAAACTGCCTACTGCAAACTGTAGACTGCCAACTGCCAACTGCCTACTGCCAACTGCCAACTATTTAATAATGATCTCGTTCACTACCTTTTCCTGAAAGTAGTCGTTGATGTTTTTGAGTAGTTGTTCGCGGCCGAGCTGGAGTTCTTGCTTTAACGGGGCGACATCGGTATATATGGTGAGTGTCTTATTGAAAAGATTGATGTTGCGGGTGTATTTGGCTACGGTTTTGCCCACTATTATATCCCATTCGTCGCGCAGGCGCAACTCATGTATCTTGGGTTTCCAGTGCGATTTTTCCAGCAGTAAATTGAGCGCTTCACCAACACTATATGTTCCCATTGCCAAACTATTTAATAATATTTATATGCTGCAATTTACGACATAAAAACGAGAGCGATTCCTAAAAAAGCAGTAACAAATTTATTGCGTTAACTTCTAGTTGCGCTTATAAAGGCGCCGAATTACTGCAGCACATACTATCGAATCAATGTAATATCACCTCCCTCGGTAACCGGCTTGTCATGTACCCCTATGAAAAACTGTAGCATGTAGTAGTAAACACCCATATCGCAGGGCATGCCTTTATACATACCATCCCAAGCCTTGCCCGGCACATCGGAAGTATAAACGAGTTCTCCCCACCTGTTATAAATACTGAACAAATAACCTGAAACAGTACACCCAGCTTGTATCCTGGGCGCAACAACGTCATTTAAGCCATCATCATTCGGCGTAAAGGCATTGGGCACATTGTGCCAGCAATCGCAATAGCCTGTAACAACGTGTACAGTATCTAATATTTCGCACTCAAATTTCTTTATATATACCCAGTAGGTGCCGCTGTCATGCACTTTGCGGGCCGGGTTTGTACTCCCATCTTCCCAAAGTACCGTACCTCCATTTGGCGGTGTTGCCATAAGCAGCAGGTCTATGGGTGTACCCTTACAAATAAAGGTGTCCGGTATGTTCTGTGTAAGCTGCAGAAAGGTAATGTTCACGGTGTCGGATACCACACAACCACCGCTGTTCACCGTAACATAGTAGCGGCCGGTGCGCGAAGCAGAATAGGTGCTAGCTGTTGAGCCGTCTTGCCAGCGATAAGTAATGCCTGTTCCGGTTAATTTCACTGCGAGGGTCTGATTCATACATACCGTTGTGTCTGGGCCCAAATCGATGCCTGCTATATCCAGCAACATTACTTTAACTGCGTCCGTCGATGTGCATCCGTTCAAAGTTACAGAAACGCTATAGGTGCCCGAAGTAGTAACAACTATCGAAGGCGAGGTAGCCCCCGTATTCCAGGTATAAGCCGGTGAACCTGTATAGATGACGGACGATTGCAACAAGTAAGACCCCGAGCAAAGTATGGTATCCGGACCAAGATCTACCCCCGGTGGTGTGTACACGGAAAGATTGACCGTATCATTAAGCGCGCACCCCAACGAATCGACTATGTGCAAAATAACCGGGTAGGTGCCGGCAACGGAATAAGTGTGTATTACGTTCGCAGCTGTTGAGCCCGTGCCATCTCCGAATGTCCATGAATAACTTGAAGCTCCGGTAAGCGATGATAAGGTGACCTCATTACATACCACCGTGTCTTTAATACCAATGCTAGTGGGCCTTACCACAATAGTTACCGTGCCGGAAACAATACCGGTTACCGTAGAACATAAAGAAGTTACACTGAGTATAACAGAAGTTACCGTGTAGGTAGTGGTAACCGTTGGTGTAGGCGTTATCAGGAATGGGACACCCGGTACAATACCGGAATAAGTATAAGAACCACTGCCACTATTCACAACTATGGTATACGGACCAGCGCCGCCGGTTGATAAATGCAACGTCATATAAGCTGATTGACCAGGGCAAATAGTATCGCCCGTAACGTACCCGGTAAAAGAAGAATCGATGGTCCACTTATATTTTACAAGGTAGGCATCAGTAGAGCCGTTACTGGTGAGCGGGAAAGCACTGGAGCCGGGATCAAAATCAGTTGCGGTGCCTGAAAACTCACCGGTAGTGTATAACTCCCCTGCGGCATCATGCGAAAGCCCCCACCCTGCATCAGGGCCCGTGGAGCCCACATTAAAACCGCAGATAAAGTTACCGCCCAGGTCGAACTTCGTTATAAAGATATCCGTATTGCCATGGCTGGTAAGTATTGTTGTGCCAGAGCCCGGGTCAATATCCATACTATTCTGGAAAAACCCGGTAAAATAGACATTCCCGTTCATCACTTCCGATGAATAGCAAAAATCATCGGCAGAGGACCCGGTTACATGCCCCCATTGGTAAGTACCCGTGGACGTGTATTTGCACATAAAATAATCCCAGTTGCCGCCACCACCGGGACAGGTACTGGTGCTGGAACCCATTGTAAGACTGGTACTATTGGTATACCCTGAAATATACATATTGGCCAGCGAATCGATAGACAAATAATAAGCAATATCGTAATTGGGCCCTACCATGGCGCCGCAGGTAACAAAGTTGCCCGCAGTATCATACTTCGCAAAATAACCGTCATAAGTTCCCGTAGCTGTAAGAATACCGGCGCTTGACCCTGCCGGGTCAAAATTAGAAGTACCCTGGTTTATACCGCAGGAATATATTTTACCGCCGCTTATTTGCAGGCAATAAGGATAAGAATCGTCAGCTGCATAACCCGGCAAACCAAACACTTTGCCCCATATATACGAACCGCCCGGCGTGTACTTAATAATGTAACCCTTACCTGTAGTTGAGCTGTTCCAGGATACTGAACTTGTGGGGCTCATAACTCCGGTAAAGAAACCACAGATGTATACATTCTGAACGCTATCTACTGCCACACCGGTAGTTGCATCATAAACCGTTGGCGCGCCCAAAACGTGCGCCCACTGAAAAGCACCCGAAGCGGAATATTTTGCAACAAAGCCATCTCCATTGTAAGGTGTGCCGGAGCCACCTACATAAGATAGTATCGCTGTACCGGAACCTGGGTCAAAATCGACACCCGCACTTTGAAAGTAGCCGCCTATTACAACATTGTTCGCCACATCTATGGCCATAGAATAGACCCCATCCCAACTGTAACCGCCTATCTTAAACCCCCAAATGAAGGCTCCTGACGGCGAATAGCATGCAAGAAATATATCGTCTTGTCCGCTACTGGTTACATTGGTAACACCCGAGCCCGGGTCTAGGTCCATAGTGCCTGTGAACTTGCCCGCAATGCATATATTGCCGTTTGGCGCAACCCTTGTAACACGGCCTTGATCGTTGGATGTGCTGCCTATTTGAAATCCTAATGTCGGTATCTGCGCTTTAGCTGCTACGAAAGAAAGCAACAGGCAAAATGCCAGGAATATCTTTTTGATCATGAAATAATATTTTGGATATCAGGTGTAAAAAGTGCTCATCAACCATACATGGTTGCATTACATTTTGCAATGCAGATAGGGCTTATAGCAATACGTAAGGTATACTAAATATTAGGATGTGGATATATTTGCAAATATAGTTAACCAAACTTCAGTTTCATAAAAAATAACGTAACACAAATATATAAGACAGCGAATATTAGCTTTTGGTTGGAAAAATTAAAAATAAACCTTTGTATAACAATATTTTCACGACCTGATACTTTTTGCCGTCCACTCGTGCCGTTAAAAAAGCATTATTATTATTTTGCTGCACCCCAATTAGCTGCCATATAAAACTTGCCTGACTTTTGAGCGGCAACCATATCTCCTTCTATCTTTGTACTGTCAAAGCCCATTATCCCTACATAATAGGTGCCGTTATCGCAATATATCTTTATAAAAAACCCTTCACAAAAATAAGTTCCTTTTAGTACAACGGCTTCGTTGTTCGTAGAAAAAGTACCATCAGATTTGAAACTGAAAACCACACCAGTAAACGCTGTCGCCCCATCCCATTTCTGATAAATCGTTTTGTTACCAACCAACCAGTTAGCTTCCTTTCGGGAAGCGTTCAACTTTTGTACTTCTGTGAGCAAAGGGACTGGTGCTTCAGTCGCAGTAAGTCTTGAAATATCGTGCAAAGCTATCATTCCGTTATACCACGCCCCGTATTCATCTTCCGCCAACTTAAAAAATAGGTCTCCAAAAATAACATTATACTTAAAATCCATTTCCTCCCTTTTTAATGCAATAAAAAAGTAAGGACCTGAAAAATACATCAACAAATAAAAGCGAGAATCGTCGTAATTGAAGGTTCCTGTTTTCGTAATACCTTCATCCTGATATGAAATGGTATTATCCTTATTAAAAGTGAAAGATATCCTCTGCCTGTCAAAATCACTCTGTGTTAAACTTTTATAGTGCAAGGCTGCTGCCATAGTCAAATGCTTAAAGCCTACTCTATATTCCCTTTTCGGCAAACGGGCATTTTAATTATCCGCTATTGTCAGGTTAGTTCAATTCTTTGTAAAAACCACCTGGTTCTAACTGGGCACAAAAGTGATTTAATTTATTGAGAATAACCATAGCTCAGCAAACAAAAAAACCGCACTGCCACCTGCTAACCAATATAATTAAAAAAGGTTGTCCGCTTGCCGCAAACAACCTTTTTATAAGTGAAAATCTGAGTTTATCTCAGTAGTGTTACGTTGCCTTTTTTATTGAACAACTTGCCAGTCTTAGTCACGGCCTGCACATCGTAAACATATACGCCCAGTGGTTGTGGTGCACCTTTAAAAGTACCATCCCATCCATCATTTACATTTGTGGTTTCAAACACTACTTCGCCCCAACGGTTAAAAATGCGGAAGTGGTTCAGCGTTGCCTCTCCGCGCTTTATTACAGAGAATTTATTGTTGACGCCAGTGCCGGGTGTAAAGGCATTGGGTAGTATCAGCAACGATTCAGGGCTTATGATCAAATCAATGGAATCTATAGCCACACAACCGTCGCTTGTTATGCCATGCACTGTATAACGGGTTGTAATTTCAGGGTTGGCCACAGGGTCTGATACTGTTGCACTGTTCAGCCCTGCCGGAGGGAACCACAGGAAGGTGTTACAATTCGTTACGGGGCTGAGTTGAGTTGTCTCGCCTGGGTAAAGGGTTATGGAATCTGCAAGTGTTATTAATGCTGCGGGATGCACGGTTACATGCACACTAACGGTATCATGGCAACCAACACTACTGGTTACTACCAGGTGGTAAGTAATATCGCTTATTGGCTTAACCCATGGGTTTGCGGCATTGCTATCGCTCAGGTACAAGCCCGGATGCCAGCTGTAGCCCGCACCGCCGGTGCCGGTAAGTAAAACTGAATCATGAGGACATACAGCGAAGTCTTGATTTACGCCGCCAAAATCACCCCCCTGCACTATAAGTTGGGCAGAGTCTTTACCAGTACAACCTGCACTGGTGGTTACGGTGAGGAAGTATTTCTGTGTTACACCCGCCGTAAATACTACAGTTGGTGTGTTGGTAAAATCGAGCGATGTGGCTGGTGACCAGCTGTAGATGTAACCCGTATACCACGTCGGCTTTACATTGGAATTGATGTGTATAGTATCATACAGGCAAATGAACCGGTTACCCCCAATATAAACATCAGGTACAGGCTGCACATCTACCAGAAAAGAGTCTGACACATCGGGGCATCCTGCCAAATGAATAATAACCCTGTACATAGCTGTAGTATCAGGCGTTATGAGCGGACTGCGAACGGTTGAGGTAGCAATACCGGCGGTAGGCAACCATTGGAAAGTTGCCGCAGGATTGGCATTTAAAACCGCTTGCACTACTTTGCCTTTACAAATGGCTGTATCGCCGTTGAACAACCTGAAGGTATCGTAAACAATATCAACATGTATGGTATCAGCACTGCTGCAACCTGCTACGGTTACTTTAAGCCAATAGTTGCCGGTTGAAGTAACCACATCGGTAGGTGCACCGGAACCATCGCTCCACAAATAGGTAGGGAACGTATAAGTACCAGTAGACTGCAGTGTTACAGCAGCACCCAGGCAGTTAAATGTATCGGGACCCAGATCAACCACCGGATAAGGAGAAACAAGAATATGAATAGAGTCAGTTATGGTGCAGCCATTGAACAGGCGCAGCCAGTAAGTACCACTGGTTTTTACATGTATGCTATCGGCCTTGCTGCCAGTGCTCCAGGTATATGTGGTGCCGGCGGGCTGCGTGGAACTTAATATAATGGAATCACCAATACAGATGGCAACATCAGCACCTAAATTCAAAGTAGGAACCGGAATGAAAGCCACATGAAACGTATCTACAAGCAACGAGCAACCTGTTCTCTTAAATACCCAATACGTGCCCGAGGCAAAAGCATTTATTGTGGCGGCTGTGCTGCCCGTATTCCAGCGGTAGCCAGCATAACCAGCAGAGGCAGTAAGTGCTAATGGAGCGGTAGTAATGCAGGGAGTATAAGTTGTTGCAGAACCGGCAGTAGTATCGGGAATAATAAAATTAACATGGAAGGTATCTACAGAAAGGTTATTACAACTATCGGCTGCCCAAACCCAATAGGTGCCTGCTGTTGCAGCGCTGTAGGTAGCAGTTGTAGCCCCGCTCTGCCAGTGGTACGTTGTAAACCCGCCCGTAGCGGTAAGTGTAATAGGGAAACTAAAGGAACAGACAGAAGTATCGTGTATACGCGTTGTATTAATAGGCGTTGGTGTGGTTACAACAATGGTATCCAGTTCGCGGTGGCAACCACCGGTATCGATTGCCACCCAATATGTACCCGCAACAGTAATGGAACGTGTAATTGTAGTTGCCCCATTATCCCATAAATAGTTGGTTGTTGTGGCACCAGTGGTGCGGGCTGTAAGTGTTAAGCCTGCTGTTGGTATGCAAACCACAGTATCCCTCCGGGTAAAGGTGGTATCGCCACCACCAACAGTAAAGAATTCGCTAGGGAGACCCAAAGTGAACGACGTACCGGATGCCAGTGAAACAGAACTTGCGGTATAACCACAGCCTGAGCCCGCTACATTGGGGTTATTGATAGCCCCTAAAGCAGCTGTGCTCGACGCGCCAAAATAGATCTTGTTATTAGGGCCAAGCCTGAGGCCCGACCAGTAAGCACACGCACCTACTGAATAGCGGGAGGCCCTTATAGCCGCGGCCGAACCAGCACTCAGGTCAAACTGTGAAATGGTAGAACTTGTTTCCAGATACAGTTTCGTATCATCGGGCGAGAATTCCGCACCATATTGAACCGTTGTTGAATCGAGCACTATACAGTTGGAAACAACACCGGTTGTAGCATTGAAATCATGCAGCTCAGCCCCCATAGATCCGCCGGAATTCCAGTCGGCAGTAACAATTTTACTGCGGTCATGGCTTACTTTTACGGCACCAATGCTATAACCACCGTATGACCCTGCCGTAGTAAACGTACCGACTGTTGAAACAACCGGCGCGCTAATACCTGAAGCATCAATGCTGTATGCCAAGAATTTCGCCGAATCTTTACGGTGAATGATCAACCAGATATTGCAGTCGTTACCCGGTACGGCTACCATTTTTTCGGAAAGCACATTACCTACCGGCGTGCCGAGCGTTGATGCTACAACATCGCCAAGACCACCAGAAAGGCTCATATCAACTATGCAATAAGAAAGACGGCAATATGCACTACCCCCCGGAACCCCTTCCAGCGAAAATACATAGTATTGCGTAGGCACACCCACAACAGGTATGCTTAAGCACGCCTGGGTAGCACTCGCTGTACTATAAGATACCAGCGCACTGCCCGATGGCATTATTGCCCCTGTGCGATTCCATATTTTTTCGCCTTCGGAATAATATAACAGACTGCCCGATGCGTCGCTTATTGTAGTGGTACCCTCTACCGCATTCATACTTGACGTAACTGCCGTTGGCGAGCCTGAGGTGAAGTCCACCCCTGCCCTGTTACCAAACATCCAGCGCACATTTTGTGGTGTAGTATATTGGGCAAATGCACTTGCAAACGCTAAACAAAAGACTATAATTAAGTTTATCTTTTTCATATTGAGTGGGTTATGGCATGGGGACAATTATACTTGTGCCCGTAAACACCATGATATTTTGCAAAAATACAAATATATCGTACGATTACAAACAACTGGCTTGTTAATAAAGACGGCTTTTACGCGACATTCGTTGGATTAAACAAGAAATGATAACTAAAGACTGTGGATGTATAGGTGTTCCGCACGCAGCATCGGTATTGTTTCGTAAATCCTCAAGAAGTCTGAACTACATTATTCATAAATGCGCTTTTGAACGTTTAATACCGTAAAAAAATGTCATCCGCCCGTTAAGACCCCAGCCCTTGCAAGGGTGGCATGTTTTAGTCATTATTTTATTGATTGGTAATGAATGCATTACACAACATAGCATGTCTCCCTTTAGGACAATGTCATTAACTTAGCGCAAATATCCTCACCCCCGGCCTCCCGAAGCGAGGTCGGGACAGGCTCTCTCCATAAATGGTAGAGGGGAGATTAACGTCTACGGCGTGCCGCAGGCATGACGCAAAATCCATTAAGTTAATGACATTGCCCTTTAAGGGTCGGGGTGACCAAGCGGCAGCGATTTTGTGAAAAATGCAGGTTAAACTTAATTCGGGAAGGTTTTTGCCGGTACAATAGGTATACGCCATTATATCCGTCCCGCATATTGGTGTAGGCTATAATACAAAAAAAGGTTGTTTGCCGGGGCAAACAACCTTTTTTTGATGTCTAAAATCATCTTATCTCAATAACGTTACATTGCCTTTTTTGTTGAAGAGTTTACCTGTTTTGGTAACAGCTTCTACATCATAAACATAAACACCCAGTGGCTGTTGTGCACCCTTATACGTACCATCCCAGCCGTCGCTTACATTGGCTGTTTCAAACACTACCTGCCCCCAACGGTTAAAGATGCGGAAGTGGTTCAAGGTAGCTTCGCCACGTTTTATAATGGAGAATTTATTGTTCACACCGGTGCCGGGGGTAAATGCATTCGGCAGCGTTAGCAATGATTCGGGGCTTATAATAACGTCGATAGAGTCTACCGCTTCGCAACCATCTGCCGTTGTGCCATGCACAAAGTAGCGGGTAGTGATATCAGGGGTCGCCACAGGGTCCGATACTGTTGCGCTGCTCAGGCCTGCAGGCGGGAACCACAGGAAGGTGTTGCAGTTCGTAACAGGGCTGAGTTGAACCGTTTCGCCGGGGTAAAGGGTTACGGAATCATCCAGCGTTATTAATGCTGCGGGATGCACCGTTACATGCACACTAACGGTATCGTGGCAACCTACAGCACTGGTTACTACCAGGTGGTAGGTAATATCGCTTATGGCTTTAACCCATGGTGTTGCGCTGTTACTGTCGCTCAGGTA
>JBBRPD010000088.1:0-19893 GCA_038228575.1 Chitinophagales bacterium | reverse complement strand
TGCATTGGGTGCAGGGCTCACGGTTATGTTTTGTGAAACCGTAAACGTTCCGCAAGGGTTGGTAACGGTATAGGAAATGGTTGCAGTGCCTGCGCCCACACCGGTAACTGTACCCGTGCTGTTCACAGATGCGATAGCCGCATTGCCTGTGGTCCAGGTGCCGCCTGCTGTTGCATTGGCGAGGGCAATGCTGCTGCCCACACAAACGGTTGTTGGCCCGGTTATAGGAGTGATGCCCGATGAAGAATAAACGGTAATGATTTTGTTCACCGTTGTCAGCCCGCACGAATTGCTTACCACATAGTTGATGGTATCCACACCCGCCGTTACACCGGTTACATTACCAGTAGCACTTATGGTTGCAAAACCGTTGGTTGCACTCCATGTGCCACCCGCCGTAGCATCGGTAAGCAGGGTGGAAGCACCCGTACAAACGAAGTTCGCACCCGCTATAGCGTTAACGATAGGGAAGGTGTTGACGGTTACAACATAAGTACTGACAACAGTACCGCACGATGTTACTATGGTGTACTTAATGGTATCTACACCTGAGGCAACGCCGGTAACAACGCCTGTTGCACTTACCGAAGCCAGTGAAGTAAATACGCTGCTCCATGTGCCGCCACTCATAGTGTCAGCAAGCGTGATTGTTGACCCAACGCAAACTGAAGCAGGCCCTGTAATAGTGCCGGCACTCGTAGGTGTGTTGCCAACTGTTACTGTTTTAGTAACATTGGTTGTGCCGCAAGTATTAGTTTTTGAATAACTAATTACTGCAGTACCAGGTGTTACACCTGTAACAACGCCGGAACTATTGACAGTTGCAATGCCCGTGGCACTGCTTGACCATGCACCAAGTGTTGCAGTATCTGAAAGTGTTATGGTACTGCCTGTACATACAAACGAAGGCCCGGAAATAGGGCTCAGCACTGGCGGTTGATTAACGGTAACTACAATTCCGGCTGACGTATCTGTGCAGCCAAAAGGTGTAGTTATTTTCACCTTATAAGTGCCGGATGCTGTAGCCGTGTAAGCACTGGAAGTAGCGCCTGATATTACCGAAGCACCATTCAGCCATATATAAGAATAACCGGTGCCCGTATTGGCATTCAGCACTACACTGCTGCCCACACAAAAAGTAGTGGTGCCAGCAGGAGTGATTACAGAACCCGGGAGCGGGAGCACTTTTACCTGAATAGTATCGGTAACCGTGCAACCTGAAACAGTTGTTCCTGTAACGGTATACGTTGTGGTAGTTGTTGGGCTGGCAACGGGGGCTGCGCAGGTTGTGCAGGAAAGGCCGGTTGCAGGTATCCATGAATAAGCAGTGGCACCTGATGCTGTAATTATAGTGCTGCTGCCGCTGCAAATGGTATCGGCCGATGCGGCAATAGTAATTGCGAGCGAGTTGAGGGCTGAATCGATATAAGATGCGTTCAGGATGTACGTGTACTGGAATGATACGCTATCGCCGGGGGCAATATTCCCGAGGTTGAAATCTAGTGCTATACCTACGTCATCGGTAAGCGTGGAACCTGAAGTATATAAATAAGGGGTTAACTGGCTATCTATGGCAGAGATAGAATAAGTAGGTGAAAGACCGTTATCAAAAATGGAGCATTTGGCACGACAATCTTTTGTTCCCAAACCTAAATAGGCATTGGTATAGGTAACGCCAGTTGCAGAAACCAGTACTTTATTATCAGTACTCGGTAACTGGTGGGTAATGGTATTTACGGTATTATAATTGCTGGTAACAGTTACTTCATTATCCGCATCAACCGTTCTTAAATAGTACACTTTATTCAGCGTACTTGAAGATGTATTTTTCATGACAACGTTTACTACAAAAAATAATTTTGTAGTATCCATCGTTGTTCTCTGTGTTATTTGCAAACCACTCCCGTTACCTTGCCAAACACCAGTTTTAGTACTGCCGGAAGTAGTGAAACCAAGATTGGTTCCCGAAAGCGTACCGGTATAACCAGATGCACCTGTTGTACCAAAAGCCGGGAAATACGCTGTTGAAAGTGCTCCGTTTACCTGTATAGCCCATCCTTCCTGCGGTGTACCCGGCAGGTAAAAATCCCCAAAGTAGGCGGGTGTACCCACCGTCCATCCGTCACGCGCATAGTCCGCAACAAACCCAAGGAAGCGGGTAGATGAATTCATAGTAGCCGATGCCGGATCGTAATACGAAGCACTGCTCGGCAGGTTTGGGTGGTAACTTGTTGGGGCTGCCACTGTACTTCCAAAAGATCCGTTGGGTGAAATACCTATCTCAATAAATTGCCCTTGCAAAAAGATGTTGTCGCCCACCATTTGACCATAGCTACTTTTGGTAAAAACCGAAGTGAGGAGCAATGTAAAAAAGAGGCAACGAGATAGAGAAAGTAATGTTTTGCGCATAGTCAAGTTTTAAAGCAAGCGGCTAAAAAATAATATATTTGTTATAAATTTAATAAAAATGGACTTAGATAATCAAATTTACAGCGCAAATTAGCACAAAATGGTCAAAATTTTGCACATATGGGGTAGAATTATTACACATTTTATGCAGACAATGTCAGGTGTTTAACCATGAGTTACAATTGTTTGGGCAAACCAACTGAAATATTAATTTCAATGTATAGACGCCGAATTATGGCATAGGGGTAGTTGCCAGATGAGCGTGGTGTAAAAATTACTGTTTCCATGAAAAAAAATTGCCTAAATTGGCAGCTGACTTTTGCAACAAATATAGACAGAGCATTGTATATGGAATTTAGCGCACAACAAATAGCCGGCATTTTAGGAGGACAAATTGAAGGTAATCCCGATGTGAAGATCAGTAAATTATCAAAAATTGAACAGGGAGAGCCCGGTTCAATTTCCTTTTTGGCCAACCCTCTATACACCCAGTATATATATACTACTACGGCTTCATTGGTTATCATCAATAAAGATTTTGAACTGACGGCACCAGTATCTTGCACATTGATACGGGTTGATAATGCCGGTAATGCTTTTGCCAAACTACTGGAAATGTACAACCAAGTTAAGCTGAATAAATCAGGCATTGCACCGCAATCATATATTTCTGACAAAGCAGAGCGTGGTACAAATATATATGTTGGTGAATTTGCGGTGATAAGCGATGGTGCTAAAATTGGCAATAATGTAAAAATTTACCCCCAGGTGTTTGTAGGCGAAAACGTGGTGATAGGCGACAATACCACGCTATTTGCAGGGGTTAAGATATATTCTGATTGCGTAATAGGTAAAGATTGCATTATTCATTCCGGTACGGTGATAGGTAGCGATGGTTTCAGGTTTGCGCCCGAAAATGAAGAGGGGAACAGGAAAATTCCGCAAATTGGTAATGTTATAATTGAAGATGATGTGGAAATAGGGGCCAATTGCGCCATTGACAGAGCAACATTAGGTTCTACTATATTACGGAAAGGCGTTAAGTTTGATAACCTGATACACATTGCCCACAATGTGGAAATAGGGGAGAACAGTTACCTGGCTGCATGCAATGTAGTTGCAGGGTCAACCAAAATAGGGAAAAACTGTATGTTTAGCGGGCAGGTTGGCATAGTAGGGCATTTAAATATTGCAGATAATACCATAATAACGGCACAATCTGGTATTTCAAAAAGCATTACTAAAAAGGGAGAGGTATATATGGGTAGCCCTGCTTTTGATGCTAATAAATATCGCAAAGCCTACATTCATTTCCGTAACCTGGATGCATTGGCCCAGCGGGTAGATAAACTGGAGAAGCAGGCAAAGGAAACCATGGGCTGATTTTTAGTAATATAAAGCATATAACAAGGGCGATTTCGTATTAAATACTGAATCGCCTGTTTTTATTATTGCTTTGACATTGAATATGTTAGCCTTCAAAAACCACCATAATTTTCATCGCCGCTGAGCGATTTTTACTTTTACTTTTTACTTTTTACTTTTTCTCCCCTACATTTGCAGCGCAATGGTTCCCGCTTTCGGGCGGGATTAAAAGGGAATCAGGTGTAAATCCTGGACATTTCCCGATGCTGTAAGCTTCATAAAAAGCTTTTTTGCTACCTAGGCCACTGTCTCGCCCCCGGCGGGATGGGAAGGCGCAAAAAAGTGAAGCAAGTCAGAAGACCTGCCTTTGTACATCAATACTTATCGCTGCTTTCGGGACAAAAGCACAGGTATGACGAAGGCTGTTTGTATGTAATTTATTTGCGCTTTTTTCTTTATCTGTTTGTTGCCTATTGCCGCTATATGTCAATTTGTTTTTTAAAACCAATTTATATATGCGCAAATTTACGCTTCTTTTTTCAGCCCTCGCGCTGATGGCTATTGGCTCAAAAGCCCAGACTATTGCTACGTTCGAGGCACTGCCTCTGGCAAGTGCCGACACTTATTACGTTAACTACTCTGCATCAGGCACTGATGTTGGTTTCAACAGCGGCCTCGCGCATTTCCCTTGCGTGTACGATACTTCGTATGGTGGTTATTGGGACAATGGTTTTTCTTTTTCTAATAACACAGATACCGCAACAAGTGGCTATACCAATGGTTATTCTGCGAAAATTGGCAGCGGCTATGGTGGTTCATCAAAATATGCAGTAGCCTACGGCGGTACCAATAAAGTTATACTCAACGGAATAGCAATGGGGCAGCCTGTTGAAGGCGTGTATGTAACCAACAATACTTATGCCTACAATGACATGAGATCAGGCAGTTCTTATTCTAAGAAGTTCGGTGGAACTACGGGTACAGACGCTGATTGGTTCAAACTGACCATTAAGGGCTACAGAGCAGGTGCATTAACAACCGATAGCGTTGATTTTTACCTTGCCGATTTCCACCCAGCCGGTACCGCAAATGACTCAATTATTAAAGGTTGGCATTGGGTTAATTTAATGCCGCTGGGTAAAGTAGATAGCCTTCATTTCAAATTGACATCTACCGACAATGATTCAGTTTATGGCATGAACACGCCTGCTTATTTCTGCATTGACAATTTTACAACGCATGAATCAGCGCTGGCAGTACACCAGGCGCAGGCGTATGCGGCAAAAGTATACCCGAACCCTGCCCAAAACGAGCTTTTTGTTGATGTAAATACCGACGAACTGCAGCAGGCTACTATCGTTGATGTGAAGGGCAACGTCATCAGCACAACAACACTTACAGCAAACCATACTGCGCTACCTGTAGCGGCATTGGCTGCGGGTACTTACTTCCTGCAACTTACAGGCACGCATAACCACGCGTCAGTAAGGTTTATAAAGAATTAAATTTGCCTTTACAATTGATGTACATCCCTTAGCGCTATGAAAACCATCATTTCATTTTTTATACTATTACTGCTCATTACACAGGCTGTGGCGCAATACGCGCCACAGGCCGGTGTGCCGGGTAGCACTGCCATAAGTGCGGCAAGCACGGTATTCGATGGTTGGGCTTCGCAATGTTCGGTGAGCCGCGGGTACATAAGAATTGACAGCCCTGCTTTAGGTTTCACTTTTTATGGCGACAGTACATTAGCCATTGGCCCCGCCGACCGTGCCGTAGTAAGCCTGGGCGATAGTGGTGTTGCTGATGTTACGTTCCCCGGCTATATTTATAATGGCCCGGGTGCCGATTTTGCGGTTTTTGAAAATGGATTTATTAATCCTGCCAACGATTCGCAAGCCTTTCTGGAGTTGGCGTTTGTTGAAGTAAGCTCTGATGGCGTAAATTATTATCGTTTTCCCGCTCATTCTAATACACAGAACACCACCCAGATTCGCGGTTCAGGTGATTATATGTATGCTAACTTAGTGGATGGTTTAGCGGGGAAGTATGGCTCTATGTACGGTACGCCATTCGATTTAAGCGACCTGCCAGCAGCAGCGCATCTCGATGTAAGTATGATAAGCCATGTGCGGATAGTTGATGTAGTAGGCACGATAGGTGCTCATTCATCAAAAGATGCATCGGGTAATATCATCAATGATCCTTTTCCTACAAATTTCCCTTCCGGCGGTTTTGACCTCGATGCAGTAGGAGTGATACACAGGTTGGCGAACGCTGAAGTAACCAACATTGCCGGCAGCCAGAATATCCGTTTATTCCCGAATCCCGCCAGCAATGAATTGCTTATTGAAGCCGGAAATTCAACTACAACGGTTAACGCGACTATTTTTTCCGTAACAGGAGTAACTATGCAAAATAGTTTTCCATTAAAGGGCAAAACTGCAATAGATTTACACGAATATCCAGGGGGGCTTTACTACATATCACTCTCTGATTCAAACGGTTTCCAATGGGTAGAAAGGTTTATCAAATATTAGTAGTTGCAGTACTATTTGCAATTGGTTGCAGTAAAGACAAACCGCAGCAGCCCTCAAATACCTCACCCACCGATAAGCATGGGGCCTATGTTGTTTGCGAAGGCCTTTTTAATGGAGGTAACGCTTCACTCTATTTCTACAATGCGCAACACGATAGCGTTTTTGGCGACCTGTATGCTTCCGCTAATGGCAAGGCATTAGGCGACGTTTTTCAAAGCATGGAAAAAATAGGCGACTATTTTTTTATGGCCATTAATAATTCCAATAAGGTAGTTGTTGCAAATGCCGCTGATATGAAGGTGGTAGCTACCATACCCATACCATATCCACGCTACATACTGCCGCTGCCACGCGACATGGCCTATGTATCTTCGCTATACCGAAACGTTGTTTACCTGATCAATACCAAGACTTTCACCCTAATTGATTCGGTAAAATTGCGTTATTACAATACCGAGAAAATGGGCCTGTTAGGCAACTATGCCTATTTTTGCCCTTGGGATACAGCCTGTAACCAGGTATATATGGTTGATATTAATGCCAATAAAATTGTGTCGGCAACTACACTAGCCGGCCGCGCCCCACACGATGCGCTAGTGGATAAGGAGGAGATGTTATGGGTGCTATCGGGCAATCAACCCAAAGGTACAACAGCGGCATGGACGCGCATTGACCCCTCAACAGGCAGCGTAATTGCTTCCTACACCTTCCCGGCTGATGCCGAACCCATAAAGCCCGTGTGGAATAATACTAAAGATACCCTCTATTACATTGAAGCCAATTACAATGGCGGTACCACTAATAACGGCATTTATCGTTTGGGTATACATCAGGCTGCTTTATCTGTAACGCCATTCATAGCTGCTGTGGCATACCAATACTTCTGGGCACTAGGTATTGACCCTGCAACAGGTTATATATATGTTGGCGACCCAAAAGGATTCAATCAAAAAGGATCGGTAGCCATTTATCAGCCTGATGGCACAAAAGTAAAAACCTTCAATACGGGCACCGGACCCAGCCAGTTCTATTTTGAACAGTAGAGAGCAGATCCCGCTATGGGTCGGGCAAAGAGTAGCTATTTATCTTTAAACAAAGCGGTCACCTGCTCAATGTAATTAGTGCCCACCGGTATTTCCTTATCCTTGAGGTAAATAGTTTTATTTCTGAAAGCAGTTGCCTTGCTCATAGGTATAATGAAAGACCTGTGTACGCGGGCAAAATTATCTGTTGGTAGCTTTTCCATTACAGCCTTCATACTCATCCGTATCAGCAGTGGCTTCTCTGTATCAAAGTGGAACTTGATGTAGTTATCCAGGCCTTCAACATACAATATGTCCGCAATGGTTATTTTAACCAGACTATAGTCCAGGCGAACAAACAGGTATTTGTGCTCACTTTTTTCTTTAATGTTCAGGTAGTTGTAGTATTCCCGTGCCTTTTCAACAGCCTGCTGGAAACGTACATAATCAAAAGGTTTGAGCAGGTAGTCTGCCGCATTCAGGTTAAAGCCCTCAACAGCATATTTACTGTACGCTGTCGTAAATATGACCATGGTATTCTTCCCCACCTTTTTATAAAAGTCGATACCGGAAAGAAATGGCATGTTTATATCTAAAAATAGCAGATCTACCGGATTCGTTTTCAGGTATTCGAAAGCTTCTCCGGTTTCCGTAAATGTTTGTTTAAGATCGATAAAATCAATTTTCCTGCAAAAAGTACTGATGATATCAAGAGCTAGTGGTTCGTCGTCTATGGCAATTGCGGTGATCATTAAATGTTGATTTTCAGTGACACTTTAAAATCATGAGTGTTGTTTTCAATACGAAGCTGGTGAAGCCCTGGGTATAGTAATTCAAGGCGTTTTTGAGTAGTGCTGATTCCGATATTGGTACCCCGTTCATCCTTGTAGTTCAAATATACTTTATTATTGGCTACCTCCATTAAAATATAATGTGCATTGACCACGATTTTTATTTTAATATCGGAATTTTCTTCAGAATTAACTCCGTGCTTAAAGGCATTTTCAATAAACGGAATTAGCAGAAAAGGCGCAATCTCCTTACCGTCCACGTGGCCTTCCTGTTCATAATTTATTTTAATTTTGGCAGTAAGTCTCAGCTTTTGAAGGTCGATATAATTGCTGATATAATTGATCTCTTGTTGCAGCGAAACCATGTCCTGCCCCGACTCACTGATGGAATACCGCATAAGGCTGGATAATTTTACAATGGCTTCCGGCGCCCTGTCAGATTTCGTGAGTGCGAGGGAGTATATGCTGTTAAGGGTATTGAACAGAAAATGCGGGCTGATCTGAGTCTTGAGAAACGATATTTCGGTTGCCAGCATTTGATTTTTTACACTTTGCCATTGCTGGTAAAGGCACAACGCAAATGAAGAGGCATAGACAATAATGAACATGAACAGGTTAAAGCTATTGCCAAGCAGGCTGAAAGCCCTGGGCTGCCCGCCATCAAAGTCAGGCGGCATCATAAGGTAGTTGAGTAGAAAGAACAGGTTAAAACAGACAAGAACCGAAAGCGCAAACAGCGGATAGCTCTTTCTGAAATATAGCCGGGGCATGGCAACACAGTAATTGAAATAGAAGACTACAATGAGCAAAATAGCATTGGCCAGGCGGGGTGGTTCAATGAGGTCTTCAATCATCCCAACAGGCCCAAGATCTTCGCGAAAGGGGTTAAAAGGGGTAGGCAAAGAAAGGAATACAAACCATATTAGACTATGAAGTGCAATTGTTAATCCTATCTTTTTAGTTCGCGTCATTAAGTATTATGTAAATCTCATTCAACGAAGAACAAATGACTTCGTTATAATTATTGAATAAAGGTAATCTATTGGGCAATTTAATCAAAAAGCCACTCTAAAAATAAAGTAGCTTAGGGGGTGCAGTAATTACTACAGAAGTACTTCCTTTTTTGCAGGAGCAGGGTTGCTGGTCAGCCGATAGTGATTGCTGCGTTAATCACTTCTATTTCAGCTGTTAACAAAGATGAGCAAACGAAACTAATTGCACGAATTATTGAGGTGTATATAATAATTGTTGTGGCAACCAGCCCTACTTTGGCGCAATAAAAAAGCTCCCTAAGAATAAGGAGCTTTTGTCACCTGTAATCACCATGAAAACGTCTTTCCGGGTCGTCCGGCAGGGTTATTGACCCTGTAATATTTTTAGTTGAATTTTGCTTTTTTGAATCCCTCATTTCCCTTTCACAACACAAAGATGCGTCAGGAATTTTTACTTTTTAATTTAATGAGGTGTATAATGCTTTTGTTGGGGTGATGGCACTTTTCACAGCTATTTTCTCCGTTTTTCGGTCGCAGAAGTGCGGTTGATGCACCATGATTTCGCTCGCTGTAGTGCAATAAAAAAGCTCCCTAAGAATAAGGAGCTTTTGTCACCTGTAATCACCATGAAAACGTCTTTCCGGGTTGTCCGGCAGAGTTATTAGCCCTGTAATATTTTTAGTTGAATTTTGCTTTTTTTGAATCCCTCATTTCCCTTTCACAACTCAAAGATGCGACAGGAATTTATAATTTTTAATTTAATGAGGTGTATAATGCCTTTGTTGGGGTGATGGCACTTTTTACAGCTATTTTCTCCGTTTTTCGGTCGCAAAAGTGCGGTTGATGCACCATGATTTCGCTAGCTGTGTGCAATAAAAAAGCTCCCTAAGAATAAGGAGCTTTTGTCACCTGTAATCACCATGAAAACGTCTTTCCGGGTTGTCCGGCAGAGTTATTAGCCCTATAATATTTTTAGTTGAATTTTGCTTTTTTTGAATCCCTCATTTCCCTTTCACAACACAAAGATGCGACAGGAATTTTAATTCACTTAAATAATGAGGAGTAACTATGCAATGTTGGGGTAAAGCGTTAAAACGTGTATAAAAGGAGATGGGTATGTACTAAAATTGTCGGAACTTAGCAGCCGAGTTAAAGATTATGATATTTTCGTCAAAATTGATTGAGGATGCCGTTCATGAGTTTTCACGGTTACCCGGCATTGGGAAGAAAACGGCATTGCGTATGGTATTGCAACTGCTGAAGATGGACAAGAGCGAAGTGGATGCTTTTACAGGAGCTGTATCGCGCATGCGCCATGATGTGAAGTTCTGTAAGGAATGCCATAATGTTGCGGATAGCGATGTGTGCGTTATTTGTGTTAACCCGGGCCGTAACCGCAGGCAGGTGTGCATAGTTGAAAATATACGCGACGTGATTGCTATAGAAAGTACCCAGCAATTCAGCGGGCTGTACCATGTATTGGGTGGTGTATTATCGCCTCTCGATGGTATTGGCCCCGAGCAACTGAATATTTCCACGCTGCACAAAAGGGTAAAAGAGAATGAAGTTACGGAACTGATAATGGCCCTCAGCCCCACCATAGAAGGGGATACTACGGTTTACTATATCTCCCGCCAGGTAAAGGATTTGCCGGTAACCATTACCACCATTGCCCGTGGCATCTCGTTCGGCGGCGAACTGGAGTATGCCGACGAAATGACCCTCGCAAAATCAATCGCCAAGCGCCAGCCGATAGAGAATTATGTGAATGTGAAGTAAGTTGGCAGTCTACAGTCGGCAATTTGCAGTCTACGGTTTATGGTAGTCAATTAGCAGTTTACAATTGGCGATTGGGAGTTACTGGGGGATTACATTGTGATTTGCGCTCATTTTTCTTATCGTATTTCTCGGGATTTGTATATTTTTCGAATAAAGTGGTATCAAACTTTATTAAGGCAATCCATGATTGGTAATAACACATTAGCATGGCAACTGCCTACTGTTAACTGCCAATTGCCAACTAATTGATCAGTACCCAGCTAAAACCAAATCTTATGGTCATGTTCTGGGCGGCATATACTGGGATGCGGGTAATGCCGTTGCCATTAAAGTTGGTTATGGGGCTGGCAGTGTAGAGGATGGCGTTGGGGTAGAGTAGTTGTTGCAACTGATCGGCCATTACAAAGGCGCGGAAATGTTTCAGTGCGAAGTTCAAGACAAAAGCGACTTCAGGTATATTGTAAATTACCTTTTGGTTCTGGTAGAAAAAGCGGTTGTAGATGGCACTATACCCGGCGGGGGCATAGGGCGAGGTTTCCCTTACTTCAATGCCGGTAGCCAGTTTTAATTTATGTTCAAACAGGCCGTTGTGCTCATAGGTAAGTTGGTGGCGGGCCATGAAAAGGGGCACGTTCACGGGTGCGTCATTTGTTGCCTGTTGCAAAACAAATTCATTGTCAAAAACAATACCGCCCAACTTCATGGCTTTGCGAAGCCACACCTGTGCAATATTAAAGGTGGTAGCCGTTTGTGCAAAAGCCTCTTGCTGGTTCAGGTAAATATAGTTGCCTATAACATAATTCCTTACCCCGCCTGAAAGCCTGAGTTTGGTGCTTTGCAGGGTAGCATATAGCGTGGTGATGTTTTCCTTTTTGTAGCCACGGCCGGTATCAACATAACGGTTTTCGTATCGGGTATAGTTATAGGCGGCACTGCCCAGTTGTTGGTTGAAGCCCGCGAAAAAGCTGCCACCTTTTTTAAACCCTTTACCAATTACCGCGTCAAGGTCAAAATCGCCCGCATAGTCGCCCGTAAGGTATAATGTTGTTTTGCCTGCGTATTCCCACTCCCCACCTTTTAAGGCTTCTTTCTTAACTTCTCCGTAAAGGTAGTTGCTTACTATCCGGCTGCGGTCAAGGTGGTAAAACGGGGTAGGGTCGCTAATGAACTGGTCGTAACGGTTGCCGAGGCCAGCACTGAATTTCAACTGTTCGTCATCAGGACCAATAAAACCATTCAGCTGAAACTTATTATCGACCCAGAACCATTTTTGCTGTGTAAAAACCGAATCGCCACCGGCAACATAATAGGCTGTACTCTTTTTAGGGAAAGTGACATGAAACAAGGATGCATACCGTAAAGAATCGGGCGCTATATCTTTAAAGGCATGTTTTTCAGTGGCCATTTCCATTTTGTGCGTGATACTGAACCTCGGTTTAAGGTGAGCGGTGTATTCGGTGGAATCAGCGTTATAGGTAGTATCAACCGGCCCCCAGGTATAGGTGTGTTGTAATAACACCCCGAAGTTGCGCTGCATATTTGTTACCCCTGAGCGGCTGGTGCTATACTGGCCATTCTGGTAGGCAACATCAACCGTGCGCCTGTCAATATAGGTAACATCGTTGAGTGAACTGTCGTTGACTATGCCGCCATTTTCATCATGTTGCTGATAGCTGTACACCATGCCCGCATAGAGTGTGTAGCGTTTACTCAGGCTTTTGTAATTGGTACTGAACGCAAAATCATCGTTATTGTTGCGCTGTATATTATAGAAACCAGGGGCATTTACCTTCCGGTATTCTGCCATAAAGTTCCAGTTGGGTCTTATGTTTTGCGTGTGCATAAGGCCGGCAACCTGTTCCAGCTTGCTACCCAGTTGGTATGTAAAAACGGAATAGGGGCGCGTGGTATTATAAAATTTAAGGGAATCGAGCTGAAAGCGATATACATCATTTACATGATAGCCAAGGCTGGGGCCTACTTTATAGTCGGGGGTAAACAGCAAGTTGTTGGCAGGGCTGCCCGGATTGCCCAAATTGCGGTACCAGGGTTGCTCAAACGGCCTGCGGTGAAAGGTGTGCAGGTTGGTGTCAGGCTTGTTTATTTTTGAAGAATTGAGTTGTTCGTAAGTAACATTCGCTTCCTCATCTTTCCACTTATTGTCGTTTGATTTGTTGCTGCTGGTGTCTCTTTTGGGTGAATTAGGGAGTGTAGTTTGCGCAATGAGGCGGCTGTTGCTGGTGAGTAACAATAGCAATGATAAAAACTTCAATAAAGTATAACAGCTTTTAAAATTCACTATGCCACTATTTTTACAACCATTCAATTTCACCGTGCTAAATTTTACCACAGCGTTTCCCTGTGTTTCTCACAGCGTACTATTCTTGACCCAAATGTAAATTGGATGCCCTTCAAAATGGTACTACATCTTTCTTATGAGCGCATCAACCAGACCCGCCATTTTAGGCGCAGCCGCATTAGCGGCATCCAATACTTCCTGATGCGATATTTTAACCGGAACATCGGTAACACCGAGGTCGGTAATAACACTAATAGCAAAAACCTTTAAGCCGGCATGGCGGGCCACAATTATTTCAGGCACGGTGCTCATACCCACGGCATCGCCACCAATGGTGTGCAACCATTTATATTCTGCTGGTGTTTCAAAGGTTGGGCCTTGTAAGCCAATATAAACACCTGTTTTTACTTCAACACCTTGTTCTGCGGCAATGGTCTTAGCCATTTCAATAAGTTCAGGGTTGTAGGGTTCGCTCATATCCAGAAACCGTACGCCCAGGCGCTCATCATTTTTGCCACGAAGGGGGTGCTCGGGGAACAGGTTAATATGATCGCGGATGATCATCAGTTCACCAATTTTGAAAGTCGGGTTGGTGCCGCCGGAAGCGTTAGATACCACTACGGTTTCAACACCCAGCGCCTTCATTACCCTTACCGGGAAGGTCACTTCTTCCATGCTGTAACCTTCGTAATAGTGGAAACGGCCAGCCATAAGCATAACCTGCTTGTCGCCTATTTTACCGAATACCAGTTTGCCGTCATGGCCTTCAACAGTTGAAACGGGGAAATTAGGGATCTGCGAATACTGCAGTTCAGCTTCTTTCTCAATCATATCGATCAAGCCGCCGAGGCCACTGCCCAATATGATGCCTACTTTAGGTTGGTTTTGAAGTTTTGTTTGTATAAAGGCAGCAGTTGCCTGTATCTTATCGTATAATGACATGACTATCTTTTATAAATTACTTGTCAAGGTTAAACAGGCTATCCACAAACTCTTCTTTACGGAATATCTGGAGGTCCTCCATTTTTTCGCCCACGCCTATATATTTAACGGGTATCTTAAACTGGTTGGCAATGGCCAGTACAACACCGCCTTTAGCTGTGCCATCAAGCTTGGTAATTGCAATTGCCGTAACCTGGGTGGCTGCGGTAAAGTGTTTAGCCTGCTCAATTGCGTTTTGCCCGGTGCTGCCGTCCAGTACAAGCAGTACTTCGTGTGGTGCGTCGGGCATTTTCTTGGCAATTACGCGGCGTATTTTGCCCAGCTCTTCCATAAGGTGCGCTTTATTGTGCAAGCGGCCTGCGGTATCAATAATCACCACATCGCTGTTACGGGCCATGCCGCTTTCAACGCTGTCGTAGGCGACTGCACTTGGGTCACTGCCCATTTCTTTCTTTACAATAGGTACACCAACGCGCTCGCTCCAGATGGTAAGCTGGTCAACCGCTGCAGCCCTGAAGGTATCTGCCGCACCCATCAATACGTTTTTGCCGTTCTTTTTAAAGTTGTACGATAGTTTGCCTATGGTGGTTGTTTTACCAACACCATTTACACCTACAACCAGTATTACGTAAGGTTTTTTGCCTGCTGGTACATCAAAGGTCGAAAATTCATTAGAAGGCGCATCGGTAAGCATGCCCATTATCTCTTCCTGCAGCAGGCGGTTGAGTTGGGAAGTGCCCAGGTATTTGTCTTTTGAAACCCTGTCTTCAATACGTTTAATAATGGCAACAGTGGTTTCCACACCAACATCGGCACTGATAAGGGCATCTTCTACCTGGTCAAGAACCTCGGCATCAACGGTATCTTTACCGGCAATAGCTTTGGTTAATTTAGAGAAAAAGCCTTCCTTGGTTTTTTTAAGGCCCTCGTCCAGTACTTCTTTTTGTTCTTGTTGCTCCTTGTTGCGTTTAAAGAGTTTATCAAATAACCCCATGATGTATGTTTAGAAAACGCTGCAAAAGTACTGAATATATAACAGACTTGAAAGGAGTCGCTATTGTTAAATGTTAGCCCTTAATTGTGGGCAAAACCCTTGCCACACGAACTACAAGGCATATAGCGGTTGAAAATTGACAGTAGCCTGTACAGCTAAAGAATTGCTACCTTACTTGCTATCAAAAGATATCCCCAAAATTTCCGTTGCAAACCAGTCTTCTTTAACTTGCGTTTGGGCCCGTGTGCAACTGTGAACTATTCAAACTTTACATTGGCATAAACCGAGAACTGCCAATTGCCAACTGTAAACTGAAGTAAAATGTCTGATAACACTCCACAACGTAAAGTCATTCATATAGATATGGATGCATTTTATGCGTCGGTAGAACAAAGGGATAACCCGGAGTACCGGGGTAAACCTATTGTTGTGGGCGGCTCGCCGGAGGGGCGTGGTGGGGTAGTAGCGACGGCTAGTTACGAAGCACGTAAATACGGGGTAAGGTCGGCAATGCCATCAAAAACAGCTTTGCAGTTGTGCCCGGAGGTGATTTTTGTGTACCCCCGGTTTGCTGCGTATAAAGAGGTGTCGAAAAACATACGCGAGATTTTCAGAAGGCATACCGATCTGATAGAGCCACTCTCGCTTGATGAAGCCTACCTGGATGTGACTACCGATAAATTGGGTGTAGGGTCGGCAATTGCGATAGCCCGGCAAATAAAACAAGCCATCAGCGACGAACTGAACCTTACCGCCTCAGCCGGGGTGTCGGTAAATAAATTCATAGCCAAAATTGCCTCGGGCATGCAAAAACCTGATGGGCTTACTTTTATTGCGCCCCAACAAGTTGAGGGTTTTATGGAGCAACTGGCAGTTGACGATTTTTTTGGAGTAGGGAAAGTAACCGCACAGAAAATGCACAAAATGGGCCTGCATACCGGCGCAGATATGAAGCAGTTAACGGAGGATGAACTTATGCGGCACTTTGGCAAGGTGGGCAGGTTTTATTACCATGTGGTGCGCGGTATTGATAACCGGAAAGTAGAACCGTACCGGGAAACCAAATCGTTAGGAGCAGAAGATACCTTTGCACAAGACCTTACCACGCAGGAAGAAATGAATGCCGCGCTCGCTAAAATAGCGGCGGTAGTTTATGAGCGGTTGCAAAAAGCCCAACTCAA
Source organism: Chitinophagales bacterium (assembly GCA_038228575.1). GTDB lineage: Bacteria > Bacteroidota > Bacteroidia > Chitinophagales > Chitinophagaceae > Flavipsychrobacter. The sequence goes on along the minus strand of JBBRPD010000088.1, from coordinate 3,576 downwards.
GGGCCGGACCCTGACCCTGAAAATTAAGTACCACGACTTTAAACAGATAACCCGCAATAAATCCTGGCTCTTCCCGGTAGGTGACTTGCACGCAATAACGGAAACAGCGCAACAATTACTAGCGGCAACCGATATAAATAATAAAAAAATCAGGTTGTTAGGTATAACCCTATCTAATTTTGGAGAACTGCAGCCGAAGACCAAACGGGGCTATAATTCGGAGCAATTGGAGTTGTGGTGAGCGTTGATGATATTTTAAAATCGCCTCTACGAAGATGATGGTGAAAATAGTTTTTCAATCTTGCCTTTTTTCGTCGATTTGAATGATAGGTAACATACATGATACGCAAATTTATATATTAAGGAAATTACTCAAAAATTACCCTATTTCATCAGTTTTTGTTATTTTTTATGCGTAATATAATTAATTTGAAAGTGTGAGTTAAATATTATTGGTAGTTATTTGTTGGCGTTATCAGGTGTCGACGTATCCATAAGCTGCACTTACGACGATGACCAGAATACCAGTTATGCATGATAATCCGGCACGTTTCCGATTGTTGTGTACCTACCGGCACACGGTTTCGCTCATTGGTTAGTAATACAAACATTTTGCACCTACCGGTGCAATTACATGATTTTAGTGCAGCATTTTGTCTTATAGACAGCATAAGTCGCACATATGAATTAGAATAAACATCTATTGCGCTAGGCCAGACTTACGACTAAAGACACTCCTCACACCATGTTAATAACTTATTGAAAATAGTATTGTTAATACCCCTGTTTTTATGATAGCTTTGTATACTTCCATACTTCTAAACAGGTTTTTCTATGTCATCTGCGGCAAACCCGCGTCAATTCATGATCCGGCTTATTTTTATAGGCGTGGCTTCTATTATTTTGCTCCGGCTTTTCTTCCTTCAGAATTTCGAATCGAAGTATAAAGTCATGGCAAACGATATTGCTATTTACAAAAAAGTCGTTTATCCGCCGCGTGGTATTATTTATGATCGTAATGGAAAGGTAATGCTGGCCAATACGGTCATTTACGATTTAATGGTTACGCCACACAATATTAAAGGGCTGGATACTGCAGAATTTTGCAAGGCAATGGGGCTGGACCTGCCGGGTTTCCTTAAAATAATGAGGCTGATATCTATCAGGAATATTGATGTGCGGCAAAGCACATTTATGGAACAGCTCAGCCCGGAACAAACCGCTAATTTTCAGGAAAACGCATTTAAGTTCACCGGTTTCGAGTTAGTAGAGCGCAACATACGCGAATATAAGAACCAGACGGCTGGTATAGTATTAGGCTATATAGCCGAAGTTTCGCCCGAAATGTTGAAAGTGCCCCGTTACCAGAGTTACCGCCAAGGTGACTATACCGGGCGCAGCGGCTTGGAATTGCAATACGAAGAGGTTTTAAGGGGGCAGCGGGGTGTGCACTTTCTGGAGCGGGATAAATTTAACCGTCCGCGCGACCCATACAAAGGTGGTGCGCTGGATAGCCAGGAGGTTTCTGGCAAATCGCTGGAGTTGTACCTCGATGCCGATTTGCAATCGTATGCTGAAAAGCTGATGGCCAATAAGGTTGGTAGTGTTGTTGCCATTGACCCGCAAACAGGGGGTATACTTACTATGGTAAGCAGCCCATGTTACGACCCCAACTTATTACGGGGCCGTGAAAGGGCAAAGAACTACAGCATGCTCTACCGCGAAGCCACGAGGCCGCTATTCAACAGGGCTACACAGGCAATGTATCCTCCGGGTTCTACCATTAAACCTATGACGGGTTTGGTGGCCTTGAATGTAGGCGCAATTACGCCTTCATTTGGTTTGGCCTGCTTTGGTGGCTACCACTATTGCAGCCGTGCAATTGCCTGCGAACATAAAGATGCTGGTCACGCAGCCAACTTCAGGGTTGCTTTGGCGCACTCGTGCAACTCGTATTTCTGTCATATTTTCCGACTTACTATCGACTACAAAGGTTTTGCCAATGTAAAACAAGGGCTGCAGGCATGGCATGACTATTATTACAGATTCGGTTATGGGCACCCCACGGGTATTGACCTGCCTTTTGAAAAAGGCGGTAATTTACCTGACTCTACGTATTACAACAAATTGTATCGTGGTTCGTGGAATTCATGCACTGTCGTTTTCGTAGGTATGGGGCAGGGCGAAATATTGCTTACCCCGCTACAAATGGCCAACGGTATGTGCATCGTAGCTAACAAAGGCTATTATTATACGCCGCACTTTGTAAAATCGATAGGCAAAAACTTCAACGATCCTGTGCTGGAAAAATACCACAAGAAACAACAGGTATTAAACATCCCGGATTCTACGTTTAGCATTGTGCAGCAAGCGATGCAAGATGTGGTGGAAAGTGGAACCGCACTCGGGGCAAGAATTGACGGCATCACTGTTTGTGCAAAAACGGGTACTGCGGAAAACAAAGCATTGGTAAATGGCGAGGTAGTAAAAATGGCCAATCACTCCATGTTTGTTGCATTTGCCCCACGCGAACACCCGAGGATTGCCATAGCCGTAGCGGTTGAAAATTCCGGTTTTGGTGCCACATGGGCTGCGCCTATTGCCAGTTTACTCATGGAAAAATATCTGAAAGACAGTGTTACTTATAAACGTAAAGCGGTTGAAGATAAGATGGTGAACGCGCATATCATTAACAAGTATGTGTACTCTATCGACTCTGCTATACGCCTGCATGACCAACGTGCTTACGAAGCCCGTATGTTACGCCGCCATGTTGCTGACAGCACCAAGCGCGCTACAGATTCGTTAATGGTTACGGGCTGGATGAGAAGGCATTTTAAGTGAGTCGTAAGTAGAAAGTAGAAAGCGGTGCTTTTGGGTTGGTTGTAAAAGAAGTGCAGGGGGGGTGATTCGTGAGTTTTAAAGCGTTAAGGTCATTTAGGTTAAGCGAATGTGTAACCCTGAAAGGGTGACATGATTGTCGAAGACAAGCAAAAAAACAGATTAACCCCAAAAGGGTGAAAATACATTGTGAGCGTATAAGTAAATGTAAAACCCTGAAAGGGTGACATGATTGTAGAAGACAAGTAAAAAACAGATTAACCCCAAAAGGGTGAAAATACAGTGTGAGCGTATAAGTAAATGTAAAACCCTGAAAGGGTGATATGATTGTAGAAGACAAGTAAAAAACGGATAAAACCCAAAAGGGTGAAAATACAGTGTGAGCGTATAAGTAAATGTAAAACCCTGAAAGGGTGACATGATTGTAGAAGACAAGTAAAAAACGGATAAAACCCAAAAGGGTGAAAATACAGTGTGCGCTATAAGTAAATGTAAAACCCTGAAAGGGTGACATGATTGTAGAAGACAAGTAAAAAACGGATAAACCCCGAAGGGGTGACAGAAGCCAGTGTGAGCGTATAAGTAAACGTAAAACTCTGAAAGGGTGACAAGGTTGTAGAAGACAAGCACAAAACGGATAAAACCCCAAAAGGGTGAAAATACAGTGTGAGCGTATAAGTAAATGTAAAACCCTGAAAGGGTGATATGATTGTAGAAGACAAGTAAAAAACGGAT
>JBBRPD010000087.1:0-20044 GCA_038228575.1 Chitinophagales bacterium | reverse complement strand
TTTTGTATTGCGTGAGTTTTAACGCAAAGGGCGCAGGGGAAGCGCAAAGGCACGCAAAGCCCATCTTTATTCTCTTGGTATAGTTCAAATAATTTGGGGCTAAAGCCGCACCTTTTTACTCCTTCCACGACTTGAAAGTCGTGGCAATTGAATGTTTGCCAATGCATATATGAAAACCAGAAATAATTGTAAAAGTTGAGCCGTGTAGGTTATGCATCAAATTACAGCACAAAAATAATGCTATTGCCCAGGTAGGTTAATATTATTGACTCAAGCGATTTTGTGCCATCCCTGCGGCACGCCGCAGACATCAATCTCACCTCGTAATTGCGCCGGTAGGTGCAAAATGGTTATAGCTGGTTACCAAGTAAATGAACCGTGTGCCGGCAGGTACACAACAATAGTAGCCGTGCCTGCTAATTATGTATAATAGATATTAACTCCTCACGGACAAACCACTTCATTGGTCGCATAGGCCCTGAAGCCGGTACTTATATCTATCTGGTCGGGGAAAGCATAATAGGCCGTATCGGCCCATACCAGCTTGGCACAGGTATTGGTGGTTGGTATCAGGTAAACATAGGTAGATGTATCAACCGCCCTGCCCCTTGCGGTAGTAAAAGAAATAGCCACATTATACTTGTAGTCAGTCTGCACAATACCGCTTGTGTTACGTCCGTTCCAGGCCGCAGTATAATCATTGGTTTGGTAAACTGTTGCGCCGGCCACTGTAGTAATAGTAAGGCTGTAATGCGCATTGCTGATATGCATGCCTATCGGGAAATAAGTATCATTAACACCATCACCATTCGGGGTAAATGCAGTTGGCAGCGTTAATAAAAATGAACTATCTGCATACACCAGTTTTTTCTTGTTTTTAAAATCAGCGGTTGGGGTAACTGTTATGGGGGTGCTGTTGTCCTTTTTTGAACACGAAAAAAAGGCTGCTGCTGCAAATGCGCAACCTGCCAGGCAAGCCGATAATTTACGGTAAGACATAAGGGTGCGTTTATATGCGAATGTACTGAAATTATGCGCCAATTACACACACAGCCGTCAGGGTCTATCCAATATTTTGTACGCTACCCCATCGCCAACCATAATTTTAGTACCCTGCCTGGGTATGCCACGTAACGCCATATCAATATCGGCCATGGAAGCCGGAAATGTTATTACCAGCCACACCCAAATTCGAAGCTATCACACAACTCCCCATTATCCCTTTACAATAACTGTAGTAATCCGCCTAGGAGCTACCCAATACCCAATAAATACAACAACAAATAGCAACATACCATGCGCAGCAGCTTTAAATGAAGGTTACGCATTACCCAGTCTCACTTAGTTTTTATATTTTTGATACGACACAACAACAAAGCACCAGTGAGTAAACCGAACCAAAAACCACAGCAACCCGTACAACCCATTAAAACACCTGCCCAGCCAACCGGAAGGCCCGCAAATATTACCGGGGCTAACGAACCTCTGTCTATAAAATTTGCGGCACTGTGGCTCGCGCTGCTGGCCTTTGTTTTATACTACCCTTCCATTTCGTATACCTTTACCGAACTGGATGACTCTATTTTCATTCGCGATTTTGCCGAATATAATGACAACCTGAAAAACATTATTGGTGCTTTCGGCCGCGGATTGTTCAATGCAACCAAAGACCCCTACTACCGACCAATTTTCAGCGACAGCATGATCATGAACTACCACATTTCAGGTATTGAAATTGGCAGCTACCATGTTGTGAACATACTATTGCATGTTGCCTCTGTGCTGTTATTATACAAACTGTTTTTAAAACTACATTTCCGCCAGTTACACGCATTTTTACTCGCTGCCATTTTTGCGGTAATACCCGTGCTCACACAAGCCGTAGCCTGGATACCGGGAAGGAACGATACTTTGCTGGCCGTATTCACACTGAGCTTTTTCATATTCGCGATATCGTATTCAGAAGAAGGTAAAAAGAACCATCTGCTGTTTTCCATCTTGTTTCTGCTGTTGGCATTATTCACTAAGGAAACCGCTGTATTTGTAGCACCGGCGGCATTTATCCTGCTCCTGTTCGTGCTGGGCACCTCATTTAAAAGTAAAAACAACCTTACGCTTTATGGCTCATGGGTGGGTTGTTTTGCGGTATGGTATATTGCCCGCGCGGCCGCAACCGTGCATATAACTACCACCATTGGCGCAGGCCAAATGCTTACCGACTTCCTGCACCGACTGCCTATTATCATTCAATATCTGGGCAAGATCTTCTTCCCCTTCAATCTGAGCGTTTTCCCTATACAGGAAGATACCGTTTCTTATTTCGGTCTGGCGGCAGTAGCCCTGATAGCGGCCTTGCTGTTCTTCTCAAAAAACGTAAACTGGAAGGTGGTGGCCGCTGGGTTCACTGTATTCCTGTTCTTCCTTTTACCTGCCTTGTTAGTGCCGGCCAACCTGAACGAACAGGTATTCGAGCATCGTTTATACCTGCCGGTTATAGGCATTCTTATTGTGCTTTCACAAACTGCGATCTTCAAAAAACTGGCAGACAAACAATTGCTGATAGCCGTATTGGCGGTATGCAGCGTATTTTTTGTAGTCACCTTCAATCACGAAAAGAACTTTTCCGATGCGTTTGCTTTCTGGCATCAGGCATCTGCTACTTCGCCTCATTCGGCCTATGCCAATATGATGCTGGGTGCGCGGGAAGATAAAGCCATACAGGAACAATCTTTTGAAATAGTCAGCTCTGATGAAAGGAAGACATGGATAAAAGAGCCGGGCGAAAACCTGCAAAAATCGTTCGAATTGTTTACTAAGGCTTACCAGCAGAACCCGAATGAAAAGTACCTCAACTTCTATTATGGCTGCATGCTTCAGAAGAAAGATTCCGTTATGGCATCCGAAGCCTACTTCCTGAAAGAAAAGAAAATATCAGATTACATAGAGTGCGATTTCTACCTGGCCCGTATTGCTATGATGAAGCAGGACACCACCGGGGCTATGAACTACCTGAAAAGCTATCTGCAAAGAGCACCCGCTAATCCTCAGGCTAATAATAACCTGCTGCTTATGTATTTCTCCCGCGGACAATTCAAAGAAGCCAAAGACCTCGCCACCCGTATGCGCATGGCCGGCCTGCCCGTGCCTGCCGAATTAATGCAAAAGCTTAATGCAATGCAATTGTAGGGAGTTGGTAGTTAGCAATTGGCAGTAGGCGGTTGTTCCTGTTATTGGGAAAAACTGTCTTTGAGGCGATGCTGAGGGTATCGCATAATTTCAACGATCAACTGCAATATTGCGTGAAACAAATTGGCAACCCAGAATGGGTGGTATGAGTATAAAAACAGAGCACTAAGCGCTCACAGGCAATATTATGAACCTTACAACAAACAAAGCCCTGAAAAGGGCAATGTCATTAAGTTAAGGATTTAAGCATTAAAACGGTGTTTTGTGTTATGTCACTCCTTCGGAGTTTAACCCTATTATACACGTTCATTTTCTATAATAATGCCATCCCTTCGGGATTTCCCCTTAGCTTAATGACATTACCTTTCAGGGCGGGATACAATATCGATGGGCAACACCCAACGATAGAAAAAGAAAAATACAAGCTGTGAAGAGGCAAAATATATTGATACGCCTCCCTGATTCAATAAAATTGGAAGGGGGGAGAGCCTACCGCACATTTCCCAAAACGACAATACCCACAACAACTACTTCTTCAAATCAACCAAAAAATCTTCTGATAGCTTAATGTTATAACCACCCTTCCACTTAATATCCTGCCATTCGGCAGTTGGGTTAATAGTGGCCTTTGTTTTGCCAGCGGTTACGGTTACAGGCAGGGTAAAACCATTTTCCACCTTGTTGAATTTAAAGAACAACTTGCCATCTTTAATGTAGTATTCCAGCTCCGGTATATTGGTGGTGCGCAGGTATTGGTTAAAGAAGGCAGTGAGAGTAAGGCCGGTATTCTTCGCAATATAGGCTTCCACCTCGGCTGTTGTTACCTGCCGGTGATAAAAATCCTTGCCCAAGCCGCGTAACATAGCCCTGAATTTTTCATCATCCTTGGTCATGGTTCTTATCATGTGCATAATGGCACCGCCTTTATCATACATGTCGCCCGACCCTTCTTCATTCACGCCATAGGGGCCAATTATTGGCTTGTCATTTTTTATGTTCTTCCATTCCCCACGGCAATAAGCGTCGGCCTTCTGTTTGCCCTGGCTGCATTCCACGAATAATTTTTCGCTATACACCGTAATGCCTTCATGTATCCAGTTATCGGCAATATCGGCTGCGGTTATATTGTTGCCAAACCACTCGTGCCCACTTTCATGCACAATAATATAATCAAACGACAAACCCACATCAGTACCCGAACGGTCTCTACCCAAATAGCCTTTCTTAAATTCATTGCCGTAGGCAATAGCGCTCTGGTGCTCCATGCCCAGGTATGGCGCTTCTACCAGCTTATAGCCATCTTCGTAAAACGGATAAGGCCCCATCCAGTACTCAAAGCAATGTATCATCTGCTTTACAACAGCAAATTGTTTACGCGCTTTTTCTTCATTGTAATGCAGCACCCAGAAATCGAGATCAAGCGGGCCTTTTTCGCCAGTAAGCGTATCGTGCCAGTGGTTGAATTTCCCAATGTAAAACGTAGCATCGTAGGTATTAATAGGGTTCTTCACATTCCAGTAACTGGTGGTGCCGCTATCATTCAGCATCTGGTTAACGAATTGGCCATTGCTCACGCCTATCAGGTCGTTAGGGGTGGTTATGGCTATGGTCATGCCATAGTCGGGCTCATCCCATTGGGCATCTTTGCAGGGCCACCAAACACTCGCCCCCAAGCCCTGGCATGATACCGCCACGAAGGGGCTGCCAGTCTTGTCGGTCGTCCACGAAATGCCACCATCCCATGGCGGGTTTACAGCTGTGCGGGGTAAGCCGTGGTAGGTTACCAATATGTAGTCGGCTGTGTCTTTATTCCAGCTAACGCCATTACATTTAAGCCACCATACATTGCCATTTTTCACGGCCTTTAATTTGTCTTCGCCATGCAGCACCTCATCTATAATCAGCGGGTCTTGCAGGTCTATCTGCATACTGTCGCCCGGTGCGCCGGTAAGTTTGAACCATATTTTATTACTGCCCTTTATGGTGTGCTCAGTCATATCCAGGCTGGCCCAGAGGTCGTAATGCTGCACATCCCACCAGGTGCGGCCGCTGCCGTTGCTGCCTCTTAACGTATCTGCGTGCGTAAAAGCAAAAGTGGTATTCGCTGCAAGCAAATACCACGCACCTAAAATAACGGGGACCAATCTCTTAATCATGTTTCTGTATATCTACAAGTTCTACGTCAAATAACAATATAGCATTGGCGGGCACCGTTGTGCTGGCCTGCTTGCCATAAGCCAGCCCCGATGGTATGAACAGTGTCGCCTTAGTACCTTTTTTCATGAGGAGCAACGCCTCATCCCAACCCGTTATCACCTCGCGCTCGCCCAGTGTAAATGTAAATGGCTTGGCTGCGTCAATATTACTGTCAAATTTTTTGCCGTCCATAAAGGTACCTGTATACCTTACTACTACTTTTTCGCCCCGCAGTGGCTTCCTGCCTTCGCCTTCTTTAACAATGGTGTAATACAATCCGGTCGATGTTTTCTTGGCGTTTATCTTTTTATCAGCAAGGTACTTTTGTATCTGCTTATCGTCAAAAGCATCCTGCTCCATTATCTTCACAATTTCAATCTCAAATACCAGTATGGAGTTGGGGGGTATGGTCGGGCTCCTGTCCTGGCTGCCATAAGCGAGGTAGGAAGGGATATATAGCGTGCCCTTACCACCCTTTTTATACAGGGTGAGGCCTTCGTCCCAACCCTTAATAACACCGCCCGCACCTACGTTTACCGTATAAGGTTCCACATGCCTGAATTCAGGGTCAGTGTTAGAATCGAATGCCCGGCTGTCGCCCAGCAGGTGGCCTGTATAATTTACACTGGCATATTGGCCCGCTTTAACCAGTTCTCCCCTGCCCTTCTTATCAACCGTATAATAAATGCCCGATTCCGTGCGCTTAGCTTCTATGTTATGGGCTTTGAAATAAGCCTTTAAGTTATTTTCATCTATCACCCGCTGGCGCGATGTTTTTTCAAACTGGTCTTTTTTGTATTCTGTATCGCTCATTACCGAAACGAGCACCATATCGTATTCCTGCACATCGCCTTCTTTCATGCCGGGCATCACCTGCTTGCCTTGCTTTAATATACTATCAACCGGCAGCCGTATCAGGGCACTGTCACCCGCCACCAACTGCATAAACCCTTCAATAGGGTCGCCCCGGTAGGTGGGTTCCTGCACCTGGAAGGGTACTGGTTTATTGTTATTCATTTTGCGCGAATCGAACATCACGCTATCCTTAATATGCACATGTATATGCATTTCAATATGGTCGGCAACCTGCGGGTGCCGGGTGCCGGTACCATGCTTTATAATTTTAAACTTGAGGCCGCTTTCCAGGGTGGTAAAGCCCACCGTATCCATTACATAAACAGGTGGTGGCACGGGCACAGGCTTGGGCATCAATGCAGTATCCACGTCAATTACGCCCGAATTACCATTGGTAACCTGCGCCTGAAGCGATATGCAATAACACACGGTACATACAAACACCACAAATAAAATCCGGGCAAACCTCTTCATAATTTGTATTTAGGGAATTGGTAGCTACAAAAAAGACACCAACAAAATAAGCCTATTTTGTTGATGTCTTTTACAATTTATTGTTAATTACTTTTCTGTTACAATATCCACAACCTCTACGTCGAATATCAGTACGGAGTTAGGGCCTATCTTCGGACCCGCACCACGTGGACCGTATGCCAGCGGAGAAATGATGTACAAAGTAGCCTTGGTACCTTTATTGAATAACGCGATACCTTCATCCCAACCTGCAATAACCTGGTGGCCACCTACAGGGAATTTGAATGGTTCTACGTGGTTAAACGCAGGGTCAACGTTAGAATCGAAAGGGGTGCCATCCAGTAATTTACCGGTATAGTTCATGGAAACAGTATTACCGTTAACCACTTTAGCTCCCTTGCCTTCTTCATTTATTTTGTAGTACAGACCCGATGCAGTTTTTGTAGCCTTGATGTTATTCTTCTTGAAATAATCCTGAAGAATTTTATCATCAGTTTCTACCTGCTTCATAGCGCCTGCCTGCGCTTCTTTTGCAGCAGCTTCCTGCGCAGCTTTAGCCTTTTCAGCTTCCTTTTCCATATCCTCTTTCGATTTTACAGAAACAACGGAAAGATAGATTGAAACCCTGTTACCGCTCTTTAACCATGGTGGCAACTGGCCACGCTGCTCAGCAGGAACGGTAGAAAGAATAGTATCGCAGGAAATAGACATCAAAACGCTGTCACCCGCAGAAAGCATAGGGAAAACTGACTGGAACTGTGCTGGCTGATCAACCGCGGTTACCGGTGCGGTAACTGGCTTACCACCATTCTGCATCCTGGAATCGCCCAATACAAGGGTATCACACTTTGCGATAAGGTTGAACTCCAGGCCGCCACCAATTTCGGCATTCTTGCCAGGTACATCCCTTACTATTTTGTACGATACGCCTTTAATGGTCTTAAAAGTACCATCCACTTTAATTCCGCCACCTGTAGCTTTTTTAGCGGCCGCTGGCTTTGCAGCAGCAGGCTTTGCGGCAGGCTTCTTTTTTGCCTGGGCAATAACTGATTGCGACTGGAGCACCAGGCTTCCGGCAACAACTAATGGTATTATGGCAAACCTTTTCATTACTATCTGTTTATAAGGTATAATTGAAAATATTTTTAAACGCTACGCAATACGCAATTAGTGTTGCGGTGCTGGTGGTGGAACCTGCTGACCAGCTGGTGCTGCTGCAGCTGCTGCAACATCAACAACTTCAACATCGAACACCAAAGTAGAGTTGGCTGGTAAAAGCGGACCCATTGCACGATCGCCATAAGCTAATGGTGATACTACGAACAAAGTAGCTTTTGACCCTTTTTTCAACAGCATAACACCTTCATCCCAACCTGGAATAACCTGGTGTGCACCTACAGGGAATTTAAACAATTCTTTGTGGTGGAATGCGCTATCCAGGTTAGAATCAAATGGCGTGCCATTTAATAATTTACCGGTATAGTTCATAGAAACCATCTGGCCTGAAGTAATGTTAGGACCAGCGCCTTCTTTGCTAATGATATAATAAAGACCTGAAGCAGTTTTGGTTGGCTTGAGGTTGTTTTTAGCGAAATAATCCTGCAATGCTTTGTCTTCTGCTTCTGCTTGTTTAGTAGCATTCGCTTTTGCGTCAGCTTCAGCTTGCTCTTTTGATTTTACAGAGACCATTGATATAGTAACGGTAACCTTGTTACCTGCCTTTAACCATGGTGGTAATTGCGTTTGGTTAGGGTTTGTTTTCTTGATAACAGCAAGCATAGTATCGCATGAAATAGTTACTACCGCGCTATCACCAGCTGAAAGGTATGGGAATACCGATTGGAACTGAGCTATATCAGTTGTTTCCTGCACTTGCATTGGCACTGGTTTGCCCGCATTGTCTCTTCTTGAATCACCAAGGACCTGGGTGTCGCATTTAGCTAAAATGTGGAACTCGATCATATCGCCCACTTTCGCGTTAGTACCCGGTACATCTTTAATTATTTTGTACTCGATACCTTTAACTTTCTTTACTTCAGCTTCATGTTTGCAGCCTGTGTTTGCTAAGATAACTGCACTCAGCATTGCGATTGGTAAAATTCTTTTTATCATGTTTATTTTTTATTGGGGGTGAATATCCGACAAAATTTTCTTAAAATATGCAATTGTTTCCTTAAAACTTGTTTTTGTGCGTCCGCCGGAGGCGTTAAAGTGTCCTCCGCCATCAAAATACTGCCGTGCAAATGAACTTACGTCAAAGCTTCCTTTACTGCGGAAGGACATCTTCACCTCATCATTACGCTCGGTAATTAATGTAGCGAACTTAATATTGGCTATGCTCAGCGGGTAATTTACCAAACCTTCGCTATCGCCGCTCTGCACACCATAAGTGCCCATATCTTTCTTCGAAAGGCAAATGAGCGCAGCATGGTAATTATGGAACACCTCCATTTTTTCAAGCAGCACATAACCCAGGAAACGCATCCTGCCCTCGCTCCACGAATCATAAATGTTTTCGTGAATCTTGGTATGGTCAAGGCCGTGTTGCAACAGGTTACCGATCATTAAATGCACGCTGGCACTCGTAACCGGGAAACGGAACGAACCCGTATCGGTCATAACGCCGGTATACAGGCATTCTGCAATGTCGGTATCTATTAACGCATTATCATGAAACAGATTTATAAAATCAAACACCATTTCGCAGGTGCTGCTTTTTTCCGGTATACTCATACCAAAGTCCCAATAAGGTTTCGGGAACAAGTGGTGGTCAATGAGTATTTTAGGCTGGGTAGCTTCTGCAAGGGCATTTTCAAGATGCTTGGTGCGGCTGTAATCATTAAAATCAAGACAGAATATCAGTTCCGCATCCTGTAATGCTGCGAGCGACTCCTTAGGTTGGGCTTCATAATTCAGCATTTGCTTCACACCCGGTATCCATTGCAGGAAGTCGGGTATCTCCCCCGGCGAAACCGGAGTAACCTTATGCCCCTTCTTAACCAGGTAATGGTACAAACCCAGCATACTACCTATCGCGTCGCCATCAGGCTTATGATGCGTAGTAATGAAGATCCTCCTCGGGGTTTGCAATAAAGGGAAAGCGTCTTGAATGGAGCGCATTATAAAATTGAAAATGTAAAATAAAAAAACTCAAATCACCTTTTTACAGACTGTTTTGAAAAAGAGTGCAAAGGTATAGAAAAAATGCAATAGAAGGGATAGGCGTAAAAGTTAAAATACTTAATCATAATATCAGTGTATCGTCATACAGCCCACCCGGCTCTGAAACTAAAAATGAATCCATATAAGGTCCCTGCTATGTCTTATTGTGCTACTTCCCCTGCAAAACTTTAGAAAACATAGGTTTGCTGTTCGAGCCATGAATGACAAAATCTCTCCATAACATTGCGTGGATAGATTGTTATATGAGGTCGATAATGCCAGAAAATCCTAACCTGCATTATTCTCAAATTCTCTGCCGCTGGGTCACCCCGCCCCGCCCGATGAAAATCGGGATAAATTCCGGGTTACATGCCATGTTGTGTAATGCATTCATTACCAATCAATAAAATGATGACGAAACATGTCACCCTTCAGGGCGGAGGTCTTAACGGGCGGAAGACATTTTTTAAGGTATTAAACATTCAAAAGCGCATTTATGAATAATGCAGGTTAAATAGCTTGAATCAGAAAAGACTGACTTTTTATAACAATGCCTATATTTATACGAAAACAGGCAGTTTCCTGTATAATTTATGACAAAAAGTAACCTAAAAAACGAGTCAAGTGAGGCTGAGTTAAAAATATATCGCGATTTAGTTATTGCTACTATTGAGTACCATCTTGAAAATGAAAGAAAGATAAAGACACCTGAATTTGATTCTGATGACCACTACAAGCGATTAAAAGAGCAAACTGAGAAGAATTTTCAGAAAGGAAAGCTTACCCTACTGAAACAATGGTTTCGTGATTTGACGGAGCAACAAATTGAGTGTCGTGATCTTAAGTTTAACCAATACCTACAAACCAAGACATCATACGATATTGATATTTTCAAATCGTATTTTGAACGCATTGAGAAAATAATTCAAAAGGGAAAAATAACAAGCGACAACCAATTTTACGACGTCAATATTATATGATTGACCACCTTTGCAAAACCGATCCGATTGATACTATTAAAATCCAAAAATTAAATCAACTCACTGCACACTATGAAAAACGAAAATCGGGACTTCGAGAAAACTTATAAATGACTACATAAATTTCGCTATGACAATTTCAGATCAAGCATATTATAGGTTTCAGAAATTATAGTTTAAATTTCACTGCAGCTTTATCACCTCTTCGAGGTTCGTGTAGTCACTTGCTGTTGTTCTACAATACTATCAGCCCTTCAGGCTTATTCCTACCAATGAACATCCCTAACAAACTGAGCCTTCTTCCTTTTTACTTTTAATTTTGAAGTTATCAAACCGGCCTTACCGGGCTGCCCCCCCAGTTGGTATTGGGTTGTAGGTTTTCGCCCTTCATTACCAGCGATAGGGGGTCAATGCCTACATTGTCGCCAATCTCGCTGTCGTAAAGAATAATGGTGCGCGTACCAATGTTGCAACGCTTACCTATTTTTATAGGGCCAACCTTCATCACCCTATCTTCAAACAGGTGGGTTTGCGGGCCGCAGTCTTCGTTCATGGCGGTATCATCCCCTATTTCTACCATGTCATATTCGGTTATATCGGTGGTGTTCATCCACACGCGCTTGCCTGTTTTAATACCCAGCAGGCGCAGCAAAATGGGTAACCACGGGGTGCCCCGCATATAGTCTAAAACAAAGGGCACCGAAAGCGCTTCATAGGTAGAAGTAATAGCCTCGCTGAACCAGACTTTCGAGGTCCACATGGGTTTTTGTACGGGCTTGTATTTTTGTACCAATATCCATTTCAGCAGCACCGTTATTATAAAGGCAGGCATACCCATGTAGTAGAGGTAATAAACAGGTAGTGTATAGGCAATTTTAAACCAATTCATTTCCACCAACAGATCGTGCGAATAGGCAATGAAAAAAGTACTGCAAATAATGATGACTGTCTCCGGCAAAATAATTCGGATAAACTCAACAACACTGCGCCCCAGTATGCGCGATGGCGAAGGTTTAAAGGTTTGCTCCGCCGGGAAGGTGCGGCTTTCCTGCCTGCGGGGCAGCGAAATAGCTGGCGAACCAAACCAGTCGCCACCGCCCTTTTTAGCGGCAAGTTGCTCCTCATCAGGCGGGGTGGAAAGTACGCCTATCAGCATCCTGCCCGGCAGCTTATACCCCTGCGGTATAAGGGCGCTGTTACCCACAAAACTATTGTTGCCAATGGTGGTTTTCTCCAGTATCAGTTGTTGCCCGCGCACATCGGCTTCACCCAAGGTAACGGCATCGGCAACAAAGGCGTTCTTGCCTATTTCCAGCAAGGGATGCGTTACACTGCTGGCGGTTGATATTTCGGTATTCTTACCCACTTTAGCCCCCAGCGCCCTGAACCATAACGACACAAACACCGTAGCATAAATAGGATGCATAACAATAAGCGAAAGACTAATGAGCTGATCGGCAAACCACTTACGCAGGTAAAAACCGCTATAAATAGGGTACTTACCCGGCTTTATACCCCACTGCAAAATGCGGGTGAGTACCAGTATAACCAGCGCAAAAATAATAATGTAGCTCAGCGCCAGCGAAGGCGTAACTATAAGGTAACTGAAGTCGTAGTCGGGCGTGGAGTTATCAAGGTCGTTAAGTATAATAACGGTTGGCAACAATGGCAGCAATACCACAAACGGAAACAGCAGCAGCAGCAATGAGAAAATACCCGTGTAGGCAAACCGCCTTGCCTTGGAAACATAAATAGGTTGCGGCAATTCAGATATCGGCTTGGTCTCTTTCAGCGCCGCAGGGCTGCCCTGCCATATTTCGCCACCCTTTATGGTCTTGCCCTCTTGCAGGTAACTAAGGTCCTGCAATTCGCCCCAAGCCTCAATGGTGGCGCCGCCGCTTACTATGGCACTGCTACCAATATAGGCATGGTCGCCCAAATGTATCTTGCGCAATTTGAGCAAGCCGTCTTCTACAAAAGCGTTATTCAGCACGGCCTGCGAGCTGATGCTCACATCGCTGCCTATGGTTACCAGGTCTTCGGCACCTATGGTTAGTGCCGCGAGCTGTGCATCATTAGCCACCTTTACACCCATCCTTTTCAGGTAGGCATTATACAACGGTGTACCGTTCAAAAACTCCGATGGCAACAACCGCTGAAAGGTTTTTACAAACCACCACCGGAAGTAGTAAGTACCCCAAAGCGGATAATCACCTTCCTTCATCCTGCCTATTACCAGCCACTTTACAATAAGGCTGAGCGTAGCAAATAAAGGCGGTATCAGAAAATATAAACCCAGTGCCATACCTATACCTAAACCTATATTCTTGGTATCTTCCTTTACATAGTAATAACCAAGGTAAGGGAAGAAAATCTGCACTGCAAAAAGGCCATATATCAGCAGCAATGAAACCGTCTGCGCTGCCCAGCAGGCATAGAAACGGCCCTTGGGTATTTCATTAAAAACCTTCTTAGCTTTGTTATTGGGCGCGGGCTTGGTTTCCCAGTAATTTACCAGTGCGCTCAAAGGCCGGTTCAGGTAAATATCTTTTAGCGATGCCTGTGGTATATTGGCCTCCTTACGCAACCGCGATACGAACGATGCTGCCAGCAAGGAATGCCCACCAAGGTCGGTAAAAAAATCGTTAGAAAGCTCAATGACCCGGTTCGGGAAATTCTTGCGCAGCGCAGCTATCACCCTGTTGCCGATAGGGGCATCAATATCAATAATGTCGTCTGTTGCCGATACTGAGTTTTCCATCAGCATGGCAGGTACAGGCAACGCTTTTTTATTTATTTTACCGCTGGGCAGGCGCGGCATTTCCGAGAGCATTACAATAACACTCGGCACCATATAAGTAGGCAATACTTTCGCAAGGGCCTCCCTTATGTGCTGCTGGTTCATGGTAACAGGGTCATCGCACACAACATAGCCCGCCAGGTGGTCTTGCCCGTTAATATCTTTCTTTACGGCAACAGCGGCAGCAGTAACATCGGGCAACGCACTTAACTGCATCTCTATTTCGCCCAGCTCTATGCGGTAGCCTCTCAGCTTTACCTGGTCATCCAGCCGGCCCTGAAAATCGATGCTGCCGTCAGCATTAATAATAGCCGCATCGCCGGTACGGTAAACGGTATCACCCGGCAATAAAGCAAGCGAACCCGATTTTGGCACAAACTTTTCCTGGGTAAGATCTGGTCTGTTTACATAGCCATGCGATACACCCGGCCCGGTAACCACCAGCTCGCCCCGCTCCCCTATTTGCAACAGGTTCAGTTGCTCGTCAACCACAGCAAGGTTATAATTAGGTAGCGGCAGGCCAATGGTAATAGGCTGGCCCGGCACCAATGCGGTTATGGTTGCAGTGACCGTAGTTTCCGTAGGCCCGTAGCTGTTAAAAAACTGTCTCGACGGCACCGACCAGCGCGATACCACTTGCGCAGTGCAGGCTTCGCCACCGGCATTCACCAAACGCACACGCGGCACATCGTCGTTCATTACAGCCAGCAAGCTGGGCACAGCATGAAAAACTGTTATCTGCTGCTTGCGCAACACCTCATCCAGCTCATCTATCGATTTTGTAGTGGCGGCATCGGCCACCCATAAAGTAGCACCGGCAAAGTAACTTATCCAAACTTCCTCGCACCACATATCAAACGATACCGAAAAACCCTGGTACACCTTATCGTCAGCCCGTATGTTGAGGATCGTTTGTTCAGAGCGCACAAAATGGGTTATCATGCGGTGGGTAATAGGTATACCTTTCGGCTTACCTGTACTCCCAGATGTATAGAGAACGTAGGCCCAGTTATCGGGCTTCGGCCCCGCTGTAAGTACAATATTTTCTGCCGATAAGGGGCGCTGAATAACCTGCAAAACAGGTATATCCAGGTCCAGCTTTTCATCGCTGATATAGGCTTTTGCATTCACCTCATTCAGCACTGTTTCTACCCTTTCCGCCGGCATTTCACGATCAAGCGGCACATAGGCCGCGCCCGCCTTTACTATGCCCAAAACCGCAACATGCAATTCAAGGCTCCGCGGCCACCAGAGCCCAACGGCATCGCCCGGCATAATGCCATTAGCAGCCAGGTGCTGTGCCATAGCATCTGTCCAGCGGTCCAGTTCGGCATAAGTAACTACGATATCTTCAAAAATCAGCGCGACTTTTGAAGCGTTGGCCTTTGCAGACAAGCGGAATATATCCGCCAGAGTTTCCTCTAGCAGCAGGTCAGGACGAATAGAGCCAAGTACAATTGCGGGATTCATTCAATTAAATATAACATTGTGCTGCTCAGGCAAGCCAAAACAGAACAATTTTGTTCGAAAGTGAAAAGTACAACAATTCTTTGCGCGTTGCAGCCCCCGATGACTAAATTCATGCTAAAAATGGTGCATAAAATTATTTAGCCTGATTTTATTGAATTTTACTCAGCTATCATTAACTTGTTGCGGTAAATCAATTCAATCATTTTTAAAAACACATTATGTCCACAGAAGCACAACCAGCGAAATTCCCGTCAGATATTGAGATATCAAGGGCTGCCAAGCTACTTCCTATCGCTAAAATAGCAGAAAACATAGGAATTGACCCTGAGGATATTATCCCTTACGGAAAATATAAAGCCAAAATACCGCTGAGTTATATTAATGAAGAAAAAGTAAAACAAAGCAACCTGATACTGGTTACAGCAGTAACCCCTAACAAGGCCGGTGTTGGTAAAACCGTTACTAGTGTCGCTTTATCACTGGGCCTGAACTTTATTGGTAAAAAGGCTGCGGTAGCGTTAAGGGAGCCCAGCCTCGGGCCTTGCTTCGGTATGAAGGGCGGTGCTGCGGGTGGCGGTTATTCGCAGGTGTTGCCTATGGATGAAATAAACCTGCACTTTACTGGCGACTTCCATGCTATTACCTGCGCAAACAACATGATAGCTGCGCTTTTAGATAACTACCAATATCAGAACCGTAAAAATGACAAAGGCCTGGAGCGTATTGTTTGGCGCCGAGTACTTGATGTTAACGACCGCTCTTTGCGCGAAATAATCACCGGCCTCGGTGGCACCGGAAATGGCATACCAGCAGAAGCTGGTTTTGATATTACCACAGCATCGGAAATCATGGCGTTGCTTTGCCTTGCTACCGACCTTGATGACCTTCAGGCAAGGATAGAACGTATAGTATTAGGCTATCGTTTTGATAAGACACCATTCACCGTAAAAGACCTCGGAGTTGCCGAAGCTATTACCGTGCTGTTGAAGGATGCTATTATGCCAAACCTTGTGCAGACAACTGAAAATACAACTGCCTTTGTACATGGTGGTCCGTTCGCAAATATAGCACATGGTTGTAACTCAGTAATTGCCACAAAAATGGCCATGAGCAGTAACGATTATGTTGTTACAGAATCAGGTTTCGGCAGCGATCTGGGTGCTGAAAAATTCCTGGATATTAAATGCCGCGCTACAGGGTTAAGGCCTAAGGCAACCGTTATAGTGGTTACATCAGGCGCCCTGAAACTCCATGGTGGCGTGGCTGACAGCGAAATATCAAAGCCAAATATGGAGGCCATGATAACGGGACTAGGCAACCTGAGAAGGCATGTGCAGAACATGAAAAACTTTGGCCAAAGCGTTGTAGTTTCTTTCAACAAACACAAGCACGACACTGACGAAACTATAGATTACCTGAGCAAATGGTGCGATGAATTAGGCGTTGTTTTTGCGGTAAATAATGGCTTTACCGCAGGCGGTGAAGGTGCTGCAAGCCTGGCACAAAAAGTGGTGGACCTGATAGAAAATAATCCTTCAAAAGACATCAATTTCTCTTACGATCTTACCGATGCTATTGGCACCAAAATTGAAAAAATAGCTAAGAAAGTGTACCTCGCAGGCGATGTTACTTTCAGCCAGACTGTTGAAAATAAAATCAAATCTTACACCAAAAATGGCTGGGGTAACCTGCCAGTTTGCATCGCTAAAACACAGTATTCTTTCAGCGACGACCCTAAGAAAGTTAATGCCCCTGAAGGTTTCAGCCTCCATATCCGCGACATAGTTATTAATGCTGGTGCTGGCTTTATTGTTGCCGTAGCCGGTGAAATAATGCGTATGCCAGGCTTGCCTGAAGACCCTCAGGCATTCCGTATAAAATTGGTTAACGGCGAAATTGAGGGCTTGAGTTAAGACTTCATTCAAATGAATTTATACAATATCCCTGCCACTTGGCAGGGATATTTTTTTGGGTTAACACCTGCAATAATAGCTTCTTTCTTGCGCTAAAAACGATACTTTTACCGCAATAACTGAACAAAAATTTATGAAAAAAACTGCCAGAATAGTGTATTTCGCATTGCTTTCAATGCCCTTCATTTTGCTTTGCAAGCCCGCGTTAAGTCAAACCATCAAGCTATATCATGATGCACAAATGCAGCAGTGCACTGCAAATAACGCACGATTTTATGCGCTATGCAAAAAGCAGGACACCCTCTACTCCGTAGCAGAATACAATATGCAAAACCAACTGCTGTTTACAGGCTACATAGCCGACACGACTGACAATTTCATACTAAACCGGCGCGGCCATTTTGTCTATTATGATGCCGGAACCAAGAAAACGAGTGAAGGAGATTTTACCAATGGTGCCCGCGAAGGAATATGGACCTACTATAAAAGGAATGCAACGGTGATACAAAAGAAAATTACTTATGGTAATAACAGCATCCAGAAAGTAGTGTCATTCGACTCACTTGGAAAATTGGAAAGCAAGCAATATCTCACAGATGGCATACCAGATAAATACCTTGAGTTTGATGAAGCCGGGAAAATTGCAGAAGAAATAATCTATGAGAGCGGAAAGCCTATTTCAACAAAAAAATATGAAAAAGCTGTACTCATTAAAAAGAAATTGACCGACGGTACCGAGACCGAATACTATAAGAATGGAAAATTAAAAAGTGAAAAAAGATTTGACAACAAAGAAAATATTACCGAGAGCCACTATTACGATGAAAAAGGTAACGAAGTAGTGAAAAGCGCTATAATGGACACTGCCAAAAAATACCAATTTGTGCAACAAATGCCCGCAGCCCCTTATAATGTAGGCGAATACCTGGGAGAGCATTTGCACTATCCAGAGGTTGCACGCCAAAAAGGGATTATTGGTCGCGTTATTGTTAGATTTATAGTTTATGAAGACGGTAGCATTAACGATGTAATGATATTAAAAGGCGTTCATCCGTTGATTGATGAAGCTGCATTACAGATCATTTCAGAAATGCCTAAATGGAAACCGGGAAAATCAAACGGCAAACCTGTAAAGACATACTACAACCAACCCATAAAGTTCGCTTTGGAGTAGCTGCAGACCAACTAAATGCTCTTCCGTTGTACTTCAGCGTATTTCGACAGGCAGTGATTTCCTTTCTTTTTTACAATAAGATATAAATTAGCACCTACCCTAAAGCCAAAACCAGACCTTACCCGGCTGTAGGTAACCGTGGTTTGTTCCATTTGCACATCCTGGATATACATTTGTTTATAAAATGGACCCGCATTTAAATCGAAATAACTCGTCACAAAACCCACAAGAACTCCAGAGGAATACTGCCATTCGTCATACTTGATTTGCGAGGTAGCGTATCCTTCCTGGTAGTGGTAGTCATTTTTACCATAACGAAAAAAGGGCGATACATATACCAATGAGCCCGAAGGTAAAACCCTGTCCATTTGCCTCTTTAACCAAGTTCCGTCAGTGGATACGTAGCGACGATAGTTCACAAAAAAACCTCTATTTACGCTGAACCGTCTCGGCCCCGACTTGTCTTCATGCGTAGTGGAGTCGTATACATCATGGGTAAAACTGTAATCGTTGTACACAAAATCGACTCCGATTGAATTCCTTTTATTGAACCCGTATTCTATCCCCAGTGTGTAATTCACACCCGAACAAATAAACGCAGTCCAGGGTAGCGCTTTACCCTTTATTGCCCACGAAGAATTGGAAACGTGTGGTAATATATCTGCAGGTTGTTGCGCATATGCGCCAAGTGAAAATATGACAGCAACGAGTATAATGATTCCTTTCTTCATGCCAGGGTAGTTTATGTGTTAAGATATATTTAACAAAATCTGTGCCAATAAACAATACCAGTAAGATATCACTGAATATAACTTCAACTACGCTTCAAATATCTTCATTTTATGGTGATATACAAACGCAAAACTGCCTTTACAAGTTAATGTAAAGGCAGTTTAAAATGAGATTGCAACTACCTACTCTCCCGCATTGTTGTGCGGCACCCTCGGCCATGGGGGCTTATATTAAGCGAAAGAGGAGCGGTTTCACATAAATAACTAAGACTTAAATAAATCTACATCCATTTCAGATAAGAGAAACCACTCGCCATTTTGCCTTCGTGGCTTAAAAAGATTATGCCAGTAACTTTCAATACCAACAGGATCAGATGTTTCAATTGAATGAATTAATTTTGCTTCGAACGGCAATTGCAACTTGATTTCTATATCTCTCCTATTTATATCATTTGTACGACCTATTTTATAGTACTTTCCAGCTTTGTATAGATACACCTTTCCGCTTGATGTCTTTATTGCGCAGTACAACAATAGTTCACTAAGATTAAATTGAATACAAAACTCTGTTACAGCAGCAACAATTTCCTCATGATTACCAAGCGAATTAATTGATTCTAAGTCAGCAAAATTTTTATTTTTTTTTGATAAAAATTTTATATCATTTGCAGTCGGAAATCTTTGAAGTTCAGCAATCATTTCTACGATTGACTTCAATAAACGTCCACGCTCGGTAAGTTTATTGATCTCATGAATTTTAAATAAAATCTCCGTTAAAGCTTTCATTTACAAAATTTTAATATTCCTTTTCTATCCCCTTGCTGGCAAGATCATAGATTTCAAAATCCCCTAACTACTTCTGTCAGTATAGTAATCGTATTTCATATAGATTCCTATATTCGGCAAAAGTATATACTCATCCTTAAACGCAAAAAAACCTTCAACAATTAAGTTGAAGGTTTTTTAAAGGAATATGGCAACTACCTACTCTCCCGCATTGTTGCGCAGTACCATCGGCCATGGGGGGCTTAACTTCTCTGTTCGGAATGGGAAGAGGTGAACACCCCCGGTAAAATCACCATAAGATCTTACTGGGTAGTCTA
>JBBRPD010000086.1:0-20746 GCA_038228575.1 Chitinophagales bacterium | reverse complement strand
TTTATGATCGATACAAAGCGATCATTACGGCGGCTATCGCCAAAGTCAATACCGGGAAAATCCTCTACCGTTAATTTATGCATCTTTGATATTTATAACAAATATAAATCCACGTCTGAAAATTTGGGTAAGGGGTAGCTTACAGTAGAGGTGCCAGTTGGCCATCATATTTGCCACGAATTAATCAGACGTAAATTTTTGATCGCATTATAATCGAAAACATCATGTGTAATTAGTGTAAGATTATTTGACAACGCGGTAGCTGCTATGATAGCATCAGGAAGTTTTATCTTGTACTTCTGACGGATATCTATAGTTTGCAGAATTATTGTTTCGTCAAGTTCGTAAACGGTTGCGTTTGATAGGAAAGAATTCATTGATTGAATATGCCGCCGGGTTGCATTATGCCTGCCAATGAGTTCTATACGTGTTACAACTGATATATTAATGGGAAGATTCTCAATAAATTCTGCTTCCTTTTTTGGGAGTTTATTACCCAGGTAATCGATGATGACGTTAGTGTCCATCAAAAAATGTTGCCCCATTCTCCTCTCGATTTTTTTATCTCAGCATTAAATAGATCAGCATCTTCAGGAGTGAGCATTCCTTTAAAGTCTACAAGCGTTGCTGTTTTCTTAGGTTTTACCTTTTTTGTTTCTTTAGTGGCAAATAAAATAAGTTCCAGTTTTTCCCCTACATATTCGGCCGGAATGGTAAAATGAACGTCTGTATTTTTGGGTGTAATTATGGTACGTATCATAATACAAAGCTACGAAATAAATATTGGTTTTACAGTATGTACTGTTGCCCACTATGGCGTGTTTGATGGTATGCGGAGTGTGGGCTAAATTGTAAAATTGGGCAGCGGCCGTTATACTGAAATATATTTTTCGTTAGACGAGCTATGCGACAGCATTACTAATTAATTTCTCAATGCATTATGGATTTCCCGGTTTCCAGTATCTCCATAATAATGCAGCATAAACAAGGCATAAAGCGACGCTATCTTTGGTATGTACCGGGTATGATAAGCCAGGTGGCAATGCCTGTATTCTTTATCATTTTTATATGGAAAGGACTTGCAGAAAGGCCGAGATACCATACGATGGAGGTTAACTGCTACAATGAAGCCTATCTTTCAAAATTCATGGGAATTGAATGGGAAATACCGAAACGACAATATCTTGTCATAACGCTGACAGGTAATTTGGATTCTGATGATATCAGGATCAACTTCGGTGAACTGTACATAAAAGAGATCTATGCGAATAACGATTCGGTGCATGGGGTAGACTTTCATTTTGCCGCTAACAGTAAATACAAGGAGTTCGTTCGTTTGTTGGATATAGCTAATATCAACAATATTCGCTGCTATGCACCATCAGACGATGGTATCAAAGTGTTTTACATTCCTGAAAGGGTTAGAAAATCGAAAGCGTCTCCGGTATTGATTTGTCTTTAGATATGATAAGTTTACCGAACCCGACTGCAAACTCCTCCTCAATCTCCCTACCTTTGCAGCCAATGATCACTACAGTTTTATATGATATGGATGGCCTGCTGTTGGATACGGAGCCTCTTTGGGGAGAAAGTATGCTGAAGGTAGCTCATAAACACAAAATAGCGATAACCCCTGAGCGCTTTAAGGAAACTACTGGCTTACGTATTTATGAAGTAACCGATCATTGGGCTATCCACTACCCGTGGAAGGGGAATACACCCAGAGAAATTGCAGATGAGATACTGGAAGATATAATAGCCAGTTCAAAAAGGAGCGGTATGGTGGTGAAAGGCGTAGAAGCGTCTTTGCAAATGCTACGAGCCCATAGGTATAAGATTGGGTTGGCTTCATCGTCGCCTAAACATATGATAGATGCACTTATTGACTACTTCGGGTTAACGGATTATTTTGATGTGATAACATCGGCCGATGCTGTTGAATTAGGGAAACCGCATCCTGCTGTTTTTTTACATTGCGCGGCAGCATTGGGGTCAAAACCCCACGATTGCCTGGTACTGGAAGATTCCGTTAATGGCATGATAGCGGGTAAAGCGGCCAGGATGAAAGTTGTTGTAGTGCCGGACGCCAACCATTTCGATGACCCACGCTTCGCATTGGCTGATGCAAAGTTGCGCAGCCTTGAGGATTTTGATATGGATTTTGTGAAACGCTTTTAGTGCTACAGCCCAAGGCAATTATAAGCAGTGCGCATTTGCTGGAAATTTATTTATTATCTTTGTAAAGTAAAGAATACGCTATGGAAACCACTATCAGGCTGAAGCCAGGTGAGCTGAATATGGATATATTAGATATGGTGAAAGTGCTCATAGCAAAGAAGGGGTTTACCGACATCAGTATTAGCCTGACCAATGATAAGCTGCCTGCTCGTTTAAGAAAAGCGAATCCCGCAGATGTTCGAGCCAAGATTGAAAACGCACTCAGCCAAATAAATGCAGGTGATGTAGAAAACCTCATCTCATTTTCCGCAGAAGAATTAGAGTTGTTTTCGAAATCGCTTGTAAAATGAGGATATTATCTTTTATGCCCGATGCTTTCAAAGATTATATTGCGTGGGCGCGCACCAACCGGGAAATATTCGACAAAATAAATGATTTACTTAAAGAGGTTTTGCGCGACCCTTTTAAAGGTAAGGGAAAGCCGGAGCCTTTGAAAGGAAATTTGAAAGGAAGTTGGAGCAGGCGTATAAACTCAGAACACAGACTTGTTTATTCGGTGACGGCAACCCACATTATTTTGATAGCATGCGAAGGTCATTACGGCTAATGTGATGCCAGCCAGAGTGAATTTATCTTAAAATAATCGTCTTTTTGGCATAAAATTTGCTAAAAAACCTGAATAATAATTTTTTTTGACTTTTATTCAAAAGTTTTCCCTACTTTTGCATTCCTTTAAAAATATGGCAAAGCAGTCTCTAATTAAGCAGGATGGAACTATTGTTGAAGCATTATCTAATGCCATGTTCCGCGTAAGGTTGGAGAATGGTCATGAAATATTGGCTACTATTTCCGGCAAAATGCGTATGCACTACATCCGTATACTTCCCGGTGATAAAGTGGGAGTTGAAATGAGTCCTTACGACCTTAGTCGTGGTAGGATTATTTATCGTTATAAGTAACCCTGATCCCTATGGTGAAGGTATTGAAAAGTAATTTATTTTAACAACATACTAATCATGAGAGTAAGAGCATCTATTAAAAAACGCAGCGTTGATTGTAAGATAGTTCGTCGTAAAGGCAGGCTTTATGTCATCAACAAAAAGAATCCTCGTTTTAAACAAAGGCAGGGATAATCCAAAAATTAAATTTTCAATTTAAAATTCTACATCTTAATGGCTCGTATAGCTGGTATAGATCTTCCGAAAAACAAACGTGGTGAGATTGCACTCACTTACATCTACGGCATAGGCCGTAGCACTGCCCAGCACATATTGGACAAGGCAGGCATCAACTATGATAAAAAAGCAGTTGAGTGGAACGATGAAGAACAAACTTCAATTCGTAACATCATCAACAGCGAATTCAAGGTTGAAGGTCAGCTTCGCTCAGAAGTGCAGATGAACATTAAGCGCCTCATGGATATCGCTTGTTACCGTGGTGTTCGTCACCGTAAAGGTTTGCCTTTACGTGGTCAACGTACCCGTACTAACAGCCGTACCCGTAAAGGTAAGCGTAAGACAGTTGCAGGTAAGAAGAAAGCAGCGAAGAAATAGTAACAGCACCACTGCCGGATACTGCATGCTGCGCAGGGTAGGAGTGGGCGAGCTGGCTTTGGCCAGTTAATTTATTAATTGATTACCTTATTTGAACAAAAATGGCAAAAGCTCAGGCATCCGCTAAAACCGTTGCGAAGAAAAGAATCGTAAAGGTTGATGTACACGGAGATGTGCATGTTAGTGCAACATTTAACAACATCATTATCAGTATTACCAACAAGCAAGGTCAGGTTATTTCCTGGTCATCTGCTGGTAAAATGGGCTTCCGCGGCTCAAAGAAGAACACACCATATGCAGCTCAGACCGCTGCTCAGGATTGCGCTAAGGTTGCAACTGATGCAGGTATGAAGAAAGCTGACGTGTTTGTTAAGGGACCGGGTTCTGGTCGTGAAGGTGCTATACGCGCTCTTAACAATTCGGGTATTGAAGTAGTATCTATCAAGGATGTTACTCCGTTACCACACAACGGTTGTCGTCCTCCTAAAAAGAGAAGAGTTTAATTTTTATATATTTCGTCTGGTGGCCTTATACAAAGCCACCAGATTTTCATATTATTTCTTAATCAATAAAATGCTGTTTCGGATCGGGTTTTACGATTTTTAAAGGAGACGAAGCAGCTACACAAAAATCGCAATGGCACGTTACACAGGACCAAAAAACAGAATCTGTCGCATCTTCGGTGAACCAATACTGGGATCAGGCAAAAGCTTACAGAAAAACAGCAACCCTCCGGGTCAGCACGGTGGTACCCGCAAGCGCAAAACAGCAAGTGAGTACTCTGTACAGTTAAAAGAAAAACAAAAGGCAAAATACACTTACGGTCTTCTTGAAAAGCAGTTCGCTAATACTTATGTTGAAGCTGCACGTATGAAAGGCGCAACCGGTGAAAACCTTATCAAGTTGCTTGAAGCGCGTCTGGACAATACAGTTTACCGCTTAGGTATTTCACCAACACGTCCTGCTGCACGTCAGTTAGTTTCTCATATGCACATTATGGTTAACGGTGAAACGGTAAACATTCCATCTTATTCTCTTAAGCCAGGTGATGTTATAGAACTGAAACCAAAGAGTAAAGTTAATGTAACGATCACAGGTTTTATTCGCGGTAAAAATCCGAAGATAAACTGGGTTGACTGGAGTGAAAAAGACATGAAGGGTACTTTTATAGCACACCCTGAACGTGAATCAGTTCCTGAAAACATTAAGGAGCAATTGATAGTGGAATTGTATTCTAAGTAATAGTAATTACTTTACCCAACTCTGCTACAAATAAAGTTTAATCAAAAATAAAACAAACAAATAGATCAATATGGCCATATTGAATTTTCAGAAGCCGGATAAGATAGCACTTCAAAAAACCACTGATTTTGAAGCGCAGTTTGAATTCCGTCCCCTTGAACCGGGCTATGGTGTTACTATCGGTAACGCTCTTCGTCGTGTGTTGCTTTCCTCACTTGAAGGTTATGCCATCACTGCTATCAGGATACCTGGTGCAGACCACGAGTTTGCCACGTTAAAAGGTGTTTTGGAAGACGTTACTGAAATTATCCTTAACCTGAAGCAAGTTCGTATTAAAGCAGTTGGCGATTACAATGATTTCCAGTCTGAAAAAATTGATCTTACAATTAAGGGTACTGAGGTTTTCACTGCCCGTATGATTGGTGAAGCATTACCTAATTTCCAGGTAATGAACCCTGATCTTATCATTTGTAACTTACACCCAGGCACTACTTTCCAGATCGAAGTTCACATAGGTAAGGGCCGTGGTTATGTGCCTTCCGAAGAAAACCGTCCGGTTGATGCGCCATTAGGCTTCATCGCTATTGACGCTATCTACACACCTATCAAGAATGTAAAATACACTATTGAAAACACACGTGTTGAGCAACGCACTGACTTTGAAAAGCTGATAATGGAAGTAGTTACCGATGGTACTATTCACCCTGAAGAAGCGGTAAAAGATGCATCGCGTATACTCATTCAGCACCTGATGATCATCACTGATGAGAATATTTCGCTGGATACACGCAAAGAAGAGAAAGAAAGCATAGTTGACGAAGAAACTTTACTTGTTCGTAAAGTATTGAACACTCCGCTTGAAGATCTTGAACTTTCAGTACGTGCTTTCAATTGTTTAAAAGCAGCCAAGATTAACTCTTTGAGTGAATTGGTTCAGTATACTCAGGAAGAACTGATGAAGTTCCGTAATTTCGGACAAAAATCACTTTCTGAAATTGAGCAGGTGTTACACGAACGTGGTTTACACTTCGGTATGGACATCAACAAATTCCGCAGGGGAGAAGACTTAAACTAAATTTAAAGGTAAAACTCAAAAGTAAAAATCTACTTCTGAGTTTTACCTTTCTTTATTTTTATAGGGTTGCCTAACATGGGCAATTATAATTTTTCATAAGTACCTCATAAATCCTGACACGGTATGGGGGAAATTAAAACAACAATGTCATGCGTCACGGAGACAAAATCAAAAATTTAGGCCGCACCCAATCCCACAGGATGGCGTTAATGTGTAATCTTACTATCCAGTTGATAGAGCACAAACGCATTACTACTACTTTAGCTAAAGCTAAGGCATTAAGGGTTTTTGCTGAGCCAATGATTACCCGTTGTAAAGTAGATACTATGCACAATCGTCGTACTGTGTTTAGTTTCTTACAAGATAAAGAAGCAATTAAAGAACTTTTCGGTGTTGTTAGCGATAAAGTTGCTGATCGTCCGGGTGGTTATACCCGCATCATTAAGTTGCCTCGCCGTATGGGTGATGCTGCTGATATGGCTATGATCGAGTTGGTTGATTTCAACGAGATTTATGGTAAAGATGCTGAAGCTGCTGCTGCTAAGAAAACACGTCGTAGCCGTCGTGGTTCATCAACTGCAAAGAAAGCTACTGAAACTACAGCTGCTCCAAAGGCTGCTGCTGAAGAAACAATTGAAGCTCATATCGATGTTCCTGCTGACGCTCCAAGTGCACCAGCCGCAACTGAAGATCTGGGTGGTGAAGCTTAATTTTTGCTGCAAATTTTTAATAGGACGGCTACCTGATGGTAGCCGTTTTTTTATGTGTCAGGTATGTTGCCCTGAAGGTTTTCAGTGTCTTCTTTTTTGTTGGCATTGGTAATCGTGCTCTAAGAAGCATCAGTTTTAGGATTTCTTTAGATTGCCCCCGGAAAAAATGGAAAAGATTAGGCATCATGCAACCCTTTTAACGAAAGTTGCATTATAGTAACAGATGCGTGGTGTGGTGTATTTAATTACGACATTATTTTTAACGTGCCATTGTTACCACTAAATGCCATTTTATACTTAATTTTATCGAAACAACAATTAAACATGCAAAAACTATCTATTTTCGTCTTTTGCCTTTTCGTCAGTGCTGCTGGTGTAAATGCACAAGAAAAAACAACGAGTACCGCAGGCCAACCTGCTACTGTAAAGAAGACAACTGTAAAGAAAACAGTTACTACAACCAAATCAAAAAAAACAACTAAGGTACACTCGCTTATTGCGGGGAATGTACCACCACCGCCACCTGCTGCTAATGGGCAGGCACCTATCCCTGTTCCTTTACCGGAAGGTGCAGTTCCACTACCGATTGACCCTCACGCCCCACCGCCACCACCAAGGGCAATGCCTCAGGGTGGACCAATGACACCGAAAGAAAGGATGGCATTGAGAAATGCTCCGGGTAAGGGGCCGAAAGCACCATTGCCTCCTGGGGGGCCTAACGATGGTCATGATCATTTGCCGCCAACGCCTCCGGGCCCTAATGCGCCTCCGCGTCCTTACGATCCAGCTGTAGATAACGTTCCGGTTGGCCCTAATGCAGGTGAATTTAAATTTGTAGAAGAAACACACAGTTTCGGTACGTTTGAGGAAGGTCCGATAGTAGAAACAGACTTTGAATTTACCAACATAGGTAAAGAGCCTATTACCATTAAAGAGTCGCATGCTTCATGTGGTTGCACTGTGCCAACCTGGCCTAAAGAGCCAATTGCACCGGGCAAAAAAGGTAAGATACACGTTACCTTTAATTCAAAGGGTCGTGTAGGGCAGATACACAAGGATGTAACCATTGTTTCCAATGCAAAGCAGCAGCCTATGATGGTGCACATTGCAGGTGAAGTGAAAGAGGCTAAGAAGAACTAAATTTTAGTGCGAACTATAACAACAAAAATAAACCGGGTAGCTTAAGCTGTGCTTACTACCCGGTTTCATTGTTTTATGCTGCCTTAGCTGTTCTTTTGGTTTTGGTCAGGTGTTGTTTCGGTAAGCCGTTTTGTCTTTGTCTTTGCCACCCCTTATTATATTAATGATGAATGACAATGCCATAGCACCTATTGTGCCGCCAATTATTTTGTGTACAGTTGCGTTTTGGGTAAATGTTACGTATTCGCGCACATAGCTGTGAAGGAACATGTCGCCAATATAACAACCTGCAATGCCTATAACCAGGGTCGCCAGCAAGCCGAAACCACGGCCGGGCAATATCATTTGTGAAAATATGCCTACCACCATGCCAATGGCAATTAAAATAATGTGGGCTTTGTGGTGCTGAAAGGTTTCTATAATAAAGGTGACTACGGTTTCTACCACTTTCAAGATTTTTGTGTAAAATTATAAGTTTTTTCTAATTTACATCGTTCTTTTATAGGATGTTGCGCATTAATTCTACAATTCTGGCACATTGCCATCTGACGCTGTAATTCTGTTGAATTTTTTATGAAAGTTATGCTTTGCGTTGTAATTTATTTGTTGGTGACGGCTGGCGCATACTGCCAGATATTGAACATTGATAAGAATGAAGTAGGTGAGAAGGATAAAAAGTGGCTTGCGAACACCAACCTCACCCTATCCAGCGACCAGCAGAAATACAACGTACTGGATATCTTTTTTACAGGGGATGTGTCGTGCAAGGTCAAAACCCGCAGGTATGTCTTTTACGGCAAAATTGACCGCCTTACCGACGGGAACCAGCATATACAAGATGCAGGGTGTTTCCAGCTAAGGGACCGTATTGCCACAAAGAAGAAGTACAGCATGGACTATTTTGTACAATATCAGTGGAATGGCTCCTGGGGTTTGGTGAATCGTAGCCTGGCCGGCACAAATTTTATACAGCAGTGGGTAAATAACGACACAATAGATTTCTTTACGGGGATAGGAGTGTTTTACGAACACGAACACTGGAATTATTCAGGGGTAACACCGGAAAAGATACCCGCCAATCCGGTTGATATAGACGTGGAACACCCGCGCCTCAATTTAACTGCGAAATATGCCAGAACTTTCATGAAGAAATATGATTTTGTGGCGCGCTTTTTTAACCAATCAACTATTTATCAGTCGCAGTTTATCTGCCGCACATCACTTGCATTTCAACTCAATCTGCCCATTACAAAGAAGATAGTGCTGGCGACGAATGCCGATGCTGTTTACGATACGCACCCCATAGTGCCAGTCCATAATCTGCTGTATAGTTTTTCGCAGTCTATTACGGTTGTCATTAACTAGGGTTTAATGCGCATTAAAATGGTTTCAGCTTTCCCTTGGTGAGTTTTATCTTAAATTCATGCAAGGCATCAGTTCCCTTAATATCAATGCGCCTGAGCTCGTATTTATCTGTCGCCGGTACCTTACAAACCTGGTTGCCAATACGGAAAGCTGCACGTAAGCCCATCTCTTTAAAAAAGGCTTTCATACTTTTATTTGTTGCGGCATCTTTAGGGCGGGAGCCATAGGGGTAGGCGAGTACCTTGTGGTAAGTAAGCCCGCTATTATCAAACGCAGCAATGGATTGCTGCATTACTTCTTTTATTTCATTGCTGGTCAATTTGCTGAAGTGCTCATGGTGCAGGCCATGCAATGCCAGTTGCACAACCTCAGGGTCCAACGCCTTTAATTCGGCTAGAGACATTTTAGTGTCTGGTGTATTTTCTTTTGAGGATGCAAGGCTTAGGGTTTCTGCGATAATAAAGAATGTTGCTTGCCAGCCCATCTCTTTCAGTAACGGGTAGGCATATTGGTAGTTGTTGCGATAGCCATCATCGAACGTGATAAGCAACGATTTTGGTGGGCATGGAGCGCCAGCCTCAATTATACCTATAAAATCGGGCAAGGATAGCGTGTTGTAGCCTTGTTGTTTAAGGTAGGCCCACTGCTGTGCTAAATGCTCAGGAGTTATTGTAAGGTCGTCGCTGATACCCGGCCATACCTTGTGATACATCAGTACAGAGATACCCTTTATGGAAGGCAATAACCAACTCCAGTTCATGAACCCAAAAATAACAACTAATTACTTAATGACGAGGGTCTTAAAAAATCCCTTACCTGATTGTGTTCCAGCTTGTATTGCTTGGTGTAGAGCCTTATTTTGGTGTACTTGATAAAGCTTTCATACGAGAGGTTTTTGCAGAGTACATAGCCCCAATACCCATCGAGAAAGCCGAGGCGGATGATGTAGAGGTAGAAGAAGGTCCATTTGGGCCCCAGTATTATTTTTAGCAGCGGTATAGATGCTCCTTTTTCAGCCATTGTTTTTGCGGCGAGTTCGGTGTAAAGCTGAATCTTGCGGCTGTGTTCCGATATGGTTTTATAGCTGTAGTGTAACAGATCGCCCTTGAGCAAGCCAATTGGTGAATTGCTGGCATTCATTTCAAACCCTTCATGTACTTTATTCAGGTTAATGTGCCCTTTTGTTTTATCGAGCAGCCGCAGTTTATGTTTCGGGTACCAACCGCAATGCTTTATCCATTTGCCGCAATAGTTGGTGAGTATGCTCATATCGTAACCATCGAACAGCGGATGTTGTTTTACTTCCAGTATACTGGTTTGTAATTCGGTGGAAAGTACTTCGTCAGCATCAACAGATAGAATCCAATCGAAAGAAGCCTGATCGACCGCGTATGCTTTTTGTTCACCGAAGCCGTTGAACCGTTTGTAGAATACCTTTGCGCCAAGGCTTTGTGCAATGCCCACAGTGTTGTCGTTGGAAAAACTATCCACAACAATTATTTCGTCCACCACATGCTGCACCGACTTAATGCAGGCACCAATGTTTTTTTCTTCATTGAAAGTAATTATGACACAGGATAGCTTTATCATAGAATAGAGTTTGCAATAATAACGTCTCGTTTCCGATTCTAGTACAAAAATTGAGCCGATTTTTTAAAATAACACAGAAATGTTAAGAAAATAATAAAGCGGCAATCTAGTTTGTTGGTAGTCAGTGTTTTATGTGTTTGTTGCGTGTTAAAAATTATACGATGAAATACGCTATATGATATTCTATTGCTGTTTGCGCTCAAAGCAGTAAATTACCTTCATTTTACGGTTAAACGCTGGTAATAGTTTCATGTATGAATATAGAAGACGTTCGTTTATATGCTTTATCGCTGGGTGAGGTGGAAGAGTGCCTGCCCTTCGGCGATGAAACACTTGTTTTTAAAGTAAAGAACAAGATTTTTTTATTGGTAAGCATGGAAGCCGACCCATTGCAATTTAATGTGAAATGCGATCCGGAACGGGCCATTGAACTGCGGGAGGAATATGAATGCATACAGCCGGGTTACCATATGAATAAAAAGCACTGGAACACCATTATAGTAGATGGTACTTTAAATTCAAAAATGCTGAAGGAAATGATAGCACATTCCTTCGGTTTGGTTGCGGGGAAGAAAAAGTAGCTGTATTTACCTGAAAACGCAATTATGAACAAGATAACCTCACTTTTGAAAACTAAGGAGCCTTATTATGCCTTGTGCTGCTATATACTTGGCGGTATCATGCTCCATTACGGTATCATGAAGATGATGTTGAGCCAGTGCATGATAGTGCCTTTTTCGGTATGGCGGCATCCGCTGGAAAGCATACCCGGTGGCCAACTTACCTGGGCGTTCCTGGGTTATTCCGCATGGTTTCAGTTTTTACTGGGTGTACTGGAGTTTGTGCCTGCGGTTTTATTGTTTTTCAGGCGCACCAGTTTTATTGGTGGCATAGTTATGTTACCTGCAACCCTTGGCGTGTTCGTGGTGAACCGTGCATTGCATTTGTGGGAGTTCACGCATACCTTATCGGCATTCTTATTGTTGCTCAATATCCTGATATTCGTTTTTGAGTGGGCAAGGGTGAAAGCATTGGTGGCTATTATTTCAGGTAAAGAGGAACAGTATGCTGCATCAACTATTTGGACTGTTATTAAAGTGGTGGCACTATTAGTTATATCTGTAACCTTTGGCGTCAAGCGGTATAATTTCGGGAATATTCATACCGAATTTGCGGGTGACTGGCGGCACAACCAGCCTAGTGAATGGACGCTTGAGGAAGAGCAAATAGACGGGGTAAGGGTAAACACATCGCTATTTTATGCTTACTTTATGCCTACTGAAACCTATAGTGAATTCAGTAGCCAAACGCCTAATCCGCGTGGGTTTATTGAATACGATGTAGACCGTGCAAAGCATACCATCGATTTTAAATGGAAAAGGTATGAACACAATGGCGGCAATCTGCACCATTTTAAGGGAAAGTATCATTACTCATTTGCGGGGGATTCTATATTGCTGATTAGCACCATGCCTGATAGCGCGGTGCTGCAGGCATCTGGGCAATTTAAGGAACCATTGCATACATGGTTGTTGAAAAAACGAGTAATAAGCCGCAAGAATTTAACGCAGTAGCGGTTAGCAGGGAAGCCGCAAATTTCAGGCATAGCTAGCCTTGATTTGCATGGCCGGACATGCTATGCAGCGCGTTTTACGCATTCTTAAGCGGAAAATGTGATAAAGGTTTTGGAGTACTAAAAGTTTACTATATCTTTAGCCCCTTATAACCAATTATATTCATCGCACTAAATACACAATTATTATGCAAAGAAAGATCTACATTTTCTGTCTTGCGCTTTCTATGTTCGGCTTCATACCTTTTAGCCAGGCGCAGAAGGGAAAAAGTGAAATATCTGTTGCCTACGGTTTATACAGCGCCTACTCACTTGTTGACCACGCAAGCGGCAGCAGGCCGGCCTATAGCAATTCTTCGGGAGTAGGTATGGTTAACTACAAGTACTATCTTACCAAGAAGCTAACGATAGGTATGGGCTTCGGTTACGAAAATATCAGCAGTTGGGGTAGTTTCCTTTCATTTACACCTGAGTTCAGCTATACCTATTTCGATAACCCACAAGACCGCATCCGTGTGAAATTGTATGGTGGTGCATCTATCGGTCTTACTGTATTTGATGATTTCTTCGTTTACCGTGATATTTATTCTCATCATACCGATGAGTCGGGGGCTAAACTTACCGGCCAAATCACTCCTTTTGGTATGAGGATAGGTCGTAAGCTGGGTGGCTTTGTTGAGTTGGGTCTTGGTTACAAAGGCTTATTCAACTTTGGTGCATCTTACCGTTTCAAAACACACGCTCGCACGCATACTGAACAATAATGCTGCATTTGGCCAATAGCAACATGCGTGCAATTGGTACAAGCTACTATACAAAACAGCCTTTATCTTATCGATAAAGGCTGTTTTATTTCATAAGGAACGATAACAAAATAAAGCCCACCATCTGCCTTGTTCTTTTACATTGCTGCTTCGTTGAAATCCCGCCATTCGGCGGGACAAATAGCTTGCTATTCGCTCCCGAAAGCATTCGGGACCCTCCTCGCATAAAAAAATAACTTCGTCATATGGTAGACTTTATTTTGTCAACGTTACTAAGCGTCCTGCGGCACCAGTTTATCAATGGCGGCGGCTAGTTTACGGTCCATATCTGTTACGGTATTGCCCTTATCATGCGTATTGAGCCACATTTCCACCTTGTTCCAGGTATTTTGCCACGTGGGGTGGTGGTTTTGTTTTTCTGCTATCAGTGCCACGCGCGTCATGAATGCAAAAGCCTCGCTGAAATCTTTAAATGTAAAACAGCGGTATAACGAATTCTCTTTTTCTTCCCAGGCCATAAAAATGATTTTGAAAAATAAAGTTAACGAAGACTGTAGTAATAGCAGCCATAATAAAAATGCCGCTTAAATTTGTCTGTACTTCAAAATCGTGCACACATGAAACGGATTGGCCTTATAGGCGGCATAAGTTGGGTATCGACAGTTGACTATTACCGATACATTAATCTGGGTATCAATGCCCGGCTTGGTGCGAATAATTTTGCTGAGTGCATGATCTATTCTTTCAACTACCAGGAGCTTATCACTAAAAATAATTCATGTGATACGGAAGGTACTTTTCGTTTATTGCTCGATGCGGCTATGCACCTTAAAAACAGCCAGGTTACCGCGCTGGTTTTATGCGCCAACACCATGCACATGTATGCCGAACGGCTGGAGCAGGTAATTGGTTTGCCGGTTATTCATGTGGCAACGGCTACCGCCATAACCATCAGGCATTCCGGTTTGAAAAAGGTGGGTTTGCTGGGTACAAAATTCACAATGGAGCGCGATTTTTTCAAAGATAAACTTACCGCAAGGGGCATACAGGCAATAATACCCGATGATGCAGATAAAGATTTTGTGCACCAGACTATTTTTGAAGAGTTGGGCAAAGGGCTTTTTTTAGCATCGACAAGACAACGGTATATTGCTATAATTGAGGACTTAAAGAGCAGGGGAGCAGAAGGTATAATTTTAGGCTGCACAGAAATTCCGTTGCTCATTAAGCAGAGCGATGTCACCATCCCTGTTTTTGATACAACGCTTATACATTCTGAAACGGCAGTTTCTTTTATGTTGGGAGAGTCGGGTAGTTTGTAAAATATTTTAGCACAGCAAAATACTTATATGATGCAGCAATTGGTAATGGCTACGAATAATGAAGGGAAAATAAGGGAGATAAAGCCTATGCTGAATGGCATTGATGTGCTCTCGCTCAAAGACATTGGTTTTACAGCCGAGATTCCCGAGCCCTATTTTACATTTGAAGAAAATGCTTTGGCAAAGGCATCGGCGATAGCGGCTTTTTCGGGCACAAATGTTTTTGCAGATGATAGTGGCATTTGTGTAAACGGCTTGAACGGTGCACCGGGTGTTATCAGTGCCCATTATTCCGGCAGCCGAAATGATGAGGATAATTTACAAAAGGTGCTGGCTGAATTAAAGGATGCAACCGACCGTACTGCCTATTATAAAGCCGTAATTTGCCTGATATGGGAGGAGGAAGTGTATTACTTTGAAGGCATTTGCAACGGGCGGATAATTGAAAAAAAGCAAGGCGATGGAGGTTTTGGCTACGACCCTATTTTTGTGCCAGATGGCTATGAGCAGACCTTTGGAGACCTCCCTCTACACGTAAAAAACACCATCAGCCACAGAGGTAAAGCAATCTGTAAAATGGTAGACTTCCTGCGCAGCAGGGCTATGCCGGAATAAACGTGAGCTACTGAACGCGATAATAGTGTGACCAAACAACACTGGAATGAACTATTTTTGCATGGATTGGTAACTATACCCTAAGGCATATGAAGTTTACTGTAGGTGATAAAATATTATTAAAAAGGACTGGTGAAGAAGGCGAAGTGATAGCCATAATTGACAAGCTAATGCTTGAAGTGGAAGTGGGTGGTACCTCTTTCCCGGTTTATATGGATGATGTAGACCACCCCTACCTGAAATGGTTCACGGAAAAGAAACCACTGAAAAAGCAGGCCGCACCCGTAATACAGGTGGAAAAGATAATTGAGCGCAAGCAACGGCTGGCGCGTGGTATTTATTTCAGCTTCATTCCTGTATTTAAAATAGAGGGAATGGAGGAGCAGGTTGATTTTTTGAAAGTGCATTTGCTCAACGAACTTCCTGTTGATGTACGTTTTGCCTATGACCTGAAAATGGACCAGAAAAGTGTGTTCCGCCACGAAGGCACGTTGCATTCATTCGGCAACCTCTATCTGCATAATGTACCCTATGCAGAAATGAACGACCAGCCCCGTTTTCATTGGCGGCTTACCGATATCAGCAGCGATAAAATGGCGCCTGAAGAAGGTGTTTTACGCATAAAGCCAGCCAAGCTGTTTGAACATGTAAATAATGTTATGTTCAATGGCGATGCTTCCTTCAGTTATTTACTGTTAGAAGATTTTATGATTAAGACCAAGGCGCCGGGTAACGACCTGCCAACGCCGGTATTGCCAGTAACCACCGAAAATATAGTTACCCGGCACAACATTGAAAAGCCAAAATACGAACTTGACCTGCATATTGAAGAGCTAACCAACAACCATGCAGGCCTTACTAACACACAGATCATTACCAAGCAGTTAGATACTTTGGAACGATATTTGCACATAGCCATTGTGCACCGCCAGGATAGAATGATCATTATTCATGGGTTGGGGAAAGGTAAATTGAGGGACGAAGTGCACAGCATGCTGAAGCGCACGCCTGAAGTAAGCAGGTATAAAAATGAATGGAGCGGCAAGTATGGCTTTGGTGCAACCGAGGTGATTTTTAAACACAAATAGATAAAAAAATTGCTGAAAAATTAATTTTGAAATCTGCTGAGAATGCCATAAATTGCATAAAGATATTTTCTGTTAGGATAGTTTTATTAACAAATATGTGGAGTAATAGGAAAATAAATAAATTAATAATTAAGAGGTGCTTATGCGCCTTTTTATTGTTATTTATCACTGTTGCCACAAGTTATGCACAAGTAAGAACGGAGCCTAAACCACCTAAGCGAACGTCGCTGGAAGAAGAAAAAGCAAGGGAGCAAACCAGGTGGATGTACAAAAACCTTACTCTGGGCTCCGATCAGT
Source organism: Chitinophagales bacterium (assembly GCA_038228575.1). Lineage (GTDB taxonomy): Bacteria > Bacteroidota > Bacteroidia > Chitinophagales > Chitinophagaceae > Flavipsychrobacter. The sequence continues at coordinate 4,234 of JBBRPD010000086.1, read as the reverse complement.
ATGAAAAAGTGAATGAAATAAACCTTACTTATGCTTTCCAATATGATAGTCTGGATGCCATCAGAAGTAAGGCCGCAAGAGAGGATGGAAAATTGAAAATTAAGCAAAACAAAGAAGCTCAAATAAAAGCCGTATTGACCCCCGATCAATACAAACAATACGTGGTGCACAAGGAAAAACAGGTATCGCAAAAAAAATCTCCCTTCTCGGGTACTTATTTCGGTAAGTAGCGCAAATAATTCTTAATAATTTTTCATATAAAGAGGTGACTGCATTTTGCGGGGTAAAATGGTAATGTCAATGGCAATTACGCCATGTCTTTCGATGAGTAACGAACATGAAATGCACCCTGCGTCTCCCGATGGGCGTTGCCCATCGCTATCGTATTTCGGGGCTTCACCCCTTGTTCATTTTGTTGTAGAAACTGATAATGCCCATCGGGTTATATGTCTGAACTATGATTTTTTTGATGGAATGATATGCTATGACTGCCTGTTGAGCAAGTGAAAAATGATGGGGTAGATTTACCAATGTGGCCGGTCACGCCCTGAAGGGGCATAATATGTCAGCGATGGGCAACGCCCATCGAAACGAACATGGGCAACACCCTGCGTCTCCCGATGGGCAACAAACATCGAGCCAAGGTAGTGCCCCAACCCTTGAAAGGGCGACATATATTCTATACAATCGCCTGCCTTTATAAAATAGCTGCAAAGGGTATGAGGACCAATTTTGAGAGGGAGTACACTCTCTTCTAATTTTCCCAACAATGGGCCATTGAAACTATGCCACATTACTCAGCTACAGACAATAATTTATTGGCTTGCTCTGCATACTTCTGTGCAATGTCATCGCGTTTAAGCTGGTGGTAAATATTGGCCATGTAATTCAGCATGCCCACATTATCGGGGTCTACGGCCATGTAGGCATTGAAGTGTTGCATAGCCGAATCAATGTTGTTTTGCTGCAAGAAGGCAAAACCCTTCAGGTCGTCGTACGAAGGTCTTTTGCTAACTGCCGAAAGGGTGCAATCGCTCACCTGAGCTTTGAATACGGTATATTTTGATAGCCATGTGCGGGCTTTTATTTCATCGTCAGGCACCAATGCAATATGGAAAACAGAATAATCCCATTGTTTTTGGTTGCGCTCCCGGAAACGAACATAATCGACACGTACATTCTTGTAATTGACCAGGTATTTGGAAAGCAGATGCGCAGCATTACAACCAATTACCAATGTATCGGTAGGTTTGTATTTGGGTATTACTTCTTTTATCAGGTATTCGGCATCTTGCTTAACACTGTTGTAGTAATAGTCCATTTCATAGTTGCTGTACGCGCCCTTAACGCCACCTGCAAACCCATTAAAATAGCATACAGTATTGGGGAATGACGATATAATAAAAGCGGCGGGCTCTAACAACAATACGGCAGCTACAGCCATCCCGAACTTGAACTTCCTTTCTTCCAGCGCCTGCGATAAGAAGTACCATCCACCAGATGCCGCAATAGCCAGCGATGGGAAGGAGAACATGATATGCCTCCAGGAATGGTAAACATTAGCCTTAGAATAAATGATGTAGAAGATAGGGAACACACCCGTGAAAATGACAAAGTAAATAACTGCTGCCGCAGGGCTTTTACGCGCCTTCAGCAGGAAGACAGCCATCAGCAAAAGGCCAATAATGAGTACATAACTGTTAGAGATGAGGAAGCTTTTGATAAGGAAGTTGGCCGGCAGCTCATTAGAGAATATTTTTGTGCCTTCCCACAACTGGTTCAGGTTTACCTGGAAGTTGCTCATTTCATGCAGCGCAGTGAGTGGGTTGCTTATAGGGTTCTTCTGCCCGTATGGCCAGAATAAACTGCCTGCAAGATAACCGGCAACAGCTACAATGGCGAGTGGTTTGATCCATGTTTTAAGGTCAACATTTTCTTTCTGGAACCATTTTTTTCCGAAGTAGGTAAGGCCGGCAAAAACGAAGAGATACGGTATAAGCAAAATACCACCAACGCGAATGTTGATGGTTATGCCAATTGCCAATATAAGAAATATATAGTCTTTAACAGCTGGTTTAGGCAATTTTTCGAACAAGCGGATGGTGTAAAAGATAGCGGCTATATATGCGGCAGCGAAGGGTATATCCTTGGGGTTGTTCATGGCATGCCCCAGGAAAAAAGGCGCCAGGAACATAAGCCATGCGCAAAAAACTGCGGCTTGTTTATTGAAGGCACGTGCCGCAATTCTGGCGGCAAACAATATGGCCAGGAAGCCCGCCCATGCATTAAGTAAATGGCGGGTAGGGTATTCGCCAAGTGGCGATACTTTGTTGACCAGGGCACAAACCAGATCGAAAAAGCCACCATAGTACTGTATAACACCATCGCGGTTAAATTCGTGTGGCATGTTGAATACGGTTTGGTCGCTACCGAAAGAACTGAAATATTTAAGGATGGCCTTACCATATTCGTTCATATCCACCTCATCGCCCGAAAGGCCGTATGAAAAACTCATAACGGTCATCAGTATAAGTATAGCGGCAAAACTGGCGAGCAGTACATTGCCCCACAACTTATCTTCTTGCGTTGCCGGCGCAACTTTTTGCGGGTTGGAATAGTCGGCAGGAATATTAACGGAAGTGGCCATAATGCGTGAAGATACTAAGGATGTGTAAAATGTCAAAAACAAGCAAATGAATGCCCGTGGGTTGCCTTAAAAGTAACATGGCCTGGGCCGCCACAATTTTGCGGTTTTTGTTTTTGGCTGCTCGCTTTTGGGCTTTGACTTTTTATCCTTACTTTTGACCCTATATGAAGCATTTGCCCAACCTGTTAACACTTGGGAATCTTTTCTGCGGTTGTCTGGCTATAGCCTACGTTCTTACCGCGCAGCCTTTTGTTTACCATAACATGACCGACGGCTCATTACAGTGGATAATGGGGACCGAGCAATTGTATATGGGCAGCATTTTTATTGTTATTGCCGGTGTTTGCGATATGCTCGATGGCTTTGTGGCGCGTGCGCTAAAAGTATTTTCGCCCATTGGTAAAGACCTTGATACGCTGGCCGATGTGGTTTCGTTCGGTGTTGCCCCGTCAATGATCATGTTCAAATGCCTTTGGGATGCCTCTATGCAGTTGCCTAATGCGCAGGATATAAGTATGCTGGCCATGGCACCGGCTTTTCTTATTGCGTGCTTTGCGGCGCTGCGACTGGCTATATTTAACATTACCACCGAAACGCAGAAGAGCTACTTTATTGGTATGCCAACACCCGCCGTGGGTATGTTTGTTGGTGTGCTGCCCATCATCATCTGGAAAGGGCAATTGAAGTTCCCCGGTTTTGTACACGATCATTACAGGCTCACGTTATATGTAATAATAGCACTGCTGTGCTGGTTAATGGTATCAAAAATAAAGTTCTTTAAGCTGATGCCATCCAGCCTTAAACTGGCGTACAGCTGGCCACAACTGGTTATAGTACTGGGTACAGCGGCATCTATTCCATTTTTAGGTTATGCAGCAATGCTGGTAGCATTCGGGCTTTACGTGGTGTTGTCACTCGTTTACCAATATCCTGAAAAACCAGCCGTTCAATAATAAAATTATAATAAACTGATACAATGAAATACACTGCACACATCAACATAATGCCCCTTAAAGAATTGCTTGATCCACAAGGTAAAGCAGTAACCAACAGCCTGCACAACCTGGGTTTAACACAGGTTCAGGATGCAAGAGTGGGCAAGCACGTAACCCTTAGCATTGAGGCAGCCAGTACTGTAGCAGCAGAGCAAATTACTACAGAAGCCTGCAAAAAATTGCTCGCTAACCAGGTAATGGAAGCGTTTACTTTCACTATTACAGAAGGCTAGACTTCGTAAATTCTAAACTCAAATTCCAAAGTTTAAATTCCAGACCAGAGTGCTAAACGTTTAGCTTTTGGAATTTACTTTCTGTGATTCAACCCGCAATTTTCGATTGAATTCACTACTGTTCGATTAAAATATTATTTGTAAAAGTACGTAACACCTGCGCCGCCGTCCCGGCGCAGACATTAGAGTAACAAGCTTCAGCAAAACACGCCGCAGGGCTCCTTTGGGCAGCGGAGCGATTGCCCAACGGCGTAAGCCCTCATTGAGTCCATTAAAAGACAAACATTACCGAAATAAAGTGCCGCTTTTTTTGGTTCTTTTTTTGCGGCAGCACAAAAAAAGAACATGGAGACGCGATG
>JBBRPD010000085.1:0-20950 GCA_038228575.1 Chitinophagales bacterium | reverse complement strand
CGGGGTAACATGCTATCCCAACCCCGCTACAAATGAAGTTACGATTGAAGGTGCTAAAGATTGCGAGGTGGTGTTTTATGATGTTGTGGGGAGGAAAGCTGCATTGTTTGCAGCCATCACCAATAAGGAAGTGATTGATATCTCAACCCTTCAACGTGGTTTATACCTGGTGGGGATAACTGATAAAATTACTGGCGAAAGAGTTACAAGGCTGCTTCGTGTTGCTCAGTAACGGTGGGCGTTGCCCACCGCTGACGTATTTCAGGGCGTTGCCCTGGTACAGTTTATGTGACTGAAAATGGGGTGCTAGTGCTTTGTCATGCTGACGCAGGAAGCATCTGCTGCAATAACACAAAATTCTCCCCTTGTGGAAGATCCTTCGTACCTCAGGATGACAAAGTTAGAGTTAGAGTTAGAGTTAGAGTTAGAGTTAGAGTTATTGATTTGTAACGATATTATATGCACCTGTAAAAGCACAAGTTAACTTGTCATGCTGATGCAGGAAGTATTTTTAACACTAACATAGCCACCACCCTTCCACTTTGTGCCAGCTAGTTTCTACTTTTGCAGGGTAGTAAAACACCCCACGCCTGGCCTACCTCAAATCATACAAACGCATTACCAATTTTATTCAAAATGAGAGCTTTGAACCGCTTATCAGTTGGGGCATACGTATGGCAGTATCGGGCACGGCACCTATTATATGGGGGCTGGCTACACACCGGCTCGATGATGCAGTTTGGGTAGCTGTTACGGCCGAGGGTATAAGCTGGGTGGAAATGAAGGGCTCCTTCAACTGGCGGGTACGCACCTTGTTCATTGGGGCGCTGCTGGCTTTGTTCTGGGGCGCATTGGGTACTATTACGGGGTACAGCATTGTGCTGAGCCTTATCTGTATGCTGGTTGCCGGCTTTGTGGCGTCGCTGCTCAAAAACCTGGGCGACCGCGCCAGTGGCCTATCTATATGCGTTTACCTGTTGTTCATTATCTGTAATGCCTTTCCCGATGTGGATATTGCCGATGTAGGTCACCGCATCTTTCTTATTGCGGCGGGTGCAGCATGGGCCAGTATTGTGGGTATATCAGCATCGCTCTTAATGCCTGTGCAGCAACCGTTCCGCAGGCAGATAGCGTTAATATGGCGGTCCATAGCTACCCTTATTGATACCATTACCCGCAGCGCGGTAGATGTAAAAGCCCGGCAGGAGATATACACCCGCGAAAAAGAAGTACGTGCCGCCATTGATAGTTCGTTCGAATTCTATGGCCGCATGGCACACCAGGCCAATAAGCAGGATAACCGCCAGTATCAACTGCTGTTGCTGCGTAAAAATGCGGCACTGGTGGCGGTAAATGTTATAGCCATAGCCGATGAAATGGAGCAAATTACGGTGCGCGACCTGGACGATACCCTGCGGGTAAAGGCCGCCACCCTGTTTAGTGCGCTGGAAGAAGCCGTTACGCGTATTTCAGTATTTGTACTTACCCTTAAAATGGAAGAAAAGCTGCTGGCCACTACCCAGATAAACCGGGTAAAGAAACTAACGTTGCTTATTCGCGAATACGAATTGCCGGAGGGTGAAAAATCGACATTGGCCATCAACCGCATTATACAACTTACCGGCAGAACGGTAAAGCTGCTGGAAAGCGCCATACAACGGCTGGAACAAATGGGTGAAGATGTGCCGGTGTTCCGGTCGTATTCCTTAATGAAGACGCTCTTTGTTTTGCGCCCCCGCAAAATTGCCAGCAATATAAAAACACTGGCTAACTTCAGTTCACTTACGTTCCGCTTTGCGTTACGTTCGGCTATTGCCGCTACCATAGCGCTTTTTATTGCCAAATGGTTCCACATCAACCATGGTTATTGGTTGCCGTTCAGCTTAATGATCGTTATTCAACCTTACTATGGCGCAACGCTTAAAAAGGCGCGCGACAGGGTTTTGGGTACGGTATTAGGCGGCGTAGCAGGTGGTTTGCTGGCGCTTTTACCTACCGGCTTGTATGCAAAAGAAGCTATGCTGTTCGCCACTTTTATATTGATGGTGTATTATGTGCGGAAGAACTATGCCATAGCGGCCTTTATTGTAACGCTCAACTTAACGCTGCTTTTCAATATCGATTTCACCTTCAATAATATGTTGCTGGTAGTGCGTGCGCTGGCTACCATTGGTGGCTCGTTAATGGCAGTGGTAGCGGGGTTTGTATTATTGCCAGCCTGGGATGAAAAATGGTTACCGGCTCACCTCGCTGATGCCGTAGCCGGTAGCTACAATTATTTTATAAATACTTTTTATAACGAAAACGCCAACTGGACCCGGGAAAAAAGGCATGTAGAATCGAAGAACAGTGATGTGTTCGATTCTTTTAACCGCTACATGGAAGAACCCGGCAAGGAGAAAATAAACGCCTATTACGATATTATTACCTGTAATGTGCGCATTACGCGCGACCTGAATGCCATAAATATAGAACAGGAAGAAAAAGGTCCCACTTTCGCCAAACCTACCGCTGCACAACAATTAGTGATCAGTGAATGCAATGCACTTTTTGCAGAAATTGCCCCGCTGGTGGAACGGCTCAGTGCCTCGGTAAACATTTCAAAAAATGCTTTTGAAGCATCAACCCCATCCCTTTTCAGGCTAAACGATGCACAAATGGTTTCCATGGAAAAAATGCGCATCGAGTTAAAAGCACTGTTACAAGATTTGCAGGAACTGGTGTAGTGATGTTGCAAGGAAAGGCGTAGGTCCGCAATTAACTGTTGTAGTATGCATTAGCTATGCCTCTGAGCCTACAAAGGATAACCCTGCGCGACTGCGCAGACTTTGATCTCCGTTGCCCCTTAGGGAAAGGGTTGAGGTTTAGGGTGTATTGTGGCAAGGAGCGATTATTTTACTTTTTTACCAAAGAACGTAATCAACTGAAATTGTACTTTTGCAACTCTACCCAAAATTGAGCCATTGAGCAATTAAGCCATTGAGCAATTATAATACACTATGAATTATCTTGGTCATGCCTACCTCTCCTTCGGAGACGCGGAAATACTTACCGGCAATATGATAGGTGACCATGTAAAAGGTAAACTGGCGCTGGATAATTACAGCCCCGGCATAAAAAAGGGCTTACTGCTGCACCGGAAGATTGATGAATATGTAGATAATCACCCCGCCACCCTACGGGCGAAATTACTATTCCGTACCGATTACGGCCTCTATGCCGGCGCTATAATGGATACCCTTTACGACCACTTTCTGGCAAGCGACCCTAAAATGTTTAAAAGTGATGCCATATTACTGGCCTTTACTCAAGAAACATTTGTGAAGCTGGAAGCGAATAAAGCTTCATTTCCCGAAAACTTTGCGGCATACTTCCCGCACATGGTGCAGCATAACTGGCTTTACAACTACCGCACCCTCCGGGGTATGGAAAAAGCGTTGGGTGGCCTTGCACGGCGGGCAAAATATATGGCACCGCCTCAAAAAGCATACGAAATTTTCGTAACGCATTTTTATGAACTCAACCAATCCTATTATGAACTTATTGACGATTTGATAGGTTTTGTTAAAAATGAATTAAATAAGTGATGTTCCTATCGCTAGAAAAATTATTTTTGCCCGCGTTATCCTAATATTACCAACAGGGGTTCATTTTGACTGTTCCTCCACGTTCGGTTTTATTGGCATTTTTTATTTTTATCTTTTGATTCTAACATGGGTTGCAGAACACATTCATATATAATTGCCCTCAGCTTATCATTGGTGCTCCTAGCCTGCCACTCTAACTCTCAACAAGTTTCAGCTCACACGAATAAAACCGGTTTTGGTGAAAACCCCATCACTACCCCTGTTCGTCCGCTCAGCTATGATACTTCATCGGCACAGGTAAAAGAAATAATTACGCGGCTCGATAAATTTTATGCGGCCCAAACTCGGGCTGGTTTTAATGGCAGCGTGCTTTTAGGTTACAAGGGTAATATTATTTACGAACGCTGCTATGGCTATGCTAACCGGGAGCGCAAAATACCGCTCAACCCCAACAGCTCCTGCCAGCTGGCCTCTATTAGTAAAACTTTTACCGGGGCCGCAATCCTTTATTTATACCAGCGCAAGCACCTGGATATTGATAAACCTGTACAAGCCTACATTCCCGATTTTCCCTATCCTGCCGTAACACTGCGCATGTGCCTTGACCACCGTTCCGGCTTGCCAGACTATACCAAGTGGGTGGGTAACTACAATAAAGATTTTTCTACCCCCATCAATAACGACCAGATGCTGGCGCTTATGGCTACGCACAAACCGCATCTGGAATTTAAACCTAATACCCGGTTTACTTACTGCAACACCAATTTTGCAGTGCTGGCCAAAGTGGTTGAGGTGGTTTCTGAAATGAATTTCCGCGAGTTTATGGCGAGATATATCTTTCATCCGTTGGGTATGATGCATACGTTCGTTTACGACCCTGCCCAGCCGTTGGCTGTTGATGCGGCTATAAGCTACCGCTACAACTGGGTGCGGGAGCCCGATATGTTTGCTGATGGTGTTTATGGCGATAAAGGTGTTTATAGCACGCCCGAAGATATGTACCGTTGGGATCAGTCATTCTACAACAACACCCTGCTCAGCCCTGCCATGATAGATCTGGCTTATGGCCCATGTTCTTTTGAAAGGCCGGGAGTAAAAAATTACGGCCTGGGCTGGAGGATGCTTTGCTACCCTAATGGTAACAAAATAATTTACCACAACGGCTGGTGGCATGGTAACAACACATCATTCTACAGGCTTATTAAAGATAATTTCACCATAGTAGTGCTCGGCAACAAATTCAACAAATCCATTTACCGCCATGCCGGCGCCATCTGCGATATAGTAAGGGGCACATCAGCCGCCAACAGCGACTTTGATTCGGAAGAGTAGTTGCTGCGCAGATACTAAATAAATTTCAGAAAGGGAGAGAGATGGGTATGGGCACTGTTATTTATCGTCCCTGTAGTTAAGCTTCTGCTCACCACATTGAAATCCTTCGGAGTTCGGACCATCATTTATTTGTAGCGGCGGGTTTACAACCCGCCGCTATTATTGTTTCGCCCTTCAGGCAATGTCATTAAGGATTTAAGCCTTAAAATGGTGTTTTGTGTTATGTCACTCCTTCGGAGTTTAACCATATTACACACTTTAATTTTCTATAATAATGTCATCCCTTCAGGATTTTCCCCTTAACTTAACGACATTGCCCTGAAGGGCTTCCTACCCCTAACTGATATCGAATGTGCATCAAAAACATTCATCTCACTCATTCTTCCAAAGCGCGAAAGACCAAACAGCGTGTTCTTTAAGGTTTTACTATTACCCAGTGTACTTTAAAATACGCTACTAAAATCATGTTATTGCTCCGGTAGGTGCAAAATGTTTGTAGCTGACAATGAATAAAATGAAACCGTGTGCCGGAGGTACACAACAATCGCAACTGTACCTGATAATTATATATAACTGGTACAACATCCGTCTTTACGATCATTGCCTCCCGATACAGACCTCAATATCAAAACAAAAGAGCCGCCAAATTTGGCGGCTCTTTCGTAGTTATATCGGAGTAGAAAATTACTTCTTTTCTACTTTCTTAGTTTCCATTTTAGTTTCTACTTTAGTTTCAGCAGGAGTTGTTGTTGTTGTTGTTGTAGTTGCAGCTTTAGCGGTATCAACTGTAGTTACTGTAGTTGTTGCAGCTGGAGCAGTTGTTTCAACTGTAGTAGTTGTAGCACCTGTATCAGTCTTAGGCGCTTCGTTAGCGCAAGAAGCCAAAAATAAACCCATTGTAAGAGCGAATACGCTCAATTTTACTAATTTCATAATTATCTGTTTTTACTTGTTATACAGGTTAATACCTTTCCGGGGAAAAGGTAACCCATATTTTAAATAAAAATCACACATGAATATATTAACCTTTCGTTAGTACCTGGCAAACACTACAATGGAGTGCAAAATAAAGTAAAATAAAAAACGGCTGTCAGTGAACTGACAGCCGTTTTTATAATAAGATAGAAAGAAATTATTTCTTTTCCATTTTCTTTTCTTCCATTTTCTTTTCTTCAGCTGGTTTCTGATCGTTAGCAGCTTTCTGCATTTCAGCAGCCTTAGCAGCAGAATCAGCTGGAGTTGCAGCTGGAGTTGCAGCTGGAGCTTCAGTTGGAGTTGGTGTTGCTGGAACTACAACTGCTGTATCAGCCTTTGGAGTTTCGCCGCCACCGCCGCAAGAAGCCAAGAATAAACCCATTGTAAGAGCGAATACGCTCAATTTAACTAATTTCATAAAAATCTGTTTTTAGATGTTATACAAGTTTATACCCTAATTGAAAAAAGGTAACCCACTTTTTAAAAAAATTTTCAAATATTTTTTATCATTATTTTAAATGGGCGTAAAAACCTTTGGTATACCTACCTATTGCGCTGCCATTTGGGGCATTGTATTGAAGTAGAGATGGAAAATAACAAGCAAATTGGTATACTTTATTTTATCTTCGTTCCTTAGCTATGCATCGCAGTCTTTCCTTCTTATTATTTTGTTGTGTGTTTTGCGTGTGCCCTGCTTGGGCGCAGGATAGTGTTAAACTGTCTGGCACCATTGAACACCCGAAAGCTGAAACCATAAAAATTACCTATAACGATAATTACCTCGCTTACTACCCCCAAACATATACTGCTACCGTAGATAAGAAGGGTATGTTCAAAATGACATTTCCAGTACCCAAAGGCAATTTTGTACAGGCAGAGCTTAATTATGGCGATAAACTGGCTGAGGTGCTGGTAAGGGCCGGTGACAGCCTGTACCTTAAAGTAAATACCCTGCATTTTGACAGCAGCATACATTATTACGGACGCGGCGCCGACATTCAGAATTTTATTGCATTGCATACCAATGCCCGCGGGCGCATGAACCAATACACGCTTAAAATAAAAGAAGCCATTAATAACGAGCCTGATGATTTCCTGAAAGCAATTGCTGCCGAGTACAACAATGAAACTAACTTTCTCAAAACTAAGGGGAACACCTTGCCTGCGCCCTTCGCCAATTACTGGAAAGCCTTTTACCTGTATTATAATTACTTTTTCATGCAGCAATACCCGCAAATGCATGAAATTGTAAGGCTGCGCAGGTTTACCGATACCATACCCGAACAAAACTACAAGGTTGTAAACGAGATGCCCCTTGCCTTTAACGATAGCTTGCTGCAACTGCCACCCTACCTGCTCTATTTAACAGGCGTGCAGGAAGCCAAACTAAAGGCGGCCGGTTATACCTGGGTGGGCAAAGACACCGTAAAGGCCGGAAGGCTGGAAGATAGTGTATACACGCTCGCCTACACCACCCTGCCTGCAAAAAGTGCGGAATATTATGTAGCCCAAAGCATTTACGGTAAAGCCAAAGCGCAGCAACTGGCGCGCACAGAATACCTTTTTGCCAGGTTCAAGGCTCGTTGGGGCAATAGTAGTTACCTGCCACTGATGAATAAACAGGTGGGCCTGGCCAAAAAATTAGCACCAGGGCAACCTGCGCCTGATTTCACCATTACAACTGCCGATGGCCAACAAATGAAACTCAGCGACCTAAAAGGCAAGGTTGTGTATCTGGGCTTCTGGGCTGGCTGGTGCAGGCAATGCGTTGGCGAAATGCTGAACGAAAAAAAGATGAAAGACTTGCTGAAAAAGAAACCGGTTGCCTTTGTGTACGTATCGCTATCGGCCGACACGGCAACCGAAAAAACGCTGATAGAGCACTATAAGATAGATGGCATTTTCACTACCGAGGCTGCGGGTTGGGATTCAAAAGTAGTTCAGGCTTACGGGGTTCAAAACCTGCCTGCATACTACCTTATTGACAAAGAAGGCAATTTTGCCGCACAATCGGTGCCTACCCCTATGCAAATACTGGAATTGGTGCAGGCTATCGAGAAATTGTTCTGATAAGCTGCACCAATTGCGTTAAATTATTACATCTGATTTTCTATTCTGCTGCCGCGATCGGGTCGCCGCTCATTACAAACTTAAAACCGATACCATGTATGGTTTGCAGTTTTGCGGTAGTTTGGTTTTTGAGGTACTTCCTTACTTTGGTAATGAAAACATCCATGCTTCTGCCCAGGAAGTAATCATCCTTACCCCAAACATTCATCAATATTTCATCACGCTTCAAAACACGGTTTACGTTCATGCACAAATACCTGAACAGGTCGGCTTCCCTTTGGGTAAGCTGGTGGTGTTCTGTTTCGTTAGAAAGTGTAAGGTTAGAATAGTCAAAATTAAGGTTACCTATCCTGAAGTACATCGGGCCTTCCTGCTCCTTCTTCTTGCTGCGCTTCAGGAACACCTGTATCCTCTTCAGCACCTCGTGCATGTTGTAAGGCTTAATAACATAGTCATCAGCACCAACATCAAATCCGGCCAGCCTGTCATCATCCATACTTTTTGAAGTAAGCATCATGATAGGGATGTTCTCATTTTTCTTGCGGATATGGTTTGCCAATTCAATGCCGTCCTTTTTACCAGGCAGCATGACATCTAACAAGCAAATGTCATAGATATTCTTCATGAATTGCTGCCAGGCAGTATCACTGTCTGTGCACAAATTCACTTCGTAATTCTGCTTTTGCAAAAAATCCTTCACCACGAATCCGAGTACCGGATCGTCTTCTACTAACAATATTTTAACCTTGGGTTGCGACATAAATCAAAAGGACGATTTTAAATCTCGTGCTAATATACCACTTCTTATTATTTTATTGCATTGTTAAACACAAATAAGTATAACAAAAGTTTACTTTACTCTGCCGGGGTTCACCTGAACGAAGGCTTCCCAGCTATTTTGTTTCTTACCTTTCGGCACTTTAATGCCTGTTGCATGGGTTACCGGGTTCCCTTCCTGGTAATAATGGCAAAGCGCCACGGCTACCGCATCTGTCGCATCCATGTAGGGCGACTCCTCTTCAAACTTCAACGTGCATTGCAACATTTTCCATACTTGTTCTTTTGTTGCGTTGCCTTTACCGGTAACGGAAAGTTTTATTTTGCGCGGGGCATATTCCGTAGCATTAAGCCCTGCTGCCATTGCCGCTGCTATGGCCACGCCTTGTGCCCTGCCCAACTTAAGCATGCTCTGCACATTTTTCCCATAGAAGGGGGCTTCAATAGCAACAGCATAGGGTTTGTACAATTTTATCAGCGACTCTGTTTTCTTAAAAATAAGGTGCAGCCGCTCCGAATGGTCGTCTTTACTTGAAAGTTTCAACACCCCCATTTCCAGCAACGTAACCGTTTTATTATCAATGGCAATCAGTCCATAACCCATTACCAGGGTTCCGGGGTCTATGCCCAGTATTACTTTACTAGTCGTATTCAATAACACGGGTTTTATTACCCTCTACAAAAATAGCAAAATATGTTTAAACATGCATTTAAATGACAATCCAAATTTTCGAATAACTATAACACCCGTATTTTGGTGCGTAAGCTTTATTATACGAAATTTGATTCAGGAACGTTGACGAAATAAAGTCCACTATATGACGAAGTTATTTTTCTTTTATGCGAGGCGGAAAATCCGCGAATAGCATGCTATTTAAAGACTTTTTCAACGAAGCAGAAATGTAAAAGAACAAGGCAGATGGTGAACTTTATTTTGTTATCGTTCCTAAAGCAAGATGGACCATTTTTTACTACACACACTTAGTTAAAAATAGCATAACGTCCGTAACTATTTGATATAAACTTACCCTTGGGCATAGTATTTGCAACTGCTTAGTAAGACAATAGTGATATGGAAAAGAAAAAAAAGTTTTTTAACGGTTTAAAGGTGGCGATTGCAGCCGCGGGCATACTATTAAGCCCGATGGTCACTCTTGCCCAAAGCAACTATGTAAAGAGTTTCCAGGAAGGTGAAAAACTCATCTTCAGGGTATATTACAACATGAGTTTCATCTGGATCAATTCCGGCAATGCCGAATTTACGGTTAACCCGGAGGTTGTAAGTAACCATAACGTATACCATATTACCGGTGTGGGCAAAACTGCCAGTTCATTCGAATGGTTTTATAAGGTGAAAGATGTTTATGAGACCTACGTAGACAAAGAAACCCTGCTGCCCGTAAAATTTGTGCGTAATGTAAATGAAGGTGGACTTAAATTCTGCAATGAGGTTTCTTTCAAGCACGACAAATGCATTGCCGTTTCAGACAAACAGGAGTTTGCCATACCTAAAAACACGCAGGATGTACTTTCATCCATGTATTTTGCCCGTAACGTAAATTACAACGCCTATAAGCCCGGCGATAAAATACCCTTTACCATGTTTCTCGATAAGCAGGTGTACAATCTGTATATCCGATATATAGGCAAGGAACGCATCAGCACCCACATGGGTACATTCAACGCCATTAAAATATCGCCACTACTTATTGAAGGCACTATTTTTAAAGATGGCAACAAAATGACGATCTGGCTCAGCGACGATGATAACCACCTGCCTTTGCGCATAGAAAGCCCCATATTGATTGGTAACATAAAAATTGACCTGCTGGAATACGAAAATTTAAGGAATCCGTTTGGGGGGTTGATAAGTAGTAAGTAGTGTTTATTTTTCTTGGCATTATACGTCAACTATTATCCGTTGCTATTCACGAATACCACTCTCCCTTGACCTAAAAACAGGCCAGATCGTATTGTGTAATGTGCTATTCTTATTTTTAAAATGCTACAGAATGAAGCACCCCTAACAACCGTTGGGAATAGCAATAAGCATGCACGACGGGGGCAAATATTATATATGTTCACGCAGCCGAGTTCTAACGTAACACGGCATACGAATTGTAACCCATTACCTTCTGCTGCAATTTCCCAATTCAGCCATCCAGTAATTTGAAAATCTACTACCTTTAGGGTGATTTTTCAACCTAAACAGCCGGTGATCCAAAGTTTTTTCAAAAAACATGGGTTACTTTTTCCATAAAAAAGTATTAACGAGTGTACAGTCCCGAAAATAACGAACAACAAGTACTTACAGCACTTGCCAAAGGCGACAGGGCGGCTACCGAGCAGATATACAAGCAGCAATTTCCCATTATTAACGGCTGGTTAATAAAGAATGGTGGCTCTTCTGATGACTCGGCAGATCTGTTTCAGGAAGCAATGGTAGTATTGTTTGGGAAAGTACAAGAAGAGGAGTTCAGGCTCACGTGTAGTGTTGGTACTTATTTATTCGCCATCAGCAAACACCTCTGGTACAAAAAACTGCAAAGGCAACACAAAGAACCCACGAGGTTGTTTGATAATACCGAAGGCGATGATGAAGGATATGGCCACCCCGCACATGAGGACGACGTGAACATTCACCAGGAACGGGAAGCGCACTTTGAATTACTGGATAATGCGCTGGACCAGATTGGTGAACCTTGCCGGTCACTACTACAGGCATACTATCATAAAGATAAAAGTATGCAGCAAATAGCGGTTGATTTTGGGTACACCAACCCGGAAAACGCCAAAACACAGAAATATAAATGCCTTGCCAGGCTGCGGAAGTTGTTTTATACCATGCAGTCTAAATGAAACAAATACTATGAATACGAATAATATTTGGGAAATTGCTGAATCTTACCTCGACGGCACTATGTTGCCAGCCGAAGTTGCCGCAGTGAATGCCCGCCTGAAAACAGACTCCACTTTTGCTGCTGAGTTCAATGAAAATATTAACCTCATCAACTCACTGAATGGTAATGGAAAGCAAAAGCGCTTCCGTGCTATGCTTACTGACATACACAAAAAGCAGGTAGCTGAAAAGCCCGCTAAGAGGACGTTTGCTTTACCAGCGCATTTCTGGCGCACAGCGGCAGTTGCTGCGGGTGTGGCTTTAATTACGTCAATAAGCACGTATACACTGTTTGTAAATTCGGCCAATAAAAGCGCATCGCAGTACAGCACCATAAGCCGTGAAGTAGAGCACCTTAAAACAGTGCAGAAAAAGCAGCAGGAATTACAGAACGCCATCATCGATTCTATCAAGAAGAAGAATGCGCCAGTAATACCTACATCTGAAGTACGCTATACCGGAACGGGGTTTGCTATCACCAACGACGGCTATTTTGCAACCGCCTACCACGTTATCAACTACGGTAAATTCGATTCGGTTTATATTGAATGTAACGATGATAAATACTACAAGGCCGTACTGGTTAACTACAACGAAAAGACCGACATCGCGATACTGAAAGTTGAAAAGAAAAATTTCAAATTTAGTAAGGGCGAAGTGCCTTATGCTATAAACAGTAGTAAAGCACCGCTTGCTGCGCAGATATTCACTATTGGCTACCCCAAGGACGATATGGTGTATAGCGAAGGCTACATCAGTGCCAAGAATGGCTACAATGGCGATGCCAGCCAATACACGCTTGCATTACCTGCAGGGCACGGACAAAGCGGATCTCCTGTACTGGATGCTAATGGCAATATAGCTGGTATGTTAACGGCCATAAGCGGCCCTGAAGAAGCCAACACCTACGCAGCCAATTCAGCCGCGCTGGTCGATGTGCTGGAACCGATACGCGCCAGTATGCACCTGCCTAAAAACAGTAAACTGGGCAAGTTGAGCCGCGAAAAACAAATTGAACAATTAGAAGCGTACACCTTCTCCGTAAAGGTTTATAAAAAGTAAATATCAACCACTGCATATCAATAACCGCTTCATTTTGGAGCGGTTTTTTTGTGGGGCGGGTTTGCACCCGCCGCTGGTGTTGTTTTGCCCTTTCAGGGCATTTTCGCCGCCGCTAGCCCTGTTATTGCATCAATTGTAATGCTCCGTAGGAGCTACCGCTTTGTAGAGACCACACTGGTCGAAGCATGCGCTTCGTCCTGATATTCTGGAAGCATTTGCTTCCGAAATCCCCAACACCAATGTTATTAATTCGAAAGAAATACATGCCCGGCGGCAGGGCAACCGCAAGGGATTGCCCTTACGTCATTACGGGTTAATTAGTTGCAAAATCCCCAACACCCATGTTATTAATTCGAAGAAATACATGCCCGGCGGCAACGACGATGCATCGAGCTCGCAGATGTGTTGCGATGATGGAACTATGTCACGGGCATGTTGAACTCCTTCGGAGTTCGGTTTATCACTGTTTTTTTACGGCGGGTTTGCACCCGCCGCTATTATTGTTTTGCCCTTTCAGGGCAATGTCATTAAGTTAGGGGAAAAATCCCGAAGGGATGATATTATTATAGAAAATTAAAGTGTGTAATATGGTTAAACTCCGAAGGAGTGACATAACACAAAACACAATTTTAAGGCTTAAATCCTTAACTTAATGACATTGACTTTCAGGGTAATTTCGCTCCCGCTCCCCCCTTTTATCGCATCAATTGTAATGCTCCGCAGGAGCTACCGCTTTGTAGAGACCACCCAAGACAAAACACACCATACTCCGTTAGGAGTTACCCAATTGTTTTGTGTCAGGTAGCACCTACGGCGCAGTACTATTACTGTGATGCTTAAGGCATAAATGCCTCCTCACTGTAGTTCGTGCCTAACAAGCCTGGTAATATCATATAACCTAACACGAATAGGGCAACCGCAAGGGATTGTCCCTACGTCATTTATCTTTTGATGAAATTTTCAGCAGGTTTTATAACAAAATACAAATTGTAAATCATGTCACACCTTCTGTCGCTTGCGGAGAAGGGGACGGGGGTTGAGGACACCAGCAGGGAAGCGATGCTATATAGTAACGCTTTGCAACCCTACACAAAAACAGCCATCCGTTGCAGGATGGCTGTTTTTGTAATTCTATTTTAAGCAGCTTAGTCTTTTATTAGTTTTTCCACTTTTAAGCGGTTACCGTCGGCATCTGATACCGTTATAATATAAATACCTGATGGCAATGAAGAAATATCCGCATCCTTCACATCAGCATAGCTAAGTGCAGTTTTACCATCCATGCAACTAATAACAACATTTACGTTAACCGTGCACTCGAAATGAATGATGTGTGAAGCAGGGTTGGGATAGATGGTAACAGCCGCTTTTTCGTTTACGTTATCTACCGCAAGGTGCGCAACTGTGTAAGCCGTTGAAGTGCCTTCGCAGCCATAAGGGTCCGTAACAATAACGGTGTAAATACCGTCGCTGGATATAATGATGTGCGAAGTGGTTGCACCCGCAATTACTGTACCATTACGTTTCCATGAAAAAGTTGCAAAAGTACCGCCGGTCGCGTTCAGGGTAAAACCGCTCTGTATAATAACCGGAACCGGTGCAGCAAGCACATGTACCGTCTTCGGGCTTGTTGTTGCTATGCAACTTCCGGCAACATTCTCGAAGCAAGAATAATTGCCTGAAGTAGTAGCACTATAAGTGCCATTGGTAGCACCGGCTATATTAATGGAGTTGCGCTTCCACTGGAAAACAGTAAGTGCGATTCCGCTGGTATTAATGGTTAACAATACACTTCCGCCTGCGCAGAACGTAGTATCGCCTGCCGCTATAAGGTAAGGCAATGATAAGTTGGTAACTGAAACCGGTGCCGAAACAGCCGGACAGCCTGAGCCGGTAACAACCGCCACTTTATACATACCTGTTGTGCTGGCGGTATAAGCGGCATTTGTAGCACCGGTAATAGGCGTTGAGCCGGTATACCACTGCCAGGTGTACCCTGCGCCCGTTGGTGCATTCAGCACCACACTGCCAGAGCAGAACGTTGTAGCGCCCGATGGCGTAATAGTAACCGTGGTGCCTGCATAACTAACTGTGGCAACCGCAGAATAAGCCGAGCAACCAGATGTATTGGTAACCCTTACTTTATAAGTGCCGGGTGTAGTTGCAGCATAAGTAGCATTGGTCTCGCCGCTTATAGCTGAGGCACCACTGAACCACTGGTAAATATAACCCGAAGCAACAGTAGCCGAAAGTAAACTGGTATCGCCGAAGCAAATAACCACCGCACCGCTTGGTGTTATGGCAACACTAGGTGCTGCAAGTATGCTTACTGCAAAAACAGAAGAAGTTGCCTGGCAACCACCGCCGCCTGTTACAGTAATTTTATAGTTACCTGCCGCCGATGCCGTATAGGCAACATTGGTTGCCCCCGCAATAGCTGTCGACCCATCGAACCACTGGTAAGTAAAGCCCGAACCCGATGTGCCGGTCAACACTACACTGCCGCCGCTGCAAAATGTAAGCGCACCAGATGCCGTTGCGGCTGCCGAAGGCAATGCATTTACGGTAACGGTTGTTGTAGCTGCTGTGCTATCGCTGCAGCCAGTGGTAGCATTGGTAATTATAACCCTGTAGCTGCCCGCCGCTGTTGCGGTGTACGAGGCATTGGTTGCGCCGGTAATTGGTGCGCCGCCGTTACTCCATTGGTAGGTATAACCCGCACCTGTGCTGCCGTTCAGTACTACGCTACCGCCTGAACAGAATGTAGTGGCACCGCCAGCAGTTATGGTATTAGTTGGTAACGGGTTCACGGTAACCGTAGTTGTTGCTGAGGTTACAGAACAACCCAGCGAATTGGAAACGGTCACCTTATATGCACCAGAAGCACTGGCCGTGTAAGCTGCATTGGTTGCCCCTGCCAGCAAAGCAGCACCATCGAACCATTGGTAGGTGCAACCGGACTGCGTAGGCGTGGTAATTACTACCGTGCCACCTGCACAAAATGCTGCGGCGCCGGAAAGAGATATGGTAGCTGCTGCGGGTAAACTGACGACTGTTACAGGCGCCCGGTTGGTATCGGTGCCGCAGGAATTGGTGATGCTGTATAAAACTGTATCGAGCCCACCGGTAACACCCGTGACTGTACCCGTGCCGCCAATAGTCGCTCGGCTGTTGCTCATGCCCCATACCCCACCGGAAGGTGACCCCGCCATACTGATGCTGTTGCCCACGCAGACCGATGTTGGCCCCGTAATGCTGCCAGCACCCGGTAGCGGGTTTATAATAAAATAAATAGTTGTTGTAGCCGTATCCATACCGTCAAATATCAAAACGGTTAGGGTATCGCCGCCAAAGTAACCTGTGGTGGGGGTATAATCCCAACCAGTAGTAGGTACCGGGGCAGTGGTTGACGTACCTGTTGCCGATGTGATAGAAAGCGTACCGTGTAGTGGGCCACCAAGTACGTTCCAGTACAAACTCATGCCGGGGGTTGCGTCATAAACGGTCAGCATTGGGTCAATGTTGTGGGCGGTTTCATTTTCACAAACCAATTCCAATTGGGCATTGCCCGCCAAAAAATACAGCGCGGCAAAACCAGCCTGCGCATGTGCTTTCTGCGTTCCTAGTGTTAAAAAGATGGCTAATAGTGCAACCATTAAGCCATAGCCTCCGGGCAAGCGCATGGAATGCCTGTTTTTCAGTAGCGGTGTGTTCATAGTAAAATCATTTAGAAAAAGTGAAGATAATATAAATGTCAGAAAAATTATAGCACAAGAGGGCATACCGTGGAAAATCTGAGTAAAACAGCCCTGTGCCGGGTCTGTTTTACCAATTATGGTATTAGTTATTTAATTTGCAGCATATTCATCACCTTTGGCATACATGCAAAAACCCTTAATTTTCATATTGGTAGCCGCGGCGCTTTTTGCGGCCTGCAAAAAAGATACCATCCATAACCGGAGTGCATTGCAATTGGCGACTTATACCGATTCCAGCAGGTTCAATAAAGCGTTGTTCATTAATGATACCCTTGGGTTTGTAGTGGGCGGCCAGCGGTTTTCCGATGCCACTATCCTTACCACCCGCGATGGTGGCTTTACCTGGAAACCCGAGCATTTTCCGGTATCCGGCAAGGATATTTACGACATTGTACAAAACTCGGCCGGGGGAATTTATACAGTAGGGTTCGATGGTAAATTTCTGTATACCAACGATACAGGTAAAAAATGGTCTTTCACCCAAATGGATTTCTTCCCGGCAACCGGCATTGCCTTCACCGATGCAAGCCATGCCATTGTGGTGGGTGGCATCAGTTTTAATGAAGGGAAAATACTGTATATCGATACCATGGGCACAGTATCCCGCAGGCTCAGCTACCCTTATCAGTTGAACGCTATAAAAATGTATACCTCACAGATCGGCTATATTTGCGGCTTTGGTGCTGTGCTTAAAACTACCGATGGTGGCAATACCTGGAATTTACTGGATGTAGCGGGCGATAACTTCAATTGCATGGATATACACGGCTACGAAATATGGATGTGCGGCGCCTCTGGCAGCATATTGTATACAGCCAATGGCGGCACCACCTGGACCAAATACCGTGGCGATAACGATATTACCAAGCCGCGCTACTTCCTCAACGCCATCTTGTTCAAAGACAGTAAAACAGGCTGGGCCGTGGGCGAAAATGGTGTTTTCCTGAAAAGTGACAACGGCGGCAAAGACTGGATGGTGTGCGATAAATTTACCACTCAAACGCTGCGCAGTATTGCGATATGCCCCAACGGGGAGTTGCTTATTTGTGGCGACTATGGCACCCTTTACCGGGTCGATCAATAGTACATTTAATTACCGGGCAGTATTAAATTTATAAGCCATTTTGGCTGTTTTAAACATTTCCCTTTTTATTTTAGGATAGTTGCTTATTTTTGCCGCTTATCAATCATACAATGAAACGTAGCAACATAAATATTCTTATCGCAGTATCACTTATTGTACTTGCAGTTATTGCCCGTATTATTAATGCAAAACTGCATCTGTATAACTTTGTGCCAATGGCAGCACTGGGTCTTTTCACAGGTGCGGTAATTAAAGACAAGAAGGCATTGGCGTTTGCAATTCCTTTGGCTGGCCAGCTTATCGCTGACCTTTATTTCCAGTATTTCACAACTACACCTGGCTTTTACGAAGGGCAAATATTTAACTATGCGGCATTGGCTGGCGCAGCATTGCTGGGCCTTACCATGAAACAAGTTAAGGCACCTACCGTACTTGCTTACATTTTTGGTGCTTCTGCGTTGTTCTTCGTCGTTTCTAACTTAGGTTACTTTCTATCAGGCTATAACGGTTTCACACTTGCCGGATTTGAAAAAACTTATGTTGATGCGATTCCTTTCTACAGGAACACAATTCTGGGCGATCTTATTGGTGGTGTTGCTTTATTTGGCGCGTACTTTCTCGCTCAAAATATCTTCATCAATAAAGCACAAAAGGTTAAAGCTTAATTTTAATTACCTCTTTTATATTGCAAATGACGGCTTTGGGCCGTCATTTTTTTTGTTTCAGGTATCGAAGTATTTTTCAAGCAATGTATCCCCATTTTACCCACCCAATATTTTAAGATTTCAAATTTGGAATTTGAACACGGGAGTTTGAACTTTACACTACATGAAGTTTCAGTTACAATCGCCATACAAGCCAGCCGGAGACCAACCAGAAGCCATCGCACAATTGGTAGAGGGGCTGGAACGGAATGAACAGTACCAGACATTGCTGGGGGTAACCGGCTCCGGTAAAACGTTCACGGTTGCCAATGTTGTGCAGCAGGTGCAGCGGCCAACGCTGGTGCTTACCCACAACAAAACGCTGGTGGCGCAGCTTTATGGCGAATTCAGGCAGTTTTTCCCTGATAATGCGGTGGAGTACTTCGTTTCTTATTACGACTACTATCAGCCTGAAGCATACATGCCTTCTTCCGGCACCTATATTGAAAAAGACCTTTCCATTAATGAAGAGCTGGAAAAGCTGCGGCTACGCGCTACATCGAGCCTGCTCAGCGGGCGGCGCGATATTATTGTGGTTGCTTCTGTATCCTGCATATACGGTATTGGTAACCCTACTGAATATGCCAATAGCATTATACGGCTGGAAAAGGGCAATAACATTGGCCGCAATGCCTTTTTACACCAATTAGTGAACGCCCTGTATAACCGCAGCCAGGGCGAATTTTCCAGGGGCACCTTCCGGGTGAACGGAGATACTGTTGATATTAACTTGCCCTACGTTGACTACGGTTACCGCATTTCCTTTTTTGGCGATGAAATTGACGAAATAGAGAGCTTTGAGACCGATACCGGCAAACGCATAGCACCAATGGAGGCTGCGGCCATTTTCCCGGCAAATTTGTACATAGCCCCTAAAGACCAGATGGCGCAGATCGTGTACGAAATACAAGATGAAATGAATGCCCAGGCCGAATACTTTAAAAGTCAGGGTAAGCATGTGGAAGCCCAACGCATAAAAGAACGCGTAACCTACGACCTGGAAATGATGCAGGAACTGGGCTATTGCAGTGGCATTGAAAATTATTCCCGCTTTCTGGACAGGCGCGTGCCGGGCGCAAGGCCGTTTTGCCTTATCGACTATTTCCCTAAAGATTTTTTGTTGGTGATAGATGAGAGCCACGTTACCATACCGCAAATAAGCGGCATGTATGGCGGCGACCGCTCCCGTAAAATAACATTGGTCGATTTCGGATTCAGGCTACCATCAGCGCTTGATAACAGGCCACTGAATTTTTATGAATTTGAATCGCTCATAAACCAGGCAATTTTTGTTAGTGCAACGCCCGGCCGCTACGAACTGGAACATTGTGGCGGTGTGGTTACTGAACAGATCGTTCGCCCTACTGGTTTGCTGGATCCACCCATTGAAATTCGCCCGAGCATCAATCAGGTTGATGACTTGCTTGATGAAATTGACCGGCGCATAAAAAGCGGCGACCGCGTGCTGGTAACTACCCTTACCAAGCGTATGGCTGAAGAGCTGGATAAATACCTGAAACGCATCAATATCAAATCAAAATATATTCACTCAGAAGTAGACACGCTGGAGCGTGTGGAGATATTGCGCGACCTGCGCTTGGGGGTGATTGATGTATTGGTAGGTGTAAACCTGCTTAGGGAGGGCCTTGACTTACCAGAAGTGTCGCTTATGGCTATTTTAGATGCTGATAAGGAGGGTTTTCTGCGCGATGAGAGGTCGTTGACCCAAATGGCAGGCAGGGCCGCAAGAAACGTAAACGGATTGGTTATTTTCTATGCCGATAAAATGACGGACAGCATGCAGCGAACGATTGATGAAACCAACCGCCGCCGTGAACGGCAGGTACAGAACAACCTGGAAAAAGGCATTACCCCAACTACGGTCAGCAAGTCCATAGAGCAGATCATGAAACAGACCGCTGTTCTTGAAATAAAGGGCTATGACGAAAACAACAAGTATGCCATTGCTGATGAATTAATATCGATAGCAGCGGAAGAATCACCGGTTTACCAAACAGCAGCCGACCTGGATAAGCAAATAGCAAGAACAAAAAAAGAAATGGAAAAGGCCGCCAAAGATCTCGACTTTATGGAAGCAGCCCGTTTACGCGATAATTTGTTTAAGTTGCAAAAGAGTAAAGATGCCATGAAATAACGGGGCGACCTCCAAGGTGCTAAAATTTAACTGAGTCGGTCAATTCATCCGCCCATCCATTTTGAAGCCTTTCAGGCTTCGCGCTGCCTATTGCATTCCGGGAGTTTCACTCCCGGCTATTCTTGTTCAAGCCCTCCGGGCTAGTGGGTGTGTTCGTGTTCAATTGCATGTTTCATAAATGCGCCTTTGAATGTTTAATACCGTAAAAAAATGTCATCCGCCCGTTAAGGCCCCAGCACAAAAGGGTGACATGTTTTATCATTATTTTATTCATTGGTAATGAATGCATTACGCAACATAGCATGTCACCCGGAATTTATCCCGAATTTCATCGGGAGGGTCGGGGTGACCAGGCGGCAGAGAATTTGTGAATGAAGGGGCAATTGCAGAAAGTTGAAAATGAAGTTTATACCATTTATACTTTAAATTTCGGCATGATTTTTGCAGTAGTTATGTATGGCAAAATTGCAAATCATAGAGATTCAGGAATCCGTAGAAGTGCTTAAGCGTCTGCTAAAGAAATCATCATCCGCTGTAGCTCCCAGGG
>JBBRPD010000084.1:0-21355 GCA_038228575.1 Chitinophagales bacterium | reverse complement strand
TTGTTTATGATCGATACAAAGCGATCATTACGGCGGCTATCGCCAAAGTCAATACCGGGAAAATCCTCTACCGTTAATTTATGCATCTTTGATATTTATAACAAATATAAATCCACGTCTGAAAATTTGGGTAAGGGGTAGTTTATGGAGAGGGGCCGGGGGTGAGGATATTTGCGCTAAGTTAATGACATTGGTTAAGGACAGCCTTATTATCTGTCGCCAGTTTTAAGTAGTGACTTTACGGTATTGTTTCAGTCCACGACTGCATTCACAAACATGTAAATGCATTTAACTGTTAAAAAATGCTGTTCACCACAAACGCGTATTGTCATGCAACTAATTTCCGGTAACTTCGTAATACTTAATTTTTCATAAATGAAGCGGATAATTTGTTTGCTTTTAGTTTGTTCCATTGTTTATAACGCATCAGCGCAGGATACTTACAACAGTTCAGGCAGGGCAGGTGGTTATAAAAGGCAGCAACAAAAAGGATATGACCCAGATAAACTGGTATTGGGCGGCGGTTTTAACCTCGGTTATGCGGGCGACTATATTAACCTGGGCATCTCACCCAAAGTAGGTTACAAACTAAAGAGCTATCTGGCTGCAGGTGTTGGCCTGGGTTACCAGTACTACAGGGCTTACGATTTTACTTACGATAACAAAATCTACTATGTGCACGAAAACATAATTACGCCTAGCATTTGGGCCAAGTGTTTTGTGTACAATCCTTTCTTCCTGAGCACAGACGTTGAATTAAATTTGATTGGCCTGCGGGGCTCTAAACCTGCAATTGACCCTGTAACCTACCAGTACTATATTACCGGCGATAAAATTAATGTAAGCGCAGTGTCCTGGTTAGTGGGCCCCGGTCTCAGGCAATCAATGGGTGGCCGTTTTTCCGGCACGCTGGAAATTTTATACGATGTGTTGCAAGCCGACTATAGCCCGTACAAACAGCAATTAGTATGGCGCGCAAGTATATATGTAGGTTTATAAACTCCTGATATTAGCCTTCAATTTGTTTCAGATTACTGATTCTATACTACATTTGTCCCGATAGCTTTGCTATCGGGATTATTTTTTTACACCCATCCCTGCAAGAACGGGATCAAGAAAGTGCTGCCATGAGTCCTGTTATATTACTTTCCATTATTTTAATTTACTTCTCGGTTTTGCTGGGTATAGCGTTCTACACATCCCGCAACTCATCGAACGAATCTTTTTTCATTGGTAACCGCAACAGCAAATGGTGGCTGGTAGCCTTCGGTATGGTAGGCACCTCGCTATCGGGTATGACATTTATTTCCGTTCCCGGAACAGTAGGCCTTAAAGGGTTCGATTATTTTCAGGTGGTAATAGGCTATTGGCTGGGTTACTTTGCGGTCGCTTTTATTTTGCTGCCATTATATTACAAGCTGAAGCTAACATCTATCTACACCTATCTGCAGGGCAGGCTTGGGGAAACCTCTTATAAAACCGGCGCATTATTCTTCATACTTTCCCGCACACTCGGCGCTACGCTAAGGCTTTACCTGGTAATTAAAGTGCTGGAAAAATTTGTACTGGAGGCAATGGGTATACCTTTTGAACTTACGGCTATAATTATACTGATACTCATTTTACTATATACCTACAAAGGCGGCGTAAAAACAATTGTTTGGACCGATACCCTGCAAACTACCTGTATGCTGCTGGCACTTATTATTTGTGTAGGTTACATTTTACATACCCTCAATTTTAGTGTTGCCGATGGCTGGCAAGCCATGACAGCAAAGGGTTACACCAAACTCTGGCAAACCGATGCATTGAAAAGCAACTTCTTCATGAAGCAGTTACTGGGTGGTGCTTTTATAACCATATCAATGACAGGGCTTGACCAGGAAATGATGCAGAAAAATATAAGCGTCAGCAACCTTAAAGATTCCCGTAAAAATATGCTTACCCTTAGTTTTTTGCAAGTGTTTGTAGTATTCGTGTTCTTAATGCTGGGTGGCTTGCTTTATTTATATGGTATGAGTAAGGGTGGTGCATTTACGCACGTAATGGTAAACGGCAAAGACACGGTGCAGTTTTTACTCGATGGCAAAAACATTATTGGCGACGACATTTTCCCGGTGCTGGCATTTAATTATATGCCACCGGTTATTAGTATTATTTTCATTATCGGGCTCATCTCCGCTTTATTCCCGAGTGCTGATGGTGCTTTAACGGCGCTCACGTCTTCTTACTGTATTGATATACTGGGTATAAGGCGCAGAGCAGGAATGACGGAGCAACAACAGAAACGTACCCGCCTCATTGTGCACTACACTTTTGCGGTAGTATTTCTTATTTGCGTGTTCATTTTCAGGATGGTGGACAATGGCTCGCTGATACAAACATTGCTGGTAGTTGCCGGTTACACTTACGGGCCATTACTGGCACTATTCGCCTTTGGCATACTTACGCGCAGAAATGTAAATAACAGCATTGTGCCCATAATATGTATTGCAGCACCCGCCCTGTGCTACATGCTTAAGCAAAACGACAGCCAGTTACTGGGCGGCTATGTAATTGGCAATGAATTACTCCTTATCAACGCCTCATTTACTTTTTTACTGCTACTTTTAACTTCGAAGAACGGGAATAAAACAAATACAATAATTAATGAAGGAACAGATCAATAAACTACGCAACAGAGACTGGACAGAAACAAGAGCGCATTCAAGCTGGCAGATATTTAAAATAATGGCCGAATTTGTGCAGGGCTTTGAAGTGATGGCTAAAGTAGGGCCGTGTGTTACCATATTTGGTTCGGCACGCACGAAGCCAGGCAATAAATATTACGAACTGGCAACGGACATTGCTAAAAGACTTGCAGAAGAGGGGTTCGGTATAATATCAGGCGGAGGGCCAGGTATTATGGAAGCTGCAAACAAAGGCGCCCGCATTGCCGGTGGCAAAAGCGTGGGCTTGAATATTGACCTTCCGTTTGAACAAACCAGCAATGAATTTATTGACGGTAGCCACAACCTGAATTTCGACTACTTCTTCGTACGTAAGGTAATGTTTACCAAGTATTCGCAGGCCTTTATAATGATGCCTGGCGGCTGGGGAACAATGGATGAATTTTTTGAAGTAGCCACCCTTATACAAACCAAAAAATTTACACAAACACCCATGATATGCATGGGCTCCGCATACTGGAAAGGCCTTTTCGACTGGATGCACGAAACCATGGAATTACAAGAGCATAACATAAGCCCCGGTGACCTGGATATGATAAAGATATTTGACACAGCCGATGAAGTAGTTACCTATATGACGGAATTCTATTCCCACAACAAATTGCAGCCAAATTTTTAGCAGAATATTTACCAAAATTACCCAATATGCAACCCACCAAGTTCTGGTGGGTTGTTTTTTGCTATCATTGCTAAACCGGTACTTTCATTACAAACTCATCATAGCCCATCCACAAATCTGTTTCAGGTACATACACCTCTGTAGAAGCGGTATCAAGAAACAACTTATAATGAAACAACGGATGCTCAGGCATATAATAACCCGGATAATAATAGGGAATATTATGAGCGACACAGAACCGGTACTTCATTAAAATAAGGTACTTGCCCAGGCTATGTTTTTTATAATCAGGATCGTAAATATTGATAATGCCCTCAATGGCATTATTACCAAGATCAAGCACGCCAACTGCTATAAGTTTACCATCATCCCTAACCTCTATCATGAAGCTATCATAAACATCATTATAGATATCAACCAGTATAGTTTCCAGATCTTGACAGGCAGCAAATTTTACCGATGCTGCATAGCGTTTGTGCAACGCATCAAGTTCAGCCGTAAGTGCAAAACGCTTATACGACACTGTAAAATTTTTATTGAGCAGCATTAATTTCTTAGCCGTGCTGCTTGGCTGCACCTTATTTACAAGATACCGCAACCAGTAAACCCTGAATTTAGCGTCATCGTTAAACGGTGCCAGGTAGTGTGTGGTGAAGATAACACAGCCGGTTCTGTACCAACCTTTTTCAAGGTACTTATCAAGCAAAGTGCCTTTTATTCTCCCCGGAAATTCAAACTGGTCACTAAGCATTTAACAATAGTTCTGAAACACCCCAAAATAAGCATAAAAAATCACTACTATCCGATTAAAATATCATTTGTAAAAGTACGTAACACCTGCGTCGCCGTCCCGGCGCAGACATTAGAGTAACAAGCTTCAGCAAAACACGCCGCAGGGCTCCTTTTGCCCGCGGCAGCGATTGTCCCGAAAGCATTCGGGATGCCGCTTTTTTTGGTTCTTTTTTTGCGGTAGCACAAAAAAAGAACATGGAGACGCGATGACAACAACCAGTAAAGACGCCGGACAAAAGCAGGGTAGAATATAATAAAAATCCGCTGTAATGCTTGCTGGCGCTACATTTCAGTCGATGATTACTTTTTTGCCGGACAATAGTGATAAAAAATAAAACACCCACTATAACACCCCGAAAAATGACCACCTTACAAAAGTGTGAATCATGTAAATTATTGCCAGCGATGTATAATTGCAGTGCCCTGCCGTTCACTACTTTTGTGCAGCAAACAGGGAGCGAATATCAACCCTGTTTAGAGAACAAATTTTTACCTTTATTAATCACTCAAACAAAAAATAACAACATGAAAAAAATGATGCTCATAGCCATGATGGCTGCAAGCTTAGCAGGCAGTGCCTTCGCTCAGGAAACTAAAAAAGAAATGAGAGAAGAAAAGAAAGAAGATAAACAAGAAGTAAGGCACGATAAGAAGCTGAAAAAAGCCGAAGGAAAGCTGGAAAAGAAAAAAGATGAGCGTGACAATACGCACATGAAAATGGAAAATAAAGAAGTGCATAAAGTGCATAAAAAACAAGTAAAAGTAAATGCACAACGCCGCGAAGTAAAAAAATTACAGGCAGAAGAAAAGAAATAAGTGAGTGAGGTATAAAGTGGAAAATGGGGCAGCAATGCTCCATTTTTTTTTGTTTAAATGCTATGGTGCTTTGCGATTTGCAGGCCAGTGGTCATAATTGTCCATACTGCGTTTCCAGAATTTGTAGGGTATAAATTTCCGAAGGCTGCGCCCATTCGGCTGAAGCGTTTTGAAAACGCGTCCATTTTTACTGAATTCAATAGTTCGTCCACCGTCCATTTTACTCCAATCTTCCCGTACCGCAATTTCAACGACACGCTTGAGTTGGTAGCCGCGGAAAACGTATTCCTCAAATGTTTCAGTTTCACGATAGGAATTTTGCGTAATGATGTGGCCTGATGGAGAATCGATAGCGGGCGAACGCAATTCTTCAAAATCTTTTACCAGGTGAAGTTTAGTACCAGTGCTGTCGGTTAAATACAAGGTATAATTCTTGTCTTCCATAGTGTTTCTGCCGGGGTTATATCTCAGCAAAATATCCTTTATACCATCGCCATTCCAATCTTCAAACGACAGGCCTAAGTCATCGGTGAGCGATGTGTCGGTTAATATAGCACGCCAACCCGCTTTTGCTTTAAGATAAACGACCAGTGCAGCCTGATTTTCTTGAAGCACATAGTACAAAACGGCGTAAGTCTGTTTTTTATTCAGCAAGTGGCCTGCAAATACGCTGTTTACGCTCGATGCCCACATGCCCCACCAGTCGGCATAAGTTCTGTCGTTTGTGGTGAATACAGTTTGATTTTGATGCGTATTAAAGTAGTTGATTATCTTCTGCCGCTCCAGGGTAGTATCAGGGTCTTTTAGCAACGTGTCTTTACTGGCAGTAGTCTGCGTCGCAACCTGCCCGTTTACCGGCACCACGAATACAACCCAAACAGAAAGCACCAGAAAAACAGACCTCATTACACGCATAAAGTTACTTCATATACCCAACAGGTGCACGAAAAACTAATGAGGCGAGCTGTAAATGCAGTTGTTAGTAAGGTAATAAAACCAGTATTGCCCCGCCATTTAAGCAGGTAACAGCAGTTTAGAACTCTCTAAAGCAAGATTTTTCCTGAATACCACAAATAAATTTGTAAAATTCCGAAAAATGCCTTTATCTTTGCAGCCCGAACTGAAAAGGACGGTACACAACAACAAAATAACAACAGCTCTTTTATAAAAATACTGAATTTTGGATTGGTAGTTCAGTTGGTTAGAATGCCGCCCTGTCACGGCGGAGGTCGCGGGTTCGAGTCCCGTCCAGTCCGCAAATGAAAGGATTACAGCAATGTGATCCTTTCTTTTTTTTATGCAACTTTACAATTAGGCAGTTGATTTTCAGTTTATTATAACACTGACCTTGTTTTTACCTCCCGTACCTTTACAAAGGTTAACAGTTTTTCAATCGACTAATGCTGTTACCATTAAAAGCCATTTGCGATGGCAAAAAGATTCGCAGGGACGGAACAAGTCTCGTCCACATTCAGTACTGCTATTCATCAGATCACCGTACATTATTAAACACCGAAATTGCGATACCGCCAGAGTATTGGAACAAGAAGAAGCTCTGTATCTTAAATGGGTTGCCTGCCACCTATGATAGTTCGGATAACCTTAATAAAGAACTGATACGCATTATCCGCAACATCGAAGATATTGTAGAGGTAGCAAACAAGAGACAAGTTGAAGACAAGGGAAGCTTTGTGAAAGAAGTGTTTTCTCCAAAGGCCACATTCACAAGTATCGAAACAATCGAACAAATACCAATTCCAAGCATTGCAAAAAAAACAGCAGGGGATATATATTCTCAGATAGACAACTACATTATCTCCAAAGAAAAGAAAGTCACAAAAGCAACCGTGAATATCTTTAAAACTATGAAGGGGCATTTAAGTGCTTTTAAAAAATACAGTAAAAAGCCGGTTACGTTTCAATCATTCGACTATAATTTTTTACGAAGATTTCATAGTTTTTTTGACATTTGAATATGTCCAACCCAGGAGAAAAATAGTAACAAAAGGCATCAAAGTAGAAAAAATTGCTCAGGAAATTGCGGAAAAACAAAATTCTACTTAGTCTTGTCTCGCATCTCTTAATCCTTTTTACATCATCTTTGTTGTCGAGTGTTCTTTTTTTGCCTATTAAATTATGCTACCTTTAGCTTATATGGAAGAGAAGGATAATAGTGAAATACAAGAACAACCTGCAGCAAGTAGTGCTGAAATTGAACGTCCATTTGTAAAAAATGTTGAAGATTTCATGACGAAATTTATTCATTCGGTTGGTGGTAGCCGTGTGGACGAAATTATTAAAGACGCTTCCGATTCCGAAAACGCTGACTACTATTTCCCAAACGAGAATGTTGTTATAGAACTTAAATGCCTAGAAAAGGATTTATTTTCTGATGAAGATTTCGAGAGAAATAAACGATTGATTGATAAATGGTTGGAAGAAGGTGTCCTTAATAAGGTGGACATTATACCAATATTTTTGGGTCGAAAATCATTGCCTAAAGCTATCTCTGACGAAATCGTAAAGCTCTGCAGTCGTACTTTCAAAAAAATAATTGAAAAGGCGAATAAACAACTCAAAGAGACCAAGGATAAAATAGGGAGTGAAGACACTGAAAGAATCTTAATGGTGTGTAATGATGGTAATTTCTTTTTAGATAATGCACAACTCTTTGGGCTGGTAACTAATATTATGGGACGGAGAGAAGAGATTAAGATTGAGGGACTAGTCTATTTTACGGTTAATCAAGCCTCAATCATTCCAAACAGTGATTTAGATTGGGGTCTATGGATTCCAGCTTATGGAGATACCGCGAAAGATGAACTATCAAATTTTGTTAATGAACTTGGGCGTAAATTCCATGAGTTCTATTGCAAGGAGTTTAATATTCCCGTTACTGAACATAAGGAATACTCTGATTCAGTTGAAGGGATGGAAGCAATTAATGCTATGAGGTATATTCCAAAAGATGTCATTTACAAAAAGCCTCAATAGGAGTGGTAGCTAATTGTTATATCTAACTATTTGTGACGGGAATTACGTATTTCTTGAACTACCAGAAATAACATTATCTATTAAAAAAGCTTGCCGCAGTTACAGCATTTCCTAGACCATGTTACCAATTCTAACCGCTTCCGTAAAGCTGTATAACTTTCTAACCAGCGCTTTAAGCTTATTTGTATCATATAGTATATTAAGTAAATTTATAACATATAAACTACACACACAATACCCCCCTGAAACCCCTAGCAGCATAGTATGATTCTGTGCCATTATGATACACGAATATGGTATTGTAGCGGCGGTCGCAAAACAGTGCACCGCCCAGCTTCCTTATTTCATCAGGTGTTGCTACCCAGCTCGATGTTTTTAAATCAAACTTACCCAATTGCTGAAGTGCCCGATATTGCGTCTCGTTTAAAATTTCTATTCCCATATCTGCCGCCATACCCAGGGCGCTATTAGCTGGCTTATTTTCTTTGCGTGCTTCCAGTGCTTCATTATCGTAGCAAATACTTCTGCGGCCCTTTGGGCTTTCTGCCGAGCAATCGTAAAATACATATTCACCGGTTTTTGAGTCAAAGCCGGTAACATCGGGTTCGCCGCTGGTCATTTCCATTTCATTCAGCGACCATAATTTTTTTGGTGCTGCTTCCAGCTTAGCAAGCACATCGGCCCATTGCATGCCTATATGGCGGCGGCTGTTTTTTTCAAATCGATCTTTTAAAATATGCAGCAGTTCTGAAGTTTGAGCTGGCGATAGTTGTCTTTTCATGTTGTTTATTTGGTTTACGTGAGTGCGATATTTGAGAAGCAAAAAAAGGGTTTTAACCAGATGGCATTTACTCTACAGTTGTTATCAGTTCTACTTCTTTTTCCGCCATTTCATCTAGCGCTTGTAACACTAATTCTGCACCGTTACCAATGCTATCACCAGCGTACATTTCAATAAAGCTTTTCAATTTCTTTTGCTCTGAACAGCTTAAAAAACCAATACTATAATCGAGGTTTTGTTTAGCAAAAATGGCGTTGCCTTTGAGGGAACGACCGATAGTCAGATATCGCCATAATTCCCAAAAATCACTGTTGCCAGCCTGCATTGCCCAATCATCGCTTTCCCTGTAATTTATTACATTAACTGATGGCCCAACAAAGGATGTTTCAAGTTCGGGTATATCTGCACTGTCACAATAGTCAATAAATTGGTAGGTTAATTCATCGATAAATTGCTGCTCTTCTAAATAAAAATTATTGGATAGCTCGGGTACATAGAGTAACTTTTCTCGCAGATATGCGCTCCCAAACTCTTCCCCAAACTCGGCTAAACAATTAGCCGCCGTTTTTGAATGCCATTCCTTAAAAGATTGATAATGATCAACTATCATTTCTTTTAGTGTTTTGCCACCACCATTTACAAAACAGTAATAATTGATACGGCATCCCATAATTAGCTGCTTAGTTTATTCAGGTTGTCATCGTTGTTCCAATTTTAAGAGGTTAACCTCGCTTACTAATCCTCCAACCCCTTTCCATCTAAAATAAGCGGTATGCTTTTTTCCACTCTTGCCTCCCGGGTTTTTGAAAGTTTGGCTTGGGTAAAATAAAAAAGATAGCCTTTTTGCCTTCCGGGTGTCAATGCTTTGAACGCAGCTTTAAGGTCGGCATCAGCATCCAGCTTACTCTGAAATTCATCCGGTACTTTATAATCTTCCGTTTTTTTCAGTTCCACTTTCAAGCCTGCTTTTTCCACTTTTATTGCATCTTTTACATAAGCCTTCAGTGCAGGCAGCATTGCTGTTATTTGCTGAGCACTTGTGAACCGCACCTGCCGTGCAGACTGTACATTTTCAGTTTGCTGAATTAGGATACCTTTTGGGTCTTTCAGCAATACGCCTTTGTGAAAAAGAATAGCGCAGTATTCTTTAAAACCATGTATCAATACTATATTGCTGCCATCAGCTGTATAGCATGGCACGCCCCATTTTAATTCTTCCGTAAGGTCGCAATCCAGCATCAGCTTTCGCAGCAGTTCATATTCATCTTTCCACTGTTTCGCCTTACTGAAAAAGAAGTCAACTTTTGGGTTAGTACTGGTCATTTGTTTCTACTTTTTTTAAAGTTAGGAAGGGTTATTGACTAACTGAAATGATTTTTCTATCAGCCGGCCTGAAGTACCAGGAAGCGACAAGGAAAACGGTTTGCATAACAGGGCCAGCAATTTCCTTTATGGCATGGTCGCCCATGGCCAAATGAGAAACCAGTGCGCCAGTCATGGTAAAAAAGAAACCGGCATAGGCCCATTCTTTTACAAGCTTAAGTCGCGGTATTAGTATGGCAATAACACCGAGTATTTTCCACACGCCAAGTATGGTCATAAAATAAACGGGATAGCCTAAATGCGCCAAAATTTCAACCATTGCCTGGTTGTGTATTATTTGCTGCACGCCGCTGCCCAGCATGCCAAAAGCCAGTAAGGTTGTGGCAACCCAATAAATTATGGTATTCCTCTTCACAGTAATTGTTTATTTTAGTTGGCTGAGAATATCTTGTATGCGGTTGTGCGCCATATTTATACCCTGTGCAAATGGTAACTGTAGTATCTGGTCGCGATGCGTTACCGAATCGTACACCACATGCATTGTCAATCTGCTTGTATCATCAGTTAGTGATTCAAACGTATAGAATTCCAGCTGAACGCCGTATGGAGTGCGTTCCATTTCAAAGGTCCGGGTAATTTTCTGGTTCGGGATAAATTCGTGTATCGCCCCGTTGAAACCGTATGTATTCCCCTTAGGGTCGGTAGTTTCAAATTGATAGCTGCCGTGCTTTTTACTTTCTAGCTTCAGCACTTTTGTGCCCATCCATTGTTCTACAATTTCAGCTTCGGCATAAGCTTTAAAAAGTAGGGCGACTGGTAAGTCAAACTCACGGGTAATGCTTAATTCCTGCCGGCCATCTTCGGCTTTTATTTTTGTTTTCTTTTCCATGTTATTTGTTTTTATAGTTTTTCATGATTGTTTCCAGTTTGTTGAAACGGTCTTCCCACATGGCGCGGAACGGCTCAATAAAGTCAGCTACTTCTTTCATTTTTTGCGCGTTGAGTTGATAGTGAATTTCCCTGCCATTCTGCTCTTGTTGCAACAGTTCGCATTCGGTAAGTATTTGCAGGTGTTTAGATACTGTTGGCCTTGCAGTGTCAAAGTTTGCGGCTATTGCGCCGGCCGTCATTGATTGTGAAGCCACGAGCAACAATATGGCCCGCCTGGTAGGGTCAGCTATTGCCTGGAAAACATCTCGTCTTAAATTCATTGTGTAGTTATTTGACTACAAATATATGTGTAGCTATTTAACTACGCAAATTTTATTTTTATTTGCAGTATTGGAAACGGCTGAAAGCTAGCCTTACAAACACCGCACACAATACCAGTAACGGTGTTGAACCATCTGCAATGTATATTTGTATACGACACCAATTCATAAACAATAGTGTATGAAAATAATACTCGCAGGGTTAGATGCCGCCCTAATAGCTGCATGGCAAGATTGTTTTAAAGAGCTGCCTGATGTTACCATTATGGATGGTGATATAACGCAGGTAGTTTGCGATGCCATAGTAAGCCCTGCCAATTCATTCGGCTTTATGGATGGTGGCCTTGACTATGCCTTGTCAGAAAGGTTTGGCTGGCATCTTGAAAAGACACTACAGGAAAAGATAAAGGCATTGCCGGAAGGCGAATTATTAGTAGGGCAGGCCATGATACTAGCCACGGGAGATGCAACTATACCGTACCTTATTTCAGCGCCCACCATGCGCATACCTACCAACTTCAATATAGCTACTTCGGTAAATGCATACCTGGCTATGAAGGCCATACTGATAAAAGCCAAAAGCGAACCCAGCATTAATGCACTAGCTATACCGGGGCTTTGTACCGGTGTGGGTCGCATGCCGGTAGCCATTGCGGCAAAGCAAATGTTGCAAGCATACAAAGAAATAATGCTGGGCGAGCGTACGAATTTTGCCACCTTCGGCGAAGCCCAGAAATACCACTGGAACCTGAACCAGGATGGTATGATATGGACACATTGATGCGAGAGCGGCATTAGCGGGTGTCCATTCTTGCTATTTTATCAACGACATTATCACGATATATTTTTTTAACTGGCTCAGATAAAAAGGAACGTTCAATAAGTGCCACTATATCATCTTGCCTCTGGCGAAAACTATCTATAATTCGTTTTGCCCGCTTGCTGATCATACCCAGTCTTTTAGAAAGTTCCATAAAGTCTGCCCGACCGTAGTGACCGTAAGTCTGGTAGTAAGGTGAATTGATGTCACCCTCGTAAAGGTCAAGGGCCGTATCTGCTTCCTGTGGTGAGTGTATTACGATGCTTATCAGGTCGTATGCGGGTGTAAGACTATATTCGCCGCTTTCGTTTCTTATAAGTGAGAAATTTTTTAAATGCGCATCGCCATTAGAGAATATGTAATTAAACACAACGAGTTGAAAAAATTTTTCCAGTGCTGGCGTGGCTGCAGCAACATAACGTTTTAGCAGGCTGCCAATCTCTTCGTAGGTGCCGCTATACTTGAACGCCTCACCATGTGTGTATTTTGTACGGTTGCTAAGTTGCGCAAAATCTTCCTGCATGTACTTTGTACCATCATGTTGTACATCAAAGCGCCGGGTAATGTAAGCAGGTTGCTTGTCATTGAAAAATATAAGGGCATTAATTGCAGTATCTAACTTAAATATCTGTTTGGCAATTTGCATGGTCAGATGCTCGTTTTCAGGAACTTCTTCAACGTATACAAGATGCCTGGCAGGCGGTATTGGCTTCAGCAAATATTGCCCTTCTTTATCAGTCAATATCAGTTCTTTTCCTTGAAGGCGAAGCGAGTATTTTAGTTGAACGCCAGATATGGATAGTTGCTTAGAGTATTGTTGGAACGCACTTATGTTATTGGCAGCAGGCGCACTAAAGCCGAGTCCCGAGCCAATATTTACTTTATCAAAAAGTAATTTCCGGCACGCTAAACAATAATTGTCTTTTGTATCGCTATAGCATCCCAGGCATTTCATTATTTTCCGGTTTTATTGTTATTGCACCAATAGTATCGTGTTGGGCAGTCAGTAATAATCTTGTAAAGTCATCTGCTTCGTCAATTTTATACAAACGGCATTGAATATCTTTATTCACACCCTCCGATAATAACCCATAGAAAAACGGAAACATTTTTTCAGAGCGGTATTGCTGTTGTGTTTTGAGTAAAGTGAGGCTTACAGGCGGTAGGGATCTGTCGTTAAGATACTGGTTATCGTAAGTAAAAAGAAAAACACCGGCATCGTCTTTGTCAATGCTCCCTGCCAAAATTCCGTTATTGAAAACAAGCCCTTTCATCATTCAACCGATTTTACCTGAACCGCTATCTGCAAACCCAATACTTCGAATATTTTTTCAAGAGTGTTGAACGAAGCATTACCTTTTCCTTGTTCTAAAAGATAAATTGTTTTAGAGGAAATGCCAGCCATTTCCGCCAAATCTTCCTGTTTCAGCGCAATCTTCCTTCTTCTTGCTTGAATAATATTTCCTAATTCACCACTATTCATTCAGCAATATATTTCTGATTTTAAACAAAAATACAAAATATTGGCTGAATTTTCATCAATTCAGCAATATATTTCTGATTTAAACCAAATACTTGCCAATTTCAAAACAGCTAACACCCTCAACAAAACGATAAGAATCGGTGGTATAGATAGCATCTACCGCATCGATGGTTATGCCCCTGCTAAATATGCCATGGCTTACCACCAGCACTACACGGGCAGCCCCTAATTTGCGCAGCATTGCAGCATTGCCAGCAAACGTGCCGCCACCATCGCAAATGTCATCAATAATGAAACAGGTTTGCCCGGTAAGGTCGGTTGCTGCGGTTTTAAAATGGCTTAAAGCGCCTGTTTTCAGATCGCGCACCTTTGAACATTCAATCACATTTTCAACACCCACATATTGCGATAGCTTGTGTATTTTTTTAAGTGCACCCGCATCAGGAGACACCAGACAAAAACTTTCCGGTTGGTGTTTAGCCATGTAGTCGGTAATGGCGTCTTTTACAAAGTCGTGATTAGTTATGGGGTACGACCTGTCAATAACGGCTGTAGTTACTTCAGAGTGCTGATCGAATACCAATACCCTTTTAAAGCAGGCCGCATTAATAATATGTGCTATTACCCGCAACGAAAATGGTTCGCCATCTTGCATAACCCTATCCATACGGCCACCCATAAGGTAGCTGATATGCAACTCTATCTGCTCAAAACCCTCATAGTTGAGTACATTTTTAGCGAGTAATACCAGCAAGAGATCGTTACTGCTAACAATGCGGGTAAGTATGCGCACCCGCGATGTTTTACCAACATTGCCCAGGCTCACCATATCCATCTTCAAGTGAGGTTGCCCGTCAGGGAATACCATTGCCTGAAATTTTATATTAGACTGCTCAGGATAAATAAAATTGAGTGTTATCATATATTTCTGCCTTTGTGTTTGGGGTATAATTGTTGTACAATATCGCTTTGCCAGAATTGTTTCGTATCAATATTCATGGCACTCAGTTTGCCATAGAAGGCAGCGCCGGTATCAATATTGAAAACGTTGCCGCCCTGCATAGGTATATCCACATCGTAATAGAGGGTAGGGGTGTGGCCAATGAATATTTCATGAAACAGCAGTAACCTTTTGGGGAACAGCTTGGAATCGGTTGGTATGCGTGGGTCCAGGCAACGGGCGGTTTCCCAAAGTGTCCGGTCCCAGGAATAGTTGCTGGAATAAGGCTCCTTTTCCGGCCCGTGCATGGATGAAAAGCCCGCATGTATAAACAAGCGGTTGTAACCATCAACATGATAATTCATCATCCTGTTAAAGAACTGCAGGTGCTCCAGCTTCTGCTGCGGGCTGTAGCCCCGGTAACTTTCCACGGTAGCAGCACCACCATGGAACAGCCATACCTGATCGGCGGTTTTGCCGGCAAGCCAGTCTTCGCACCATGCATCATGGTTGCCCCTAATAAAAAGGCAGTGATAAACGTTTTCCAGTTGCATAAGGTAATCGATCACTTGCGCACTTTCAGGCCAGCCGTCTACATAATCGCCAAGAAAAATAAGGCGGTCGCCCGGTTGCAAAGCGAGCGATGCCAGCAGTTGCTGCAACGCCTTTAATGCCCCGTGTATATCGCCTATTACAAAAGTCCTTATGCTCATAAATTCATCCGCTTATGCATGCGCTCAGCCAGCGCCACAATTTCATTTCGTTTAGCCAATACGTCCAGCCATTCAGCGGGTATGGTTTTCGCGCCATACAGCAAGCCGGCTAAACCACCAGTAACAGCACCCGTAGTATCAGTATCGTTACCCAGATTGACCGCTTTAAGCACTGCTTCACTAAAATTATTGGTCTGCAATATACACCACAGGCTCGCCTCCAGTGTATCAATTACATAGCCGGCGGAATTAATTTCATCAATTTTAAGGTCAGCAAGTCTATTAAGGTCGTAATTACCTACCTGAATATCCAGTATCCGGTGAAATTTATTGAGTTCGGCTTCATTACAAACATAGTTTTCTTTCAGGTAGGTTAGCACTGTTTGTTGCATTTGTTGGTAGGCTTCTACTTTATCTATGCCTGCCAGTAACAGCCGGGCATATTCCAGATAAATGAAACATGCAATTACAGAGCGTATATGCCTGTGTGTTAATGATGATACTTCCTGCGTATAAGCGAAGCGCTGCTTAATGGGTTTGTCTTGAATATAAAATAACAAGGGCAAAATGCGCATAAGCGAACCATTGCCGTTGCTATACTCATCGGCACCACCCGCTAAAATAGGTTCCACACCACGGGACAGTTGTTGTATGGCGGCCGATGTTGCTATACCAATATCAAATACATAGCCGCGGGCTGTATTAACGTTATGTTCTTTCCAGTTTACGAAATTGCTGGCGAGTACATTAATGTTGTAAGGCTCGCACAGCATTTCCCCAAGGCAAAGTGTAAGCGAGGTATCGTCCGACCATGTGCCTGCCAACTGGTTGTGCGAACCTTTTTCGCGCATACCGGTAACCGGGTTATCGTCGCGCATGCCGCGTGAAACAAATTCAACGGGTACACCCAGTGCATCGCCTACGGCTACGCCAAGCAACGCATCTTTTATATAGTTTCTATTGTTCATGGTTGGGGAAGTTAATGTAATGTACAGGCACATTATCGGTAAGCCACACACCGTTTTCTGATTGGTAAAATACGCATCCGTTGTTAAACATTGCGCCACTATTTATAGTGAGTATAACAGGCTTGCCACGCCGCATACCTACTTTTTCAGCGGTAGTAATGTCCGCACTCAGGTGCACATGTTGCCTGCCCATTTTTTGTAAGCCGCCAGCGGCTATCGCTTCCAGGGCATCGCCCACGGTGCCATGATACAAAACATGGGGCGGTTGCTTAGCTTCAAAGTTCATGTCCACTTCAATAGAGTGGCCCTGGTTGGCGCGTATACAGCTATGGTCATCATTAAAGGCAAAGCGTTGTTTGTTATTGGTAGCCACTATTTCTTCCAGCTCACTAAAGGTAATTGCCTTGTTATGCGCCTTCAATTGGGTAAGCAGGTCAGCAACAGCTACCCAGCCATTTTCATCAAGCTGAATGCCTATGCTTTCAGGGTTATGTCTTAACACCAGGCTGAGTAATTTACTAATACTGGTTTTTAGTTTTTCGTTCATTTTATTTGCTTATTTGTGAATGTATTTATCCGCAGCGCGAAAATCACTGTGCTCCAAACACCTCTTTAAACACCCTGATATTATCTCCATTCTTACTCTTGTCATACACCGCAAATAATACGTGTTCGAAACACCGCGCATACTTGCCGTCGCCTGTAAGCAAATGTGCAAACCATTGCGCAATAGCTGCGGGATCATTCTGGAAAACCCCACAACCCCATGCACCTAAAAGCAAATGCCTTATGTTGTAATGCACAAACAGTGCCAGCAACTTATCCATCCTTTGCAGGGTGGCTGCTTCGGCATACTGCAGCTCTTCAGGGTTGTTTGTTTTCATAG
This sequence comes from Chitinophagales bacterium, assembly GCA_038228575.1. Lineage (GTDB taxonomy): Bacteria > Bacteroidota > Bacteroidia > Chitinophagales > Chitinophagaceae > Flavipsychrobacter. The sequence continues at coordinate 4,280 of JBBRPD010000084.1, read as the reverse complement.
CACCAATATTAGTTGCCGGGCTGGTAATGATGTTTAACTGGTAAGGCTCGTGCAACAGTTCGCCATCATCGTTTCTGAACACCACAACTCCGGGGCTGTATATCATGTGGTCAGAATACAAGTAGGTTTTTCTACCGCGATTGTAATCATAAAAACCATGGTTTTTAAGTTGTGTATCATATAGTGTTGACGATACTGCAAGGCTTTCTTCCTGTGCCTGTGCGCCATTTAAAAAGCCACCACCCGGGTTTTTTGCTGAGGCAAAATTGAGGCAGCCCACCTCTTGTCCCGTTGCGGTTAGTAGTGTTGCGCCATGCAGCACTGTTGCATTCTCTACAACTATTGCAGTGTTGAAATGGAGCTCCGTTATTTTTTGCGCTGCACTTGCCAACACTGCGTCAAATTCGTTTTCACGATACAGCTTTGAACCACTCGCTGAGTCGGCAATTTTTTGTTGAATATCTATGTGCTTCCCATTAATGGTGTAACAACCATTTTCTATTATCTGAAGTGTTTCCTGTGCCTTTTGAACGCGGATATTTCTGTTCATTTTTTGTCTTTTTTCGGAACAGGAATGCGAGACTTGCAGCAAGTTGAATTGAAGTTGCCTGATTCCTTTTGCTCCACTTGTCGCTTCAATTTTAAATGGAGATCTTCGCTAGTCGGATTAGCCAGGTTTCAGAGCATATCTCTTACGGTCATCAGCGCATAGCCTAATAAGTTTTCGCCTTTCCATTGTTCCGGGTTAGTAATATTGTTGTCATCTTCGGCCATACCAATTCCCCATATAGCATCAACCGGACTGGCTTCCACAATTACGCTATCGCCGGTATTTTTAATAAATTGTTTAAGTGCATTGTGCTGCGAAAATTTATGCAGATTGCCTGCAACCACCGTTATAAATTTCACTGCGTCCCACTCGGTTGCGTTAAAACCTTTTATCTGCCTGCCGAGTTGCTTTACATCTTTAGGGTTTTGAGTAGCCAGTACTTGCGCTGCTATTACACCAGCGTCAAAAAGCATCGCTTTCGTATACATCATCCAGTGCTCAGCAGTAGGGTAAACGATTCCATTTTCTTCAAACGGTGCCACCCACCATTGGCTGAAACAACTTTTGGTAAGCGTGCCATCCTTCGCCGGTTGGTGCCCCCAGAAATATAAGTAGGAGAGTTGCTCGCCGGCATTATGTTTATCAATAAGCCATTTGTTATTGTATTGCATTGTTCTGAAATTTTGATCGGGTACGCTAAAAAAATCCGGGGCTATCTGGAAAAACTGAACTAGAGAGGACGCAATAACAAGCTTCCTAGCAACCACTTCCTTAGGTGCTTTTGAGTAGTGAAAATGTCAGCTACCTAATTTCATTGCTTCACAAATTTACTAATAACACTTCCTGCCTTACTTCTCTGGGGCATAATGAACCTTTCCCCAAAAAACATATTAATCACCTGTATGCCGTTAACTATGTGCGCATTAAATTCAGCTAATGCCGCCGCTGGCACCCATAGTTCATCGTGTATAGTATCACCAACATTCTGTACATGGTATTGCGTTAAATATGCCGCATCAACTTCAAAAGCGGTAACCGCGCCACAGTACCCTGAAAACTCATCACCTGTGTTCCATTGGCTGGCTATTTGTGCAGCGTATGTCTCATTCAGCACAGGGTAAAAAATGGGCTGCCAGTCCAGCCTTGGCGGGAAGGCGTTCCAATCTGTTGCTGCTATCAGCTCCAATTCTCGTAAGCCAACCGGCCTATATAATAACTGCGTTTTCATGCTGTGTTTTTGTTTGTTCCATGGCAACAAGTTGCTCTTTTATTCGTACTCTTATTTCAGCAAGGCTTTGGTCAATGAGCAGCTTACCGTCTTTAAATACCGTCTTCAATTCACCCTGCGCTTCTTCCGCCCAGGTACATTGGTCTTTCAGTGCAAGCGCACCGTTAGCCTGTTTGTACACTTGCAGTAAGCCGCGTGCTGACCGCTTCGTGCCGTCATCCGTTTTTGGGTCTTTGAATATATCCCGACCAATGCCATTCACCTCGCCGTAAGTCGCCTTCATAGCAAAACCAAAAGTATCGCGGGTTACATATTCATACGTGAAGGAACCGAGGCCCAAAACCACATTGTAGCTCGCAAAGCCTTTTTGCTTCAGGCCTTCCAGTATCGCATCCTGCCTTTCAATGGTTATGCCATCGCCGTATATCAGCCCTATGTGTCCGTCAAGCAATTTGTAGCCCTGCTCGGTAATTGTACCACCAAAAGTTTCCCACATACATTCAATAGCGCCCTTGTATTCAGGGCTGCCTGCGGCTGCATCTTTATCGCCAATTATAATTTTAACCGGGTCACCACTATCGGGGCGAATCACCACTTTGCCATTGCGGCTGGTTATGGTGTCTTTCAGTTCCGGCAGATATTCCGTAATCACCTGCCAGAAATCCCACGTATCACTTACAATAGAAACAACGCCTTCAGGATACACCTTTGTTATCAGCCTTTCAAATGTTTCCAGTTCGCTTGTCTCGCCACCCATACACATTACACTATGTTCTGTTGCAGGTACTGAAGCACCTATCAATTCTTTGGTACAATCAGCAGGGTAATATTGCTCCAGAAAGTCAATAGCAGGTATGGTATCTGTGCCGATAAAACAAAGCAGGTGTGCGGCACCACTTATCATAGCATCTTCCATACCACTCATGCCCCTGAACGAAAAATCATGTCCCTGCCAGCCAATGAAAGAATGGTCGCTGCCTACGGTTTCATTCGCATATCGGGTAAAAGTGCGCAGGTATTGAAATGCAGTGGTGGCCGATGTACATGGTTTCCATATAATGTTGCTCAGCATAGTTTCCAGCATATTGGTAAGCCAGAAGAATTCAGGTTTTGTATTCTTGATGGTAAATACCGGAACCTTCATTGGCGCCAAAGTGCCTTCGGGTAAAGCCTTTATTTCAAGCGGCAGATAACCCAGATCGTGCAATGCAGCAATATGATCATAGGTGATGCTATCCTTACCCAGATAATTATCCATTCGCCTTGTATAGTCACGCAATACTTGTTCTTTAGGCTGTTCAAAAAAACCAGTTGCAAACTGGTTAATAAGATATTCTTTTATAAAATACTGCATGCCGAAGAAGACCACTTCGTTCAGTTCCGGGTTCCTTGCTTTGCGGGGCGTAAGGTTGGAATACACCAGTGTGGTGTCTTCAGGGTATTGAAATTTGTGACCAACTTTGTAACCGTCTTTCAGTAAAATGGGGCTGAGTATCATTGTTGTGTTATGTTGAGGTGAAAATTATTTTGTTTCAGTTTCTTGTTGAATTTAAAAAGGTCCGGCTGCCTGTTTTTTACGCCCTCGCGCTTTATACCGGTATTGATAATAAAATCAGCGTCCAGTATTTTTCGGCTAAAATTGCGCCGGTCAATTTCCACATCCAGTATACATTCATATAGCTGGTGTAGTTCGCTCATAGTAAAAAGGTCGTCGAGCAATTCAAAGCCCAGTGGAAAATAAAGTATCTTCGATTGCAGGCGTTTCATGGCGGTGGCAAATATCTTCTTATGGTCGAACGCGAGCTTCGGCATCTTTTTTACTTCAAACCATTTTACATCGTTGGCCATGCTACCCGCTACTATTTTAAACTTTTCCGGATTGATAAGCGAATAGTAGGCTACCGATATAACCCTGCCACGCGGGTCTCTTTCTGGGTCATCAAAAGTGTACAGTTGTTCCAGGTAAAGCTTGGTAAGGCCCAGTTTATTTGCCAGTATGTTGGTGCAGGTATGCTCAAAGCTGTCTTCCATTTTTACAAAGCCACCGGGCAAGGTCCATTCATTTTTAAATGGTTCTTCGTTCCTGTTTAGTAACAACACGCTCAGCTTATTATCCTGGTAGCCAAATACCACCAGATCGACAGCGAGTGAGGGGTTTTTATAAGAAGCAAATTTACTCATTTTTAGTTTGTGTTATTTTGACACAAAGTTAATGCAAACTTTTTCACATTCACAAATTTATTTTTTGCGGCAAAAAAATAGCGGCACTTGCCGCTATTTTGTAAATCACTATTGTCCGATTAAAATATTATTTGTAAAAGTGCGTAACACCTGCGCCGCCGTCCCGGCGCAGACATTAGCGTAACAAGCTTCAGCAAAACACGCCGCAGGGCTCCTCTTTGGGCAGCGGAGCGATTGCCCAAAGTGCCGCTTTTTTTGGTTCTTTTTTCTATGCAACATCTTTCAGCAGTTGTTCTTTTAATGCGCTAATTTTTCGTTCTA